>NZ_BPFD01000001.1 GCF_019655335.1 Shewanella hafniensis
CTTTCCACCCATTTCTACCAACCGAGACGCGGCTCGTCGAAAGGAAAAGGCGAGATCATTGGCGGCCGATAATTGTGCCAGTGACACGCCACTTCGACCCGTCGCCGACCACTCAAATTGTTCACCCGCTTTGGTGCGAATCATGGTCGTCGCAAAGGAACTCGAGTTTCCCCCCTTCTCACTGACAAACAACTCTTCATTTCCATCACTGCTTTCAACTTGCGCTTCAAACTCGACTAAAAAAATCTGGCCATCCATTTTAGATCAACAACATAATGCACTTTTGGTTTATCTAAAAATCTGGCCATCCATTTTAGATCAGCAACATAATGCACTTTTGGTTTATCTACAACTTGTACGAGCTAAAATTGCTTAAATGAGAGTCATCAAAAGTTGAAGGGCTCAAGCTAAGGCATAAAAATGAGCTAACTCATTAAAAAATGGTGTATTTATGACATACTAACCCACCCAATAAAACAAATGGGCAGTGATTGGTTTGGTTAAGCAGTATTACAGTTAGTTGCTGTGAAAGTGCTGACAGCTTGCGGCAAAGTGCCGTCGTCGCTTTTCTAGATGTTCACAGTAATCAGTGAGTGCTTGCAGCGTACCCACCGGACCATGAAATAGCTTGCCAAACTCAGTGGTAAGCTTGAGCCAATTGTCATGTGGGATATTTAATCTTGCCAGTAACTTAGCGCTATTTACACTGATAGTCCCACGTTTATCATTGCGGATGAATCGGCCTGTATCATCCACTAATTCGAGATAATCCGTTAAGGAAAACGCAATGCCTTTGGGCTGGTTCTCGCGCTCATTACCGATAAAAGGCAGTAGATTTTTAGGTTGCTCACCTTTTAATGCGGCCCGAATGCGCAGCTGAATACTGGTATGGTCGGATTGTTCTGGCGTATCCGCTATTTGGGCTCTAATCGGATTCAAATCAACGTAGGCCATACAGGTTAACACAGCGGCTTCATCGAGTAAGGCTTGGGCTTTAAAGCGTCCTTCCCAAAAACGACCAGTACAGTTATCTTCTTGATTTGCTTGTCTTGCTATCGGTTCATTAAGGCAGCGCATAAACCATGAAATATCGCATAATCGGCTGCGGTAAATTGCGATTGAATGCCTTAATCGGTTGACCTCGTGAGCTTCAACTAACTCACCTTTGGCGAATTTTTGCGTTAACTCATCACCTTTAAACAGCTTATGCCATTGCTCAAGTACTTCGCGGTCAGTCCAACAATTTGCACTGTCGATATCGACCCGCAGGACCACATGCAGATGATTCGACATCACCGCAAAGGCTGCCACATCAATGGCAAAAACGGCTTCAAGTTCAAACAGTAGTGACTCAACCCAACCACGGCGATGGTCATAGTTTTTTCCAGAATAGGTATCATCGCCACACAAAAACGCACGCCGAACAACGCGGCTACAGCAATGGTAATAGGGCGTATCTTCAAGACTAATTTGAGTTCTGCGAGGGCGCGGCATACAAACCTCCTTGTTTAATGCTTAACCCAAGCATAGTCGGAGGTTAACAACTGCGCTATTTAGGCTGGGTGTCCATTTTTATTGCAATTCTACCCAAGCGCGGCGATGGTCATAATTTTTTCCCGAATAGGCATCATCACCACACAAAAACGCACGCCGCACAACGCGACTACAGCAATGGTAATAAGGCGTGTCTTCAACACTTATCTGAGTTCTGCGAGGGCGCGGCATACAAACCTCCTTGTTTAATGCTTAACCCAAGCATAGTCGGAGGTTAACAACTGCGCTATTTAGGCTGGGTGTCCATTTTTATTTAGGGTGTCCATTTTTATTGCAGGGACGCTTGTTGTTAAATGCAAGGGCGGCGAGTCACAGGGGAAACAATGACAATTCATGCTGCAAACTAACTGTCGGTTCTAATTACATCCTGATGTGAATCTTGCAGGTTCAGTCTAGGCTAATCCACCTTGTTGTCATCTGCATGTCATCTAAACTTCATCATTCAGTCAAAGCCCCTCACTAAGCTCATATTCGTTAACAGCCTAATAGGGTGAATACGAGATGACAGGATTTAATTTCAAGGAATTTGAAACAACAGCGCAGGGACAGATAAATGACCCTAGCCTTTCACCTCCTATCTTTAACCGCTCGACGCAAACACCTACATCAGCTCCGACATCACCACCAACACCCTCAAATCGTTTCAATTCAGCTTCTTTTACCCCATCCGCATTAACTTCAAACCAGACGGCATCACCCCAGACACCAAGCATCACAGTTAACGCCCTCTGGCTATCGGATATCCATTTAGGTTGTAAAGATTGCAAGGCCGACTACCTGCTCAGTTTGCTTGAAACCGTGCGTTGCCAGCACTTGTATTTGGTCGGCGATATTGTCGATTTATGGGCGCTGAAACGTAAACTGCATTGGCCCGATAGCCACAATAAGGTGCTACAAAAATTTATAGAGCTGGCACAAAACGGCACCCAAGTGATCTATCTGCCGGGCAACCACGACGAACTGATTAAACCCTATGCCGAGCTAAGCCTGTGGAATATCAAAATTGCCCGCCAACATATTCACCACGGAATTGGCGGCCATAAATTGTTGATGCTCCACGGGGATCAGTTTGATGCCGATGTGTGTGTCGGTCGCTTCTACGCCATATTGGGCGACCATTTATATGACTTATTGCTGTTCCTTAATCGCAATCTCCACAGCTTACGGGAACGTTTAGGTTATCCCTATTGGTCACTGGCAAGTTACATCAAATCCAAAGTGGGTAAGGCTCAAGCCGCTATCGGACATTATCGCCAAGCGGTGCTCAACTATGCCCAGCATTTCGATGTTGACGGCGTGATCTGCGGCCATATCCATCAGCCGGAACTCTCAACTCACCCAAGGGCAGCACAATACTGCACGCCCCAAAGTACGCCTGAGCAACGGCAGATCATCTACGCCAACGACGGTGACTGGGTCGAAAACTGCAGCTTAATCACAGAAACCTTAAGCGGTGAATTACAGCTGTGCCGCTGGAATGAACAGATACTCAATCTCGATATTCTCAGCAGCATAGCGTTAGTGCAACAGCCGCATGAGACGCACAAAAGCCAACAACAAAAAACGGTAGCGCAGCCAATGCCAAACACAAATACCGGCGAAACTCGCCCAAGGGATGTTGCCTAATACTATGAACAAAATAAATAATATTAATCAATCAGATAACACTGTGACACACAATGAACAGTCACTAAACAGCGGCCTTAGCCATAACAATCATGCTATGCAGAGTGCTGCGATAAAGGCGAATCGTATGATTTTTACCGTTGATAATGTGGTTGAACAGAATCTGCCGTCGATCAACGACAAACCTTGGCTCGCTCAACCCGCCAAGGCCATGCTGCGTTACCTGCTCAATGAAAAACAATGCAACGATATCGCCAATCAATATGCCTATTTACAGGGCGTGGACTTTGTCGAGCAAGTGCTGGCGAGTTTCGACTTTAGCTTTACTGTGCCCGCCAACGAGATTGAAAACATTCCCTGCGAAGGCCGAGTGGTGATATTCGCCAACCATCCCATAGGTTCCCTCGATGCCTTAGCGCTGATCAAACTTATCAGCGAAATTCGCCCCGATATCAAAGTGGTCGCCAACGAACTATTAATGGCGCTGGAACCGCTGCACTCAATCTTACTGCCAGTGCGCAATATGACGGGCGGCACACCGAAACAGCATTTAGAAAAAATCCACCAGCACCTGCGTAACGAAGGTGCTGTGCTGATTTTCCCGTCGGGCGAAGTTTCGCGATTACGTCCTAACGGCGTGCGTGATACTCAGTGGCACTCTGGCTTTTTAAAGATGGCGATTTCCTGTAATGCCCCCTTACTGCCGATATTTTTAGATGCCAAAAACTCTGCCACCTTCTACGGCGCATCTATGATTTACAAGCCACTTGCTACACTGCTGCTGGTGAAGGAAATGTTCAAGCAGGCAAAACGCAATATGCCGATCCGTATCGGCGAGCTAATTCCCAATGAAGCCGTGCGCTCGATGGACTTTCCGCTCAAGACCAAGATAAAGCTGCTTAAAAATCACTTGTATCGTATCGGAAAAGATAAAGATCCACTGTTTATCACCCAGAACGCTATCGCCCATCCTGAATCGCGCCGTGAACTGCAAGCGGCGCTGCAGCAATGCGAACTGCTCGGGGAAACGCAAGATAACAAGTTGATTTATCTATACCAGCACCACGACAGTAATCCCATCATGCGGGAAATTGGCCGCCTGCGGGAAATCGCCTTTCGCGCCGTGGGTGAGGGTTCGGGCAAACGCCGCGATATCGACAAATACGACTCCTACTACCAGCACTTAGTACTGTGGGATAAAGAGCAGTTTGAAATTGTCGGCGCCTACCGTTTTGCCAGTGGCGACAAAGTCTTAGAAAAATACGGCGAAAACGCCCTCTACAGCCAATCGCTGTTTCAATACGCCGACAGCTTTATGCCCTTCGTGAAGCAAGGTTTAGAGCTTGGCCGTAGTTTTGTGCAGCCTAAATATTGGGGCAAACGCAGCTTAGATTATCTATGGTTTGGCATAGGCGCTTATCTCGCCAAACACCCTGAATATCGCTACCTATTTGGCCCAGTGTCTATCAGTAATCAACTGCCCGGCAGCGCCAGAGAAATGCTCGTGCACTTTTACTCGCGAGAATTTGCGCCAGCGCAGCAGATGGCGGTTTCCATGTCGCCCTTTGGTTTATCCAAATCCCAAAAAGCCAAGTTAGATGATTTGTATTTCTCCGAAGATTATCAGAGTAATTTCAAACAACTCAAACAAGTGCTCGCGAGTATGGGCGCTGCAGTGCCTACTCTCTATAAGCAATATGGTGAGCTGTGTAAGGCTGATGGGGTTAAGTTTCTCGCCTTTGGTATCGACGCTGACTTTGGCGATTGTATCGATGGCTTAGTGCTGGTGGACACCCACAAACTAAAAGGCAAAAAGTATCAACGCTACATAGGCGCGCACTTGCCCGAATCGGAGCGGTTGCCAATCACAGCCGATGATGAGCCAGAGGCCTAAGATCTTTGCGTTAAAACTTTGTAATGGGTGTTGGCTAAACTTGCACCACTCTGTTATAAGTAACTGTAATGCAGCGCATTAACAGAGCGCATCTTAGGATGCGCAAGCTTATCAGGGGATCATCATGCCGATCATTATCGCCGATATTATGAGTACCCGAGTCGTCACGGTTGAAATGGACGACCGATTAACTGTGGCGAAGGAAATCTTCGACCAAGCGAACTTTCATCACTTGTTGGTCGTCGATGAGTATCAACTTGAAGGCGTGTTATCGGAGCGGGATCTGCTGCGTGCCATTAGCCCGAATTTGGGCAGTAGCGCCGAAACCGCAAGAGACTTAGAAACCCTGCAAAAACGTGTGCATCAAGTGATGACTCGTAATCCGCTGACCGTTGCGCCCCACATCAATTTAGACACGGCAACCCGTATTTTGTTAGACAACGACATAGGCTGCCTGCCCGTGTTAGAGGACGGTAAATTGGTTGGGATTGTCACTTGGAAAGACTTACTGCGGGCCTATTGTGAGTACAGAACACAAAATCAAAGCGAGTGCTAATCCTAGGACTGCACTCGCTTTTGTTTACAATAACTCAGTTAAAATCACTCAGTTTGCCTAGCTTAAATCGCCCAACCACCCATATAGAACACCACTAAACCTAAGGTAATGGAGAGCACGCCTACTTTCAGTTTGCGCCATTCACCGCTACAGATACGGCCTACCACCAGTGTCACAAAACCTAGCATAATACCGGTAACGATATTACAACTTAAGATGATAAACACTGCGCAAGTTAAGCCCGACATGGCATCAACTTTATCGTCAAAGTCGAGTTTCGCCACATTACTCAGCATCAACAAACCCACATACATTAAAGCAGGCGCTGTTGCATAGGCAGGCACTAAGTAGCTTAATGGCGCTAAAAACATCATCAATAAAAACAGTACGCCAACGATAGTCGCCGTTAAACCTGTCTTACCGCCCGCCGCCGTACCCGCCGCCGACTCGATATACACTGCCGCTGGTGCGCCGCCCACTAAACCCGCCACCATACTGCTGACTGAGTCTGAAGTTAAGGCTTTACCGCCGCCGACAATATTGTCGTCTTTATCGAGTAAATTCGCTTGCCCAGCCACAGCACGGATAGTGCCAGTCGCATCGAAAATCGCCGTCATCACTAACGCTAATACGATAGGCAAGACCACAGGATTAAAGGCGCCCATAATATCGAGTTGGCCTATGAGCGAATGCTCAGAGGTGAAATCGGGGAAGGCGAATAAGCCTTGGTATTTCACGCTCGGATCGAATATTAAACCAAATACAGATAACGCGATAATCACCAACAGAATACCGCCAGGTACACCGCGGCGCTCTAAACCGATAGTTGCCGCTAAACCTATAACGGTCGCAATAACAGGCAAGCTGTTAATATCGCCCAACTTCACCGGTAAGCCTGCGCTATTGGCCACAATCAACTGCACACTGTTAGTCGCAATCAAAAGTAAAAACAAGCCGATACCTATGCCTGTACCGTGGGCTATGCCCTTAGGTAAATTAGCCAATACCCACTGACGAACACCTGTCACGCTCACAAGTGTAAACGTCACGCCCATTAGGAAAATCGCGCCTAAGGTGACCGGAATCGACATGCCCTGACCTAGCACTAAGCTAAAGGCCGTAAAGGCTGTGAGCGAAATCGCGCAGCCAATCGCCATAGGTAAGTTTGCCCATAAACCCATGAGCAAAGAACCAAATGATGCAATTAAACAGGTGGCGATAAACACGGCGCCGGGATCAAATCCCGCTTGGCCTAACATGTTAGGCACCACAATCACTGAGTAGACCATAGCGAGGAAAGTCGTTAATCCCGCAATCACTTCTTGGCGAACTGTGCTGCCACGTTGTTGAACACAAAAATAACGGTCCAGAAACGAACCAGAGGGTACGGCTGTTGAACTCAATTGCTCAGACATAATGTTGTTATACCTTGTGATCTCTTAAAATGGGGTCGGTACCAATTACCTAAAACGCAATTGGCGACGCTGGCTGCGGCAGATTAGAGCCCCAAATCCATCAGACTTGGGTGAGAGATCCACATCATTTTCCTACTGTGGGAAAAATCCATGATCTGCAAGCAGTGATGCTTCGCGATGATTAACAAGCCATTAATCATGTAGACGCAGCCGTTGTTGGCCGCGGATGATACTGGAATCTCCCAAAGATAGCTAAGACATCCCCTACACTTCGATAAAAAATTAGCGACAAAAGCCGAAATCAGTTGTTCAAAAAAACATCCTAAGCGATGACATCACGGCCTATTGAACTCACATTAATCACCGCCGAATTGTGCCAGAGCAGGGCTTAACTTACGCCCACAATAAAGTTTTCATAATCTTTCATATATTGTCAAACCCCATTCATCACAGCGAGCAAGTCCATTCACATCTCCCCTTTATAGTGCTCATATCAAAAATCGCTTTCGATCGGAGTCGACCCCAATGACAAAGCCAAACATACAAACACCTACATCAGAGAAATCCACGCGCAAAAATGAATTAAAAGCGCTCGGGTTCATCATCTTTTTACTCTTCCCCGCGCTCACTATCGCAGGGATCAGTATTTACGGCTTCATCATTTGGATGATCCAAGCCTTCGGCGGCGTTGTCGGCCACTAATTTATATCTATTTAACATATAGTTACTTTTTGAGGACGCGATTATGAAGTGGTTAACCAACCTCTGGCGCACACTGAACAAACCCACCAAAGCGCTGACCTTAGGCGCCGTCAGTATCAGCGCTTTTATCATGGGTATCATCTTCTGGGGCGGATTTAACACTGCACTCGAAGCCACCAATACCGAAGCTTTTTGTATTAGCTGCCACAGTATGGAAAGCAAACCCTACCAAGAGCTGCAGGAAACTGTGCATTGGTCGAATCACTCTGGCGTTCGCGCCACCTGCCCCGATTGCCACGTGCCCCATAATTGGAGCCGTAAAATCGCCCGTAAGATGGAAGCCTCGCACGATGTCTGGGGCTGGTTATTTAACACAGTCAACACCCCTGAAAAATTCGAAGCCAAACGCTTAGAAATGGCGAGCCGTGAATGGAAACGTTTCGACCGCGACAACTCCTTAGCCTGCAAAAACTGCCACAACTACAACTCGATGAAATGGGAAGCCATGTCACCGCTGGCACAAAAACAGATGAAACGCGCCGCAGAAATCGACCAAAGCTGTATCGATTGCCATAAAGGTATTGCTCACCATTTACCGGAAATGGGCACTGCCCGCGCACCAGAACTGATTGCAGAAGTCGGATCGGGTGTTAGCTCAGTTGAAACGAATCAAACTTACTATAGCGCCCTGACTAAACCCTTATTCTTCACTGATAAAGGCGATGTGGAAGCAGGCACGCTCAACGTAGCAACGAAAGTCAAAGTGCTCGAAACCCAAGGCAAACGCATCAAGATCGGCATCGATGGCTGGCGTAAAAAGATTGGTGCTGGCCGCGTGATCTACATGGACTTTGGTGTGAACATTCTGTCGGCACAGTTAACCAAAGACGCAGCCGAAACCGAAGGTGTTATACAAACCTTTGAAGAAAAAGAAGATCCTATGACAGGCCTTAAATGGCAGCGTATCGAAGCGCAAATCTGGACCGATAAGGATTATCTGCTGACCGAGCTGCAACCACTTTGGGGTTATGCCCGCGATACCTTCCGCTCCAGCTGCAGTGTTTGCCATACCCAACCCGATGAGGCGCACTTTGACGCCAATACTTGGCCGGGAATGTTCCAAGGCATGTTGGCCTTCGTGAATATGGACCAAGACACCCAAGCACTAGTGCAGAAATATCTGCAGGAACATTCGTCAACTTTTGTGAAAAAAGAGCACTAATTCGGGAGTAATACCATGAACAGAAGAGACTTTTTAAAGGGTATCGCCTCATCCTCTTTCGTTGTCTTAGGTGGCAGCTCTGTGTTAGCGCCCTTAAATGCCTTAGCCAAAGCGGGCATCAATGAAGACGAATGGCTAACCACAGGTTCACACTTCGGCGCCTTTAAAATGAAGCGCAAAAACGGCGTCATTGCCGAAGTGAAACCCTTCGACTTAGATAAGTATCCAACGGATATGATTAACGGCATCCGCGGCATGGTCTACAATCCATCGCGTGTACGTTACCCTATGGTGCGCTTAGATTTTTTACTCAAAGGTCATAAGAGTAATACCCATCAACGAGGTGATTTCCGCTTTGTTCGTGTAACGTGGGACAAGGCATTAACACTGTTTAAGCATTCATTGGATGAGGTCCAAACCCAATACGGTCCATCGGGTCTGCATGCGGGGCAAACCGGTTGGCGCGCCACGGGTCAACTGCATTCCAGCACGAGTCATATGCAACGCGCGGTGGGGATGCACGGCAACTATGTGAAGAAAATCGGCGACTACTCCACAGGTGCAGGCCAAACGATTCTGCCCTATGTGTTAGGTTCAACCGAAGTGTATGCCCAAGGCACTTCATGGCCGCTGATCTTAGAACACAGCGACACTATCGTGCTGTGGTCGAACGATCCGTACAAGAACCTGCAAGTGGGTTGGAATGCGGAAACCCATGAATCTTTTGCTTATCTTGCGCAGTTAAAAGAGAAAGTGAAGCAAGGCAAGATCCGCGTCATCAGTATCGACCCTGTGGTGACTAAGACCCAAGCCTATTTGGGCTGTGAGCAACTCTACGTTAACCCACAGACAGACGTGACTTTAATGCTGGCCATCGCCCACGAGATGATCAGCAAAAAGCTCTACGACGATAAATTTATCCAAGGCTACAGCTTAGGTTTTGAAGAGTTTGTGCCCTATGTGATGGGTACTAAAGATGGCGTAGCCAAAACCCCAGAATGGGCCGCGCCTATCTGTGGTGTTGAAGCCCATGTTATCCGCGATTTAGCCAAAACCTTAGTCAAGGGCCGCACTCAGTTCATGATGGGTTGGTGCATCCAGCGCCAGCAACACGGCGAACAACCCTATTGGATGGCGGCGGTACTGGCGACCATGATCGGCCAAATCGGTCTACCCGGTGGTGGCATCAGCTATGGTCATCACTACTCGAGTATCGGGGTGCCTTCATCGGGTGCCGCGGCGCCAGGTGCTTTCCCCCGTAACTTGGACGAAAATCAAAAGCCACTCTTTGATAGCTCAGACTTCAAGGGCGCGAGCAGCACGATTCCGGTTGCCCGCTGGATTGATGCGATTCTTGAACCCGGCAAAACCATTGATGCTAACGGCTCGAAAGTGGTTTACCCCGATATCAAGATGATGATTTTCTCGGGTAATAATCCTTGGAACCATCACCAAGACAGAAACCGTATGAAGCAAGCCTTCCATAAGCTTGAGTGTGTGGTCACTGTCGATGTGAACTGGACGGCAACTTGCCGCTTCTCGGATATCGTACTACCCGCTTGTACTACCTATGAGCGCAACGATATCGACGTGTACGGCGCCTATGCTAACCGCGGTATTTTAGCCATGCAAAAGATGGTTGAGCCACTGTTTGATAGCTTGTCGGATTTTGAAATCTTCACTCGCTTTGCCGCCGTACTTGGTAAAGAGAAGGAATACACCCGTAACATGGGCGAAATGGAGTGGTTAGAAACCCTCTATAACGAATGTAAAGCCGCCAACGCGGGCAAGTTTGAGATGCCTGACTTTGCGACTTTCTGGAAACAAGGTTATGTGCATTTTGGTGACGGTGAAGTCTGGACGCGCCATGCAGACTTTAGAAACGATCCTGAAATCAATCCACTAGGCACGCCTTCAGGTTTGATTGAAATCTTTAGCCGTAAGATTGATCAATTCGGTTACGATGACTGTAAAGGTCACCCAACTTGGATGGAGAAAACCGAGCGTAGCCATGGCGGCCCTGGCTCTGACAAGCATCCGATTTGGTTGCAGTCATGCCACCCAGACAAACGCTTACACTCGCAAATGTGTGAGTCGCGAGAATACCGCGAGACCTACGCAGTCAATGGCCGTGAGCCTGTGTATATCAGCCCTGTCGACGCAAAAGCGCGCGGCATAAAAGATGGCGATATAGTGCGAGTCTTTAACGACCGTGGCCAACTGTTGGCGGGTGCAGTGGTATCGGACAACTTCCCTACTGGTATTGTGCGGATTCACGAAGGCGCATGGTATGGGCCTGTGGGCAAAGATGGCAGCGTTGAAGGGGGATCTGAAGTCGGCGCCCTGTGTAGTTATGGCGATCCTAACACTCTCACTTTAGACATAGGCACCTCTAAACTTGCCCAAGCTTGCTCAGCCTATACTTGCTTAGTCGAGTTTGAAAAATACCAAGGCAAAGTACCTAAGGTCAGCTCCTTCGATGGCCCGATCGAAGTCGAAATCTAACCTTAAAACCGAAACGCTGGATGCGCCAAACGCGGCGCGTCTCAGCATCCAATCTTAGCGCCAAAACTAGGGCGTGTTGAGGAATATACTATGAGTCAAGTCGATATCAACCACGCCAGAGCCTTGGTTTATCAGCTGTTATCATCACTGTTCGCCCGCGAAGTTGACGAGCAAAGACTTAAAGAACTCACCAGCGAAGCGGCGCAGCAATTCTGGGAACAGCTTAGCCTAGAGGCTAATTTCACTCAGTCAGTGGATAAAATTCGCAGCACGCTCAATGGGATAAAAGATGATGAGACGTTAC
Organism: Shewanella hafniensis; assembly: GCF_019655335.1. GTDB lineage: Bacteria > Pseudomonadota > Gammaproteobacteria > Enterobacterales > Shewanellaceae > Shewanella > Shewanella hafniensis. Next base: position 11,779 of record NZ_BPFD01000001.1, read on the forward strand.
TCGAACTCGCGGCGGATTACTGCGGCTTATTTCTCGTTGGCACCAAACACAGCGCTTCACCCTACGCTAGCCTGTATTTAAGTGGTGAAGATGAACCGCTGCTATTTGGTCAGCAACATCAGCAAATGAGTGAATTTTTACACCAGAGCAAACTGCAGGTGCAGAGTCATTTCCCAGAGCCCGCCGACCATTTGGCCGTGATGCTCGCCTATATGGCGCACTTATGTTGTTACAGTGAAGACAGTGTCCAATTAAGCTTTTTGCAAACCTGCATCGACTCTTGGTTAGCAAAATTTATTAACCAACTCACTCAATGCGACAAAAACGGTTTTTATAGTGCCGTTGCCACACTCACCTTAGCGTGGGTGAAGCAAGATATCGCACAGCTTGAACCCGCTGTGGCGGTGATTAGCTAAACGTTCTAGAGCGACTTATCTTTAGACTAATGCTATCCAATAGGTTGATGAGCAGGTGGGTTTATGAGCAGGCAAGTTCAGTCGTTTTGTGCAGCTAACCATTGGCTCAAGGCGGCAATGGATGCCTGCCAGCAAGACTCAAGGCGTTGAAATTCACTAAGCTCCAACGCGTTATTTGCACTGGCTTTATCTACACTGTCTTTATTTGCACTGGCTTTTAGCGCCAGCTCTAACTCCTTACATAATTTAGCTAACGCTATCAATCCCATACTGGCACTGCTGCCCTTAAGCCCGTGCAGCAATTTGGCTACCTCTTCCTTGGGATTAGCTAGAGACAGTTTGGCAAGCTGCTCACGACTCGAATCACTAAAAAGATCGAGCATAGACATCATAGCTTCGCTGCCGAGTACGTCCTTATCCTGCGCTAACTGCTTGAGATCTAATAACGGCTCATCATCGACATCCGCTATTGTCGTTGCAATCTTAGCTTCCGTTGTGACTTGAGGCGGCGCAGACAACAGGTCATTCACGGTCGATGATGAAATGGATGCCGACAAGGGAGAAACCGCAACGCCAAGCCATTCTGTAAGGGTTTGTAGACTTAGAGGCTTAGCCAATACAGCATCAAATCCTACCTCGCGGTAATGCTGTAAATCCTCGCTCTGCATTTGGGCGGTAAAGGCGGCAAACTTCACATTAGGGTTGGCGATCAACATTTTTAACTGCGGCAATAAATCAATTCCAGAGCCATCACTGAGCTGAATATCCAGCATCACAGCATCGAAAGCCACGCCGCTAGACTCAACAAATTCAAGCGCCTGCTGGCAACTGACAGCAAGCACTGACTTGTGACCTAAGTGCGCTAAAAATCCCTGCGCCACCATAGCATTCACTTTATTGTCTTCTACCACCATCACTTGGCGAGCAGGCACTAACACCCTCTCTTTTACCGCTTGGGTATTGGTCATATCGCATTCATTAAAGGCGAGTTCAAAACCAAACTCACTGCCTTTTCCTGGCTGACTTTTAACCCAAATCCCGCGGCCGCTAGCATCCATTAACTCAACCAATTGCTTACAAATAGCGAGCCCTAAACCCGTGCCGCGACTGCGACCTTGATTAGGTAAAGCACTGTAGGGCACAAAAAGTTTATCAAGTGCCGCAGGCACAATACCAACGCCCGTGTCCTGTACGACAAAGGACAATTGGGTGCCTTGCAGACTAACAGTTAGCGTCACGCAGCCCTCTTGCGTAAATTTAATGCCATTGCCGATTAGGTTGAACAATACTTGGCGCAACTTAGGCCCATCGATATTGATGCAGTTTGGTAGCTTAGGCTTGTTCATTTTGAGGCTGAGCCCAGCTAAATTTGCACCCGCAACCATGATTGCCAGCACTTCATCGAGCAAGGTATTGATATCGGTTGGCCTTGGCTCGTGGCTGAGTTTCCCTTGTTCAAGACGCGAAAAATCCAAAATGTCGTTCAACACGGTTTGTAATAAAGTGCCGCTATATTGCGATAGCGCTAACATTTGCTGCTGCGCTGGCGGTAGTTCACTGTGACCGAGCAAAGTTAATGTACCGAGTAAACCATTGAGAGGCGTACGAATTTCGTGGCTCATGGTCGCAAGGAATTGGGATTTTGCCTGACTCGCCTCTTCAGCTATTTGCCTTGCTTTAGCATGGCCCTTGGCTTCGGCATCGAGGCGATTATTGGTATCGGCCAGCTCCTGCGTACGGGCAGCAACCGTTTGCTCCAACGCCTTTTTATGCTCGGTCAACTCATCTGCCACCTGACGTAAATCAGCCTGTAATTTAAGATTATGGGCAGTTTTACGCTTGAAGGCTTCGATAGCATTTGCCATCGCAGTCAGTTCATCATCCCCGTGGGCCTCTAAACTCACGTCCGTGTCACCTAAACTCAAGCGGGACATGGCTTCGGTCGCCTGATTTAACCTAAGGGCGATACCGCGATAAATCACTCGATAGATCACAAAGCCAATCACCACAAACATCAAGGCACCTGTGCCCCAAAGCCCAAGCCTAGCAAGGGACAATTGGTGTAGATAATCACTACGTGCTAATTCAGCCTGTTGTTGCTGTTGATTTAGAGCTCTATCCACCAGCGTATTAAGTCCATAGAGTTTTTCGGCTAACTCTTGCTGCTGACGCTGTTGCTGCTGCAGTGTTTGGCTTAATTCCCGCTGTAATTTAATGATTTGTGGTGTGTGCGCTAACACTGCTAATTCGGTTTTTAACGCCTGCAAACGCCCCGGATCGCGAATTATCTCGGGCACATTTTCGAGTGCCATCAAATCGATATTGATTTCACTCGAAGCAGGCGCTGAATCCGTCTTATGGGCAAGCGCCCTGTCCATTGCTGTGGCAGTCTCAGGATCAGGAAGCGTAAAACTCGGGGAAGGATTCGTGCTTGCAAACGTCGCCAGTAAATTCGGCACACTTAATTGTAATTCTGACTGCAATTCGGAGGATTCAAATAACTGACTTAACAAGGCAATTTGATGAACTAACTTAAGCGCACGATTGAGCTGCTCTTGAATATCAAGTTCGCCCTCAATCACATCGTCGAGCAATCGGCCGCTGCGCTTCGCCCCTGCCATATCAGGATAGGCCTGACTCAACTTCGCCAAGATGGCAGAATTCACGACGGCGAGCTCAGATTGAAGTAATTCGGAGGCATGTCCTGCGGCGATGGACAAATCATGGGCCTTAAGCTGCAGTTCATCGCCCATGGTCAAACGCCTACCCACACTTTTGCCAAGTGAGGTTAATTGGCTGATGATTTGTTCGGCCAGCTGGTTAAGATTTTGGCCTTCGTTAACATCCAATGTGGTTAAGGTTTTGATGCCATTAAACATATTGACACTTTCAAGGCTCAGTTTACGACCAATAAACTCCCGTTGACGCTCATCTTCTACCCGCCCTAACTGCTGCACACCATCGGACAAGGCATTAGAAGCTTGCACTAGCTGCCTCGCCGCTTGGGATGCGGGGAGTGACTCTTCGTACAAGTAACTATCGGCCTGTTTTAGCCAATGTAGACTCAAGCTACCTAAGCTAACAAGCAGCATCAGCAATACGCCTAACACACTGAAGGCGAGCATTAATCGACCGGTTAAACTGGTTCGCGATAAAGATAAAGGAGCCACACATCTTCCTTAAACTGTTACAATGCCATCCAAGATTATGCTTAGCGGATAATACGGGATGATGCGAAAATATTGGCAACAATTGCTCTCACTCGCCATGTTCACACTCGCCACATTTGGCCTCGTGTTTTCAGGCTATGCGACAAGTGAAACCCTCACTTGGCCATTAGAGCAGCGCACGCCATTCAATGTCAAAATCCAGCAATCCCAAACATTAAACTACTTACCGCTGACAAAAGCTCAAAAGCCTTGGCGGATCTGCGCCCTAGTTCCACACCTTAAAGATGCCTACTGGATTGGCATTGATTATGGACTGATCCAACATGCCAAAACCCTTGGCGTCTCACTCGATCTCTTCGAAGCAGGCAGTTATTACCATAAAGATAAACAACTGGCCCAGCTCCAAAGCTGTATGCAAGGCGACTATGATGCCATCTTGCTTGGCTCAGTAAGCCCAGATTTACTCGCCCAATTTACAACACAGCTCACTAAACCCGTGTTAGCTCTAGTCAATAAACTCAATAGCGACCGAGTCCAAACCCATATTGGCGTGAACTGGTATCAAATGGGGTTACTGGCGGGTAACTTCATCAAAGCCGATGCAGCATCACAACATCCGCATCAAACGGCAAATTTGGCACTCTTGGCCGGACCAGAAAACGTAGGTGGCACAGATTTAGTTGAGCAAGGTATACGTCAGGCGCTTGAAGGGAGCCAAGTCAAGATTAGTGCCATTCAGCACGCCGATAATAATCGCAATTTGTATCGTGACCAGTTGCAGATACTGCTTAAAGCTCAGCAGCCAGATTATATTCTCGGCAGCGCAGTGGCGATTGAAGCCGCCATTAGTACTTTGAAACAAAAGGGATTAAGTAACAGAGTCAAGCTAGTGAGCAGTTACTTGTCCCCCGCCATTTTGCGTGGGCTAAAACGGGAAAAAGTCATCTACAGCAATGATGATTTAGTCGTGTTACAGGGAAAACTCGCCATTGATGTAACAGTGAAACAACTCGAAGGCGCTAAGGCATTTGGCGATATAGGCCCAGCGATCATCAAGCGAACATCATCCTCTAACACTTTGTCCCAATTAGATTTCAGCCTAGCTGAAGCCGACTTTTACCCTCTGTACCAAGTGCGACCTAACTCCATTAATCGTCCACTTTAGCGGCAAATAAATAGCCTTCACCATGAATAGTGACAAACAATTCAGTGTCGAGTTTATTGCGAAGACGGCGAATGATCACATCGATCGTTCTGTCATTGACATCCAGATTACGGTGGCTGGTTTGCTGCATTAAACGCTCGCGGGATAAGACTTGCTGCGGATGCAGGGCAAATGCTGCCAGTAGCTCGAATTCCGCTTTGGTGAGTTTGATCAACGCATCGCCATGGCGTAATTTGCGACTGTTAAGTTCGAGTTGATAACCTTCGAAACTGATCACATCGTCCGGTTGAGATAATTCTTCGGCGACCGCCAACTCAGCTTGCTTCACAAGGGAAATCCGCCACAGAAGGTTTTTTACCCTAACCAGCAACTCCCTCAGTTCGAAAGGTTTAGTCACATAATCATCGGCGCCCATTTCGAGACCAACGATTTTGTCGATAGATTCATCCCGCCCAGACACCAGAATGATGCCCACATGGGAGCGACTGCGCAGCTCACGGGTCAGGCTCAAACCATCGACACCGGGCAAATTGATATCTAGCATGATCAAATCGATATGTTGGCGATTAAATTCGTACCACATTTGCTCGCCATCGGCAGCTTCAACGACGCGATAACCTTCCTTTTCAAAATATCCCTTCAATCGCGCACGAATAACCGCTTCATCATCGACAACGAGCACACTATAAGTCATTTTCAATTTCTCTTATTTTACTTACGTGAATTATTCATACTTTTTCATATTTGCATATGCGTGAAAGGTTAAATATGCGATCTCGGTAGCTTTATTGAACAAAAAATTGCTCTGCTTTTACAGTCACATCAATATGACATATGCTTAGGGACACTGATGGGACTACACTTAGCTGACTATGAAAGAAAAAGGATTGGGTATGGACGAAAGGCGCAAGTTTTCGCGGATTCTATTTGCCACGAATGCACATCTACAACAAGGTGTTGCACAGTGGGAGACGACCATTCTCGATTTGAGTCTAAATGGCGCTTTGGTCGAAGAGCCGCAAAATTTTATCCACTCGGGTGATGCAATTACCCTCAGTTTTATCTTGCCTGAATCTGACATCGAGATCCGTATGGAAACTGAGTTGGTCCATCAAAAAAATGCCCAATTAGGCTTGAAGTGTAACTTTATCGACGTCGACAGTATCAGCCACCTAAAACGTATGGTGGAGCTTAACTTAGGCGATGCTTCCTTGCTGAATCGCGAACTCATGTTGTTTATCGAAAAACACAATATCACAGATTAAAACACTCGCTCATAAACACAAACAGCGCCTAATGGCGCTGTTTTGCTTGCTGGCATTAATCTCACTCGCGAGCATTTGATGCTAAATCGCTTCTAGCGCTTCGGATAACTTAGACACACCCACGACTTCCATTCCCGCAGGAGGCTTTTTCGGCACATTGGCCTTAGGCACAATGGCGCGCTTAAAACCATGCTTAGCGGCTTCGATTAATCGCTCTTGGCCATTGGGTACAGGCCGAATTTCACCCGATAGCCCCACTTCACCAAAGGCCACTAAATCGCTCGGCAAAATATCACCGCGAAAACTCGATACCATAGCCAAGAGTAACGTTAAGTCGGCACTGGTTTCTGTCACTTTCACGCCGCCCACCACGTTCACAAACACATCCTGATCCGACATCTGTAAACCGCCGTGGCGGTGCATCACAGCAAGCAACATAGCTAAACGGTTAGCATCCATCCCCACAGCTACGCGGCGCGGGTTAGACATGGCCGAGTTATCCACCAACACTTGCAGTTCCACCAGTAGCGGCCGCGTGCCTTCCCAGACCACCATAACAAGCGAGCCAGAAGATTCCTCTTCACCACGGGAAAGGAAAATTGCCGAAGGATTGGCGACTTCTTTTAAGCCGCGCTCTGTCATGGCAAATACGCCTAACTCGTTGATCGCACCGAAACGGTTTTTGTGGGAACGCAAGGTGCGGTAGCGGCTATCGCTATCGCCTTCGAACATCACAGAGCAGTCAATACAATGCTCCAATACCTTAGGCCCTGCCAGACTACCATCTTTAGTCACATGGCCGACCATGATCACGGCAATACCATTTTCCTTCGCAAAACGCGTTAAGTAAGAGGCGGATTCACGTACTTGCGACACACTGCCTGGGCTCGATGCCACATCGCTCATGTGCATCACTTGAATCGAATCAACCACTATGACCTTTGGTAATTCTTTGAGGGCCACTTCGCAAATTTGTTCAACGCTGGTTTCAGACAACATCCGCAGTTTATTAGTTGGTAAACCAAGACGATGGGCGCGCATCGCCACTTGCTGCAAGGATTCTTCACCTGTGACATAGAGTGCAGGCATTTGCTCGGCCAGATGACACAAGGTTTGCAATAAAAGCGTACTCTTACCCGCGCCTGGATGACCGCCGATCAAAATGGCAGAACCTGGCACGATTCCGCCACCGAGCACTCGGTCTAACTCCCCGAAATGACTCAATATTCGCGGCAGAGCATTGAGATCGATTTGATCTAATGTCTTCACTTCATTGCTGCTCGCACCAGCGTAACCGACAAACTTAGTGCTGCGCCCAGGAGAAGCCGCACCAAGCCTGACCTCAGTAATCGTATTCCATTCCTGACAAGCACTACATTGACCTTGCCAACGGGGAAAGTCTTGTCCACACTCATTACATACGTACGCTGTTTTATTCTTTGCCATAACTTATTAAAATCTGTATAAAATCAATTTAAGTAACGATGAATACTGCCGACATAAGACTAACACAGCACGGCATAAAATCAGCATTAGAAAAGAACCCTACATGAGTTTAGATAACCACAGTGCACTCATCGAACAGCTCAAGCCATTGCTCATGGAACCTAACTTCCAAGAGATTTTTCAGCAGCTGACGATAGATGAAACCAATTCGACCCGTTTTCTTGTGAAAATGGAATTGAGTCGTTTGGCTTCGCCTTGCACCCGAATTATCGATCTCAGGGATAAATCAGAGCTTCCTTGTACTGAAGTCATGTTAGGTCAACAGCGACATTTTTTAGATGAGCCAGCCAAAAGCAGTATGCATGAGGCCATGTCACTGTTTCGCAACCAATATACCTTAGGTGTGTATGAATATGTGCTCAATGCCCATCAACAGCGTCGGGTAAAATTACGCCAAGGTGTGACTCAGGTTGAAGCCGCCGAGCCAGAACCTTTTATGGTGCCAGGCGTAGTATTGGGCAGTTATTTCAACCGCGCTGAGGAGCGGATGAATTACAGTATTCGCATTGCGGCATCACAATCCGGTCGAGGTGAAGTACCTGGGATCACGGCAGATTTATCTATTGGCGGTGCCCGTATTCGCCTAGCCGCCAATCATCCCTTCGATCTCGACCAACAACTCAAAGTTAAGTTACTGGAACTCAGTGAAGAGTTTTACTATCCCGATCTCCAGCTCGGCGTGGATTATCAGATTGTCGATAGCCAAACCAATGGCGAATATATTTGGCTAAGGCTCAAACGCCTTGGTGGCAGCGAAGCCTTAAGTGAAATGCTCGGTAATTTAATCCGCGGCTATAAACTGCGTTACAAGGTCGATGTCAATGATGTGATAGTGAGTGCAACAGGACTCGGATTTGAACGCCATTATTTACCCCACCTGCCCCACTTACCTTTGTATTTCAATACTCAAACCCAAGGTTTGAGTCACATGCTGCTCAGCCGTGATAACCAGCAGATAGTGCATTACTTTCAAGATGAAAATGATGTCAGCCAATTACCAGCCATGCTGACCCCAAGCCGAGTATCGGCACTGCTGAGTCATCCAGAAAATCCCGACCACGGGCTATTTTTTAGCTTTACCTATAATGCCCAAGGCTGCTTATATTTTTACTCTGCCACCTTAGCGGAGCTTAAAGCTAAGGGCATGATGCCTTTATTCCTAGGCTTTGCATCGACCAAACCTAGTTGGCGGATCTTTAAAGTTACCCAAGATAAAATTTATCATGATAAGGGCTATCGCCGCGCAACCCTGCCGGGCGATGAGGCTAAATTCAGCCCACTGGTCGAACAGCAGTTATCGCAGTTTAGTCATTTACTGCAGCTCATCGATATCAGCAATGAAGATGCCAGAGGGCATTACAAAGCCTGGCAAGACAACAGTAATGCCAATGCCCTTAAAACCTTTGGTCAACAACGATTAACCGCCAATCAAATTAAGTTAGTATCCATGCAGTTTAGCGAGCGACGCCAAGAGGCTCGTTTCGCCTTTAAAACCTTAGTCAACGTGACGCAAGACAAGCTAAAAGCCACGGGCATTACTTTAGATATCTCTAGCCGTGGCATGCAATTAACCTTAGACAATCCGACAGATTTCTCATCGAATAAACCGCTACTGTTAAGCTTCCCTAAACTACAAACCATTGCGGGTAAAACACAGTTAGATAATCTCCCTTACCGTTTAGTGCGAACCCGTAAGAATGGTGTAACACTGCATTTAACCGCAGTCATGGGCCATACACCCCATGTGGGGGTCGAGTTTTTAAATAAACTGATTGCCCATAATAAGGAAAAGTTAGAACAACTGACTGAAAACAATAGTGAAGCGAATGAACTTGCCGATGGTTTAAAAAATATTTTGATGCATGATTTGCATTCTGTGCCCTACTTTGTTGAAAAAACGACAAAATCGGCCCATGTCGCGTGTTTAGGCGTAGGTACACAACAGGATGAGATCAGCGATATTTTTGCCGCTGGCACGTCAGATACTCTGCAATATAATTTAGCACCGCTGCTAAAGGATGGATTCTTTAAGCGGGATATCCTCGAACCTATTCGCCAGATGAAACCCCTGCAAGATATGGATTTCATTGAAGTGTTTGTCCAGTTGATACGTCAATCTCGTGGCAAAATCTTTTTGAAATGCACTTCAGCCACAGAAGTCGGTGATGTGGATGCTCAGATAACCTTTATCAATCAGAGCAAAGCGTTAGGCCGATTCCTCGCCCTACGCGTTTACCGAGGTGCGACTGAGAAGCCAGACATGAGTTACCTGCGTCGCGAATTGGAATACATTAATATTCATGCAAACCATAAAGCTAAACAATTAGAAGAACAGTTATGGCGGATAATTGGTGTCGGTGAACTGTTAGATATCACCCAAGAGGTTGAACTAAGATACCCTGCAATCCATAAAAAACAGTCTTAATTGTTTAATACCGCCAGATCAAAACTTAAATACCAATCCCTAATCTTAGGAAAATGATCACTGCTAGCATCTATATGCGTCAGCATATCGGCATGACCATAATCATGTTTAAAACCATTATCTTTAGAAAGAAGCGTTGATTTCACCCGTTTAAAGCCGCACTCTGCGACCATATCAGCCACATCTTCTGGATGCCCAAACACAGTATCGCTCTGCCCTGAGATAAACCAAGCTGGTGGCCAATTAGCGAATGTTGCCGCTTTCGCATAATCAAATCCATCGTCGTGATCGAGCCAATCTCCTCGCACCCAATCGATACTTTGAACTAATGAGGCGCGGCTTTCATTGTCCATACCGATGCGCAACTTGTCGGCAGCAAGGTAACCTTGGCCCATAGCTAAACCTGGCGCTAAACGATTCCAAAAAACATCAACCATTAACCACTTTTTGAAGGATTTAACCCGAATCGTCCGCTTGCTACCGAAGGTCAGCAATGAACGAACACTTTGTTGTAACTCAGGATAACGGGCCAGACTGCTCGCCATTAACACCCCGCCCCATGAATGGGCGCACCAATGCAACTGCGAAGGCGGCACGATTTTGCAATCAAGCTTAGCCGCCTGTTCTTGGCAGGCTTTTTGATGTAACTCGAGAATCGCCTGCTGCGCTAAAGGTAATTGCTCGCGGATCACTTCACCTTGCCCTAAGGTAAAATCCCGATCGATTTTCGGCAAACTGAGCCCTCTGCCAGCGGTATCCAACACATACACCACAAATCCCGCCTTAGCCAAAAAACAACCTAGGCCACGGCCACTTTGGCTATAGAACACCCGACCGTTAGACATGGCGCCATGGAGCATGAGAATAGGCGTCTTAGAAAAATCAGGCACCGACGGTAATAACTGACGTAGATGCAGTTGGCCATCGCGGTACGGCAGAAAGATTGAAGACTGTGAAATGGGTGATGTTGAGCCTTGAGCGAGCTGAGTCAAAATGAGTCACTGGTAGTTTATCAATCTCCCTAAACTACCAGCTCATCAATAAAAGACAAGAGTCATTACTCTAACTCAGCCCTGACTTAGGCTTTCATCTCGGCTCAAATTTCAAATAAATGAATAACCTAGATTTGCAACAGATAAGGTAAAACGCGCAGGTCGAGGTGGCGAATATTGGCATCCGCCGCGGCTGCCAGCTTAGGTTTGGCATGGAAAGCAATACCAAAATCCGCCGCCATCACCATAGGGATATCATTGGCGCCATCGCCGATAGCGACGCTTTGACCTTTTGGAATGCCCCACTGCTCACTGCAACGCTCAACCACATCCGCCTTAAACTGCGCATCCACGACTTTACCCGTCACTTCACCCGCGAGTTTGTCATCAGTGATGACTAACTCATTAGCAAAGGCCGCATCTAAGCTTAGAAGCTGTTTTAAATGACCCACAAAAGGCGTAAAGCCGCCAGATGCCACCACTAAACGCCAGCCATGGGATTTAAGTTCTAACAGCATGGACTCAAGCCCAGGCATTAAAGGCAAGTTGTCGCACAAGGTCGTGATAATACTGGCATCGGCGCCCTTAAGCTGTGCTACGCGCTGACGCAGACTCTGCTCAAAATCTAGCTCGCCTTGCATAGCACGTTCAGTAATCGCCGCCACGCGCTCGCCAACACCCGCCATGGCCGCTAATTCATCAATACATTCAATCTGAATCGCCGTGGAGTCCATGTCCATCACTAATAAGCCGGGATGGTTCAAACGAGGTAAATCAAAATTGATGACATGCAGTTCAGCCAAAGACTGAGGAAACGCCGCCAGCTGCGCCTGAGAAGGCACATTCACTAATGCCAACTCAATACAATGTAAGCCGACTTGGCGTTCGATATGTGAAATACCGATAACATCAGACGAAGACAATGCCGCAATCCAGGCCGATATTGCGCCCTCTACCACGGCATCTTGATAAATAATTCGCACACGTGAAACACCAGCGGGATATGCTGACTCTTGATAACGTTCAAACACTTGCCCTTGGCGTTCAAACCTTGGGGAATGGTCAGAGACTAACCACAAAAAAAGCGCATCTTGGTTCAAGCTTTCCATCGGACTTAAATTCTCCAACTATCGGGCTCACTCAGAATCAATTATGATTAGGCAAGCGCTCTACATTTTAAGGGTCAAAGTGTTATATCTTAAAGGGCTAAAGAAAAGTCATAAAATCAGTAGACTGATCCAAATTGCCGCCGCCTTCGCCTTGATATTAGGCTTAGTGCAATTGTGGCAGACAAGCCTACTACAAGGTCAGCTGCTTCTAAAGTCCCAAACTCAAAAGATGGCCAGATTACTGGTGCAGCAAACCGCCTATGGAGCCGCGCCCGCACTACAACTGCAAAATGATGAGCAGTTGCAATGGCTCGCCAGCGCTTTAGTCGAAGATCCTAAGGTGATGTCTGCGGCTATCTTCAGCGACCAAGGCATGCGGTTATCCTTCGCCCAAAGCATCACTAAGGATGTTGTCGATCCTGACTCGGAAGAAATGAATTTGCTACTAAGCAAATATCCTCCCTATGTAGAGCCCGTGATCCAAGAAGGGAAAAATCTAGGTTATGTCGAAGTCAGGCTCGATACCAAGCTGTTTTTCAACGAAATCAAAGAGGCCCACAATTTAAACATGGAACAACAACAAATCATGCTGCTGGTTGCAGGCTTGATAGGTATGTTGCTTTCGCGCTCTTTGTCTTTCAAACGCGCCGATTTTGACCGCCGCCGCTTTAGGGTTAAGCTGCGTCAAGCGCCGAAAAAACCTAAGAAACGCTCATCAGCAGAAGATCCATCAGAAAGTGTTAATGATGGTTTGGCGCAAGAACTAACCGAAGATCAAGCGGTGTCGACCACAGATAATCCACAAGAAAAAGCGGCTAAATCCACTAAGGCACCAAAAGCAGTGACAGAGACCCGTGTTGATAAGCTCACTCAGAAAGGCGTGCAAACTAAGGTCGAAAAAACGTCAGAAAAATCGTTAACGCTAGAAACGAGCAACCAAGTTGAAAACGCGATAAATAATGCGGAACAAGCAACACCTGTAAAGGTTAAACCTAAAGTGAAAAGTGTCCGCCGAGTAAAACAGGCGACGAAAGCAACAGCCGTGGTAGCCGAACCCTCAACACCAAAAACCCCTAGTGAACCAAGCGACCTCGACACAGATTCCACAGGTTAATCGTAATTTCTAGAGAAAAGCCGCTAAAAATTGACATAAAAAAAGGTTCGCATTGCGAACCCTTTTTTCAGTAGCACACTCTTACACAATAACCGTTACAGTGTAATCGCCGCTTCTAATGTCATGATAATCATGTCATTGAATGTGGTTTGACGTTCTTCTGCAGACGTCTTTTCACCGGTGCGGATGTGATCAGATACAGTCACAACGCACAGGGCACGCGCACCAAACTCATGGGCAACGCCGTACAAACCAGCCGCTTCCATTTCTACGCCTAATACGCCCATCTTCTCCATCACGTCAAACATTTGTGGATCAGGAGTGTAGAACAGGTCCGCAGAGAAAATGTTACCTACGCGAATTTTAGTACCACGAACTTTCGCAGATTCGATAACCGCATTCATCAGCTCATAGTTAGCGATAGCAGCGAAATCTTGGCCTTTAAAACGTAAACGGTTAACCGCTGAGTCAGTACATGCACCCATACCGATGATCACGTCACGTACTTTAACGTCAGTGCTGATCGCACCACAAGTACCCACACGGATCAGGTTCTTAACGCCGTAATCACGAATTAATTCAGTTGCATAGATAGAGCATGAAGGAATACCCATGCCAGAACCCATAACTGAAATACGCTTACCTTTGTAAGTACCAGTAAAACCTAGCATGTTTCGAACATCAGTCACTTGCTCAACATTTTCTAAGAATGTTTCAGCAATATATTTTGCACGTAATGGATCGCCTGGAAACAGCATTGTCTCAGCGAATGCGCCCTCTACAGCATTAATGTGTGGTGTTGCCATCGAAATAACCCCTGTTTATTTTATTAAGACTTAAGTCTTTGTTTACTGGCGGCAAATGTCAGCCGCCAAATCGAAATAAATGCTTATTTGCCTAAAGGAACGATTCGCCATAGGCCATAGGTTCAAGCTTAAAGTGGCTCGCAATAGATTGGCCGATATCGGCAAAGCTATTACGACGCCCCAGAGAACCGGCTTTCAATCCAGCGCCAAAAGCTAATACTGGCACATATTCACGGGTATGATCTGTGCCTTGCCATGTTGGATCGCAGCCGTGATCCGCCGTTAAAATCAGCAGATCGTCTTCACCCAATAATGCGAGCATTTCAGGTAAACGGGCATCGAAATATTCCAGCCCTTTGGCGTAGCCAGCAACATCACGGCGATGACCATAGTGAGAGTCGAAATCAACGAAGTTAGTAAACACTATCGTGTTATCACCCGCAGATTTAACTTCGGTTAAGGTCGCATCGAAAAGTGCTTCTAAGCCGTTCGCCTTCACTTTTTTAGTGATACCACAGTAAGCATAAATGTCGGCAATCTTGCCCACACTCACTACTTCACCGCCAGCCTCTTTCAGCTTGTCTAATACGGTTTTTGCCGGTGGCGCGAGCGAATAATCCTTACGATTGCCGGTACGGGCAAAGTCACTTGGGCCAGTACCATCAAATGGACGGGCAATGACACGACCTATGTTGTAAGGCTCTAACTCTTCACGGGTTATCTCGCAAAGACGATAGAGATTTTCTAAACCGAAAGTTTCTTCATGACAAGCGATTTGGAACACAGAATCGGCTGAGGTATAGAAAATAGGCATGCCAGAACGCATGTGCTCTTCGCCTAACTCTTCTAAAATAGTTGTGCCAGAAGCATGACAATTACCTAAGAAACCGTCCAGACCCGCACGGGCCAAGATCTTATCCGTCAGTTCTTTAGGGAAAGAATTTTGATGTTCGCTGAAATAACCCCACTCGAAGAGTACGGGCACGCCCGCCATCTCCCAGTGACCGCTCGGCGTATCTTTACCCGAACTTAACTCTTGCGCATGACCATAAGCACCAATCAGCTCAACATTATCGCCAAAACCTGGGGCAAAGGCGCCCGTGCTTTCCATCGCCGCGTGACCCAAACCTAAGCGCGCTAAGTTAGGTAATTTCAGCGGACCTTCACGGCCAATATCGGCTTTGCCTTCGGCGCATGCTTTAGCAATATGACCAAAAGTATCGGAACCGACATCACCAAAGCTTGCTGCATCAGCAGAAGCACCGACTCCAAAGGAGTCCAACATCATAATAATGGTACGTTTCATAATTCTTCCTTAAAGATCCGCTGCACGAATATAGGCATAGATCTCAGGTGTTTTTTCTGGAGCAGTTTCACCAATGTGAATCGCTTTTTTCACCGCAAGTTCAGCTTCCGCGAAGGCAGTTTCAGACTGTGCATGGATAATGGCAATCGGAGTCGATGAATCTACTTTATCGCCTAAAGCACACACTTGAGTTAAGCCAACACTATAGTCTAGTGCATCACCGGGCTTACGGCGGCCGCCACCTAAGGTCACAACCGCTAAACCTAATTCACGGGTATCCATGCTATAGGCATAACCTTGCGTATCGGCAAAAACTGGACGAATAATTTGTGATTGCGGTAGGTATTTACTGTAGTTTTCAACAAAATCGACTGGACCACCAAGACCCGACACCATCTTGCCAAAGAGTTCTGCAGCGCGACCATTATCGAGCACACGATTCAGTTTAGCGCGAGCGTCGGCTTCATTGCTTGCAAGACCGCCCAGAAGCAGCATCTCAGCGCAAAGACCCATAGTGACTTCATATAAACGCGGATTACGGTAAGCCCCCGTTAAAAAGTCGATGGCTTCTTTCACTTCAACTGCATTACCAGCACAAGATGCAAGCACTTGATTCATATCGGTAAGCAAAGCCGTCGTTTTCGTACCCGCGCCATTTGCAACGGCGGCGATACTGCGAGCTAATTCTTCCGATGCCTCATAGGTTGGCATAAAGGCGCCGCTACCAACTTTCACGTCCATCGCCAGCGCATCTAAATTACAGGCTAATTTCTTAGACAGAATCGATGCTGTGATGAGGGAAATGGATTCAACTGTGGCGGTATTATCGCGGATAGAATAGAAGCGTTTATCGGCAGGAACAAGATCGCCCGTTTGGCCAATAATCGCCACACCGACGTCTTTAACCACTTTGCGGAACAATTCACTTGAAGGCTCAGTTTGGTAACCCGGAATGGCATCAAACTTATCGAGTGTACCGCCCGTATGACCTAGGCCGCGCCCAGAAATCATAGGCACATAACCGCCACAAGCCGCAGCCATAGGGCCAAGCATGAGACTAATCACATCGCCCACACCGCCAGTGCTGTGTTTGTCGATGACAGGACCGTTGAGTCCCAATGATTGCCAATTAAGCACAGTGCCAGAATCACGCATCGCTGTCGTTAAAGCGATTCTTTCATCCATATTCATGTCATTAAAATACACCGCCATGCCTAATGCGGCGATCTGACCTTCAGATACGGAGTTGGTAGTGATACCTTGAACAAAGAACTGTATTTCTTCGGAACTTAGCGCTAAACCATTACGTTTTTTACGAATAATCTCTTGAGCTAGAAACATGATACTGCCTCCAAGATAGGCACTAACAACTCTGTCGCTAGTGCTTATCTTTGCAATGAAACATCAAAACTGTAGCAATATTACAAGTTCATACTATCGAAGTTTTGAGTTTACCAAATAGATTTAGGTCACACTTAATTAGGCTCGCTATACGCAGATAGTATTAATCAGCGATAGTTTGCGATTAATAGCCTTGAGTCGGCTTAGGCGCATCTGCCAGTTCTAATGTGTGCAGCAAGCTGTTTAAGAGGCTTGAAGCACCAAATCTAAAGGTACGTGGTGAAACCCAGTCAGCACCTAAAATACGCTCAGCAACACCGAGGAACTCAGCTGCTTGAGCTGCATCACGCACGCCACCAGCAGGCTTGAAGCCTACTTGGGTATTCTTCTCGCTGATCACAGTTAACATGATTTCAGCCGCTTCGAGTGTGGCGTTTACAGGCACTTTACCGGTAGAAGTTTTAATAAAGTCGGCACCCGCATCGATTGAAAGTTCAGATGCACGGCGGATAAGCGCAGGATCGGCTAACACGCCAGATTCGATGATGACTTTTAACAAGACTTCACCACAAGCTTCTTTACAGGCTTTAACTAATTCAAAACCAATGGTTTCATTGCCTTCCATCAGTGCGCGGTATGGGAATACCACGTCAACTTCGTCTGCACCATAGGCAACGGCAGCACGGGTTTCTAGCACGGCAATAGCGATGTCATCGTTGCCATGGGGGAAGTTAGTCACTGTGGCGATTTGAATATCTTCAGCACCGATTTCATCGAGAGTCTTACGTGCAATCGGGATGAAACGAGGGTAAATGCAGATAGCGGCAGTATTGCCTGCAGCCGTTTTCGCTTTGTGGCACAGGTCGATCACTTTTTGATCTGTGTCGTCATCATTCAAAGTCGTTAAGTCCATTAACTCGATGGCGCGTTGTGCTGCTTTTTTTAAATCAGTCATAATAGCTCTCCAAAATAAAAATTAAATGAATAGAAATCAGTCGCATAAAAGCAACGCTTAAGAGGTGGCATTATTTTGATTATTTTTATGGCCGGGCCTTCAGGCGGTGCCGAGTAATTTGCTTGTACAAACTACCTTGTTGTAGGTATTCAATCTTGCCTAAGTCATAAAGAGCAATAGGCATCCTGACACTTAAAAAAATAACTTATAAGTGACCACGACTTGAATCCTTGAAGACCGGAAGAGAGGATACGAATAAAATCTTGCTCCTACTTTTCCGCGAAAAATCCATTTTAGCGCGAGAAAAACACAAACCTTTATATAAACCCACTTGTTAGCCTAATAGGCTTAGATAAAGACTCATGGTAAAACAAAGATGGAGCCGCATAATGCGGCTCCAACAAGCAACTAGTATTACAAGAAATTAGAACTTGTAAGTAGCTGAGAAATAGTGACTGATACCACTAGACTCAAAACCATCAGTATCTGGAATTAAATAGACTTCTTTATATGCTTTTAAACCATAACCAAGAGCATAGCGATCTGAGTGCCAATATAGGCCTAAGAATGTTGCACCGCCATTAGTTGCTTGCTCTCCACCATGGTACTCTTTATCTGCGCCAAATTGATAATCAACATAACCTTGGAAAGATAGGAAGCTCTTGTTATCGAAGAAGTAAAAAGGTTTGAACCAGTTAGCTGAGAATTGATAACCATTCCAATCTTTTTTATTCAAATCATAAAGACCGTACAGGTTCATACCTGTTTTGCCTAACCAAGGGATTTCAACATCAGCACCAACACCCCAGAAAGAAGCATTAGGATTAAAGTCACCATGTCCACCACCCCAGTTAAATAGAGTAGAGAAGTAAACTTCCTTTACAGGACCAAAAGATAAATCTTTGCCAGTCAATGCATCAATTGATACACGAGGAGCAAATTTCATGAACATTTTATCAGAGTTTGATTTATCGCTTGAGTCTCTTTCTGTTGGGTTAAATAGATCTACATAACCATAAAGATCAAAAATACCTGAACGACCGCCAAACTCCATTTCTAGGTAATCATGACCTGAATGAGCATCTGGCGAACGTGGTTTTTCCTTCAAAGCATACATATAATTGAATTGGTACCATTTATAATCGCTACCGTGAAGGTCTGTACGATCAGCGGCAAATGCGTTGCCAGAGATTGCAGCTACTGCTGTAGCAGCTAAAGCTAAAGTTTTAACGTTTTTCATCATCAACCCCATTTATCTTGTTTACTACCATCGAGGGTAGCGTTCTTTTTGTGGCGCTCGCATTCTACCTAGATTAAATAAAATCTCAATAATCTAGCGTAAAATCACAAACACAAAATTCTTAATTGTGAACAAAGTCGCGACTTCTGCATTACGATTAATTAACTTAACCGTGTTCCCGCGACATTTAAGACAGAATAACAGCTACACCTCAGTTGCATTCTGTGTCTTTCAATTGGAGATACTATTCACTACAGGAATCACTACTGGCACTACTGGAAAATGGTTGAATTAACTTAGGTCCTGCCCTGCATGGTCAGGACCCAGTTAGTGGGGTTTCCCCCTACTGCCGTTCATTGACTTAGATAGCTAAGAACAGACCAGCAAGTGTCGCACTCATTAAGTTAGCTAAAGAGCCAGCGATAACCGCACGAATACCCATAGTAGCTAAATCATGACGACGGTTAGGAGCCATTGCACCTAAACCACCAAGCAGAATCGCGATTGATGACAAGTTAGCGAAACCACACAGAGCAAACGAGATAATCGCTTTTGTTCTGTCAGTCATTGCTAAACCTGTTTCAGCCACAACCATACCGCCATCAGCGATGTCTTTCAGGTATGGAGCAAAGTTTAAGTAAGCAACGAATTCATTAACAATGATCTTTTGACCAATGAAAGAACCAGCAACTAATGCTTCATTCCAAGGTACACCGATAAGGAATGCTAAAGGCATGAACACATAACCGAGGATCAGTTCAAGTGTTAACTGAGGCATGCCCACCCAACCACCGATACCACCGATGATACCGTTGATCATAGCGATCAAACCAACGAAGGCTAACAACATAGCGCCAACGTTTAACGCTAAATGCATACCAGATGAAGCACCTGCTGCAGCTGCGTCTAACACGTTAGCTGGTTTGTCAGGATCTTCTGGCAAATCGCTCATGTCATTTTTAGCAACTTCAGTTTCAGGGTGCATCAGTTTAGCCATTAATAGACCACCTGGTGCTGCCATGAATGATGCGGCCACTAAGTACTCGATAGGTACACCCATCTGCGCGTAACCAGCCAATACTGAACCCGCGATTGACGCCAAACCACCCACCATGATCGCAAACAGTTCAGACTGCGTCATAGTTGGGATGAATGGACGAACAACCAAAGGAGCTTCAGTTTGACCCACGAAGATGTTAGCTGTTGCTGACATTGATTCAGTACGGCTTGTGCCCAATGCTTTTTGTAAACCACCACCGATGATACGGATGATCCACTGCATAACGCCTAAGTAATATAGAACCGCGATCAGAGAAGAGAAGAACACGATAACGGGTAACACGTTCACTGCGAAGATGAAGCCAAGTTTGAAGTTAGCTAAATCACCAAACAGGAAACCGATACCGTTTTATGCGTAACCAATAACGCTAGAAACCGCATCAGACATACCTTTTAGAATGTCTTTACCAACAGGAATATACAGTACAAAACCACCGAAAGCGGCCTGGATAGCTAACGCGCCACCCACTGTACGTAAATTAATTGCTTTTTTGTTATTCGATAGGAGGAAACCTATCGCAAGTAGGGTGACCACCCCTACTAAACTCATCAATATATTCATTAACCATCACCCTATTGTTAACACTTTTTAATTATGTTGTTAATCAACCTATTTCCGAGTCAGATTATACCCGAGCCTAAGTCGAAAATCGTCGTTTTGATCATATTTTTGGAGTTTAATTTCAATCGCTTAGTGGAGAATGCTAGTGCGACCTACACCTGTTTATTTAAAAACAACTAAAGGTCAAACAGTTGCATAGCATTCGACATCAAGTGTTCTGATATTAGAACACTTGATTTTTTTTGCAAAGTAGCGATTTTGTCTATAAAAAGAACAAGGTTAGCGGGTTGGTTACGTTTTTCAGTAACATTTATCGGCGTCATTGCCGGAGAATCAGTCTCAAGTATGAGGTGCTTGAGTGGGAGTTCAGTGACTGTTTTGAGTAATTTTTTGGCATTGGGATTCATAATCAAACCACCAATTCCCAACTTAAAACCTAACTTAATATATTCCTGTGCTATCTCAACACTGCCAGAAAAAGCATGTATCACACCGCCTCTAGGCAATTGATACTTTTTTAAACAGGCCAAAACCTCGGGATGTGCTTTAACACTATGAATAATCACCGGCAGATTAACGGATTTAGCTAACGTCAATTGCGCCTCAAAAAACGCTAACTGCTGCGGCCAAGTAGCGGAGTAAAGTTTATCTAAGCCACATTCACCAATAGCAACAAAACGAGGACATTCGAGCAACGCGGCAACTTTAGATGTTAATGCTAAGATCCCTGCATCAACATTCTCTGGGCAAAACCAAGGATGGATGCCAAGGGCAAAATAGGTTTGATATTGTGCGGCAACAGCGAGCTGTTTGTGCCAGTGTTGCGGGGACACGCCAGGAATAATCAGATTATTAACCCCAACACTGTGCATTCGCTGCACTACAGTATCGCGGTCAAGATCAAACTCGGCAAAATCTAGATGTGCGTGGGTATCAATCACTGCAAATACCTCACTCTGCGGTCGATTGACCGTTTGAATGCGCTGCCGTTTCATCAGCTGCTGTCGTTTTAGCGCATTTTATCGCTAATGGCGGATCTTCAAGGCGTGGCATACAACAACGACGATTTTCGGGTGTCAGCCCCATACGGTCGCACCAATCGATATAAACCTGCCATGTTTTTGTGATCCAATTCGCCATCATTCACATCCATAACCGTTTTTAGATTTCATTAGATACAAAAAAGGCGGTGAATTCACCGCCATTTCAACCACTATTTTGAACCTGACCTAATTAGTGCTCGCGGGTTTTCGCAAACTCAATATCAGGATATCTTTCCATTGCAAGATTCAGGTTAACCATAGTTGGCGCAATATAGGTTAAGTTGTCACCACCATCGAGTGCTAAGTTTTGGCTACACTTGCGGCGGAACTCTTCAAGCTTACGCTCATCCTTGCAATAAACCCAGCGAGCGGTCGAAACGCTGATACCTTCGTAAATGGCTTCAACGTTGTATTCGCTCTTAAGACGTCCAACTACCACTTCAAACTGCAGTACACCCACGGCGCCAACAATTAAATCGTTAGTATCGATTGGGCGGAATACTTGCACAGCACCTTCTTCAGACAACTGTACTAAGCCTTTTAATAGTTGCTTTTGCTTGAGTGGATCGCGCAGACGGATACGGCGGAACATTTCAGGCGCAAAGTTAGGCACGCCAGTAAAGCGGAACTTTTCACCTTGGGTAAAAGTATCACCAATACGAATAGTGCCATGGTTATGCAAACCAATGATATCGCCTGGGTAAGCTTCTTCAGCACGCTCACGATCGCCCGCCATAAAGGTCAATGCATCGCTGACGTTAACATCTTTACCAATACGCACATGGTGCATTTTCATGCCCTGCTCGTAACGGCCAGAACAAACACGCATAAAGGCGACACGGTCACGGTGTTTTGGATCCATGTTTGCTTGGATTTTAAACACAAAACCAGTGAATTTCTCTTCTTCAGGCATAACTACGCGTGCATCGCTTTCGCGCGGTAATGGCTTAGGTGCCCACTCAACGATACCGTCAAGAATATGATCCACACCAAAGTTACCTAACGCGGTACCAAAGAACACTGGCGTCAGCTCACCTTTCAAGAAAGCCGCATGATCAAATTCATTCGACGCGCCACGCACTAATTCCATTTCATCACGTAAATCAGCGGCATAACTGCCTATCGCTTTATCAAGATCAGGATTATTGATACCCTTCACCACGCGACGCTCTTGGATAGTATGCCCCATACCACTTTGATACAGCACGACTTCATCACGCAGTATGTGGTAAATACCTTTGAATTCTTTACCGCTGCCAATAGGCCAAGTAATAGGTGCGCAGGCAATATTCAGTACGTTTTCGACTTCATCCATCAGATCGATAGGATCACGGATATCACGGTCGAGTTTGTTCATAAAGGTCACGATCGGCGTATCACGCAGACGGGTCACTTCCATCAACTTAATAGTACGGTCTTCTACACCCTTTGCAGAGTCAATGACCATCAGACAGGAGTCAACAGCCGTTAGCGTACGATAGGTATCTTCAGAGAAGTCTTCGTGACCAGGCGTGTCGAGTAGGTTAACGAGGGCGCCACCATAGGGGAACTGCATAACAGACGTAGTAATCGAAATACCACGGTCCTTCTCCATTTCCATCCAGTCAGACTTAGCATGCTGACCCGATTTTTTGCCTTTAACCGTACCCGCTTTTTGCAAAGCGTTTCCGAATAACAGCACTTTTTCGGTAATGGTTGTTTTACCCGCATCGGGGTGCGAGATGATAGCAAAGGTCCTTCGCTTATTGATTTCATTAAGAAAATCTTGGTTTGCCATGTATAAATTCTTTTAGTTTGTACACGGATTTGTACACACTTTTGGAAGTACTCTCTTTTCAGTTCTTCGCTTGTCAAATCCGTCGTGTTAATCGTAATTGGCCGCTATTTTCGCTGATCTTGACTTTATAAACAATCAATGGTTATCTAATCGGTTACCATTTACTCTCAGCGTGCGCCAATGCTCAGTTGTAGCTGTTTGCAATCGTTGCTTCTTCAGCTCATGAACAACTGTGGCTAAACCACAAATTCCTTCGCTACCAAAAATCGATGATAGCTTGTCGTACTACACCAATGATGGTGCAGTTGCCGTTGATCGGTATTGCAGGGTATTGCGGGTTCAAAGGTTTTAGGTACTGCTGTTCACCATCAATAACCAACTGCTTAAAGGTTGCTTCTTTCGAATCATCCAAACGCGCAACAACCAATGAACCTGATGAATAAGGTAACTCAGGATCAACAACGATCACTGCTCCCTCAGGTATGGATTTTTTTCCGCTTGGATTTTCCATACTGTCGCCTTTTACGCGAAGTGCGAAACAACCCTCATGTGCTTTCCCAGTGACGTCACGCCACTCCTCAGCATCTTCATGGGCAAATCCCTCCGCTATTTCAGTCCAATCACCGGCCTGAACCCAGTTAATGAGAGGAATTCTTCCCTTAATGTCAGGCCCAACTTCTACATTACCGACCCCCAAGCCAATCTCGCCATCACCTGTGGCGAGCCAATGAGCATTCACGCGAAGCGCCTCCGCGATCTGCATGGTGTAACGAGACCTAGCCGATTTACCAGAGCAAATCTGGCTGATCGACTGCTGTTTGATACCAATGCGTCGAGCCAACTCAGACTGAGTCACCCCAGTAAGCTGCAAGGCATGGTTTAGTCGTTCGGATAAAGTTTTCATAAGCCCGTATTCTACAAATAAAACTGTAGCCTTTCAACAATTTTAACTGTTGACTTATCTACAGTTTAAACTGTAACATTCAATCTTGTAACAGTTATTATTGTAACAGGAGACGGTATGGAAGTGTTCAACACGACACAAAAACATCTCCGCCGTGCCATTGACTTGGTCGGCGGGCAATCAGCATTAGCACGAGCCATCAACTCAAAACAGCAAAACGTCTGGTTTTGGTTGAATAAATCAGGGCGTGTTCCCGCTGAATTCGTTTTACCCATCGAACAAGCTACGCAAGGACAGGTAACCCGATCCCAGTTAAGACCGGACATCTACCCCGAATGCCCAAGCGAGCTGAAAGCCAGTAACCAGTAGGATTAAGGGCAAGTAATGGTCAGCATTTTACGTAAACACAAAAGCGAGTACCTCCATGCGTGATTATGGCAAGGTCTATACCCGCTTTTGGCTAAAGCAAAATGTTTTGTCCTGGAGTGACTCAGCGAAGTTGCTAGGACTGTACTTGCTTACATGCCCGCATTGTAATTTGCTTGGCTGCTTTCGACTGCCGATTGGTTACGTTGCTTCTGACTTGAACTGGGATGAGCAACAGGTTGCCAAGGCGTTAAGTGAGTTAGAACAAGATCAGTTCCTGATTCGTTGCGAGGAATCTGGTTGGACTTTGATTCGAAGCTTTCTGAAGCACAACCCAATCGAAAACCCAAACCAAGGTAAGGCAGCCTTTCGGTTGCTTAAAGATGTACCTGCCGACTTCATTGGTATGGCATCGCTTTTGAAATCTCTTGCCGCTTTTCAAGCTCGGCTACCAGAAGAATTTTCATCATTGTTTATGCCTGATGGCAACCCGGTAAGGGACTCTCAACGGTCGGATGACTCTGAGAGAAGCAATAAAGCAACAGTTAAAACTGTTGACCACATACAGTTTGAAGACTTCTGGGATGTACAAATACGCAAAGAAAAAAAAGCGAAAGCCAAAGAAGAATGGCTACGCATGGGACTCAATGAAGACCATGAACTCGCCTTGGAAGTGCTAACACGCTGGAAAGAGCAACGAGACAACCGATTACAGTATCAAGATCGGACTAAGACCCCTATGCCACATAACTGGCTTTTAAACCGGCAATGGGAAGACGAGTACGTTCGCATTGATGAAGTACAGCAATCATCGACGAGCCTAAAGGGCAGCAATCACCAATTGAATATTGAAGAAAGCAATCGCCGCATTGCTGAAAGCTGGGCCGGACCAGGTATTCGGGAGGTTCGTTCAAGTGCAGGAGGTTGATAAACGCGAGTTTGCTGAAGTTTGGGGAGCAGCTTGGGCCATGTATGGCAAAAGCGTATCACCACAATTGCTATCCATCGCATTTGAAGCCCTTCGTGCTTATAGCATTGAAGAAGTGCGAATCGGTCTGACTCGGCATATTCAATCACCGGATACTGGGCAATTTTTTCCAAAGCCCGCTGACGTCATCAAGCATATCGACGGCAACTCAGGTTCAAGAGCCATGGTTGCTTGGAACAAAGTTGACAAGGCTGTTCGTCAGGTTGGCGCTTGGACATCCGTGATGTTTGACGATGCGCTTATCCACCGCGTGATTTCAGACATGGGTGGATGGGTTGAACTCTGCAAGGTTGATGACAGGGAATACCCCTTTAAGCAAAAAGAGTTTTTAACACGCTACCAGGCTTACTTGCTACGGGACGAAGTGGGTGAATACCCAAGGCTATTACAGGGTATTGCAGACCATCAGAACCAGCAAAAAGGATTTGATATGCAAGCGCCTGTTGCCGTAGGCGACTGGTCAAAAGCGGCACAAGTTTATACGAGAGGCATCGCTGACTTTAGCGCAGTGCCTTTAAAAAGAATAAGCCCGAAAGCCATTCAGGCGCTTCTCGGAAATGAATTAGAGGACAAAAATGAAAACGATTAAAGCAAAAACCATTGCCCTAGTGATAGCCATGTCCGCAAGCACTTCAGTCTATGCGTTTCCGGGCTATCAGTGGGAAAAAGCAGCACAAAGCGTTGGTATTGATCCTGTCATGCTCTACGCCGTTGCCTTGGCTGAGTCGGCCTCAAATCGAGGTCTCAACATGACCAGTCCATGGCCATACGCAATTCGCAATGGTTCAAATGCAACCTACGCCAAATCTAAGACAGAAGCGGAGCAACTGTTAAACCAAGCACTGCAAGAGAGTGAAAAATACCAGCTCGATATTGGCCTAATGCAAATCAATTTGCATTGGCATGGGCATCGGGTGAGCTCAGCAGCGGAACTGCTAGACCCCATCACCAACCTTACGGTCGGCTCAAGTATTTTGGCCGAAGCAATCAAGTCTTCACCAAATGATTTAGAGCTTGGCATAGGCCGCTATCACAGTTGGAACGAAGAGCGTGCACGCTGGTATGGGCAAAGAGTGCTTTCTATCTATCGCAATATTTTACATGAACTGGAGGTCCGTCAATGACAACCAATCAACAAGACTTCTATCAATTAAATTTGGCGTACCTACACGCAGCACGAGAATTAGCGCGCATTGATCCGCAAGAGGCCGTCTTGCGCTTTGGACTTACACGCGACGTGGTGGATGCACTGATTAATGCCGGTGTTGACGACCTGCAACGAGTGGCGACCTCATCATTCATGCTGTTTCAACCAAGGGGTAACCAAAGCCAACTGATTGAGATGGTGAAGAGCAAAGGTACAGGTATCCCAAGAATCGCTTATTTATTATCAACCCTAAACAACAAGGGGGATGCATGATTGATAACCTGTCCAAAAGTGAGCTGTTTACCCGAGCCTCGCTGCTTATTAAGTACGGATTTCGAACGACCATTATCGCGCTCGATACAGGTTTGCCAATCCACATTATCAGAAGGCTGCACAAAGAAGTGACTGGCAAGTCACCTTGTCCTGGTCAATTGCCAGAATCTGATGCCATCGTTAAAAGCAGAAGAGCCCTAGTTGAAGGCTCCCTGCTGATGGCGCTTTATGTCAATATTGGTGGTGATAATGTCTACAAGAAATTAAATATCGATGCTTTGATGAAGGCTTACGATGCGTACTTGGTTGCAAGAGAAGAGGCAGATCTTCCAGCTGAGATCCCCTGGAAAAAACTGACCATCAATGAAGGTTGGGTTCTAGCTCGTGATTTAAGATCACAGCTTGCATCCTTACACCGGTGTCGATGCGGCAGTCTGTATTTGACGGTATCTCAACAGCGCATTCAGCTTAAATGTCCTGTGTGTGAGATTATGGCCGAGCAAACCACTAGAGCACTTTTTGAGAACTAACATGCTGATGCATGATTTGATTGTGCACCGCCCGTGCACTTTGAGAGTACTAAGATGATAAAATTACTTAAATCTTTACCAGCACGCTGCTGGTTTATATCACTGGGGCTTTTTCTGGCGACTTTGGCTGCGGCTCATTTTTTTCCCTCAGAAATATTAACGGCATCTGCCAAGTTAGCGGCTTTGCCATTTCTGATTTGCACCGTCGTTTTTTTCAGCTACTTGGGATTCAAAGCGACCTGTAATCCCATCGGACTTATAGCCATCATCACTATGCTTGTAGCAATCGCATATTGGCAAGCGAGTTGGACAATTTTATGTGTCGGTTTAGCCTTCTTAGGCTTAAGCGGACTAATCCATTTATTTCAAAGACAACTGAAAGATACCGGTCGAGAACTAAGCCTGAGCGAAAAAAAATATTGGTACTGGGTAAACGAATTTGCAGACGGTCGCTCATCTATCCTCCCCAAAAGGCCAAAAAAATAGCCAGCCCATCACAAGCTGGCTACCTTCTGTTTTTAGTTCCTTCCTGAAGCCTGGTTATAGGCCCTAATATCGATCAAGTTGTTCTGAGCATAATCTCCAGCAAGGGATGCATTTGAGATCACTGCAATCTGCTTATCCACAAATGCTTTATCTTCTTCGGACACACTGTCGGGGATGTAAGCACCGCTCTCATCTTTTTGACGATACTCATTTAGCATTTGCTCCCTTAGACCAAGCATTTCAGGCGACCAACTCGATGAGTCTTCAGAGTTGAAAACGCGCCCCGCCAAACCTTCATTGAAAGCTTGAGCGAACACTTGACTTTGAATCGGGGTCAATCCCATTCTCTGCCCTTCGCTGTATGCTTCCTTTTTAAAATCATCAGCATACTGCTCTAGGAACTCACCATATCGATTGTTAACTGCCGCACCGAATGCCCCCGCCAACATGGCTTCAGACTTAGTGCCCCAGTTTACTTCGGAAGCATACTGCGAACTCGATCCACTGTATGCATCATTAAACGCCGTCAATGGGTTTTCCAAAGAGGTTCCTGCATCAACGGCGGCTTTTAAGCCATCCCAGGTTGATTTGCTGGCCACCGTAGCGTTGTGCAAGAAACCTCGTGAGCCAGGATCTTCAAGCGCTTGTTCTTTGTAACTCTCATAGTCTTCGCCAAAGTGATTCAAGGTATGCAGTGCTGCATCAGTATGCTTGCCACTGAAATCACCAATAGCACTGGCGCTGTTGAAGAACATTTCAGCACCAGAAACTCCGCTATCATCAGCCATAATGCGTGATCGCCACTGAGATCCAGCTTCACTGTTTAGTCCAGATTGATAGGTACTTGTGTCAGTAGCTACGGCCTGCTGAGCTTGCTGCTGATGCGCATTCAACTGTCCATCTATACCAGACAGATTGGTTTGGTAAGCCGATTGAGCTGCGTTGAACTGAGTTTGAACTGTTGCTGCATCCTCGTAGCCGCCCAATACACCCGATTCAACTTGGCTTTGAGTACCACCAAAAGTAGGTGCAGTTGATGACAAGCCTTCATTTGAGCGCGGCTGAATTGATCGTAAATCGGCTCCGGTAGCCATGGCCATAACAGTCATTGCTGCTTGATAATCATTGTCCCGTTCAGCGGGCGTTGAAGAATTGCTATAGGTTAAAGACTCCATAGCTGCGGCCACATACGCCTGATTATCATCAGGTAACAAGCGCTGATACATTGGAAGGTTTTCACGTAATCGGTTACCGGCTTCAACATGCTGGTTCATATAGCGACCTAAATAATCCATGACTTCAGGATTATCCGCCGCTAATCGGGTTAACGTCGCACCATCAGTATTTCTTTGTCCTGATAGACTGTAGCTGGCCTGATCAAGCTCACTAAAGCGGTTTGATGCCGTGACAACGTCTTGTGCTGAACTCTGAAGAGACTGATAGTCTTGGTTAGACAAGGACATCTCAACGCCAGAACGTCTTGAATCTGAAAGGTCCTTAACCATTGCATCGCGATACTCAGCACGTCGTGAATCACTTGATGCCAAGCTTTGCATCTCCCCAGTGAGCGTATTTGCGGTCGTAGATCGAGAACTGCCTTCTGATGACTCAACTTGGCCACTAAAGTTACCACCTAGATCCAACCCAGCTCGTAACCGTGATATTTTTGGCACTCTTGAGGATTCAGGCTTATCGACTCCAGGCAAGCTACCTTGTGGGGAGTCATTCCCCCCTGTACCAAGTAATCTTCCCAAGAACCCTTTGTCTGCTACTTCTTTATCACCGGTATTTGTAATAGTTCCATCGCCACCGACCCTTAGGCCTCCCGATAACACGCCAGATACCAAGCCACGTACAGCGTCTTTTTTATCGTCTCCGAAACCATACCGTGTTTGCAGGTCATCAGTAACCTGATTAACAACGGCGCTAGATGCGGAATTAGAAGAACCGATCTGACGTCCAACCGAAGAAAGGTTGTCGTAACTTAGCTTTTCACCAAAAGTTCGACTCATGGTATTGCCAACCTGACGACTAAAGGCTTGAGTTGCCTGAGTCATGGATTCTTTTGCAGAGCCGACCATTGAACCCACTGCGTTTCCGACAGAGAAACTGCTTAGTAAGTTTGACGCACCGGTCATTGCAGAACCAGTGAGGGCTGAATTTTGGAACATTGACTGTGATTGCATCACCGGGGCATTTTTTGAGACATCTGGACTAGCCAGCTTTTCATCAATGGCATCGCCGTTTTGAAGACGTCCAGCCAAGTGGGTTGCGGTTATTGCTGAGCCATACACGAGCATGAGCGAAATTGCCGGAACACTCGACGCCAACATGCCGCCAGTAGCTATCCAGGTTTGCAGCACTGAATCCATCTGCATCATCCCAGCAAAAGATGGCACTTCTGTACCTGCAAAGGCATCAAGAGCCGACATTTTCCCTGCAACGGTTAAATGAATATACAGGTTAATGATGGCCATGACAGGCATCCAAAGTTGAATCCAAAGCAGGATTAACAAGTACTTCCCGGCCATTCGCATCCCGATTTGGCCAAGGGCTATCACAAAGGCCATCAATGGGGTGATGGCGTAAATGAAACCCTCAAAAAACGTCATCATCGGACGAACAATGCTTTGGAACAGGGTCTGCTCCGCCGCCCATTGCGTATTGCGCTGCTCAATTGCTTGGTTAACCATAACGGCTGCGGTGAAAGCTTGATCATCCATATACTTGCCCGTCACGCTTTGTTCATAAATAGGCAAAAGCACTGACGCGGTCATGTACTCTTGGGTGTTAACCGAAGCCAAACCAAGGTTATTCAGTGCATTTCGGATCACGTCATCAGTGTCCGTTGCTGACGAAGTCCCCAATGAGGCTGACAGAACCTGTTTAAGCCTTGGAATGAAGGTTGATTCTGTCATGAGTTTCAGTTGGCTGTAGGCGTCGGTGCAGTCCAGATCGCTACTGCTACCACTGAGCATGATTCGAGTGCCATAAATGCGCGAATCAAACCTAATCGCAGTCATCGGGTTGGGGTCACTCAGCACCTGATCGAGGTTCTTTTGTCCAATGTCGATACCAATCAAGGTGCACTCTTTGATGTAGTTAAACCACGATTGCTCGATGTCCGAACCGGCGACACGATTTGCATCACCCAAACCAGAGCGATCCATC
Organism: Shewanella hafniensis; assembly: GCF_019655335.1. GTDB lineage: Bacteria > Pseudomonadota > Gammaproteobacteria > Enterobacterales > Shewanellaceae > Shewanella > Shewanella hafniensis. The sequence goes on from NZ_BPFD01000001.1 coordinate 42,895, forward strand.
ACCTGTTTTCTCACTTTAATCAGTGACTGTAAACTGGATGCAAAGCCGTATTCCGTCATGGCGGGAGTTGAGAAGGCGGTTTCAAACAATCGCGTGATTTGAAAGCCAACAGTCGAAATCGTACTGCCTGCGGCAGCAACACCGATAGGTACATTATCAACCACTCGAACTTGCCCCGTGTACGCATCCTCAATGCTCACTCGGGTACTGGGTCCAAACATGGTTGCAAAGACTAGCCATGAGACTAAAACGTGCTGAAAGTTAATCCCACGACCACCTTGCATTAAGGCCTGAACAGAGACCATCAATACCCCAATGAGCAAGCCAATCCGAACCATTGAAGTAAAATCGCCTGTACCAGTGATCATCGCGACAGCGTTCAGGACCTGCTCTAAAAAAGCCGAATCCCCGATGGAATAGATTTCCCACATGACCTATTCCCCCAGCGCCGTAGATTTAACGGTGTAATAACGCTGTTTGCGAATGGTCTGAATCACCTGGTTAAAATGTGCCAGCAACTCTTGCTCTGAGCCGTATCTTCGCTGCAACGCGGCGTACTCCTCATTGATTTGGCGACGTGCACGTTCAAGGTCTTCCGTTAATAACTTCGCATAGGCATGATCTTCCACACCGGAGGTACTTCTAGCTGCATTGAGCATGTCTTCAACCAATGCTCGCGCCATCTCAACAGCAATAAATGGTGCCGTTCGTGAAGCAAACGACCTAGCGGCACCTTCATTTAATGCAGAAAGTGTTCGAATCATGCCGCCAATGCTCGCGGGAGCCGAGGCCATAAAAGCCTTTTCGGTGGTGCTAGCTGCCCCAGTATTTCGAGCAAACTTAAAAATAATGCCGTTACTAGAACCTGTACCAAGAAGTAAATTTTCGACCTGAGTTGATAACCCGGTTAGGGTCACGTTAGTGATTGTCGGATTTAGACAGCCGTCTTGTATCACTGTGTCACATCGGTACATAGCGACGTTACCGCCATGAATTAGATGCTCAATAGTCACTTTATTGCCATTCAGTCTGGTCAGTTTTGGGGCTTTACCTTGACCATCAGCCGCATTCGCTAAATCACCAACGATGATCGAGCCAGTCACCGACATAACCGCTTCAAGAAAACGATCATCCCCCGATGCAAACCAGCTTGATGCCGAGTGACGTTTCAGTGCTCGCCAGACCAAGTTACCTTTAATCGTTTTGTTCACATCAGATGCCGCGACACTTGAAGCATTCTCATAAGGGTTCTTACCGTTGGACTCACTCCAACTGGTAAAAACGTCTCCAGCCCCTTTGAGAGAGCTCAACATGCTGGCTTCTGTTTGCCCCTTCTTACCAAAAGCAGCCAGAGTATCGTTCACGACTCCCTGAGCCATTTGACAGGAATTGCCAAAATATTCGTTCAACTGCTGGATTTTCTTTTGCAGTGTCTCCATGTGCTGGGAGCATTTCTCACACATAGCACTGAGCGCCAATTGGAATGCGTACCCCTTGGCATTTGCCGCTACAGAGCGAAGTAATTGAACAAACTGATCCGCGTTAACAAATGACAAACTTCCAGCGAACATATCAATGCCGCCACAACCAGCTTGGAATGACGGAGGCACCATAGAGACGAGGTTTTCGTTCATGATCCTGTTACGAACAACAACACTTCCACCAGATATAACGCCACGCCGCTGACTCTCGAATACACCAGGCGCAGTGGTGTTGGTCATTGAACCAAACAACTGATTCATCTCCTGTTGCAAGCTTGCTTGGCTCATAGATGAAAAACCAATCGCACAGGCGATTAGCGATACTTGGAATACTTTTTTCATCGTTATAACCCTCCTTGTGCACGCAGATAGCGAACAAGGAACTCAGGGTCCTGTAATATTTTTTCGTTAAGCTCTTGGGCTGACATCGCGAGTGAAACGCCGGGCTGAACAGGTCTGGTGGCATAGTAAGTTTGATCGTCAATCCAACCGGCTTGATGGGCTGCAAGAATGATTCGATTATTGAGCTCATCAAGGCTCATTGCGCCCTGGCCAATCGGAGTGATGACATTAGGCGGGTCAACTAAGAAAACCGCAGGAACAGTCGTAACGGACAAGGATTGAGCTTGTCCTGAATCGACTTTGTAATTTGGAAATTCTCCACTTGGTAAAGGCAAGCCATCGACAGCAATAGCAAACACCTCGAAACCGTAGTTCAAAGCCATGGATTCGATGATAGGCGCTTGAGCATGGCAATAAGGGCAATCCGAACGATAGAAGAAGAACAAGCCAGCCCGTTTTGCTACTTCACCTAAAGCAACATCCCGTTGAGCGCCAGCTTCTCGATCCATCCGATTGGCAGCATAGGTCGCCAAGGGTCTACGACTGATTTCATCCAAAACAGGATCGCCCATGACAACCTGCTGACTAACATCAGCAAACTGTGAGCCCTTATCCATCATGACTCGCTGGAGATACAGATAGGCTCTGACATTCTCATTCGTCGGCTCATCAATTGCCTTGTCCATGAACGACTGCATGTGCTCTCGGAACCAGGCAGCACTGAAAGGCTTTAGCCCGCTCTGACTCGACTCTGCCGCACCTGATTCCGGCTTTATAGGCTCTTCATCCTCCGCTGGCTCAGGAATGACCTGATACCAAAACCAGCCTTCCTGACCACGCTGATAGAATTGCCCATCACTAGCATGGGCGGGCAGGATGAATAGAAAGAAAATAATGATTGGGATGGTCACCCATAGGATGAACCAAGGGAACAAGGGGGTTCTCATTGTCAGCTCCAGAAAATTTCATAGAGCTAACATGCTAATGATCCCGGTAAGAGCGATTGGCCAGATAGATGAATGAATCGTGTGTTTTTCTGACTAGCTGTTGTGACCAGTAACAACAGCTAATTTTAACGAGCCAAATTTATGATTGGACCGCTTTGAGCGAGTTGCGGACGCTCACAACATGCGCTCACGAAAAAACGAATCTCGGCTTTGTCTTGAAACCTGACATTCAGTCAGCCTGTGCTCGGATAAGTATGCCTGCAGCTCCTGTTCCGAGCGATAAATCAGGTTTAGTTTAGGGTGCGCATGGCTAGATCCCTTGCTGTGTCGCCCAGAACTGATTGGTTAGCTGATCCAATCTTCTGGTGATATTGACCGTCTTTTCGGCAACCTTTCCGCTTAATTTAACGGCATCGAGGTTTTCCTGCGCATTACTTTTTATAATAAGCACGCTTTCACTGACCGAGTTTACCACCGACGTTTGTTCATTTACTGCCCGCGCAATTTGCTCGCTCATGCGGGAAATCGTGCTAATCGCATTCAGGATATTTTCCAGAGCCTGCGCCGTGGCATGGCTTTTTGCCACACTCTGTTCCGCTGCCGCTTCACCGGAACGCATGGCACTGACGGCTTGTCGGACACCACTTTGTAATTGCTCAATGACGCCGCGGATCTCTTTAGTGGATTCTTGGGTGCGATTGGCCAAAGAGCGCACTTCATCGGCAACAACCGCGAAGCCCCGGCCAAGCTCACCTGCTCGTGCAGCTTCAATGGCTGCGTTTAACGCCAACAAATTAGTCTGGTCGGCAATGGCGAGAATAACGTCGAGGATTTTTTCAATTTCATTGCTGCTTATGGCAACGTTATTGATGACCTGCGACGCCGAGTGAATGAGACGTTTCAATTCATTAATGGTGCTGGCATTTTCATCAACAACCTGTTTGCCGGAGTTGGCAATTGCCAGTCCGTCAGCAGAGGCGGTAGAAGTTTCGGCTGCGTTGATGGATACGCTTTGGAGTTAAAAGATCCGAAGCTAACCAAGCAGTTATTGTGGCAGGAGTACCAAGCTGAACATGGCCGCGCAGCGCTGGGATATACCCAATTCTGCGAACATTATCGCCGCTGGAAAGGCTCGCAGCGCCGTTCGATGCGCCAACAGCATTATGCAGGCGAGAAACTCTTTATCGATTTCTGTGGCCCCACGGTGCCCATTGTCGACCCGCGCACTGGCGAAATCCGCAAAGCCGCCATCTTCGTGGCCACCTTAGGTGCATCCAATTACACCTATATCGAAGCCTGTGCCGGGCAGGATCAGCAGTCCTGGCTGATGGCCAACAGCCGTTGCCTGAGCTTTTTAGGCGGTGTGCCGACCTTATTGGTGCCGGATAATCTCAAGGCTGCTGTGGCCAAAGCTGACAAGTTTGAGCCGACCATCAACAGTGATTACCAGGCACTGGCGCGACATTACCGATGCACCGTCATGCCTGCGCGTCCTTATAAACCAAAGGATAAAAGCAAAGTAGAAGGTGCTGTGCTGATTGTTGAGCGCTGGGTATTAGCGCGGCTTCGCCACCAGATCTTTTACTCGCTGGAGGCACTGAATCAGGCGATCCGATTGCTGAATCACCAGCTAAACGAGCGGCCAATGAAAGCTTATAACGGATTAAGCCGTAAAGACTTGTTCCAACAAATTGACCAGCCTGCGCTCAAAGCGCTGCCTGCATTCCCGTATGAATACACCGAATACAAAGTGGCCAAAGTGGGACCGGATTACCACCTGCAGTTCGATAAACATTACTACTCGGTACCGCATGCCTTGTGCGGTGAGCGGCTGGAAATACAGGCCACTGCCACCATGATCTGGGTGCATCACAAAGGCCAGTGTGTGGCGCAGCATGTGCGAAGTAGCAAAGCCTTCGGTCAAACCTCGGAGTTATCACACTTGCCACCAGCCCACGCCGCGCATCAGGAATGGGGGCCAGAGCGATTAAGGCAATGGGCAGAGAAAATAGGGCCGGATACGCTAGGCGTGGTGCTGGCGATAGAGAAGCGTAAAGCTCATCCGGTCTTGGCACAGCGCACCTGTCTGGCACTGCTTGGCCTGCAAAAAAGTTATGGCAGCAAACGGCTGGAACGCGCCTGCGGCATGGCACTGCAACAACAGGCGACGTTCACCGGCTTTATTAAAAACTTGCTGAAAAACGGCTTCGATCAAACTCAACCTGACACCGAAAGTAGCGCCCCAGCACTTATACACACCAACTTACGTGGTCCTCACCACTACCAATAAGGACAGAATAATGGATCTGATCATGACACAATTACGCCAGCTGAAAATGGCGGCGATGGCCAAAGCTCTGGAGCTGCAACGGCAAAATCCGCATAACTACAACGGCTTGAGCTTCGAAGAACGATTGGGCTTATTGGTGGAGCAAGAGCAGTTCTCACGCGACAACACCCGCCTGATGAGGCTGCGCAAAGATGCTGGGCTGCGACTTCGGGCCAGTCCGGAGGAGCTGAAATACCCGGCACGACGCGGCATACGACCAGAGCAACTGACCCCCCTGCTGCAAGGGCATCACCTGAACTACGGCCAAAACGTACTCATCACGGGAGCAACAGGCTGCGGCAAAACCTATTTGGCCTGTGCGTTGGGAGAACAAGCGTGCAGACAGAATAAAAAGGTGAGGTACTACCGACTGGGTCGCCTGATGGAAGCGTTGAAACTGGGGCATGCCGATGGCAGTTATTTAAAGCAATTAAGCCAGTTGCAAAAGCTGGACCTATTGATCCTGGACGACTGGGGGTTAGAAGGATTTAAGGGTAAACAAATCAGCGATCTGCTGGATGTGATTGAAGACAGATACGAGCAACGCAGCACAGTGATCGTTAGCCAATTACCGGTCAGTGAATGGTATGGACTCATGGAAAATCCGACGGTAGCAGATGCGCTGTTAGACCGATTGATCCACAACGCCCATCGACTGGAATTAACAGGAGAATCGCAACGGAAAAAAAGTCTGGCTGAACCAGCGGAAGTAAGTTAAAAAGTGAGGGGTTACGAAGAAAAGATCAGATGGCCGGACGATACCGAAACAGCTGGCCGGACAAACCGAAATACGCACATGATGGTCTTTTTGCAAAAAAAAGTTTTTAACTGATAGCTTTGTAAGGAAATAAAATGCCAATTGCACGTAATCTGTCAGACATATTTATTCAAACTCTTGAGCAGGCTATAGACAGTGTCGTCGTCATTGACTCTCAAAACTGTATAGTCCTGTTCAACGCAGCTGCTGAAAAGTTGTGGGGGTATTCCAGGGATGAAGTGATTGGGGAAAACGTAAAAATTTTGGTACCTCTGCATATCCGAACAGAACATGACAGTTACATCAATGCAAATAGAACAACCGGAATTAACAAAATTGTAGGGACTAGTCGAGATGTACCAATTCACCGTAAAGATGGCGGTTGTCGCTGGGGTGCAATGTCTATCTCGAAGGTAGAGAGCGAGGGGCAAATTCTCTATACAGCCTTTATTAAAGACGTAACTCAGCAGTATTACGAAAAAGAAAAGTTACGGCTTTTATCTCTGGTGACAGACCAAACGGACAGTGCAATTATTATCACTGACGGACAATGGAAGATTATTTATGTAAACGCTGGATTTGAAAAAGTGTTCGGCTACACGGCAAAAGAGGTTGAAGGACTTCATCCTACGGCTTTACTTACTCCGAATTTATCTCAGACCTCAATAGCCAAAGTGCATGAAAAATTGCTTAATGGGCTGCCCGCTAAGTCGGAAGAGTTGACACATGTAAAGAGTGGCGAGCGGATCTGGAGCAGCATCACTGTCAATCCCATTCTTGATGATCATAATAGCTTGACGCATACGGTGAGTATTCTTTCTGATATCACAGGCGCGAAAATGCATGAAGTTATGCAACATTGCATTCTCGATGCGATGGCCAGAGAAGAGCCTCTTGAGAACTTGATGGAAATTGCGTGTCGAGAAATTGAGCGTATAGCTCCTGAAATTATAGCAGCGGTGCTTCAGGTTGATGATGAAAATAAGTTACACCCTCTAGCAGCACCTAGCCTGGAACAGGCTTATAAAAACGTGCTCGAAGGAATGCCAATAGGCGAGTGTGTAGGAACCTCCGGCACGGCGGCGTTTCGCGGAGAAACGGTTGTAGTAAGTGATATTGAAACCGATCCGTTATGGATGGACCTTCGAGCGGACATTCTTCCTCTAGGCATCAAAAGTTGCTGGGCTACCCCCATTAAAAACAGCAAAGGGTTATGTGTTGGAACCCTGGCATTTTATTACAAAGAGAAGCGCCAACCATCAGCATTTCATCAGCGATTAGTTGAAGCCATCGTTCCATTGTGCACTTTGGCGATGGAGCGAGAAGAAAGCCGTCAGAATATACGTCAGTTAGCGTTCTATGACAGTTTAACGGAGCTTCCAAATCGCAGCTTGTTACACGCAAAGGCTGAGCATGCGCTTATTGAAGCCAAACGAAGCAAGACGACTTTAGCTGTTCTCTTTATAGATATTGATCGGTTTAAGCAGGTGAATGATTCACTTGGTCATCCCGCCGGTGATGCATTACTCCAACAATTTGCAGAGCGTTTGAGCTTTCAGCGTAGACAAACCGACATTGTTGGTCGTTTGTCCGGTGATGAGTTTGTCGTCGTCTTACCAGGATGTGAAGTGAGTAATGTCACCGAAATTATTGAGGAAATAAAGCTCAATATTTCGCAGCCTTGCAAGATCGGAGGCTCTACCTTGTCACCTTCTGCCAGCATAGGGATTAGTTTATACCCACAAGATGGCCATGACATAGGCTCACTTATCCATCGTGCAGATATGGCCATGTATCAGGCGAAGAGCACTGGTCGAGGCCGATTTAGCTTTTTTAGTCATGAACTGAATCAGTTGGCTCAAGAGCGCCAGGAGCTCGAAAATGCTTTGCGAGAAGCGATAGAAAATAACGAACTAAAACTACACTTTCAACCTCAAATAAGCATGTCTGAAGGTAGATTATATGGCGTTGAAGCGTTGGCTCGCTGGGAACATCCTAAGTTTGGAACAGTATCTCCAGCTCGCTTCATCCCACTTGCAGAAGAATGCGGGTTAATTGGAGTTCTGGGCCACTGGGCTATTAAAGAAGCCTGTCAGCAAATGGCGATCTGGAGAAGAAAAGGGATCAACATTCCTGCAATCTCCGTGAATTTGTCGCCTAGTAATTTCCATAACTTAGACTTGTGCGGAATGATAACGCAAACACTAACTCAACATAACCTGCAAGCGAGCGATTTAACATTAGAGCTGACAGAAAGTGTTTTACTCGACACAAATCCCAGCACAATGAAAGTGCTCAATGAGGTTCACGCTCAAGGGATACGCTTGGCAATGGATGATTTCGGTACCGGTTATTCGAGTTTAAGCTACTTACGCAGATTACCAATCCATGAATTAAAGTTAGACCGAAGTTTTGTACTGGATTTAGAAAATGATGCAACCAGCCGTGCTCTGAGCGATGCAGTCTTGCGGATTGGTGAAAGTTTGCAATTAAAGGTGGTCGCAGAAGGTGTTGAAGAGGAAGGTCAGTATCAGATTTTGAAGGGGCAAGGTTACCATGTTGCTCAAGGATACTTACTATCAAAACCGCTAAGCTCCATTGACTTGGAGCAATGGATCCAAAATGCAAAAACAGTCTAAATGTTCATACTATTTGCTATTGAAGTGCATTGTGTCGACGGGAGTTCGAAATGTTTTTAAATAAAAAGTTAAAGGAACAAGTTCTGCAGCTACAAGAAGAATTGTCTTCTCTGCAGCAAGTTCAAAGGAGCTTAGATAGTGAAATGTTGTCCGTAATTATGGACCCAAAAGGAAGCATAACAGCGGTTAACTCAAACTTTGAACAAGAAATGATATACAGCGGTAGTCAGTTGATGGGTAGATCGTGGCTTGAGCTTGTACCTCCTTATGCGCAAAAAACTGATCATTTCCGGCGAATGAAAGAAGCGCTCCAACAAGGTAAGCATTGGGCTGGGGCCGCTCAAGTGTACCGTGGTAATGGTGAAGAAGCCTGGTTAAGAGTGATTTTGCAACCAGTACAAGATACGAAAGGTAAAGTTCTGCATGTCTCCATCTATGCCAGTGACCTGACTAGGACAATTGAAGCATCCAAGGAGCATGAGAACCTTATTGAAGCATTACAGCGTTCTACAGCCGTGATTGAGTTTGACCTCAACGGTCATGTTATTACCGCCAATAATCGTTTTCTCAACGTTATGGGCTATGGTCTGGCACAGATCGTGGGTAAACATCACCGTCTATTTTGTACAGAGCAGGAGTATAACTCTGATCGTTATCGGTCATTCTGGGCGAAATTAAACCGAGGAGAATTTGTCGCCGAGCGCTTTCAGCGTCTGGACAGCCGTGGTGATATCGTATGGCTTGAAGCGTCTTACAATCCCATATCCGATTCACATGGAAAGCTCTATAAGATTGTGAAATTTGCGACCGTCATTACCGAACAAGTTGATCGCGAGTTAGCAGTAGCACAAGCGGCAGATGTTGCTTATGAAATTTCGCAACATACCGATGCAGCATCAGTTCGTGGCAGCGAAGTGTTAAAGGAAACGGTTACTGTGATGCAGGAGCTTTCTGAGCAAATGGAAGACGCGTCCGCCGGTATTGCCGCGTTAGATAAACAATCGCAAATTATAGGTACCATAATCAAAAGTATCAGTGGTATTGCCGACCAAACCAATTTGCTGGCATTAAATGCATCGATTGAAGCAGCAAGAGCGGGTGAGCAGGGACGCGGTTTTGCGGTGGTGGCAGATGAAGTGCGCCATCTGGCATCTCGCACGACTAAAGCGACAGTAGAGATTATTGATGTCGTACTCCAAAACCAAAAACTAGCTGAACAAGCGGTAAAGATTATCGAACAAGGAAAGGTGCAGGCTCATCATGCGCTAGAACTCTCCGCTCAATCGGGTTCGGTGATGGTTGAGATCCAGGATGGGGCTAAGAAGGTTGTTAGTGCTGTAGGGCAATTTACCAATCACTTAGATCCATAACCGCTCCATTCCTCGTGCTATCCTTTCTTTGGAGGTAGGATTACGGACAACATTTAGCCTTAAAATCTTTGAAAAAGTAACAGATAAAACAGCGTTAGTTTATAATTCAATGAATGCGTTCAGGCCGTCAGTGTTAGCCTTTTTCTTCTGGCAGGAAGGGAGAAAGTGATCACTGATGGCCACCCAATCTTTCGAGCTGCGCCGGATATAGGTTCAATAAATGTCAAAGCACATCAGAACCTGACTAAACATAAAGCAGAATTCATATTTACCTAACTATCCACCACAGTATTCCAAATAAGAGCATTATCTGTACCAGTCTTTATAGGTAGTTTATGCTTTACAAAACTGAACTAAAATTAAGTGTGTTTTTGACTGTCATGATAGTCATTATCAGCGAGGCAGTTTACCTAAATAAAACCCATGATTTTTGCTCGAATGAAATCTATGGAGAATATTTAGCTCCAGATAAGGTGCACAAAGCTGTTTGAATGGATAATTGTCTTTGTATAGGCTTTAGAGTTTCTCCAGGTATTTTCAAGCTCTTTCTTACGTGCATTTACTTTATCACACCAAGCAAAATAAAATTTCTTAGCTAAGTCCATCAGAACCTCTTTACTGCTAACAATTTCATCAAAAGGAAAAACCACGCTTTTAAGCAGGGACAACCCTTTTGAGTTTTTAAAATACTGCAACGCTAACGTAAAAATTCATCAATCTCAAACCTTTGGTAGCGAGTACCTAGCTATGGGACGAGCAAAGCGTGAATAAACACACCAAGTAATTTGAAAATACATATATAACATTTGACAAGATTGCATACTACTGACTGACAAATACAAACTGGTTAGTAGTTCAAAATAGACATGGATAGCACTTCCCATATAAACCATTTGGAATTTCGTGAATGTATCGAAATTTTCGAGAGCTCCGTTTCAGTTTTTGTCAGGAATGTCAGCTTTCAGTGAAAAGCGCAGATTTAATCGAAGCTTAGTGAATATCCGCTTCTGGCACAGAACCGATCTGCGCTTTGAGCGAATTGCAGCTGTTCAGATCTGGCGCTATTGAATAAACGAATCTCTGCTTCAAGGTAATTGCAAACATCTGTTTTGTTAAATGCATCCGGCATTTCCCATTTTCTTCAAGCCTTGTCCCTGTTTGCTCCAGTCATAAAAATGTTTCATAAGATCCGCAGAACATCTGACTACTGGCTGGGGCTTACGTTTTTCAAATCAATATGGATGGCGACTCATATCAAACTTCAATCAGTTCATCTTTATTAAAGAGACTCAAATCCCGTCAAGTTGTGACCATGGATTTCCGATTACAGACGTTTTTTGATATCACGTCGCTGCAATTTAGCTAGGTTGTACAAGAGTTCAAACGTATCACAAGCAGCCGTTGTGGCGCGGTCAATTTGTGCAGGCGTTTGTAGCTCCGCTTCTAACGTACTGACTAAGTGACTCCAAGAGGTTTCAACATCAGGCTCTAGCTGATAAAACTGTAAGCTAGAAGCAATGGCAGGTAACCGCTTTTTAAGATGTCGTGCTATGACTTTTCTACCAAGAGATGCACCTTCCAGTACATAACGAGCGCCCCAAGCAACGGCGACGTCTTTGACTTCAAAAACTCCGGGAACTTGTTGAGTTAGAGCACCCAATAGTGTCAAATCCGCTTCCAGAGCCCGCTTCTTTGAGTTATAGGGTAGCGTGGAAGTCTGAGAAAAGTATGGTTGTATAGCTGATTCAACACGCTCATAAAATGCATACAAGAGACTAAGCGTTGCAAGCAAATCTTCAACAGAAACTTCCGGATACATCAGTTTCTTAAACAATGAAAGCTCTTCAACACGTTGGTGCCATTCATGTGTCGCCTCTCGTAAAATAAGGTGCGCTTTAGCCATAAACCGTACCGCTCAACAACTCTCTTAACTTCAACAACAACAATCGGCTCCTATTGTCCCACGGACAACTATAACCCACGCGTTTTTCTATCCATTTAGCAAAAGATCGGCGTGGCGAAATACCTAGTTTTCCATCATGAAACTCCACCGGTTTCTCTGGATTACCCCCCCAGGCTATTTCTTGTATTTGTTCCTGTTGGCATAAGTAAACACGAGTCATGTTTTTTAAGTCCGAACCGATTCTGGTTGCCATAACCCCGGCAACTTCACTTAACACAAAACTTGAAAGCTGGCGTGATAAACAATCTTTAGACCATATTAACTCTGAAGAGTTGATAAATTCTTGTTCCACAATGCTCAAAGCGCTGTCTTCTAGTGTCAGTCCATGTCTTAAAATTTTATTATCGTGGATCACGACAACACCACTCACGTTAAGCTCTTGGAGGATCCACGGAGCCAACTCTTGCCAACTATCTACAAGGCTGCCATTGCGTTGCAGTAGCAATTGAATTGGTTTAAATCTGCTATTCAACCCATCGACCAAGCACATTCGTTGATAGGCAGTATATGCAGACAAGCTCATCGAGAATCGACTAACGAGACTACGGCAAGCTTCCAGCATTGCATACGGCACAATGTTACGTTTATTGTCATGGCAAGCAACCAATGCAATCAAATTGCCGTTTACCACGACCGGAAAAGAGAGTGAGGCGTGGACGCCCATATTCGCTAAATAGATTTTATGCATCGGAGAAACACTTCGCAGGTCGCAGTAGGTCAAGTCAGGTGCTGCTTGCTCGAAGGATAGGACTGCAATAGCATCCGCTGCGGCATCAGGGATCATTCGCCATGGATTCTTAATGTACAGATCTCGAGCGATTTGAGGAATGTCGCTAGCAGGAAAACGAAGTTTCAAATAACTACCATCAACTGAAGAATGGCAAAATTCAGCCACGACTTCGCCATCATTGTTTTCGACAAACTGATAGTACATGATCCGTTTAAATCCGGTCATTTTCGCAACTTCTTCCAATAGCTCATTTCGCTGCTGCGTTATTTGATACTCATGTTGTGGCATTTCACACAATTGAACTTCTTTATTGTTTTTATTATCCGATGCAAAATGCGGATAGATTTCAATGGAATAATCGCCTGAATCAGACATGTTGATGCAAAAATCTAGATAGCCATTAAACTCCCAGGCACGCTCGGTGTAGACACAGCGATTGTCTCCGTTTATTGGCATAACAACCTCTCCAAAAACAGCCTGAAGGGGCTGCCCCAATAAGGCTTTTGGCGCAACACCAACCAAGCTTTCGACATTGGCAGAGCAATGGGTGATAACACCTGCAGCATTGGCATATATCAAAACACCGTGTGGTTGAATCGCACCGGTGAGATGCAGTTGTTCATGTTCGCAAAGGCTGAGTAGTTTCTCCATGTTAACGACCTGCCATCTTCATTTCTGAGCTTGCTATGCAGCAGCTTGATGCTGTTCTTGCTAGTAAATCTTCAAATTCAGACAACGGCAAAGGCTTTGCGAGCAGATAACCTTGTGCCATGTGACAGCCTTGCTGCTCTAACCATGCTAACTGTGCTTGTGTTTCAACGCCTTCTGCAACTGTTTTAAGTCCAAGAGCCGATGCCAGAGAGATGATCGCCAGTGCAATAGCCTCATCCTCTTTATCCTGGCCAAGTCCGTTGACAAAAGACTTGTCAATTTTCAGCTCACTTAACGGTAATCGTTTTAGGTAAGATAATGACGAATATCCCGTGCCGAAGTCATCAATCGAGATAGCAATGCCATTCTCGCTAGCAACTTTTAGATTGTCGAACACGTTCGCATTATTATTCAACAATGAGCCTTCAGTGATCTCTAGCATAATCGCACCAGTACCGAGTTGGTATTGTTCGATTACTTGAATCAACTTATAAGCAAAGCCTGGCACTAATAAATCACGCGCAGAGATATTGACCGCAATACTGACGGTTTTGATACCAGACTGCTCCAATTGCGATATCTGAGTGCAAACGGAATCCAATACGTATTCAGTCACTTGCCCAATAAGGCCAGACGATTCCGCAATGGGAATAAAATCCTGTGGACTGACCACTCCTAAATCAGGGTCTTTCCAGCGAAGCAAAGCCTCGCCGCCCACCAATTGTTTACTGTGTGTGATGCTGAATTTGGGTTGATAAACCACTTCCAATAGATTCTTAGCTAAGGCGTTTCTGAGACCACTTTCAATGGCGCTCTTACGTATAAGTCTGGTATGCATTTCCTGCTTAAAGAATTCAAAACGGTTACGTCCATCTTCTTTTGCTCGATACATGGCACTATCTGCGGCTTTAATCAGATCAGTGCTGTTATTACTATCTTCAGGGTAGAATGCAATACCTATACTGGCGGAAACAAACAGTTGGTGACGCATCACATTGTATGACATGGCTAAGTCATTAATGATGCGTGAGGCAATTTGTGTTGCCGCTTCTTCGTCACAGTTTGTCAAGATGGCTGTAAATTCATCCCCGCCCATTCGTGCCACCGTGTCATGACCTCGCACTACTTCTCTGAGCCGCAATGCGGCCTCTTTTAATAGTTGGTCACCATAGTCATGTCCCAACGTATCATTGATATTCTTAAAATTATCTAAATCGATAAAAAGTACTGCAATTCGTTGGTTGTTTCTTCTGGCAAAGAGTAAAGCCTGACGCAGTCGGTCTTGGAATAAAGTTCTATTTGGCAACTTGGTCAATGCATCATGACTAGCCAAAAACTCGGCTTTGCGTTCAGTATCACGAATCGCGGTGATATCGGAAAACACGGCGACAAAATGCTCGACATGACCGTTGTTATCTTTGATTTGATTAATTGTGAGCCATGCAGGATATAAATCACCGTTTTTGCGTTTGTTGCTGATTTCACCTTGCCAAAAACCAGAATCATTGACTGATTGGCACATTGATTCACAAAAACTTTGTGGGTGCTGACCGGATTGCAGTAACTTTTCGATATGTTGACCAATTGCCTCCTCCTTGGTATAGCCAGTCACCCCGGTAAAAGCATAGTTGACGGATTGAATCTCGGCCTGGCTATCAGTCACGGCGATTGCTTCGCCGGCATGCTCAAATACTTGTGCAGTGATACGCAGTTGTTCATCAGCCGCCTTTAAAGCACTTATATCTTCGGCTTCAATAATAAACACGCTGGGGTTACCACGTGCATCTAGCAACACTTGATGATTGGTCCGCAAGTGATAAATCGTCTCGTTGATAGTCGCAACAGATTCCAACTGAACAGCCTTGCCTTCACGCAGGGCTTTCAGGTCGCCTTCCCAAAGCATAGATGCCAGTTCACGGCTCATTAAATCGAAATCACTACGCCCCAAAAAGTCGAAATCGGTAAGATGAAAGAAGTCAATAAAACGACGGTTCGCATAGACGTAGCTGCCTCTTAAATCTTTCATCGCAAAGAGGATCGATGTGTTTTCCATCAATGCATGGAGATGCTCTTGCGACTGTTTGAGTTCAGCCTGTGCCTGAGTAATGTCAGTCACATCCATCAAGATCACCACAATATTAGTGACATCACCTGCTTTATTGATACCTGGATTAATCATCAGGGTCAGGGTGCGACCGTCTATATGGACTATTTTCTCTTCTCTATCGCCATGGGCGAGTATTGCTACAAAGGATTGTTCTAAATCATGGAACATCTTGGGCAGTCGAAGACTTGATAGATGTTGGCGTAATGCGGTTGGACGCAGGTCAAATCGCCGAGCGGCGGGGCCGTTGAAACGAGTAAGCTGGAAAGATCTGTCAAAAACCATGATAGGAAATTGCAACGAATCATAAAGATGTGCGTACTCTTCTGATAAACGCGACATTTCAGTCGTTTTAACATTCATTTCTTCGTTAAGGCTAACCAACTCTTCGTTAGTCGCTTGCAGTTCCTCATTGGCGGCTTCCATTTCTTCATTGGTTGCTTGCAGCTCTTCGTTGGATGCTTGTGCCTCTTCATTGAGTGCCTGCATTTCCTCATTAGCTGTTGCCATTTCTTCAACTAAGGTTTGCAAATGCTCACGGGTTGCGACTAGTTCGTCTTCTAGCTCACGATTTGGGGTCGATGGCACTGGTTCGGCGTCAATGGTCACCTTTTTCTCGGGGGCGAAAATGACCAGCATCATCTGGTTATTCGTGTCTTTGATGGGCTCAACATACATACGGACGTGAGCAGTGTCGTGCTTTCGCAGGCGTCCGCGTTGTGCTTTGCCGGATTGGTTGAGCTTGTGCGTTAAACTTAACAGCTCCCCCCGCAAGCTGGCTGATACAATTTGGCCAATCACTAGACGTGTGTTTCCAACCGGAAATTGCAGATATTCTTCTACTTTTCCGGCGGTATGAATCACATTGCCATCGCTATCGCAAAGCGCCACTGTAAGGCCGAAATGATTGACTAGACCATCCAGAATAAAAGTTTGCTTCAGATCAGAACGAGCGACACTATTTTTGCGTGGATTGCTTGAAACAACAGGGAGTGGCGTACCTGCGCCAGTTTTCCTGAAAAGTCGTTCTGGACGATTAACAGGGATAAACATTTGCTCTGCATGCGCCACGCTTTCGGAATGCCCAAGGAATAGATACCCATCTTGCAGCAAGCCAAAATGAAAGGTTTGCAGCACTTTTGCTTGCAAAGATGCATCAAAATAAATCAACACATTACGACAGGTGATCAGGTCTTGTCGCAAGAATGGCGGATCACTTACTAAATTATGGCGGGCAAAAATAATCAGGTCACGAAGTAACTTTCCGGCTTCAAACGCCCGATTTACCGGCTGGAAATATCGTTCTATCAGCTCGGTTGGGACTTCAGCCATAGAGGCTGCCGGGTAAACGCCGCGGCGCGCTACGTTGAGAGCTTCCTCATCAATGTCTGTTGCAAATATTTGCAATTTATAGAGGGGCAATTTATCCCCAAGGGCTTCGGAAAACAGCATTGCAATAGAGTACGCTTCTTCACCAGTGGCGCAGCCCGCTGTCCAAATACGAATCTCACTCCCTGCAGGCTTACGGTTACAAATTTCCGCAATGGCACGTTTGAGGGCTTCAAATGCATCTTTGTCTCGAAAAAACGCTGTAACAGAAATCAAGATATCCCGAACCAAGAGCTCGAGCTCCTGCGGGTGGGCATCAACCCATTGGATATAAGCGGCCAAGTCTTTGCTGCCTGTGGCAACTTCACGTCGTCTGATACGTCTTATCAGCGTGCCCACCTTGTAACCGGAGAAGTCGTGTTGCAAATGACTGCGTACTTTTTCCAGAAGGACAGATAACAGATCTGCCGGTAACGTTTTTTCTAATTCCTGTTTAGAGCCTTCCAGCAGTTGTGGCAGCTTCAAGGCAATGTCTTCTGGACTTAAGATATAATCAGCCACGCCAGCTTCAATGGCCGAACGTGGCATCCCATCATATTTGGCGGTTTCAGGTTTCTGTGCAAAGGTATAACCGCCTGCAGCCTGAATAGCGCGCAGTCCAGCAACGCCGTCAGAGCCGGTACCAGAGAGCACAATCCCTATCGCAGACTCGCCCTCTTCAGCGGCAAGAGATATCAAAAACTGGTTCACGGAAGGCTTTGGCGAAATCTCTGGTTGTGCTGTCACCAAAGCAATCCGACCTTCTTTAAAGTGAGCGTTGAAATTTGCTGGGACCACATAGATATGTCCAGCTTGAGGAATGGTTCCATGCTCAGCGTCCTGAACTCTTAGTAGAGTTTCTCGGCTCAAAATCTCAACCATCATGCTACGATGTGTAGGCGATAAATGTTGTAATACTACATAGGCACAAGGCGTATCAATGCTTAAATGATTGATAAGTTGAGTAATAGCCTCCAACCCCCCAGCAGACGCGCCGACCCCAACAATATAAGTTTTTTCAGGAGCGGTCTTCTTTGCGGCTTCAAGGGGGCCAGAAATCTCTATTTCTTTCAATTTAGTGGTCCTTTTTTTCTAACGTGGGACGGTAATCACCCCATTTTTAACCGCAGTTAAAAGTAGATACTAAGCGGCCATCAATGGTGGTTTTCCGCCATTGGCTTTGTGTGGCCGTTCATGATTGTAAAACCAAAGCCATTGAGTGGCATAGTCTTGAACTTCTTCAAGCGTATCAAATAAATGTTTGCTGACCCAACTGTACCTGATTGTTCTGTTGTGGCGCTCAACAGTATCCATTCCTGCAGCTTTCAAACGCCCTACAAGATTACGCATTTTGCTGAATTCAGTCCCAAAACTACTTCTTAGACCGACACCTTCGCAAAACTCTTTGCAGTTATCGTTTTTAAATCATCGGCATATTTGTACATCTGCAAATGAAGCTCTGCAGTGTATTGGTTGCGCGGTGCTGAGGATAAAGCTTGCTTGATGCACTCATAAATTACGTATTCGTTCACGTGCACCTCTCCGGTTTATATAATTTAGCTAAAAGGCCCCCAAAAGCAAACCGAATACTAACCAATCATTTTGCCTGACGGATCCCCAGAAATAATCTAACAACATCATGCAATTGCCTTCCTGACATTTGACCAATCAAAAACACTGACCCATTCAAGCAGTTGCATGACTGCCGCTTGGATCTCCTCGCCGCTGATGCCAACTCTGGCTAATCGGAGTAGTCGTTTACCCAGATAATTGAACGATAACACCCTGCGAGTTTTAACTGAGTTCGCCTGAAACGACCGGTGTTCAGCGGCCAATTCAGCTGCCAGCCCCAGCATGTAATGCAGCCAGTTGGCGAGCGCAGCCAGTAAAAGCAAAACTTCTAACCGACCTTTCTTTTTCGTGCGATGAGCGTCGCTGCCAAGGCCATAAGTCTGGCTTTTCTGGTCGCGGAATGCTTCTTCGATTTGCATCCGCGCAGCATAGAGCTTATTGATTTTATTTGCATAATTGAAGCAATACGCCAAGTTAGACACGAGTAGCCACGGTTCTTTATACGAGTGGTGTTTGTCCTTTTTCCGTAGCTTCCAGCCTTTGCCTGCAAGTACTGCGCGACAGGCATATTCCTGCGATTTTCCAAGAGCGATTTCACCCAGAACCATCGGCTGTTGCCCATTTTGTTTGTACACCTTTGCAATGCTGATAAATTCACTTTGGCCCGGTAATCGAATGGATACTTTACCGCGCACACGACCGATAAAATGCCAGCCTAAGGCGCTGACTTCCTTAAACCACGGCACTTTGAAGCCTGCATCGGTGACTATCACAGGTCGACAGCGGTTGGGCAACATCGCTTTTAACCGAGTCAAAAAGGTTTTATCAGGGGCTTTACTTAGTTTTAACTGTGACAGTTGGTTGTTGATGAGCCTTATCGCGCAACGAAGTTGCCAGCGGGTTTTAGGCATCACAATGATGTCATCTCATCCATATAGCTACGATAAAAACGAACGCTGTTTGTATGTCTGCTATTGATTAAAAGCGAATTTGTGAGAACTGCAATGTAAATGTCTGCAATTGGCACATAAGTAATATTCATAAAGTGCGAATACTACATTAGCTTACTTTACTGCAAAAACCGTAACCAATGTCTTCATTGAGTCACCCGTAATCATAACAAAGTACATCTTGCTCTCCACGTGCTGCCAGAATTCGGCCTCTTGTGCATATTTTTTTGCTTTTTTAGTAGCGACGCTTTCTGGTAACTCGGCTTTAGTTAGCGCAGAACATAACAGCTTTGTGCACAAAGCCTTCCAAGGATGCTTAGGTACACCGTCTGAAAGCCTTTCCACAAACCGTTCCAGTGCATGACGAGTCACCACGACAGGTCCAATGTTCGGAACGTTGATGACCTCATCGATTTCTCTCACTGTAGCATTATCGACGCTGTATTCTTCGAAGGAATGTGAGAGCCAATCGTCCCGTTTCTCTACCGAGATCTGTGCTTCCTGGTATCGAGTAAGCAAAAACCTAGTCAGGATGTACAGTGAATGCTGAGTTGAGCGTTGTTTCTGTAACTTTTTGATGGCTCCTTTACTGACTCGGATTTGAAGCCCATTGCCGCTTCGGTTACTGCCCATCACCTCTTTCACTGACAAGAGGTGATGAATAGCATAGAGCTCAGCTGCAATTGGCTTTTGCTGCTCAGGTAGCTTGTCGTATTGCTCACCTAAATTGACCTTTAGCTCGCCACCTCTTCGAATGCCGGTCTTCCAGTAAACCGTAAACTCACCATCAATCTGCTTTGTTAACAGGGTTAATACCATCATGTTTGTTTCTCCTATTGGTTATCTATTTTTCATTCTCCATGTTTTTTCAAATATGCAAGGCGCAAAAAAAGGGGCCGAAGCCCCTTGGATCAGATATGAACTTTCGGAAAGCCGATGGCACCGTAAACATTCAGCACATCATTCCAATCCCAACTTTTCACGCCGAGTGACGTTGGTATCGGAGGGATCAAGACTTGTGACAGAATGCCTTTTTGCCAGGCTTTTTTCTTGAGTTCATTCGCTGCATTCAGGCCGGTCTCAGAGAGATCGTGGTCTGCCCAGATGTACAGCATTTTCACATTACTTGGTGGTTCAAACCTAGCCAGTAGCGTTGCATTCACAACCGACCAACATGTCTGTCCCGTAGCTCTGGTAACCGCTAAAGCTGTTTCGATGCCTTCAGAAACACCTAGTACTTCACCAGGCTCACCTATCGGAATGGCACCACCAGTGATTGTTCTGTCACTTGGTATCGGCATCATCTTTTTAGGCTTTTCAACCGGCGCTTTGAATCCATCTTCACTTAGGTAGATCCGATGAAACGTGGCCGAACGCCCTTGCTGCGTAACGATTTTACCTAGCAGCGCTGGGTAGCTATCGATAAACAGACCATCTTCATCATGGTAAGGCAAGTTTGGATGAAACCTCAGCACCGAATCCCATTCAGGACGAAGCCGCGTAACAATGCCACGACGATGCAAGTAGTTCCAAACTGGTTGCGCACGAGTATCTGCAAGAGATAGCGTTTCTCCCCAGGTTTGATTCAAGCGATGGATAATCGCTTTGTCCTCGTCCTGCTTTCTAGCCCTCCAATCAACTGCGTTACTCGGTATTGGCCGAATAGACGCTTGTATTTGTCCGGGTTGAATACCAAGAACCTGGCCGATTGCTTCAATAGACTGAGCAAAGTTCCATCCATTAATCCAAGACAACAGTTCAAAGCCATCATGAAAGATCCCGCAGGTGTTACAAACGCCACCTCCGGTATATTCAGCATCTTTGAACAGCCTAAAGCCATCACGACCGCCATGAACAGGACAAGCCACATGACGGCCTTTTCGAGCAATAGCGGCATCAAGTTCAGGCACCAATGCCGCCAAGACTTGAAGCCATTGGCCATTAAGATATGGCCTTACTGTTTCAATCTGTAAAGGTAACGCCATATAACCTCCTTAAGTAAAATGCTGACTCCTACCACAGGTGGTAAAAGTCAGCTTAGGTCCTGCATTAGCCGTTCGGTTAATACAGGAGCGTTAGTCAAGCTGGATACCATGTCGTCTTAATAGCCACATGATGGAGTCACGAAGCACATCAGGATCGACAACCGCAGCCATCGCGCAAACACGAAAGCAAAATGGCGCTAATTCGTCATTTTGAATCCACGACAACACATCCTTTCGCAACCGAGTACTGACACGGCCATCCAGCAATACTCGGATCGCATCCAATAGAATGCCTTCGCGTAACTGCCAGATTTCCGTGTCAGACCAAGTGACTGGGGCATCATCAAACTCAAATAGAAATTCGAGCTGTGATGATGTGTGTTGATGGGACTGCTTTTGTGATGTAGGAGAATGGGCAATGCGCCCATTCATTAAAGATAACCGCGTTCGGCAAGCGAAACGCAGCCCTCGGATGCGACCACAACATGGTCAAGCGTTCGAATATCAACAAGTGACAAGGCGTCACGGAGTCGATGAGTAATGCTTTTATCAGCTTCACTTGGCTCAGGATCACCCGATGGATGGTTATGAACCAATATCACTGCTGCTGCATTAAGTTCTAGCGCTCGCTTTGTTACTTCCCTTGGATACACGCTCGCCGCATCTAAAGTGCCTTTGAACAGCTCTTCAAATCGAATAACGCGATGCTTTGTATCAAGAAACAGTACGCCAAAGACTTCGTGCTCATACTCGTGCATCAGTGTTTGTAGGTATGAGAACGCCGACGATGGCTGTTCAATTTTTCGACCTTTACTCAATCGACCACGGGCAAGCTTGAGCGCCATATCTAAGATATCCGCTTCAGTCACTTGCTCAGGAACGATGTAAGTACCGGCTTCTTCGCCAGCTAAGAACTTTTTGTTTTTCATAGGAGTCTCCAAAAAAACGGAGACGAACCCATGCCCAGACGGGGACGGAATCGTCCCCGCAGGGTGGTAAAATGGATGTGGTTACTGAATTAACAGTTGTTGTGTTACTTCGAATAACTCACGCTTTAGATCTTTGACGTCGTTAATCACGATGCTTTGTGGAAAGAATCTCTCAACACTGCGTGTTTGAATCCCGATCCCCAGTAGCTCAAAGCCACTGCGTCTGCACCGGTCAACAATGTCATGCGTGGCAGCCCAATCATCTGGGTCACCATCGGTTAGCACTATCATTAGCTTTCGCTTCTGTTTTTGCGCTAACAAACTGTTTGCCGCAAACCACATCGCTTGTGCCATAGGCGTACAACCTCGTGGTTTTTGGTCAAAACAGGCGGCCCGATGTCGAACCGATTGCTTGGGCAACAACGCGATAGAAACTTCCTGATGAATACCAGGAAAATAACTGACCGCAGGTACAACACCCGGTATGCCTTCCAGTGCCATGGCCAAAGCCAAAGCGGCTTCATTGGCAACATGAAAGTACTTTCGATTACCTTCGCCAATGGGCTTACCCATTGAGCCCGATATATCAACAAGCAAGTGCACAGCAGCATTGGGCGCAATGCGAGGTTGCCTTTGAATAAACAATCTCGACTCACCTGCTTGTGAAGCGGCAAGACGATGGGTTGCAACTCGAAGACCTTGCCGTTTGGCATGATTCCGATTGTCCTGACTGGACTGAACCATGCCCCTAAGTCGGGCTCGAATTTGAGCGGACTCAGACGCCGACAAGGTCAAGATGGCCTCGTCACCCAACATAGCTTGCTCTGCTTGGGGCAAACTGAGTGGAGTGACGCCCTGATGTCCTTCAGCTTGTTCCGACAACACTTCTGCCACTTGTGCAAAGGTATCGGGTTCAAACTGAGCGGCACTGGCCTCTAAGGCTTGTCGCAAGTTGTCAGCTTGATCAGAGTTATCAGAATCACCCGTTTCAGCAGCATCCCCTGTTGCAGACGAACCTGTTTCCGGGGTTTGACTGTCACTACTGCTATTGCTGTCATTACTCGAATCTTGTCCAATGTCATTACCGCTATCAGCATCCGACTCATCCTGTGGTGGACGAGATTCTTCTTCCAACATGGCAACGATGGCATCGACAAGTTTCAGCACTTCACCTGTAGATGCCAGGCTAGGCACTGCTGTCAGCATGGCGCTTAACCGGCTCATCGCTGCGGCAGGAAAGAGTTGTCTCACTCTTTCATCAACTGCTTGATACAAAGGCGTCAGCGCTTTCTGGCCCAGAAAATGGCATCTCAAGCGGCACAACAACCAGGCTTGCAAGTTAGATGCAGGCTCAAGCTGTTCAGGTACACACATTTGCTGTGTGTCCACCATGTACTCAATCACTAGCGAAATACTGCGCCGGGTTCCGGGGTAATCCCTTGCCAATTCGTTTTCAATGCGCACATCCTCAATAATATTGAGAAGTGCCTTACGGATCGGCTTAGACGACGCCTTCTTCACCATGTCAAAATTGGTATGCCGAATATGCGCCGCTTCATGAGCCAGATAACCCCAAGCTATCTGTTGATAGTGTGGGTCGTCTGGGTTTGCTGTTGGGATCACAATCCGCTCACCATCGGTAAACGCATCTTGTCCTTGAATAAGCACCTTCACACCAAACTTTTCGCCATAAGCTGCGGCAACGATTGGCAGTGCATTTTTTAATGGATGATTCATGGGAGTCTCCTAATCATTAGGGGGAATACTCCCTCAGCGGGAGCGTTTCCCCGCTGGGAATATGGATGTTTAAACCTGTGCTTTTAGCTTATCCAGGTCGTATTTTTGACCTAACCAAGCCACCAATTGAGCTGGACTCTCGTGCTGCTCAAATGACGTTTTAAGCTGGTCTAAACTCAGGATGTCATCCAATGTCAGACCGTACTGATCTTGTAACTGAGTAGACACCTCGTGTTGATATTGCAGCCAGGCCCGCTCAAAAGCGGTTTGCTGCAATGCCATGTTTGGAACAAATACCATGGCCGTTACCCAAGCTCCTTGTGCGTCCGCATCTGCGATCAAAACAGGATTCTTGGGGATCACGACACTATGTGTTGAGTACAACCGTTGTACTAACGTTCGACAACACGCCACTTCTGGTATCGATTCACTTTCAACCGCATCAGTCACACCACGAAAATGTGCTTCAAACTGGTTCAGTTGGCTGGGGTTATGGATGCTTGATTGCATAATTTCCTCTTACATAGTTCAGAGGACATGCGCCCTTAAGGGCAACATGCCCTCAAGGACGTTAGAAATAAAATGAGTTTGGTACAGTCGAACCAATGTTTGGTCTGACGGTTGGTTGTGGTATTGCACGTAAGTTATCAGCCTGAGCAGAAACTGGCTGCGCGGGTTTAGGTTCAGGTTTGGGCATCAGTTGTCTGATATCCAATTGACCTTCACCGTGCATTCTCATCTTGTCTGGATCAGACAAAATTAAAATGGTCGCCATCAGTTCGTGATAGAGATTGTCTGTCACAGGGCCGGTCTTCGGCAGACGAACAAATAAATTGTCCATCGCTTCAACCATCGGCTGAACTCGATGATCCAGGAATGACAAACCATCCAACTTGTCTCTTAACCGCTTCAGAGGATTAAGGGCTCGCTGACTGATTTGATTCTTACCTGCAACGGAACGCTCAAACAGTTCATTGGCATCACGAGCCACTTCCCTAAAGAGGGTGTGTCCCATACCATTGACCTTGTCATCTAAGCCACCAGCTTGTTCAGCTGGTTGCATTCGATAGATGGCATAATCGAACTGAAGTCGTTGTTCCACGTCTTCGATGGGTGACAGCGCACGCCGGATTGCATCTGCAAATTCCGGGTGTTTTGCAACCCAGTCAAACGTCACCTGATCATAGTTGTCCAAGAACAACTGCTTGCACTGCGCAAACTCCTGACCGATCCGGTCAAGCTCTGGAACAATCTGATCAATTCGGTCTTCAGGGACGGCATAGCCACCTAAAAACCGCACACCGACTTGCTCACACAAGCGCTGCGCTTCTTTCTTAAGCCTTTCAAAGTTCGCCAATGCCTCTGGGTCGCAAATTTTTTTACTCCCTAAGCTGGCAACATCCTTCGGTGGAAGTTGACTACCATTGGCTAATCTGAAATCTTCAGGCCTTAGTTTTTTTCTACCGCTCCAGATGGAACAGTCGATGTGACAAATCAAAAGTTTGTCGAGGGTTTGAATACTCATAGTGCATCCTCATGCGAGATGGGGACGCACCACTCCCAGCAGGAGCAATGGCCCCCGTTTGGGTGGTAGTAGTTGACGCGCTAATGGCAACATCACTATCAGAAATAGTAATTTTGCGAATCAGGCGACGATTGGTTGAGATCGATTTTCGCAGGCATTAAGTCCAGTGCTTCAGCAATCGGGCGAACCCGCTCTAAATCACTGCCTAGCAACCGCAATACATCTTTTTCCAACTTCAGTTGGTCGGATACTTCTATCCCTTCAGGACTCGCTACTGTGAGCGAACACAGTGGTGGTAATTGACGCTTAAAGGCCAGTAACAGCAACAATGGCCACGGGCCATCATCCGTGTTAACAATGCCAGCGCCTTCACCTGACACCATGCTGATTTGATTGGTACTAGGTAATCCGCTTTTGCAAAACCCTAATGACCATTCTCCAATCCTGACCTGGTTATCATCAATAACAGCCAAGCCATAGGCTTCAAGCAGCTTTGCCATATCGAACAACGCTTTTTGCGCCAGCGAGATTTGGCCATTGACGTCCTTGCGAGTACGAAACTCCCAACTGACGTTATTGGCGCACGCGACACTATCTAGCGCATTTGAGAGTTCAAATGACCGCCCTTGATGATCAATGCCGACTTGTCCAACAAATCGATAACCCTTGTTGATTTTCTCATTGATTCTTCGGTCTGCTTCTGCGTTAGGATCAGTCGAGTCAATCAATCGCTGCTGCGACAATTGACCTGCTTTTCCAAACCGGACTTCAATCTCCTGGGTATCTGATCCAACGTAAATCGCCCATTCTTTGGCTGTCCCATCAGAATGACTGTAACGGTAAAGAGCAAAGCACTTTTCCATCATCAATCCTCCCAGTGGTCACCGAAGACATCAGCGGCAATACGGTGAATGGCTTCACGTTGCTCCAACTCAGCACGAGCCGTCAAAGACCGAACCAGTGCATACTCCACTGCGTTAGGAGCGCCTTTAAAAGCAAGTGTTAACTTTGCCCAGCGCACCAAGGTCCGAGTGGACATGGTGATACTAAGCTCAGCGCCGCCATCCGCGCCCCCAATAAATAGACGGCGAATGTCACCAGCCACTTTCACCATTTTTTGGCGAAAGACTTCTGGCAAGCCCGGCGCAACGTTCTCCAGAATGGCTTCCTCTACAGAAGGCTCTGCATAGGTCGCTTCGATGATTCTAAAGCGATCAAGAAAAGCCAAATTCTGTTGAAGCACACCTTGATACAAGCCCGTCTGGTCACCGCTGCCCGCACTGTTGCCGGTAGCGATAAAACGAAACTTGTTGTGTGGCATGATGATCTCTCCGCCATTTTGTGCGATGACCAAAGGGGCACCTTCCAAAATGTCATTGAGTCCAGCCAGTTCAGCAGGCTCAGCAAGATCCATTTCATTAATGATCAGCAAATGGCCATGCTTTACAGCCAGTGCCAGCGGTCCATACACAAAGGTCATGTTGCCATTAACCAGTGTGTGGTGACCGATAAGATCGGACAATTCCAATCGACCGTGCGCAGTAATTTGCTGAACAGGCCAATTCAATCGAGAAGCAACTTGGCAAATTAGCGAGGTCTTCCCGCATCCAGTGGGGCCTGTAATATACAAACCGTCACCGTCGGGGTTAGACAAGAACGCCAATACGTCACGTAAGTCTTCTTTTCTAAAAACATACTCGTCCTTGCGAACGGGAATGTTTGGATGGGTAGTGTCGGCACTAAATCCTTCCAGAACGAAAGCATCAGGAGCCGAGACATTAAACGCTTGATTCACTTGAACCAAAAATGGGGATTGTTCAGTCATGGTAAACCTCATCTGTTTTGACGAGGCCCCATGCCCCAACAGGGACTGAAGTCCCCGTCGGGTGGTGTGTTGATTGTGGTATGGCTGTGTATGTAAGAGTTCAGCTCGCTCTATCATTCGTACCCAGCATTGGCTACGAGTGAAACTGCTTTCTGATGCACTCGATGTAAGTGCATGAGAAAGGAGCCGAAATCGGCTCCAAGTGAACGTTAAAAGTAAAATGAGCTCGGCGAGTCACCTGGCAGAACCAGGTTCTCTTGCTCAAGGCTGATTTTGATTGGTGTTTCAACGGGCTGCTCTGGCTTATTGGTGCTGATACGCAACCGCTCTTGTGGCGCTTTTCGGTAAGCAGCTAAAACTTGTTCGTCCAGCTCGCCTAATTTATCGGTGGCCAATTGCTTATAGTCCACCGTACCCGCCATCATGTAGCGGCTGAGTTTGACCCCAGCATAGTCGGCATGAGCGTAGTTACCCATCATGGCGACCAATTTTGACTGAGCGTCTCGCATTTCCTCTTTCAAAGATTTAATGTGATTTTCCAGTCGAACCACTTCGGCATGTGCTGAGCAATACTGGCGGGACAGCGATGTCCAGCGGTATTGGGCTTCACCCTTGGGAACAAAACAATCTTGCTCAGGGCATTTTGACGGTTCTTTTTTAGTTTGAACTAACTCCCAAAACTGAAGCGCCGTTTCTTGCAATTCAGTTAAGAACGCCGCGTCTCGTTGTATTTCAAACTCAATCAGTTGATCCTCAAAATAGAAAACCAACCAACCTCGCGTGCTATTGGCGACCAGTATTTGATGCTGTACTTGCACCCAATACAACTGGTACGCCTCGCTTTGTTCTCGGTGAGCTTGCACATCCTCAAAAACTGACCGGCAAGGACATTTCAGTTCAACGGGTTCGCCCGCATCGTTGATGCCATCAAAGCTGGCTCGAAAGATTGCGTTATGATCGGCTTCTGCACACAATGGCAGAAGAAAGTCATTATGCGCATTCTCAAATGCTCGCCTTGCTTGAGGCTCCAACCGTATACCGCGAAGCACATTTGGATTATTCGACAGGTCTTCCGGTAATACGAATCCAGTTTTTTCTGCCCATAATCGCCAAGGTGTTTTGTAGGGTGAACGCCCCATAATAATTGGGGCTTCAGATGCCGTAACCCCTGCAATGCGCCACTGGTGCCATGCAGGAGTACGTTGTGATAGGTCGATAACCTTCATATTGTCTCCTTTGAGGGGGAGACTCCCCCGAAGGAGAGAACTCCCCTTCAGGGTTAAGTGGTTACTTTGCAGCTTGTGCTAACGCTGTTTGGTGCTGAACAACACTTGCTTGAACCGAATCAATTGCCGCTTTACCGGCTTGAATCGAACCTACGACAAGGGCAACAACCAATACCAAGCGAAAAAGTGAGGCTGATTTAGTCATGGAAGATCTCCAAAAAAAAGACGAGACCTTCCCCCTGACGGGAGAATAATCCCGCCAGGGTTAGTAAAATGAATGCGTGGCGCTAAGAAGCTAAAGGCTGTGTGAGCGCTTTGGCTGCTTGTTGTTGTGCATTAAATATTTCTTGTTTCGCAAACGTCAGTTCAACACCCTGAAAATGTTCATTGGCATATTCCAATGCACTATTCCAAGCGTTTGAAGCTTCCGCCCGCTCGATAAGCTTGTAAACAAGCCCTCGGGTTCGATCATCAACTTGCTCGGGTGGAATCACTGATGGCTCAACAACGTGTGTTGCTTGGCCTTCGATAATTCGCTCCGCTTCGTCTTGATCGAAAATTCCCACAAAGCCAAACGCAATGCGGGAACACTGGATCATGGATTTATGTCTTAGCATTCGCTTAGTGTGCGTCTGCCATGGACCATCTACACGGTAAGGGCCATTTTTGCCGTTACCTTCAAAAGGCGGTCGATAGACTTCATCCAGATACTCAGTGATTTTGACTGGGTGCGAACGGTCGCGCCGGTAGATGATGCATTCCATCCATTCCGGGCATTCTTTCGCACCATCCAGGGAGACTTTGTTTTCTGAAGTCTTAAACTCCATGCCATCAAACTGGTCGTGTTGATTGATGATGCGAGACCATCCATCGACACCTACCACTGGAATAATTCCAGCTTGTTTATCAGGGAACGCAAAAATCTCTTTGGTGAAAGGGTTCAAGCCGTACTGATCTGCAACCACCAAGAGCGCCATCATCTGCTCATTGGTCGGTGCACTACCGTCACGTTGCTTGAATGCTGTTGCTTTTAGGGTATCGAACAGTTTGTTTGGATCGACACTAAAGCGCTCAGCAAAGCGTTGGATTAGCTTTGGTTTTTCCATTGTGGACTCCGACAATCAAAGTGGGAGTCTGACCCTGACGGGAAAGTACTCCCGGCTGGGTTAAAGCGTTTTCGCTCGGTTAAAAATCTGGTTCAGGATATGTTTGTGCCCAATTACCTTGGGAGCCCGCATCATCTGCCGGTGATGGCTCGGATGCTTTGTTCACACTATCAAGAAGCAGAAACTCGTCCGCGTCCACTTCGGTCAATCGATGCTTAATCCCATCTTTCTCCCATGAGCGCGTGCGCTGAGGCCCTTGAACAAAAAGCTTCGCTCCTTTTTGGATCAAATCTTTTGCCCTTAGCCCTAACTTAAATCCACCACGATCTCGAAAAACGACCCGATGCCATTCTGTATGCTCTTTGAGCTCATTGGATTGACGGTCGCGCCATTTTTCAGAAGTGGCCAGTGAAATACTGGTCACTAAATCACCTGATGGATAGGCTCGCGTCTCTGGCTCAGAGCCAACGTAGCCTATGAGTGTTACTTGGTTTTTCATGATGTTCTCCTTGTCTTAGTTGAACTCTGTGCACACAGTCGCTTCTGCCCGGCTGGGCAAAGAAGACTGACGACGCAGATAGGTTGGTATTTCGAGTAAAGCCATGTCGTACGGATGTGGCTCTTTGTAAAACGCAGGTGTCAAACGGGGCATACCAGGAGCTTTAGGCACCGCCATTGGACGACGTTTTGGTGTTGGTGTGAGCAATCGCTTGATTTGAGTAAGTACAAATCGAAACGGGCGCAAGCATTGACCAGCAAGCAATCGCAAAAGCGACCAGCTCAGTTTTGCAAGCAACATAATGCCTGCGATTTGGATAATAAATCCGAAGATATATTCCATTGGTGACTCCTTATGTTGGTTTTGAAGGAGTCACCCCCAACTGGGGAAAACTCCCCCAGTTGGGTGGTGAAAAGGCGAACCGTAAGGAACGCATGGTTGAGCATGTAAAAACATGCAGGCTATTTGTTTAAGGAGGCTAGCTACCTCTTATTACCACTGATAATACTCAGCGGCGGGCTTCCTTTGAGCTCATGCTCTCAGGCGTAGATATCACTGAAACAGATCAGCAATATTTGATAGTCAGTGTAACCGTCTTATCCAGACAGGATAGTTAGAAAGATGCTCAATTCTTCCACCTAGCTGAAAGGCCATTACCTCACAGAGGATTAGGCTAGGGACTGATTATTGTCATATCAGGAGCAAACTTATGGCCCAAGCAAAAACCAATTACTCAAAACCCATCTTTGAACAATCATTCACAATTAATAGCTTACAGGCGCAACGTGTCGTTGACCGTGTTTTTAGACGGACGGTCAGTGCGCTTTACGGAATCGATGTCATCCTGCGCATCATTGGCGATGAGAACGAAATTGATGAAGTGGAACAGATCATTAGCCAGTTGATCGAGGATTGCGCTAAAGCGGTAGACAACGAACAAGCTCGTTTGGACAAACTGATGGAGTCCAACGGCATCGATGAAGTACCTGACTACACCGACCCGATTACCTTCAACGCCAAAATCAGCTCGCCTCAGGTTGGCCAGTTTGTCGGCTTAGTTCGCAAACTCGATGCGTTGATGATCTCAATGGACACACTCTGGTTGTCTAGCGTGCTTAGCAACAAACAACGTGTTGATGGCAACTACGCATGGCAACAGCGAATTATCAAACTTGCACGACGCATTATTGATATCGAAATTCGAGCACGAAAATCAGCCCAAGCTAAGGGTAAAGAAGCAGAAGTTGAGCAAGCGGTGCCTTCAACCGATGACGATATCACTGAAGAGGAAACAGATAACCCCGCCAACTAGGAAAATAGCCCCTAATGAAGGGGCTTTAATTATACAGTAGGTTTTAGCACTTTTTTTGTCGAAGAATTTTATAAGCTATAAATTCTCTTAGTTGCTGCGCTTATAGCCTCGGTTCATCTATCAAGCCTTTTACTAAGGAAACAGTTGCAACAAGCAGAACAATGGTAAAAGGTAGGCCTGTGGTCACGGCCATTGCTTGAGCTGCTGCTAAACCACCACCAAGCATTAACGCAATCGCAACTAAGCCTTCAAACGTACACCAGAATACGCGTTGAGGCGTTGGCGCATCGACCTTACCGCCCGCGGCAATAGTATCAATAACCAGTGAACCAGAGTCGGAAGAGGTAATGAAGAATACCACCACCAAAATAATGCCGACAAAAGATGTAATTTCAGCTAGCGGCATCACATCTAACATGGCAAATAGTTTTAATGGTAATTCTGCCTTGAACACAGCTTCATAACCATCGCTCACGTATTGGCTTATAGCGTTACCACCAAAAGCGGTCATCCATAACACACAAACAGAGGAAGGGATAAGGGTAACGCAAATAATGAACTCACGAACTGAACGACCACGAGATACACGCGCAATGAACATACCGACAAATGGTGACCAAGAAATCCACCACGCCCAGTAGAATGCTGTCCAACCTTGAGAATAGTTTACGTCTTCTCGTCCAAATGGCATTGATAGGGCAGGAATATTAGCCACATATGACACTATATTTTCGAAGAAGCCAGTTAAAATCGCGATCGTCGGGCCGACAATAATAACGAAAAGCAGTAAAAGCGCAGCGAGCCCCATGTTGATCTCAGATAAGATTTTCACACCTTTGTCTAGTCCCGCAACAACTGAGATTAAAGCAAGTGCGGTGATGCCAATAATCAATAGTACCTGCGTAGTATTCGTCATTGGAACATCAAACAGGAAGTTCAAACCCGTTGCGGCTTGAGACGCACCGTAACCTAGAGACGTTGCCAGACCAAAAACTGTCGCTACAACGGCAAGAATGTCGATAATGTGACCAGTCCAACCCCATACACGCTCACCAAACAGTGGGTAAAAAATGGATCGCATGGTAAGTGGTAAGCCTTTGTTAAACGAGAAAATCGCCAAACCAAGAGCCAATAGAGCATAGATTGACCACGGATGAAGCGCCCAGTGGTAAATCGTCGCCGCCATGCCTAGTGCAGATGCGGCACTTGCATCGCCTTCTGCACCACCTAGAGGGGCCCAGTCAGTACGAACACCGTTCTCAACGTTCACGCCACCAATAGCAGAACTAAAATGAGACATAGGTTCTGATACACCAAAGAACACCAGACCGATACCCATACCTGCTGCAAAGAGCATTGCCAGCCAACCCGCATAGGAATAATCTGGCGTCGCTTCAGTACCACCGATTCGCACGCGACCTAGCGGTGTAAAAATCAACCCAACACAGACAATGACAAAAATATTGCCAGATGCAAGAAAGAACCAATCCAAATGGTGTAACAAACCCGCTCTTAGATCTGCGAAAAACGGCTCTACCTGTTCTCGAAATAATAGTGTTACTACAACAAACAGGATGATTGCTAAACCAGAAATTGCAAAAACACGGTTATGAATATCAAGGCCAAACGGGCCTACTTTTAACGCGACGTTATCCTGACCAATTTGATAGTCAGTGTCTATCGCGTTTACCTTTCCATCGGGGCGTTGAATGCCACCGTTATTATCGGTGCTCACGGATAATCTCCTTAAAAATACGTGACCAAATTTAAATTACTTTCTTCGGAGTCTGAGTGATGAAACCTCCCATCACTACCAAACACATGTTCAAAAAACATAGTTCTTATAAGCGGTTACTCAGTCCGCCATCATAATCGCAAAGCCCCTACCTTTCATTGCATTTTATTGCCTTCATCATAAACAACGCTTATTGCCAAATCGAAGAGATTGGCATGTTTCGATTAAAATGATGTTGCAACTGTGCTTGAAACAGTTCAGCAGTTGCCAGCGCATCGGTCAAAGCATGATGAGGTTGATAAGCAGGAAGGCGATACCTTTCACGAGCATGTCCCAGCCTGACAGAGCCTGGCTTCTTACCTTTTAACTTATTGAATAGGCCACTGCATTCACGGCGCTGTATCGCATGTTCAATGTCTAGCGTATCGACAACGGGAAACTGTATCCCCTCCCCAATACTATTTAGCAACGCGTTATTAAAAAACAGCCTTTCGATATTTTTATAATGAACAAGCACAACTTTGCCTGACAGCGCATCCAATATTTCCCCTAAAATGTGGGTTAATTGGGGCGCGTTTTTGACTTCAGAATCAGTGATGCCATGAATCACGACTGACTCTTCGTTTAACTCACGATTAGGATTAACAACCCAATGCGCAGAGCCACTACATTGAACACGATCAATAGTAAACGGCACAAGTCCAATCGTGAGAATTGCATCCTCTTCCGCATTCAAACCTGTCGTTTCAAAATCTACCGAGACAAACGGCACTTCCTCAATTGGTGTTTCCCCATTAACCATCGGTGTCGAGTAATAACGTTTGAGCCTCTCGTCTCTTACTTCTTTCGCGAGCTGTTTGAATAACGTTGACCACTCTGGCGTCCGAGACGTATCCAACAACGGCTGATCTTTTGCTGCCTTTTTTGAGAACCACATTATTTGCTACTTCTCTGGTATCGGAACTTGATGAAGCTCTGTGCATCACTAAGGATTTGGAAAGCAGCTTTTAAGTTTCGGCGCTCAAACTCTGACATGTTCTCTGGCTCAATGTTATTATCTGGTTCATCTCCATTTTCGATATCGAGTGCTTGATGACGAATTCGAACCATGTAGATCAATTCCATTGCATCCCTCAAGTCCATTCCTCGCCCTTTAGGTAAGATGCCCGCATCATTGATATCGTCTAAACGGTCGAACGAGTTTTGCGAACGGGAACCAATTGCCAATGAATGTACTCGAATCAAATCTGCCAATGGCGCAGTACCTCTTCTTTTCAAGTTAATAGAATTGCGGTGACGACCATCTTTTTCCATAACAAAATCTTTGAAGAAGCCCAATGGCGGTGTACGACGTATCGCGTTGTAAGCCATACATGCAAGGAAGCGGTTATTTCTTTTCGCTCTTCTCGCAATAAAGCTGCTTAATTGCTCCGCCCATTTCACTCGCCCATGAACACCGAGGAGATCAAAAAAGATATTACTATTTAACAACCTCTCAGGGGTTGGATTGTCTATCCAGTTTCCAAAGCATTCTTCCCATTCTGCACGAGTTTTTCGCCATTCTGGGTTGGTAGCCATAATATCTCCAGTACAGTAAGCATAGCCGCATGCTGCTAAACCATCACAAACAAATTTGGCAAACTTTTCAAAGTACTCCCCGTGCATCTCAACATCATAACTGTTGTCGAGAATAAGGGCGTTGTCTTGGTCCGTTACAATTAACTGTTCATCCCTGGCCATCGATCCCATCGCGACCAAACAATACGGAATTGGCGCAGGGCCAAGCTCTTGCTCTGCTAATTCAGCCAAACGCTGTTTAAAGCTACTACCAATGACCGACATGGCTCGACCAATCATATGAGCGTTGGCATCTTCATTCACCATTCGTACAAAGCAGTCTTTCACTTGTTCAGAAACTTGTTTGAGATCTTCAACGCTGGTTTGTTGGAAGATAGAGCTAACGAGCAGCAAGCTGTTTTGAGATTCATAACGGACAATATCCGTCATGCCAATAATTCCTATCGGCTTTTTATCTTTTAAAATTGGGAGATGGTGCACGTTGTAGCGCAACATGGTTAACATGGCTTCAAAGACATAAGCGTTGTAATCCAGAGACACCACGTCATAACTCATGACCTCACTCACTGGGATATTGGTATCAATACCCTGAGCTAATACGCGAATGCATAGATCGCGATCAGTCAATATTCCAAGTAGTTGTTCATCATCTTCTTCTGTGAGTTCTTCTGCTGGGCGAACAATAAGCAAAGAGGTGACATTTTCCTCCGCCATCAGTATCGCGGCTTCTTGAATCGATGCCGTCGCCTCCAACGTTACCGGATCTCTCGCTAAGATCTTACGTGCCTTGGCAGTGGTAAAGTCATTTCTTTCTGAGCGGCTGGATATTGCGCTTCGCAAACGCGCGCTGTCTTCCAGTTCCATATAGTCAGCAAAGTTTTCAAACTCATCACAAAGCTCGTTGAAAATATCCTCCGGAATACAGTAAACCAAGGTGTCTTCTATCGCTTTGGCAGGCATACGCACACGGTTGTTCATTAACAACCCCATCTGTCCAAACAGTCCACCAGCGTCAATCCTGTTATAGAGTTCGCCTTTACGTCGGTAGATCTCCACAGCGCCGCTTCTCACCATATATAAGTCGCGGATCATGTCTCCAAAATTGAGTATTTCTGTGCCTTGCCGAAAGTATGCAACCTCTGCATTTAGAGCGATCTTTTTTAACTGCTCTTCGGGTAGATCATCGAAAGGTGGATACTGGCTAATGAATTTTAACACTTCTAACTGTTCAGATTGCATTAAATATCCCTTGGGTTAAACAGCCCGTCAATACATGCTATAAATGTAAACTGTAGTGAATTATTGTTTTGCGTAACAAAGCCAAACTCACAGCACTTTCCAACACAGCGCCTCACTTTCTGGCATGGCGGCTGAAAATAAATAACCTTGCCCAATATCACAATCCAATTCTTGAAGTATTTTCCTCTGGTTTTCGGTTTCAACCCCTTCAGCTATCACTTTCATGCCAAGTGCATGCCCTAAATCAATTGCAGCCGTTACAATAGCTTTTACATTTTTGTCATTGTCTAGCTGGCTGATAAAAGCGCGGTCAATTTTTAGAGCCGTTGCGGGAAGACGATTGAGATAGGCCAATGAGGAATAGCCAGTACCAAAATCATCAATAGATATCACCACAGGAATATCAGCTAACTCTTGCAGAACCTTTATCGCTTTTTCTGGATTTTTCATAATTTCAGATTCTGTGATTTCTAACTCTAATACTGATGAGGCTAGTGTATATTTTTTAAGGAGTGATTTTACTTTGTCAGCAAAGCCATCATCGGATAAGTTATGACTGGAAACATTGACAGCAATAAAGCAATCAGGCTTATCAGAAGACCATTTCTTTAATGTTTTTAATGCAAAGTCGATGGCCCAATAGGTGAAATCATGAATTATTTCTGTATTTTCAATCAGCGGGATAAATTCCGCTGGAGATAAAACACCAAGCTTAGTATCACGCCAACGAGCGAGGGCTTCAAATCCCACTACTTTATTGTTTTTAAGATCGATTTTTGGCTGGTAATGTAAGGTTAACTCACCCGATGCCATTGCCGTTCGCACACTCCCCAAAATAGCTAATGCCGTTCGCTTTTCACAGCGCATCTCTGCACTAAACTCAACTAGCTGTCTGTCATTCTCAATGGCATAAAGCAAAGCGGACTCTGCTTCATTAATAATTGTTCGCTTACCACGAAGATTGGAGTCGATTGGCACATAGCCCACATGAGCTGAAAAGTGAATAGGAATGCCATTATATTTAACCGATTCAGCCAAAACACTTGCTAATTTGCGCTGTAAAACGTCAGTATTAGATTCAGGGTTGTGAAATAACACCGCTAACCGCTCACGATGATAATGATAGGCTTTTGCGCCAGGATAAAAAACATCTACAATGCGTTGCCACATAGTGACCAGCAATTCATCGGCTACATCATGATCAAATGTAATTGATATATCATGTAAGTTATCAATTGCTATCACAGCAAGCCCGTTTGGACTCTGCGCCATGTTTTTAGCATTGAGCTGATTATCTATCGCCTGCCAAAGGGCAAGCCTACTTGGTAATTTGGTGCCAGGATCATGGTTTAACAGGTAATTTATACGGCGCTCATAATGTGCTTGCACTTGCACAAAAAAGGCAACGAATCCACTAATAGCAATAAATATTATAAAGCGAAACCAGTAGCTTACTGTGACATCCTGCCCATAAGATAGCCCATAGAAAACTAAAAAAACCAATACACTGCTGATTATCATCCCGATTAGACCATATAGTAAGCTACCGATAACCAGAGGTACTAACAGCAGAGTTATCAAGGTACTATTATTCGACGGGTAACCATTAAGCCACAAATAAAGCGCTGTAAAGGCTAAACATAGCAGCGACAGCAGAACCAGTTGACGGCGATAATTTTGTAAAATTTTCATGTTTGGCACCCTAATATAATCCGTAAATGCCATGCTATTTATCCTGCCATAATATGACTTTGTTCCGACCGGTGTCTTTTGCCTTATATAAGGCCTCATCAGCCCTTTCAATCGCTTCGTCAGGATCTTCATCACATTCCAAGCTGGCAATCCCTATCGATACAGTTTGCGCAACAGAAATACCATCGTTGCTTAGAGGTAGCTTTGCTACCTCCTCACGTAATCTGTTCATAACACGCTCAGCTTGCTCTGTATCAGTGTTGGGTAATAAAACCAAAAACTCTTCGCCACCATAACGATAAACACTATCAAGAGGGCGAATATGTTTTTCAAAACAATCCGCTAATTCTTCTAGTACATAATCGCCAAAGTTATGGCCATAAGTATCATTTACTTCTTTAAAGTGATCAGCATCAATTATAGCAAGACTCAACATTTCTCCACTTCGTGAAGATTGAGCTTGCAGTTTTTTTACAGTACGCTCAAAAGCGGCTCGATTTAATAAACCGGTTAACTCATCTACATCAGTTAAGGATGCCGTTAAACCTAGATCCAAACGATTTAACAAAACATCAAATTGTTTCATGATGACAATTAATTTGTGTATTGAATCCGTCTGAATGCGATCTGCTTTAAGTATTTCAATGACCATCTCACCTTGCTCAACAAGTTTCTTCTGCTGCTTCTCAATTTCTATAAATAAGCTATGAGTACTCACTTCATCGACAGCATTGGATTTCAATGTCGAAATTATCTCTAATGCACTGAGTAAATTCTTTATATCAGTTGTCGAAACATCGCCGGTACTATGAGAAAAACAAAATAACTTATAAAAAAAATCAAGCCTGCAAGCATGATATTTCGCTACTGTCTTTTTGTAAGCATAATGAAAGTTTTGCAACTTATCTACGTCTTCTTCTCGGAATAGCGCTTTTTCGGGCATTCGTCATCCTCACTTTTAATCAAAAGTAATCGTTAATCGCTTTACCGCGAATTCAATTGACCAACATAGTTACCAGGCTTAATCAAGCGCAGCAGAACCAAAGGCACTACAGTGACTTAAATCTGCTTGACTAACTGCTGATTGAACCGAGATATCGCGAAGCGCAGTCCTCAGCCCTTCTTCCAAAACAGGATGGTAGAACGACATAGCCAACATGTCATGTACTGTAAGCTCCCGGTAAATAGCTAATGCCAGTAAGTGAGCAAGGTGCTCTGCTGCCGGCGCGCACATTTCAGCCCCTAGAATGCGATAATTATCGCAATCAGCATAGATGCGCATCACACCCTGATTTATCTGCGCGGTAAGCGCACGGCCTTGTTTGCTAAAATCCACACAACCTACTAAACAGGATGCTGCCAGTTGGTTAAAACGCAGGCCAACAGCGGCTATACCCGGCTCAGAAAAAACAATCGCCAGCGGCGTGCGCCGCTTAAAACAGGTAAGACTGTCCGATACGGCATTAACGCCTGCAATATAACCTTCATCGGCTGCTTCATGCAGCAGACTGAGGTCAGCATTCACATCACCTGCAATAAACAGTGGCAGATCACCCAGTTGCATTGTATTGCGATCAAACTCAGGTATGCATCAGAAAAGCCAGATTTCATCTGTTCCCATGCACTCTCAGAACTGTTTTTAAAGCTTCCATACCACTCAGCAAGTTCATTTCGTTGCTTACGTAGCATTTTTAGGTTTACTCTGGCTTGCTCACGAGCTGCTTCAGACATGCTGTCCCAGTTCCTGTCAACACGACTTTCTAGGTCATCGATACGTCCATTCAGCTTTTCAAGCGCCACTTCTGCGTCTTTGATTGCTTGCTCACGTTGACTTGAGCTGTATTGCTTAAGCGTAGCCACAAGCTCTTTGGTAATGTACTAAAATCGTATATTAGAATCCCCCCCTTGAAACAAACAAATTATTTATCCTTTTTGATACCAAGAAGAAACCGTTGTTGATAATCATAGTAAACAAATACCTTACTTTCTATAAGAGTTAACAATTTTTAGATATGAGTATCAATTTTTCCTTGTTACCTCTTCCGTCGCCTCCTTGCGAAGTTTCTGAGCATCCATTCCGTTTAGCCGTTCAATGGCTCTGTCTGCGGCACTCTGACGATTTCCATCTACGTTTAGCGTACTTCCTGAGCCAGTGAGTCGTTCCAGATCCAGTGACGGTATTTCTGGTAGGTTGCCTGTTATCGATAAGATTCCAATCCATTCATCGAGATTGACTTGGCTCCAATCGACCTGGTTTAACTGACTCGCGGTCAAACCTTCACAGTTTGGTGACTTGGCACTGCCCCAGCCAAGGCCCAATTGAGGACGCACTTGTTCTTGAATGATCCGTGAAAGTGGCGAAGTAAAGCAGCAATATGATTGCCGTTTCTCAACACATGCACCTAAGAACTTAGACTTGCAGTAAGAACCTACATAGTGGCAACTCTTCAATACCCGCTTGGCGTTCATTTCAAACTCGCTCTGCTCACATTTCCAGATAAGCTGAATGAGGATCATGGTGACTGAATAAATCATGTAGGCCGTCATAACCGTACTTAGAACCGCGCCAGCAGCACCACCCAGCGCGAAGTTACCACCCGAAACAACCCCATCGGCTCCAACAGCGCCACCAACGTTACTAAACAGTGCCGATTGCGCCCCCGAACCAAAAGTCGTACCTACCCATTCAGCCGTTTTGTTGGTCAACACCTGCATGAAGCCAGTCGCAGCTTGCTCCGCTCCCGCGCCAGCAGCCGTTGATGGTCCAGCCCCCATGAGAGAGTCCCATGCAGACACAAAAGGCTCTTTAACCGCACTCCAGGTACTCGTGATTGGCTCCCTAAGCGTATTCCACGAACCATAGATAGCTGACGACGGATTCATGGCCATGACTGCCGTATCAAGCTTGTTAACCGCCACTATCATCGTGATGTAATCCGATAACGACACGCCACTTGGCTTTTCACAGCAATCCACTATGCCACCAACGGCTTTTTTGCACTGGCCAGCATTACCTTTAAAGACCGTACACTCGACGTTATCTTGGCCATCAGCTCCCGTGCATGACATATCATTGGCCATAAACTGCGCCGCATTAAGCATCGCAGCAGCTTCTGCAAAGTTAGCCTGCTTGATTGACTCTGGCTCTAAACAATCTGTGCCCATGCAGCGAACTGGCCCCTCACAGTTGTATTGAGTTTCCATTCGTGCATTTTGCACTTCAACGCTTTGTCCACAGTCATACACCAAACTTTGGATATAGCAGAAGCCTTCATGACCAGCCCCGCCTTCAGTGCATTCGGTTCTGACGTACTGGCAGGCTGGGTTTTGCTCTAGCGCGGAACACGTATTGGTGGTCGTGTTTTGTCCGTTATTGACGATGGTTTGTGTATTACCATTGGCATCTACCCAGCTGTCTGAGCTGCCCATGTTAAACTCTGGATGAGCAGTCGAAGCATTGTAGGTCGCTCTTGCCCTCCAGCATGAGAGCCCTAGTCCATCAGAACTGCCGCGACTGGTTAAATGAGCAGGAGACGAAACAACCGCCGGATAAAGACTTCCAAGATTCGCCAACTCGCCACTACCAACCGTTAACCCTTCGATTCGTTTTGTGCCCGTATCCAAACACTGCCACTGCACCGCAGTAAACTGATCCGTTTGCATCAAGCATTGGTCTATGCCCGGATCACTTGATTGATGAACAACGTCTTGCTCTAAGTATTTGCCAGAGAAGGTCAAGGAAGCACTCAGTTTCGCAGGAGCCAAACACTTCTGAACTTCTCGGCTGCAAGTATCGAAATCGACTTTGTTCCAGCCGGACTCACATCTGGAACGCGTGACTTCCTGCGGTTCATGCCACGAAATAATCGACCCATTAACGACCTTGCACAATGAGCCAACCAAGGTTCCTTTTGGACACGTCATTTCAGGGTATTTAATCGACGGTTTCGTCTCAGTCACTGTTTCCTTATTGCCCGTCAGTGAGAGTGTCGTTTTCCAACCATTTGCCTTGGATGGCGACTCGGTGATTTTTATCTCAGTATTTTGATTATCAAAAATCCTCAGCGTCGCGTTTCCAGTTTGCATAGTACTGCTGTGCTGTGGAACAAAACTGAGCGTTTCAGAGCTAAAGCAACCGCGTTTGATGGACCAACTTTGTTGATGGGTTTCAGCGGATACACGTCGCTCTAACTGACACTGAGTAAGCGTGCTGATCTTTTCGCACACCTGGTAATCCGGTACATGCTTGGTTTCAGTGAATGGCGTAATCGTCTGAGTAGGCTCACAGGCCTCAAAACTACTTGGCATAAGGTTGGATACCACACACTTTGGATCGCTGGTTTGCAATCCACAGTCATAGGTATCGGTAAAACGAATGCATTCGCCTTTATCATTGGTTTCGGCACATTCTGACGACATGAATCCACAGGAAGGATTCGCTTCAAGCACTTGGCAGGCCTGATTTTCAATCCCCTTATAGCTTTCATCATCCACACTGACTTGTACACGCCGACACAAAGGCGATATGCCAGCCACTGGGCTTGGGGCAAAGTAGGATTCACAAACTGAAACACCATTGACCACCGTACATCCGTTGGTTGAAGACGGCTGATCCGTGCATTGAATGCTGTAGTCTGAAAACTTAGCCGGGATATCCGCTGCTTGTTCGATACAGGATTGTGGCGACCAACTATCATTCATCACCACCTTGGTTGGATCAAAGCGCACCTTGATGCGTGCATACCCCTCACCACTACCCGTAACCGATACGCGAATTTTTACCGGCACTTCTAAACCGGGCTCTACCGCTTTTAGCTTGGCAGTGAGATCGGTATTTGGATTGCGCGCCCAACTGGTACTGAGCTCGCAGCGGCCAGCCGTTTCTGGTGGAAAGTTATTGTTCGGCCCAGACCAGACTTTCTGATCGCCAAGCCACACT
Organism: Shewanella hafniensis; assembly: GCF_019655335.1. Lineage (GTDB taxonomy): Bacteria > Pseudomonadota > Gammaproteobacteria > Enterobacterales > Shewanellaceae > Shewanella > Shewanella hafniensis. The sequence goes on from NZ_BPFD01000001.1 coordinate 85,425, forward strand.
TGCATGTAGTCATCCCATTTGGCGTACTCAAGAACGGCTGAGGTAATCGCATCGGGGTTCACGACTTTGAGTGTGATGGCCTGTTCAAACACTTTACAACGGCCACTCCAGTAGTTGTCGCCAATACGTCCTATCCAAACTTCAAGACACCCTTCACCACAAGAGCGAAGGTTCATCGGCCCTGAAACATGCTCAATGATGCCTGCCGTGTAATCGTGAGTAATCGTGCAGCTGTTAACCGCTGTATTGAGCCTGTCACATTGCTGGTAATTGGGGCTGCCTTCACCTTGAGACTCACAGCCGGGGAAGCTTTGCGTTAATAGATTGGGGTCAGTTTGAACCGCATCAGTTAATGCCCAAAGCGGATCATTGACCATATCTGGCCGAGACCTGTCTTTGATTTGCTGTAGCGAGCGAAACGCCTCACCCGTAGCGCCACTTTCGGATGCAATGCTCTCTTGGCGCTGTGTCCCCAATTGATTCATACTGGCATCAGAGCCATAAACGCCCGTTAAGACATCCAATGAGCCCTGATCCATACCAGGGAAAAGCTCTTGCAAGTTAATCGTCTCATTACCACTGCCACTCGGCACCAACAATGTATTGCCGTTAAGTGCGGGCATCGTCCAATTTTGCAGTAATTGCTTACCTTCTTGTTGTCCGCTTAGGCCGGATTGGCGCTGCACATCAGCGGCCACACCATGTAAGGGCAAGCACGCCATAGTGATTGATAAAACACCCGCTAACACTCGGGTAAAAAGTGTTGGTTTCATGGTTAACCTCCCGAGTTACAGCAGTCTTGCCAGCGCCACAAAATGTAGAGCGCATCTTCACCGGCACCGGGGATCGTTCGCCACTCTCCCCATTTCATGGTGCTTTCACCGATGACATGCGCACTTTCAGTTTCTGGTACAGGGAAGAACATACTCATCTTGTATTGGGATTTCGGCAGCATGGGTTCGATAACAGGTCGGCATAGCGCACTGTTCCCCATTGTTCGTCTAGCAAGACCACGCCTGTGTTGAGCCGCGATTGCACGCGCCGCTAAATGGCTGGTGTTTTCTGCTAATGAGCCAAACGCTAAGGTGTGGCCAGATAACGGGTAGAGATGGCCCCAACTGCCAGCACACCAAAACAACTGGTCGATGGGTTTACCAAGCGTTGATGAAGCAGCGTCAGCGGTACAAGCAGATATAGCCAATGGATTGGCAACGGCAGCCGCTTCAGGCTGAGTAAAAAAGGCCAGTTCATCGTTCAGCCATGTTGGGTCCAATTCCGACAAATACATCAAGTCAAAGTCCATGTAACCATCGGCATTGCAATTGCCATCCATGAACAAATCGAGCATGACCAAAAGCGGAAAGGCGTAATAATGGTAATGGTAGAAAGCAAGATCACCGGTGTCGTATTCACCCTCGCCATGACCACCTTGCAGTCGTCTATCACCTAACGGTAAACGAATCCCTCCCAGGGAAGGCGAACAACCCGGCGTTCTGACCAGTTCAATCAGACGCGCTGGCTCCCACATGCTGGTAACAATACCTGGCCTTGGCACACCTAAGTTGTCTTCACATAAGCAAAACGACTTGTTTGATGCGCCGCTTGGGACATTGCCAGAGCCAAGAGGAAGACCGGCAACCCGGATAGGAAAAATGCATGACCAGCAAACATCCGTCAGCAACTTACCCGACAATAAACCCGCGTCTGGGCAGGTCAGTTCGGCTTTTGCAGGAATAGATGCGCCAAGGACAAACATGACAACGAGAGTCCGCAACAGACGATACGTATTATTGAGCTTTTTCATGAACAAGCTCCTTTGCTGGAATTTCTTCTATTTCAAACGCGAGCCCCTTTGCTTGAACAAACGATGGGGTGACTTGCAGATCAAAGCGCTGCTTTAGCGAGGCATTGAGAAGGTAAACCGGACTGTCCAATGTCTTTTCTATCGCATTGAGGCGATTCCAACCTTGAGTACGGTCGAGCTGCGTGGTGATAAGCGTAATGCGGCGCAGTGTCCTATCTTGCGTCTCAAGCCAATGCGCAACTGCGTCCACTTCTTCAGCGTTCGACGCATTAAACACCACAAGCTGCTGAGTAAACGGCAAGGCTTTTAGCGGGTTAATACGCGTTCCTGCTGGGATCAATGTTCGGCCATTGGCATCCAATAGTGGCCGCTGCATGACGATGGTTGGATCAACCATTCTTATCCGATACTGCGTGGCTTTGGGTAACTCAGTAAATGTTTGGCGAGACCAGAAACGCTCAATGGCTTTTTTCTTTAATGCGCCCAGGTCAATCGACTGTAAACGCTGCATCGCTACTTGCATCAAATCCGGTTCTAAAATGGAATGAATAGGACCGCGTTGACCCAATGAACCGGTATTGCCTGTTTCAATTTGACGCTGCAACCAGTCCTTGCTGTAAACCCCTAGTGCACTTGCAGTCACCTTGTCATCTTCTATGCGGAAAATGGCAGGCACGCTAGTCACCCGCCAGTGCACAAAGGCTTTCGGATCGATTCGAACCTGAGGAACAGGATCAAGCCCCGTCATCAGGGTAAGCCAATCACGGATAGCCGCCCCCAAGGTCTTTCCTTCAGGAATTCCCCGAAACAACACAATAGCGCCGGTAGCACTGGCCTCTTTAAATAGCTGCTTTAGTGAGGAATCCCCCAGTGAGGACGACGCAAATATCAACCATTCATCGTTGTGTTTGAGCGACGCAGGTTGTTCAACCGGTGCAAAAGGCTCTATAAATTCAGATGAACCATCCACAGCACTTTGTAAAATGCTGCGGCTCATTTCGACGATCTTTTTGTCCTCGTCAGACAACGGATAAGGCTCTTGTGCCCAGGACACTTGCACCCAAGCCAATGGAGCAACCAACAAAAATAAGAGGCATAGTCTTCTCATCATCCACCTCCTACCAAAGCGGCCAAGCGCGACCGACAATCTGCTCGCGCTTAACGGCATTCCAATAACGGGAGTCGAAACTCGTTGCGGCCTCACCGGAAAACCAATACTCGTTTTCTTGCAGCGTCAATGAGCGGCTAAATTCTGTTTCAGCCACACCAAGACGCTGGGCTAATGCCATGCCGGTAGAGACTTCAGCACCATTCACCAGCACATGCTCAGGCGTCACCTTGACTTCATCCCCAGGCATCCCTGTTAGGCGTTTAAGCATCCGAGTACCGTCGTTATATAACGGAGCGAGTCCTTTTGAGAGGAAGGCATACAAACCATCCTTAACGAGCTCTTTATTCCATAGGTCAATCAGGTACACCGTGGTATCAGGCAAGCAGCGCTCTTGCTGGGTATCAATACCTATTCGGTAGCGCATCATGGCATAGGTGCCTACCAAGGCCATGATTAACGCGAGAGCGGTCAACCGGATGAGATATGGCCGCCAAGGCATTCTTTTACGGAGTATCTGCATGAGACACCTCCTTTGAGCCTACTGGCACAAATACAGAATCATCAGCACCCACCACCGCTTGGGCATCCAGCACGATAAAACCGGCTGCTTTTAGCTTTTCAATTTGCTGATTGGTCTGAAGCAATCTGGATTCGATGTCTTGTTCGCTTGCATTGGGGCCCAGTGACAACACCGCCTCCCCAAAATCCACGACTGCAATGGGCGTACTTAACGCCAACTGGCTGTGGATGGGTTCGAGTGTTTTCATTAAGAGCCAGCTGGTCATTAAACCGCTGCCTGCAATAGACAAAGTAATAGAAGCCATAAATGGCCAAAGCGTGGACTTATTCATAGCCTCGCTCCTTTAACAACTGGGAGATGGCATCGGCAACAGAAAGGCCTTTGCGCGTTAACTGCTTAATCGCGTTTACATCTTCTGCACGGGACGAGTACAACAGCTTGTGAAACGGATCGACGATGAGGCGGCCAATCCCGGTGCCCATTTCGGTAATAAAGAAAATTTCGGAATAGACACCCGTGACGGTATGAACCGTTTTCAGGTATTCATAACCGCCTTCACCTAGTGGCAAGCGGCCTTCTTTTTTGAGCGCGTTGATGGTTTCAGCTTTTTGGCCAAGCAGGTACATATTGGCTGAGTTTTCAGCGATGGCTTTACCTGTAGGGCTGTCATACAAATCGTTGACCGATTGCGTTACCGTTACAGCACTGCCGCCATATTTTCGAAATCGACGGTAACCTGTTTCGATGAACTTACCGACATCACCTTGAGTCAGCAGATCCCAAGCTTCGTCAATGAACACAATCTTGCGACGATCACGCTCACCTAAGTACATCTCTTGTTGGATTTGGTAGATAAGCTGAAGCAACACCACTTGTTGCAGGTGCTTGCGCCCCTTGAGCTCTTCTAACTCCAGAACGGTGAAACGGTTTTTGAAGCGAATATTGTTGTGGCCATTAAAGAAGCGGCCATATTCGCCCTGTGTCGTAAACGGATAGAGCTGCTCACCCACGTCCTGCACACGTCGGTCTTCATGATTTTTTAAAGCCGCTGCCACATCATCAACCAACATGGCACGACCTTTTTTCTCCCACAGTTCACGGGTCTGACGCTTTAGGTTGGCCATCTGAAAATCGGTTAATGACTGCGTTGGTGCGGCCATTGCGGCCAATAACCCAACCAACACATCCGCTTCTTCGTCATAGTCCTCAACGATTTCAAACGGATTTAAGCAAATGCCACTGTCCCGCCCGAACTGTAAGAACTCACCGTCATAGACTTCACACAGCTTTTCATAAGAGCGGCCAACATCAATCACCCAGCATTGCCCGCCTTCAGATAAGTAGGAAGAGATGATTTCGTTTACCAGGAATGACTTACCCGATCCCGATTGCGCCGCGATGCAACAGTTGTAATTACTGCCCGAGTCATAAAGGGACACACTCATGATCTGGCCATTACGGGAAACAAAGTTAATCACTGGCGTGCCTGTACCTTTCCAATCCGCAAACAAAGGCAGCAAAGGGATCACATGCCGTGTCGCCATAGTCTTGAATCGAAACAAGTCGTTCATCGCCTGGCGATCAGCACCAAATGGCAAGGCATTCAGGAAAATAGGCAAACAGAAGTACTTGTCTTCCATCAGCTCAAATCCGAGTTCTTTGAAATAGGTTCGAGCATTTGAAACAGAGCTGATGGACGCATCTTCCGTTGGTGAAAACAGCGTTAAGGTCATATTTGCCCGAATAGGACGATCACCTTCTTGCAAGGCTTCAAAAAGAACATCAAATCCCTTTTTCTTGGCTGCAAGCACCGGCACAAACTTGAGCATCGGGCCGTAGGCCTGATTGACCGCCCATTGACGCTTCGTCTCTAAACGAGATCGCATCGCCTCAGCTGAGGGAAAGTGAATGCTGACATTCAGCAAAAAGCTTCCGCGTAAACCGCGACTGCCCGTCATCATATCGCCCGCAAAACTTGCGGCATGACCAAACCAGATCCGCTCAGGCAAGCGCTTAAACGATAAGGTTTTAATTCGGTAATCGCCCAGCATCAGACCTTGGCTATCCACCTTGATAGCTCGGTCATAATCCAACACTTGCTCTCGAAGTGGTTTATCTGCCTCACTGCGGATTGGTAATGGATTGCGCCAGGAAGCATCTTTTCCCCAGTTAAGCTGAGCACTTAATGCTGCGAGCCAATTTCGGTCGGTCATCTCAGTAACACGAAAACCAACCGTTGCCAGCGCTTGCGAGAAAGAAGCCCGAAGCGCGGATGCCCGACTCAACTCACGCTCCGTCGGTATAGGACTTTCCAAAGGCAATTTGCAGGTGACGATCAGTTGAAAGTTGCGTACCTGAGTTTGGGTTGATTCTTCTATCGGTCGAACCGTGCCCCCATCGAGGAAGTCCGCACGTTTGCGTATCGACGCCCTGAGCAATGGATCGGATTGACGATGGCGTAAGCCCATCATGCGCTGAAGGTCGGTTTGAATATCAGGCGAGGCGTACAGGCCAAATTGCAGCAAAGTGTCTTTTGGCCAGTCGTTGTTGAGTAGAACATTAACCCTGTCTGCAACAGACTCATCACCACCCGGCAATGGGTCACATAGAAAACCAAAGCCAACACTTTGGTCTTCCATGAAAAACAGTTGCTCATCGTCTGAATAGGCCAATACTGGCAATAGCTCTGAAGCGCGTTGCCCTGAATACAGAGAGGCTTTCATTAACGCCCCTCCAACCAAGCAGAAAGATCATAAGGACGGCCTCGGCTGATGCGACCATCATTGGCGACGATGAAAGGCACACCTTGAATGCCCAGGATTTGAGCCGTCACCAAGGTACGCTGCATTGGCTCTAAGTTGCAGGCATCATCCTGCTCTAAGTTACTAATTCGACCATTGAGCAATGCATCGGTGGCCGCTTTTTTGTCACGCGCACAGCCAAGCTGGCGAACCTGACGCTCTGAATCAGGACCAAGCACTGGCACAGGAAGTATTTGGAAGGTGTATTCTTTGGTTAGCGGTAAAGCTTGTTTCAAAAGCTCATGGCAGTGCGGGCATCGTGGATCAACAAAGACCACCACTTTCTTTTTGCCTTCGCCCAGCGTCAGTGGGTTCAAATCATCCATTTTTAAGCCAAGACGACTTAAGTCCAGCGTGTTTCCCGCTTCTCGAATTTCTTCAAGGCTGGTAAGCGGCTTTTTGGACCAGGCATCATAGAGCGTGCCATCAATGACAAACCGGCCACTGTCTGACATGAAAACAATACGGCCATTGCTTTCGACCGCTTTCATACCCGTGACAGGTAAAGAAACCATGCCGTCAATTTTGCCAACGGGCGACACTTCAGACACAGGTTCAGCTTGAACCAATGGAGACAGCGCAAGCGCCAGAATAATTGGAGATAGTTTTCGCATGAGGAGTCCTCGTTAATGTAAATCGAGGCTCCAGTCTATGCAGTTGTCCTATGTGGACTCGGTTAGATAGATTGAAGAATTGGATGCCTTGCTAGGGTGCCACGTGTTGTTACGCACTATTTGTAAAGGTATAGCTTTCATCTAAATCCCGCGAGAAACCCCGTCCTTTAGGGAGGGGAGCAGTCAATCTGCCAGTCTTACAGACTTCCCCTCTAGTCATCTGGTTTAGCTGATTCCTTTTTTTCATACCTTAGGTGTTAATTTTTGCAATGTTTTAAACCAGAAAGAGTGACATCCCCTCGAAATCAAACTGACCTACTCTCAAAGTTTCACGCCCAATAATTCGTATATCTATTGACTACACGGAAAAGTCATTTAAACTGTGTATTAAATAGATATACAGAGGATGGTGTCATGGCTACAAAGACAGCGCCAATCAACATGCGAGTACTGCCATCGGTAAGAGACATTATCGATGCCGCAGCAAGTTTAAAAAAAGTTGATAGAACCGTATTCATTCAGCAAGCCGCGCTCAATGAAGCGCATAACGTACTGGCCGAACAGCGGGATTTTGTTCTTGAAGCAAAAGCTTTTGAAGCGTTTGATAACGAACTTCGTGCTGAGCCACAGACTCTTGAAGGCATGAAAGATCTGTTTAAAAGGAAAGCGCCTTGGGAATAAGTGCACCAACCCTACTCACTGATGAGCACGAGATTAACGCCTTTCACTGTGGCATTGAAGAACTCGATACTTGGTTAAGAAAACAGGCGTTAAAGAGTCAAAAGCGGGGAACCGCGAGAGTGTATGTGGTCAATGACACTGACGCCCATCAAGTGGCTGGGTACTATGCCATTGCCATGGGATCAGTTTCCAGAGAGCAAGCTTTCAGTTCATTAAGAAGAAATAGCCCAGATCCCATTCCCATGGTGATTCTAGCCAGGCTTGGAGTAGATAACGCCTATCAAGGTCAAGGCATTGCGGCAGGTCTTTTAAAAGATTGTATCATTCGCTCAGTACAAGCAATGAACGCTGTCGGTGGCGCAGGTATCTTAGTCCATGCTATTGATGGTAGTGCGCAAACGTTCTACAAGAAATTTGGCTTCAAAGAATCGACGTTTGATCCTTTAGTACTCATGGCAAGGATCTGCGATATCGAAAAATCATTGTCGATAGACTGAGATGACGGCTCCCCTTGCACAAGAGAAGCCGTCAATATTATTAGGTGCCCAGTAAAACGGCGCTGATTGCTGGAACTGTTGTGCCAATGACTTCTTGAGTGCTGGCAACGACAGGTAAAGTTGCAGACATAACACTTTCAACGACGGTTGGCGTATTGTAGAGACCCATACCGCCACCAATGCCCAAGGCAAAGGCCATCAAGCTTTGGCGAGCGATACCGCCCACAATACCCACCAGTACCATGGCTCCCGCTACGATCCGTCCCAAAGTACCTTGGGTCCAATCTTTTAGGGTATCCCACACATCAGTGAAAGCATCACCACCGGTGCCCGCAAATGAGGGCTCCGAAATCATTAACGCCATCAAACCAAGCGCACCAATGGTCATTAGGCGCTGAGTTTGAATAGTGCGAACTGCATTTGTCATTCGTTAGTTTCTCCGTAGATACTCAAGTTATCGCGCTTACCATCAGCTCCCGCTGAGGCTGAATCGCTTTGAGTCTGAAGTGGACGTAGCACTGGCGAAACCGTTCGAGGTGCTGACACCCCAATATCCCACCGGCGCGGTTCAATTTCGGTAAACACGTAGCTGGATAAATTCAGATCTCCACGGTCATCCTCCCAAGGCGCAATCCAAATTCGCATCACTCTTGAAGGAATGCGAAGAGGTGCAGATTGCTGCGTCTCAGGTAATGCTGGATGGCTCAGCAGTCCTGTCTCTAAATCAGATTGTGAATACCCAGAGGGAGAACCAATTCGAGTCGCCACAGCATCAATCGTCTTGGGTGCAGCCCCATTACTTGTAAGCTCATAGACTTCACGAGCGGATAAACAGCGCACACCGTCAGGCATACCTGGACATCCATATTCACTACTCCCAAGACCCAATGAACTACAGCCAGACAATAAGGTTGAGCCGACTGCCAATAAAAGTAATCCAGCTTTAGACCACTGTTTTGAATGGTGCTTTGGGTTGTTCTGCATTGATGTCGTCATGGTTAACTCTCCTCTGGATACACATCTTATTGTCTGAAACGGACTTCGATCGGTTAGCAACATGCAGGATTTTTTCATCTTCTTGCACCTCCCCCTTGCGAAGTGGCCAACGACAACGAGGCACCACGAGTGACTATGACTTCAATTTTCCTGGCAGCGTCTACCTCTATGACTGGGAACATATTTTCAGCCATGTCCAAATAGAACTTGGCCACTCGATCCAATGCTTTACCGGTGCCTTTAATCGCAGCACCTTGTAATGCTTCTTGGCTCATGACTTGCTGGTACAGCTGAGTATCACCGGCATTACCCGTCTGAATCGTCGGAACAGGATTCACATCAAATGCGCCTGCCAAGCCCTGAAGGAATCCGGCCATCATCGATTTGGCCACCAGCTGGCCTTGTTTCGACACTAATCGGCCACGAATACCGGCTTTGCCGTCTTCACCCACGGCATAAGAATCCAGTCGCGTTTCAATGACGCCACCATCTTCTCTCACACATGAAATGGTCTCGCCTCGCAAATAAGCACGCTCAGAGCTCAAATCACCGTAACCTGCGGCGATCAAGAAACACTCTTTGATATCCGCTCTAAATCGGTTGGGTAAAATGGCTTCCTTTTGAATCCTCAGCAATGCAGGAAAAGGCTCGCGTCTTGCGGACTCGTGAGTAGGGGCATCCAAACCTGTGATCAAAGTACCTGAGATGATGCTGCCCGCCGGTAGATACAAAGGCGGCGCTTCTTGCACAACAACCTCTGGTTCCGCAACCACTTCAGGCTCAATCATACGAATCGTGATTGGCGGCAATGGAACATCTCGTGCTCGTGTACCTTGGCCATTGGCTGGCTGCTGATAGAGCGGATCAGGCAGCGGCGCATTGGCAAAATAGTCGTCTGGGTTAGACGGCAGTGGCTTTTCGTCTTTGGGTAATTCCATGGCAGATAAAGGCACTTCAAAACGGCTATTTTTGCCTTCAACTGCTGCATCACCTCCTGCGCGAACATCATCAAGTTCCGCTCTAAGGCGGGCCAGCTCCGCATTGACCTCACTTGGTATAGAAGGCGAACCTGGGCTTAGCCGTCCTGAATCGACGTCGCGACGCAAGCGCTCAACTTCACGACGTAACTGTTCATTGCGCTCACTGAGTAGTTTTACGTTCGCAGCCAAACTATCGACCCCAACATCACGAGTATTGGTATCCGTAAGAATGTGCCGGATCGTTTCCTTCCGGTTCCGACTGCTTGCGCCATCGTCAGGATTAGGTGAAAACACCATAACCATAAGAATGAGACCGCCAGCAATACCACCAACCGATAGACCCCGCTTCATGTTCGGGCTCATTTGTTCCCATTGTGCTTTCATCGTTATTCACCTCCTACAAGAAGCGAAGGTCGCTGACTTTCCACCGCTTCTTCACGATGATTGCGAACAACCACATACAACTCAGTCTTTTCACCCGGCAACAAGATATTGCGAGGCCAGTAGGCGCTTGCCACTATATCTGGTGTATGGCAGGCTAATTCACTGGCTTCTATCGGCTCATCGGCAAAGCTTTCAACCAGTCCTACATATACGGTGAAGTAATGTCCCGACACAATTTGCCCCTGCTTAAAACCAAACTTTAAGCCCGGCTGAAAACATTTCGGGCTTGTGTCAGTTTGGCCAGCTAAACGGATGTCATAGCCTTGTGGTAACTCATTTAGTGCAAGGCGTCTAAGTAAGTCACGTAGGTTATCGACGTAAGGTTGAGCTGTTTCCCAAGTGGCGGCTTTGCGGTTCACGACGCCCTTAATAGGCCACTGCTGACCATCAATAGCTAAGGTGATTTCACGCGGTGGAATACGACGAGGTACTAAGGTGACAGATAACGCGGGTGCTTCCAGACCAGGCGGAGTGATGTAAAGTGAAACCGGTGATTCTTTGTCCGTGGCCACATATACAACATTCCCCTTGATTTGCGTCTGAGCATCACTGGTTGTTCTCACCTGAGGCGATTCAAACGGCGTCACAATTCGATTCAGATGACCAAGTGCTACAGGGATCAGTTCATTAACCCCCGGTGTCATCAGTAGCGTTGTTGGCGTATCCGCTGCAACCGAATTGCTTTGAACCGGTGGATTTGCAGTAGCAGACTGCTTCATCACACTGGCTGGCACAATCGGCAATTCCACGTCTGCATACGACGCTTGAGATAACAGGACGCCACTCAAGCTCATTGCGATTAAGCTTGGTGTTATCCATCGACTAATTTTGGTTCGCATCATTCACCCTCCGGTTTTGCTCTTGGGTCAACTTTTCACGAACTCCCTTCGTTCTAGCTTGCCCCTCATACGTATCCATCCAACTGAGCTTTGGACGGTATTGCTCAATATCGATGTCAAACTCATAGGTGCGAGTTTGGCGCTGTTCATCTCCAGATGGCCCAGAGACCAAGGAATAACCGGTCACAAAGACATGGCCGGTTTCATACTCATACTCCACTTGTCTGGGTTGGAATTTGAGCGTGACTCGGTCTTCGCGGATTTGCCTTGCCTGAATCTCCAGTGCATCGACCACTTGCTGGTACACCGCTGGAGAAAGCAGCGGCTCGATAGCAACTCGGATGAAAGACACATTACCCGGCGTCACGTTGCCCATAAGCTCAGCCAGGTAGAGTCCCCAGGATTCAAGGTAAGGCTGAGTGGCCTGGTTTCGTGACACTTCAGCCGTTTCAGACAAAGTTGGTGGTTGAATGGCTACCACGGTATTGCGAGAAAATGCCGCAACCGCAAGCAGCAAGTTAGATAGCACCAGCACTGCAATCAGAAACCGTTGCCATCGGTTCTCTAATTGCGTGCCTTGCCATGATTTTAAAAACACGTCGAACTTCACGGCAGATAGCTCCTGATAAATGGGTTAGGGATCGTCTTGGCTTTGGTTGGCAACAGCCCAGCCCAGTAGATGGCGTGAAGAATAAAACCATCAGGGCGACCATCACGAAAACGCCGATAGAGCTTGGTTGTCACCAACCCCAACAGGCATAAAACCAAGGCATTACCGGTAAAAATGCCGATCACTAGCCCCAACAGAATGGGAGCCATCTCATCGGCACTCCAAAGCAGGAAGTGCGGCGGGTCATCGATATAGGATGGAATACTCACAGGTTCCATAGTCACTCCTCGTTGTTTGAATTGAGAAGTGAAGAATGCCTTGGGATTGGCAGGTTCAGTGGTCAGCTAGATGCCGAATTCTTGAATGTTTTGAGGGTTCTATTCAGACAATACTAACAATTGATCTTTTTGATGCGGTTGATATGATGAGGATATTGGTCGTGTCGAGACCAGCTGCCCACTTTAGCAAACCCGGACGGGACGACATGCAAATCAAATTTATTTTTTGCTTAGGTTTTTTCTGCGACCTCGGCAGTGGGCACCGTATTCGCTAATAGGAGAAACTCAATGCAAATTACTAAAATCATTTCCTCTGACACGGTTGAACGTTTAAAGCAAAAAGCACGAAAGCTTAAACGTGAAAAATCCATTACACACACTCAAGCACTCGATGAAATTGCAATCTCTGTTGGCTTTAATCATTGGCATCAGGTTGTACAAGCCAATGACGTACTGAAGCCATCAGAGGTGGCGTTATCTTCTGGATGTGTCATGGCTTTTGATGTCAAAGATGGTATGGATGTCGATACCAGTGATGGGGTTTTAATTGAAGACCATTTCTTGGAGATGCTCACTGAAAAGCAGCTATTTGAAATTTATGCCAACTCCCATGATGAGGACGACGAACAAAACAGGCCGCTAAAAGAAACGCTATCAGATTCAGAGCTTCAGGAGTACTTTCGAGATGATTGCTCATTCATGTACTTTCGCCTTGCCGAGCCTCATGCAAACAAACCGCTGAAAGAAGTATTGGCTCTTATACGACAGTACTCGTTTTGGATGCCGCAATATATTTGGCTTCAAGGTCATCTTATTGATACTTATCATTTGCCAGCGGAAGACGAGAATGGCAATACCGTTGGCGTAAGGTTTTAGCTCTACAAGATGAGGCCTAACTGGCCTCATATCTTCTTCTGCAAGTGACTTAACGCCAACCCCGCCATTAATGCTAAACCGATGATCAGCGACGGTAGCACTACAGGAGGAATAGCCAGCGGGGCGAACAATCCCATAAACAGCAAAATGACACCTGAGCCCAGGATAATCATGCTGTAGCGGTGAATGATAGGGCTCGAAAAATCAAAGGTTGTCTTCTTAATCTTCCAGGTCATCAAGCCGTCCCACAGCGCCGGTAACATGAGAATAAGCGCAAAGGGCAACCAGACCATCAGCAACGCAAATCGCGTGAACACTTGGCACAACACATCAAAAAATGCCTGAATGCGGTCTTCTACCCACACAAACCAAAAGCCTCCCATGTTCTCCATCCCTTTAGAACGAAGTCGCTGCTCTTCAGTGGGGATTAGAAAATCACGCACAGATTGCTCCATCTGCGTATCCACAACCCATGATTGATACCAGCCATGGCTAGTTTGACCAATCCAATAGCTTGTTTGAGCGCCCAATTGATTTTGGATCATCTGCTTTTCTTTACTAATGACCCGGCCAGTCCAATCACCGGGCACTAACACGCCAATAGCAATAATCTCCAGCATCAGTGCCAGACACAGTAGCCAAACCGACTTATGCTTGCTCATGCCAAACTTCCTCTTCTACTCGCGCCAGCATGGCTGCAACGGTTGGCGTCATAATCCGGGCTTTAATCACTTGTTTAAGCCGCTTTGTCGTCGTATGGCCACTGACATAACGCACATCAATACGTCCTTCAGCCAAATACGCCATCCGATTTGGACGATTACGAATCCAGGAGTAGAAATACACACCATCCACGGCGGCCCACTCGAAATGATCAGGATCACGCAGGCGAATCCCCGTTAAAGCACTGGCGGCAGTCCAGGTCAGCGCCTCAATGAAATGCCAAAGGCGTACACTGTCATCATCACAACTGACTTCTTCATAACTACCCAAGCCATTGCACAGACACAAATCAAAGATGGAATGGCCATCTAACGTGAGCGCATCCGTTAAATAGTCCGCCAAACAGTGTACTGAAGCCAAAGCATGAGGCCAGTCGGTTTCAAGCAGTCTTAAAGCTTCCTTGAACTGAGGGTTATGTTGCTGCCACTGAGCGAGCATTTCTTTACTGGTAAGTGTTGTCATTTTCAGACAAACAGAATGATGCATACAGACTCCTTAAGCTGCCTGTGTAGAGCTGGTTAAAATAGGAATGCGGCCTTTGATCACGCGGCCACCTGAAAGCTTGGCGATGTACTCCAGGTTGGGAAGCTGGCCTAATAACTGCGGTGGAAACATATCGCCTTCTTCCTCCATCAAGCGTTCGCCATGATTGCCGGTAAACAACGCGGGGCTGTCCGAGTTGGACGACATACCTTGAGTTTGCATGATGTACTGCAACCGAGTCTTAGGCAGATTGTCGGTAATGTACTGCTGCGTTTCGGCGTCCATCACCCGAAGAGCTATCAGGTTGTTGATGTTACCTAACACCTGACGGGCCTTAGCTTCGCTGCCTGTACGAGCTGAAAAATCAGCAAAGGTCTGAGTAGCAATCACACAACGCATTTTTGCGCCACGGCCTTTGTTGAGCAGTTGAATGAAGGGATCGTTGACGACTTCAGCCGCCTCATCGATGAAGATATTTACGGGACGATTTTCAACACCATAGTTATAGCGGTCACCGGCCACGGCGGTGAGATCGGATAAAAGCAACGAACCAATGGCGCTGCCAACCATGGCGTCGGTCAATGAATCCAACCCGATATAGGCCACTTGGGCATTGTTGATAATACGGCCAGAATCCGTAATTAACCGGCTGTCATCCACGTCGTTTGCAATCGGTGATAACAGTGGACCAAGTTCACTTGATGTGAGCATATTGAGCACCGGCATCAGTGAAGCCACCATCTTGGAATAGTGGGTTCTGTCATGCTCAAACATACTCAATAGCCCCTCTAAATCAGTATTGGCGGCAACGGGCTGAATTCGTTCGTAGTAAAAAAGCAGCATCGCCATGGCTTGTTTAGCCAAGGTATTGGCCTTTTCAGTAAAGCGTTTAATCTCCACACTAAAGTTCGGATACACCTGCTCCCCCCAGGCTGTGACGGCTTTTACTACCAAGCCTTCTGGGCCACCTTCCAAGAATCGTCTCAGTGTTTTCAGATCAGGACGCTGTGAAGTAAGCAACAAACCTTGCACGATGTTATTCAGTGCCATTTGGCCAAAGGCTTTAAATGGATCAGCACCGGTTTCGGATGGGATTAAGGCCGCAATTCGGCTAGCAATTTCAGTGCCCCGGTTAAAGTTTCTCAGGGGATTAAGACGTACTGAATGCTCCGGAAAACCCGGATGAAAATACACAAAGCGCTCAGGACTACCGGCGGCAATACAGGCTCGCTGCGCATTATCCTTAAGTTCCTTGTCTCCCTTAGGGTCAATAATAATCACGGCTTCATTACGCAAAATGGCCTGGGTGATCATCGCATCAAAGCATCGGGTTTTTCCGGCACCGGTCGTGCCGACAATTAAGGTATGCCCCTCGGTGTGACCAACTGGCTGGTACACATCTTCTTCTTTGGGCTCGACACCATGAATCCAGGTCGAACCCATTTGTTTGCCGTGACCTTGGTTAAGCAAGGTTTGCTTATCCCGCTTTAGAATTTCATAAGCGCGTTGAGCATGACGCTGGTCCCACTCAAAGCCATACCCCAACCACAATTCATCAGGATGTTTTGCCATCACCTTTTGTAAATGCGACAGCTCCATAAAAGCCAAAGGTTTGCCTTTTAGTCCCTTCTGTAACTTATGAAGACGGTAGGCCTCAGGCAGGCGATACAACGCCATGCCCGAGGAAATCCCTGTCATCCACCAAAATGGCTCAGGTGGTAGCTCAGTCAGCATTTCTGCGGCAATTGCCCCAGTTGCACCAACCAGCCAACCTGCTGCTGCCATGGCTTCATAGTTCGTGCGCCAGGGCATCTCATATGCGTTTTCTTTCATTCATGCTCCGCAAAATAACCGTTTACAATCCGCTTAACTTCAAATGGATTAACGTTTAGCGTGAGCGGTAAACAGAACCGTTTCCCCCTCATCAAACTGGCATTGGTCACTGGCCGAGATCCCCCGCAGCAGCTGTCCGGCTGGAATGCCATGCTGATTGGCGACTTGGCGTAAGGTTTGAATCGTGACGCGAATACCATCGGCACTATGATCCACGTCTGGGTAATCGCCATCGGTCAGTAAGATGGGCAAATCTTTCACAAAATTAACCATCTTTTGCCGCTGTTCGTGTTTGGGGTCTGTAATTGAGTTCGCATTGGGCGCAATCGGCTTTTGCTTACGCTCCGCTCTTTTGGCGGGCTCTTTTGCTTGGGCATTGGTTGTCTCAGTTCGACTCGGTCGCGGTGAAACCTCTTCGTTCTGAATTGCTGCCGCCGGTTCTGCGTCTTGTTTGGGAAGGTCAATCAGTGCAGTAAGCCCTTTAGAAATCGATACTTTCAGCAGTAACCCTTGCTCCTGAACGCCATCATTCGTAGTCGCAGTTCTGGCCTTACGTGTCGGGTTTGCTGGATCTAGTTCAAGCCAATCTAATCGACTGAGTTCAGCAAGCAGTTTTCGGGGAGCGCACCAAGGCCTTACGGCATCGGGATAGCGGATCAGTATCTGTTCACCAACCATAACCAACGCACTGCTGGCCTCTGGGACCCACGCCAAAAACTCAGGCAGATTCAATGCTTCTTCATCGTGCTGGTTTACGTTATTTGAGATAGCGCCATCATATGAATTGTTAGGCTTTTCACATTCATCACCTGGAGCATTTTCAGTTGCCTGGGGGTTATTAACGTCGCTTGCACGACTGAGTCCATCATCTTGTTCGGACGATTTTGACGATGGCGACTCAGCCGAATTACTGAGTTCGATTGATGATGACGCTTCAGGCAAGTCTGAATGCTCACTGGAGCGACTCTGCGGCTCTGCTTGTGTTTGCTGTGTTGCTTCCCACTCAGATTTGCTAAACAGTCTCACGCTACTTGGTAAATTCGAGCTGAACAATAAATCGGCCTCAGATATATGCAGCATGGGTAACCAGATTGGCTTTTCGTCTTTGATCAGTACTTCAGGGGCAAGGCTTTCATATCGCTCATTTGAGGCGGATTTAATGGCCAATCCTCGCTCAATGAGGATGTCTGCAAGGGTATCGGGATCTCTTGGGATGCCAGGTATCTTGTCTTTGGCCAATAGCTCAATGATGTCCTTAGCCGCGCTTTTCCAGACCAGGTAAAGATTGGTTGATTGATTTGATTTTCGTACCCAGACTCTTGCGTCTCGCTGATTGACTAACCATTGGGAACTGGCAAGTAATCGCCTCATGGCATCAAGTAGATAGCGTTCGACTGGGACACCAAGGGCATTGTCGTCAACGGAAATTCGTTGAGCTTTCAGGTCTCGCTGTACACTGGTTTGGTCAGCTTCAATGACCAGTTTAGACAGGACATGCTCTGGATCGGTATTGCCAATTGCTTCCAGCATGGCTTGCAAAATTTCAGGGCCAGGTTGTGTTAACCAGGCGAGCAACTCAGGCGTCATCACCCGGTTTAAAACCAGAATTGAGAATTGCTCGTGCCGTTTGCACCGTCCGTCGCGCCAGCGAATGAAATAACGTTCAATGCTGTTATTTGTGGTCCACTGGGATAAGGTTTCTAAAAAAGGGTTCCACTGATAGCGTCCATCTTCGTCAGTGATGGACAAGTCTGAAACGGGCTTACCAATATCATGGAACAAACCGCCTAATGCCGCCGCAACACGCCACCTTGGCTCTAGCTCTTTTTTCTCAACCGGTGTGCCACTGGCAACAAAGATGATCCCTTCCGCTGCTTGTGCTGCCCAGAAAGCAACTTCCAACGAATGACGTAATAAACCACCTGCGCCACTGTGATGATGATACTCAGAAGCTGGCAGTAAGTGGACATAAGCAGCCAGATGATCAATGCAGGGCTGAATCAGACGTTGAAAATCACGCTGGTTGAAGCCAAGTACCTGGCGCAGTTTGGCAATTAGCTCGTCTTGTGTGGACTGCAAATCTTCAGGTGACGCTGCTGGCAACCCCTTCAAGAATGGCGGGTAGCGTGGGATTTCTGCATCGAGTTGAGATGACAGCTCTGGTAGTGCTTTGGTTTGAAAAAATAGGTTTTTGAACATAGTGAACCTCCGACACGATAGTGTGAAGGTTCTTTAGCAACTGAAGATGTTAGATAGCCGAAAGAAATATGCATTTATCTGTAGTTGTTTTCGTTCTAGTGAAAAAACCGACAGTTACATTACAGTGTGGGGTAAGACAGCTTTTCATTGTAAGACTGGGCATCATCTTCCCAAACTAGCCGAACAACATGCTTTCGTTTCGTTTGCATATGAACAGCGGCTATTAGCTCAACGGCTTGATACTTTTCGAGGCTTTCCATTGGAAATTTGTCAGTCACTTCTGATTCAATAACTAAATCGTTACCTTCGGGGAACTCAATTCTGACGTTTCTTGCAGTAGCAGAACCTTTATTCCAAACCTTAAGCCGATACTTACTGCTGCCAAGTTTTATAATTGATGCACCAAGGTCAGCTTGCTTTCCTTTCAGAGCATCTTCATTTTCTTTTTCCAAGAGAATGGTGTTTAGCTTTTCCTGGCTTTCGACAAGTGACTTCTGCCTCTTATTAAAGCTGACCGTTTGCCATGTTGCGTAGCTAGATAAAAGGAAAGCTAATCCAGCTATCACATCACCTACATCAATAGTTACCGGCATTACCTAATCCTTATATTCTTGCTACCAGAAAAAGCCTTTTTCAAAGATTTACGTAGTTCGTCTTGAACGTCTTTTAAAACTTCTTCCTTGATTTCAGAAAGGTGCTCATCAATATTTTCGCTATTCTCTTGAATAAGCTCATCTTTATTGAACTCTCGGTCACAAGATGCACAAGTCATTACTTGTATTGTTTCATCGCAACCGTCTTCGTATGAAAAGTCTGAACAGCCACAAGTCGGGCAAAGCAAGCTTATACTTCTATTGTATTTTTCAGGATTCATTCTAACTTCCCGTTATGTTAGTGGCCGTATTTAATCGCATATATTCAAGAACTTGAAAATGTATTTTGGAGTTCTCTTGGTGCTTATTAACAGTTAAAGGCCTAAAAACCAGCTAGGATCAACTGTTACTTTTTCAACCAACTCTGTTTTAACGCCTAAACTAAGTTCCTTAAGTTTATCGGCTAACTGATCACCATCGACCAAGTCAATCGGAGCAACGCCATCACGGTTGGCTTCTTCAATGGCAGCTTTTGTAAAGCTACCTGTAGTGATAAACATCCCACGATCAGCTCTACCAACGGTTGCGCCCCTAAAATCACGGATCTCGGGAGCCCCAACGGAACCTTTGTACTTTTTACACTGAAAAGCGATATGAAAGCTCATCAAACCGTTGATTCGGGCAATTCCTTTGCCATCGATACCACCATCACCCGTGCGGCCAGTCACTTCAACATGGATAAAACCTGATTCTCTCAATAACCTCTGTGTTAGTCGCTCAAACGCATCCGGGCTCATTTCTTCAATTAGCACATGATGCAGTTTTTCACGCCAAAGCATAGCCTCTTCTGGGGAGTCATCGGACGACAGTTCTGGAGTAGATGACGTAGCATTAGTCTGTTCAGGCTGGCGGTCCAGAGCCCTAACAAAGTTGACAATTTCTCTGCTATCAATTGCCGGTTCCTGTCTGGCTTTATCTGTAAGTGCCCACACGCCACGAGATGAATTTTCAAGGTATCCAGCTTTCTTCAGGTAGGTTCTAGCCCAAGCTAATCGATACCCAACTTCAGTTTGGCTACTTTTTTCGGGGTTGTGCAGAACAGCCAAAGTACCCTCATCAAACTTCTCAAGCTCGACAACTTCTTCGTATATCTCGTCGATACTGCCTGAGCCCCCAAGGTTCATAAGCGCCTTTAGTAGAGGTATCATTAATTGATCAAATGTGACCACTTATTATCTCCTTAGTAGTTTATATGCTAGAAAAAGAGCACTGTCCTTTTTATAGTCGCCCAATCACCAAATTTGATATTGGCAAGCTCAACTAATTGAAGTCATAAATTAGTCTTGCTCTCTGAGCATCAGCTCAAAATCATCACAAAGTTTATCAACTAAATCTTCAGTCTCTTTAAAGAAATAGTCACCGACTTTGGAACGATAGAGCGCACGATACTTACGGTAAATTTTTGAAAAATCATCATAGATTTCATTTTCTGAAACATGCGACTTAATCTTAACGATTAATCGCTCACCTTCAGTAGAGCTGTTTACATAGCTGAAGAAGTCAGAAATTTTTGATTCGAACTCCAGAATGAGTGAGCCGATTTTCTCTTCCTGATCGTTGCGTGCAGCAATAATTGCTAAAATGTCATATTGCCCACCAGGCCCAGGAGGTGCTCCGGTTGCGACTTCTGTTGGTTTCTTTTTCTTCTTTTTAGGTTCTTCTGCAATTACTTCAACCATGCCTATTTGGCTGTCAAAATACACTTCAATAGGGTCTTTGACGTCATCGCTTCGATGAAGCATGTTATATAGGGTGTTGAATTTACGCCAAAAAAACAGAAAGCTTGGTTCGCTATACTTGGCATCCAAGGCTATTACAAATTCAATGCGATTTAATATCGTAAAATATTGTGCTGCTTTAGCCTTGGTATCTGCTGTGCGCTGAGGGTTCGCTTCAATGTATTTTTTAAGACTGCTTTCAAAATCAAGATAGGATTCAGGCTGATCTCGTTTGACAGGGTCCCTATAAATCCCCATAAACACATTGAAGAATTTATCATAGGTGTCAGACTTGTTGAGCTCACTAAGGAGAATATCGAGAACCTTTTTATCTCCGAAAGGATCAAAGTCGCTGACAACAACATCTGAGAAATGCTCAAACGCATCTTTGATGTTCTGTACATTTACATTGTTATAAGAGAAATCAACAATTTTACAGTCGTTTTTATACTTGGCTGTTCTGTTAACACGTGAAATCGTTTGTATGGCGCTAATACCACGAATTTCTTTATCCAAAAACAATGTATGCAGTTTTTTCTCGTCAAACCCTGTCTGAAGCTTGGCGACAACGATGATTAAGCCATTTTTCTTTAAGGCAAAGTTCTCCAATACTTTTTCTTCAGATAGGCCTTCATTCAAGCCCGTAGCACTTTGCTCGTCCTGATTGCTCGAATAAACAATATGAATTGGAGCCTCTGCATACTTCTCATATTTAGGAAGCTTAACCAACTCGTTAAAATATTTAGTGACGGCTTCCTTGTAAGCGATGGCCGATTTAATGGAATACACGGCAAGCATGGCTTTACCTGTACCACGTATTTGACGGTAAACATCTTTTACCAGAAGATCGGCAACATACTTGGATATTGCGTCAATACGTTCTCGGTTCTCATACACCTGCTTTTTCTGAGCATCTTTAAACTCCTTCTCTGTGAAACCTTCGAGTGGATTTGAAGGTAAATCAAATAGCATTTTAGATGCCACAGGGACAATGTTTTTAAGCGGGTTGAGGATGAAGCCATCTTCTATCGCTTCTTTCATGGTGAAGCTATCAAATGGCCGCCACAACTTTTCGCTTTCTGCATAGCCGCTAAATTCACCAAAGCGTGCCAGCGTGTGATCATCCGGTGTAGCGGTGAAACCGACAATTAAGTTCTTCTTCGTCGCCTTTCCAGCATAGGCTTCGCCATCAAAAGGGCTTTGGAGCTCATCAAAAATACTAACCATCTCTTCATGTTGATCACCACTATTAGAGCGATGAATCTCATCGATGAGAAAAACAATACGCATTTTGGCAAGCTTTGCTAAAACACTCGCATCCATCATCTCTTTAACTGCGCCAAACTTCTGTAAGTTAACAATCACAATTCGGCTGTCAGAGGCTAAAGCATTTTGGAAGGTTTTCTTGTTCGTAGCTTCAACCACCAAACGCTTATCAATGTTCATGTTAAGCATTAGTGAATCTATCTGGCTACGCAGCTGCAATCGGTCAACGACTATCATGACCTTGTCGTACACGTACTGCATATTGCCATTTTCATCTGGACGGCGAAGGTCTTTTAGTTGTAGTGCCGACCAACCGATAATATTTGACTTACCAAAGCCTGCTGCATATTGCATTAATAACGAATAAACGTTTTTGTTATTCGAATAGGCTTTACGCTTTTGAAGGAGCTCAGCTTTTTTAGCCTCACTAACACCAACTAGCTGCTTCTCAAGGAGACTGTCAAAATAATAGGGGTCTTGCTCATGGTCTAAAAATTCATCAATCTTAGCCATGATTTTATCTGTACCAAACTTCTGTTTTGGCCTCGGCGAAATTAAGAATCCCGGCTCATTCTTAACCTCTTTAATGCCTTTTTTGACGTGCACGTCGCGTTCAATAAAGTTGTAGTATAGGATTTCTTTCTCAACCATGAACTTACTATAAAGAGCATTGAATAACTCTTTTAGCTTGGACTTTTTATCAGCATCAGGTTTAAGTAGAGGATATAGCTTAAATACGCTATGCGCCTTTTTTTCTATCTCTTCTCTGTCAAACTTGCCTTCACGACAAGTTGTGAGTATTTCATCGAAATAGTCTGCAATGGTGCGAATAACATAGGTTTCACCAATATCTGTTGTGGTGATATGTATAGCCTTTTCGAATATCTTTAAAAAGTCTTTGCGCAACGCAAGCTTTTCATTTTCACTCAACATATCATTACTATCGATATGTTGGTGATAGGCTTTAACCGCTTCAAAGTAGTCTTTTATTACCTTGCCGCGCCCGTTTTTACTAGCGTTTTGGCTGGTATAGTTACTTTTCAGTTCGCTATAACCCAGATAGATACCATTTACAAAAAGCACGATATCAGGGCGGAATGAGAATATCTGCTCGCCCTGAAACTTAAACTTATAAGGCAGCTCCTGTATAACAGAAAATATATTCTGCTCAAATAACTTGTTGCCGTGAATGACACTATCACTTGGGTAGAACAGGTGCAGCTTTACGCCTTGCAGGGTAATCGACTTATTTGCATTAATAAACAAAGCCATATTACGGCTACTGCCAATACGCTCTTGAATCAGCTCAATAAGCTCTTTAAGTAATAGGTTTTTGTCACCCTTATACTTTTTTAGCAGCGTATCATAAGCCTTTTTATTGAGATCAGTTTCGCTGATAAAAAATTCTAGGTCTTCTTCAATTATCAAAGAGTTTGTTACGGTGTTGGCTTTGACTTCATTGTAACCAAGGTCATTGCAGAAAAAAGGGAGCAAAAACTTATCTTGCAGGTGCAGTTCATTCATGCTGCGCTTCCTCTTTTTGTAGTATTTTTTAATCGAATCTTCCCTGTAATAGCATCATTAACTACTGCTATGCGAAGCTCTTTTAATTTTTCAATTTGCCTTGATAAATTCCCAATAGCCTTGTCGGTTAATTCAGTAGAACATCTAATCTTATTGATAATTTCCAGTTGCTCTTCTAATGGTGGGATAGGTGTTAGAGCATCTGCTATTGCAGATTGGCCAAGCCCAACTCGCGTAATCCCCTTGGCAAAAACAGTGAATCGTTTACCAAATCGTTGGCTCTGAAATAATCTAAAAAGGTATTCACCCAAAATAATTTTATTATTGCATCTGATTTGTGCTAGATGATAACCACACAATACACCTTCCAGAGTTTCTGCAGCCAAAGCAGGTACAGCAATATCCTCACAAGTCTCCGAGTCTTTTGTAATTAAAACATCCCCTTTTAATATCTGAAACTTAGCTATTTCACTATCATTAGCAGTTGCTTGCATAAATTCTAAAGACGAATTTATGAAATCATTTTTGTATACATCCACATAGTTGCATAGCTTTACTGTCTTTTCATGATCATGGGACTTTTTGTCTACATTACTGTTCTGTATATTTGCAACTTCTTTTAGTCGAAGCACCTTCCAGTGACTAGGAATTTTCCCAATAGCGTCATCATCACTAGGTTTTAATGGTGTATCTTTTACCAACCCAGAAAAAGCAATCTCATCAATATTCGTTGCTCTCAATTTTTTATATAGAATGACCTTCTTGCTTAGGGTATTAATTTTCTTATCAATTAGTGTTACTTTGTTATCGATATAGTCTGCGATATTTTTTTGTTCGGTCGATGAAGGGTATGGCACTGTTAATGCGCCTAATTTATCGAAATAAAGACGCAACCTCATATCCATAATTCCACGCGAGTTCTTGCGAAATATTTTTTTTGCCGTTTCAGTCCTGAATAGATAAGCAAAGTACCTTGGGTCAACCTCTGGTTTTACCTGTCTCAAAACATCATAGGCAGGACTGGTAACACCTTCATATTCAGACAAACCCACGGCCCCCATCCATGCCAAAAGCTTGTTCACGACAATATCGTTCTTTCTGACAATCCAATATCCATCGGTCGAGCTGGCTTTGTTACCTCTGGCTTCCAAGTCTTTGCGTGGCTTTACGCCTATTCCTGTATATAAAGAAAGTAGTTCGTAATCATTGTTTGCTGGTGCAGCGTCGGTTACTAACCTAAAAAGATCTTTTACGCGCTTTTCTTGCCACTCACTAGGGATTGTGACAGACCATTCGCCTTCGGCGTTTTTATACGAATCATAGGTTTCTGAATGTAGCTTCATAGTGCGATAGCCTCATCCAGTTGTTTTAACTCTTCCTCCAGTGCTGCGATTTCTTTTAAAACATCTTCAACACTGTGTTGAGCCTCTGGCTTGTAGAAAATTTTGTTAAAGTTAATTTCTACACCCACAACATTTTCAAGATATTCAAACGGTTTACTGATGTATTTCGCCATAAAGGCTTCAATAGCTTGCTGATTAAGCACAGAATCTTTATTAAATGGAATAACTTCGTAGTCTTTTTGATAATCCGGAGTCAACTCAACAGTAATTTCAATTCGTTCCGGTAGTTTTTTTGTGGCTTTCTTGAGTACAGCCTTAATGTCAATCTTCCCACAGCCTAATGCTTGAGTAGTCCCTGTTTTACGATCTTCTTTGATTAGGGTTTCTTGCTCGTCATTGTAATAGTAGGTGCTTGAATTGGTCGTAACTTTAAGCGGCTGTTCTTTATAATTAAGGCCTGAAACAAATGGTTTGATATCTTGTTCAAAATACTCGAATAAAGAACTATAAGATTCTCTACTATATTCTGTAATAGAAAATTCTGTAAGCTCTCTCTCTCCGTCAGTTAAAGACGTAACCGCTAGCGGCTTGGAGGCAGCTCTCTTCATTTCGCCAGTTTTTTTATCTTCTTTCATTGGCAGCTGCGATTCAAAACTTAACCCGTTTTGATCTACATTGGTTAGCATGATCGCTTGTTTGTTGAAGTAGAAGTGTTCCTTTTCAAAGACCTTGGTAAATTCATTATCTTGATATTCAAGCAGTGCTTGTACTATCTCTGCTCTTTGCTCTTCGGCTACTTCGCGCTTCTTCGAACCTTTACTTTTCTTGAGTTCTGTCCACTTTTCACTGGCATTAATCAGCAATACTTTATCTTCAGATTTTGGATCTCTATTTTTGTTTAGCACCCAAAGGTAGGTGTGAATACCGGTGTTGAAAAACTCATCTGTTGGAAGCTGAATAACGGCCTCGACTAGTTTGCTCTCCAACATCCACTTTCGGATGTTACTTTCAGCCGAACCAGCATCGCCACTAAATAATGTAGAACCATTATGAACAACAACACCCACACCATTAGCATCCAATTTCGAGATTAAATGTTGCATAAAGAGCAACTGACCATCAGAGATGGACGGTAGGAATTTGAAACGTTCTGTTTTGTCGTTTTGAATGTCTTTGGCGTAGCCAGACCAACTTACACCATAAGGTGGATTAGCAATGACCACGTCAAACTCTTCGTTGTCGAATTTATCGTCAACCAAAGTGTTACCGTGTTCGATTTTTGAATCAGGGCGAAAACGACTTTCGATCTTTGCTAGTGCATAAAGCGCGTCGTTCCAATCTTGCCCATATGTTTGAGTTAGACGCTTAAACTTTTTGTTTATGCGGTCTTCAACACCAAATAGCATGTTGCCGCCACCGCAGGTACAGTCATAGATTTTTAGCAGCTTGTCGGATTCTTCTATTTTCGAAGCGACAATATCACTGATGAGTGCAATTACATCATCAGGGGTGTACTGCTCCCCGGCGGTTTCTGCTGAGATGTCAGCCCATTTACGTTTGATATGCTCTTCTAGTGTGGTGATCTCAGAGTTATTAAAAGGCTTGAGGTCAATTTCAGCCCAAAGTTTGGTATAGCCAAGCAATACCTTTTTTGCTTTGAGTTTGGCTATTACACCTCGTATATCGAGAAACTTTTCGCCTTCAACGGCATCTACGCCAAGCAGGTCTTTCGTTTCACCATCAAAGCCATGAAGGTAGGCATCGAAGTCGATATCAAAAGATTTGTCGTTTTTACAAATATCGGATAACGATTGGTTTTTCTCAAAAATGAAGATGTTGTAGCCTTGGCCTTTATCTTTGATGAGATCATAGAGATCTTCTTGTTGAATCTCTTTAAATGCTTCTTCGCCTATTTCTGCCTTTAGTTCATCAAACATCCGTATAAGCCGGCTTTCAATCATCACAAGAGCAAAGAAAGGCATCATGAACGAAGGCCATTCTGATTCTTTAATACCACTACCACGTAGAAGGTCAGCAGTTGCCCAAATTTTTGATTCGTATTGTAAAATATTCATGTTCTTCCCTATGCTGTGACGCTATCGAAACCAGGCGCAATCGCAAGGTTACCGACACCGTATAAAGTTTGATAATTTTTTAGCCATAAATGGAATTCGGGTGTTTTTAGCAGAGCCTCTTTAGAGCAATCAACATTCCAAAGCCGAAGCAAATACCCAGCGGTTGCAGCTCTAATCTCAACCTTTAGAACGCCACCCGTCATGCCATAATCCAGCTCTATCGCTTCGCTGTGCTCTATGCGTGGATGCGGCACTAACTCAAGCTCTACAAAGCGATTCCATTGCCGGTCTTGGGTTTCGAGCTCACTTTCTTTGATAACAGAAGGCGACAAAGTGGAATCTTCAAGCACAACCGCTGCTTTAATTCGGGTCAGCACAAAGTCACGGAACTCAGCATGCTTGCGGTCAAAACCACGAACATGCCAACGCAGGCCATTGTCCACCAGCGTATGCGGCACGATTTCACGGGTTGTTTCACCACTCGATAACGATACATAGGTGATACGCAAGGCTTTGCCTTTGTGTATGGCTTCGGTGACTTTCGCCACTATCGATAGATTCGGTTTGTTAAGGTGATAAGGCGCTTCACACGCCAGTGGTGGTTTTACCTTGCCAGTGAAGCCATCTCCGTAACCTTGGCTAATAGTTGCCAATGTTCTCACAACGTCATAGTCGAACAAGGGCTCAAATGCTTCACCGCGCTTATGCAACTTGAGCTTTTGGTCATACTCAATGTTGCCTGGCGCAAGCTCTCGGTACATGGTGAAGTCTTTCGTTGCTTGTGCAGCGGCTATGCTGAAGCGATCGACTAAATCCGCTCGCACCGCTTCGCCCTTAAACAATAAGGTGAAATCGATGTGGGCAATGCGATCCCTGGTTGCTTGTGGCAACTGCGCTATCTGCGAAAGCCTATCTGGCTTCGCCACTACCGTTTGTTTCAGACCATCATTTGTCATGCGTCTTGTTTATCCAATTCAACCAGTTTCTTAAAAATTCTGTTTATAAAGTAAGGACCGATATCGCGTAATCACATTGAAAAGCATCACTCAATGCTGCTCTTCATCCGCAATGACTTAACAATCTCTACTGGTTGAAGCTGGACAGATGGCCATAAAACACTGAATAGGCTTCAACCTAATTAATTTTATTAGGTATCATCCTATCACAAATTATTTTGTAGGGAAGACTAAGCGGCAACTTTTTGATCTGGATTGCATTTGCCGCTCAGATGTGGGCGTAAAGACATTGTTTTATGGCATTGCTGATAGTCATGATCAATGCGCTACCCGAACCAGTGACACCACGATGTTACTGCTTTGAGACTTTTCTTTTTCCGAGTCTGTGGACATCAGGGCTCGTTGCTCACTTTCCCGAATGCGCCTAGCAACTTCTGCCTGGGCTGGTAGCAATGGCAGCATCCCTTCAGCAATTGCGTCTGGGGCAGACTCTTGGCCACAGGACATCAAATGCTTCCATGGATCTTTAAGAAAGCGCTCGAACGTGATGCCAAATTCAATGATGCGGGCAGAGACGAAGATTTCGCCCCAGTATTCAATGTAGGTGTCTTGGTACATGGAAAGATTCCTCTTGTTGGTTAAACCATGAGTTCACTTTCCATTTTCCAGAGGTTTTCAAATATGCAAGGGGCTATGACAAAGCTTTAAATCGATTGCGGGCATCTTTGTAGTCATAGTGGGCATGTTCTGAGCCACGATGATACAAATCATCCAAGTAAGTTTGTTCCTGCGGCAACTCGTCTTCGCTGATTTCGCGCCACCAATGTTTGTTGGCACCTTTAACGCCGTCATGCCAACGGTAACCACGTTCTTTTAAATAGTCCTTTACGTCAAACGGCGCACCAAACGCACGAACTAACACAGTTCGCCTGTCTGCTTCAGACAACAAGTTTGCAACGGACTCGGGCAACAAATGAAACAACCAGGCCATCGCCAAACAATCGGTTGCAGCTCGGTGTCCTTCATAGAACCAACCTAAGCGAAGCAGCAGGTACTCAAGCTTTCGACTTTCAAAGCCCAGTGCTTTCCAATCTATGCCGCTAGCTGAACAGGCCCAAGATAGATGGCCTAATGCGGCAAACCGCTTTTCAAAGAAAGGACGATCAAACTGTGCATTGTGCGCAACCACCAGCGGATCATCGGATAACCAACTCGCAACCATTGCATCATCAATGTGCTGGCCTTGCACCATCTCATCGGTGATGCCGGTTAACTCGGTAATCAGCTCGGGGATTGGCTTGCCGGGATCTTCATACAAGCTGATCACATCAACAATCGACACAATCCGCTTAGCTGATGGGCTGTAAAGCACCTTAACCATACCAAGCTCAATAATGGACTCATCATCGGCAGACAGTCCGGTTGTCTCTGTATCGAGCAGCACCATTGGCTGTTCATCACCGACCATAGGAGAAAGTTCAAGTGGCCAGGACTGCGGCTCACGCGTTAATGGAATACGCTCCAGCAATCTAAAATCTTCTGGTCTTTCTGGGATATCCGCGAGGCGCTCTAGCGGAAATGGCGCAGGGGCTCTTGTCATTGATGGTTCCTCTTCAATTCTATTGTTCGCTTTGGGTTATTTCACTGTGCCACAGGTTGTACAAAATGCACCTTGGATACCTCAGCGTTTTTTTAATCTTTCTACTGGGTGAACCCATGTATGAAGGCTTTGACTAAGCCTTTCAGAAAGCCTTAGCTAAACCGTTTAGGTAACCCTTACCGATACCCTTTACGTATGGCTTAGCCAACCCCTTTTCAAACGGTTGCAAAAGGCTTGAACTGAGTTCGACTGAGCATTTTAATGATGCTCCTGACTTCGCTTTAAGCAAGTAAATTCAATACGAAGCAGAATTTTACTAACTGTTTTTAAACCCTTTGCAAAGGGTTCATCAAGCCTTGTCTGACGGTTACTTGACCCATGCGTTAACCAGTAGCAGTAACAGGATCAGTAACAGAAACAAGATCAGTAGGCAGAAGCAGTATTGTCCAAGCCTTGTAGGCTTTGACGAGGGCGAGCGATCCCCCACATCTAGTTTTTCAACACAAAAAATAAATCACCGACAACACAGCGTCTTACTCGAACAACTACAGTTTTACCTACAATTTTACTTGTAGAAATCAGCATAGCATTAGATACTGTATAAACAAACAGTATCAGTTGTAATTTTTCGAGGTTCGTCATGAGTGTCTCGCTGATAGGCCGTAGCGGCGCACTTGCCTTCATCAAAGCCAAGCGCCTTCGTATTCCATTGTTTATGGAACGTGTTTCTGCTGGTTTTCCCTCACCAGCGCAGGATTATGTTGAGCAAACGCTCGACCTCAACGAGCTGTGCATCAAGCGACCGGCTGCAACGTTCTTTGTACGTGTTGAAGGTGATTCAATGATTGATGCCGGGATTCACCCAGATGATATTCTGGTGGTTGATCGCTCTGTCCAAGCCGAACACGGTGACATTGTCATCGCGGGAATCCATGGAGAACTCACGGTAAAGGAGCTTCAACTCAGGCCTTGCGTCAAGCTGATCCCAAGAAACCCGGCGTATGAGCCCATTCATATTCCTGAAGGGACAGAGTTAGAGATATTTGGTGTGGTCACCAATGTGGTGCGAAACATGCGCCGCAAGTCGTGACTATCCCATGCCAGTATTTGCCTTGGTGGACTGCAACAACTTTTACGCCAGTTGTGAGAAGCTGTTTCGTCCTGATTTAAAAGATACGCCGGTTGTGGTGCTGTCCAATAATGACGGCTGCGTGGTTGCACGGTCGCGTGAAGCTAAGTTACTCGGTATTAAAATGGGCGTACCCGTCTTTCAAATCAAAGCTGAAATGCAGCGTCATGGTATTTTGGCATTCTCGTCCAATTACGCGCTGTACGCAGATTTGAGCAGTCGAGTGATGCGCACTTTGGAAGAGATGGCACCACGAGTAGAGGTTTACTCCATTGACGAAGCGTTTTTGGACTTAACCGGTATTGAGTCTGCCCTATCCCTTGTCGAGTTCGGACAACAAGTGCGAGAGCGGATAGGTCACTGGATTGGGATCACCGTCTGTGTAGGCATTGCACCGACAAAAACACTCGCCAAGCTGGCTAACCATGCCGCCAAGAAATATCCGGCCACTCAAGGGGTTGTAGATCTAACCAATCCAGATCGGCAACGTCGATTGCTCACATTAGTCCCGGTTGATGATGTTTGGGGCGTTGGTAAACGGCTTTCTAAGCGATTAAATGCGTTGGGTATTACCACAGCCTTAGACCTAGCCAATGCCTCCCCTAGAGCCATCAGAGACCAGTTCTCGGTGGTTTTAGAAAGAACCGTCAGAGAGCTCAATGGTGAGTCGTGCATTGAACTTGAAGATATCCCGCCAACTAAAAAACAAATCGTCTGTAGCCGTTCATTTGGCGCAAAAGTAACGCAATTTGAATTGTTACGTGAGGCCGTATGTGAATACGCAACCCGTGCCACTGAGAAGCTACGCAAAGAACAGCAGCAAGCCAAAGTGCTGACCGTGTTCATACGAACCAGCCCCTTTAAGGACAACGAGCCGCAATACAGCAACTCCGCATCGGGCGAGTTGTTGATACCCAGTTGTGATACGAGGGATTTTATCGAGCTGGCCCGTCACTTACTCAAGCGGATATGGAAGGATGGTTTTCGTTATGCCAAAGCGGGCGTCATGCTGTCTGACTTTTACGATCCAGGCATGTTTCAACCAGGACTATTCGATGACGTATCGACCCGCTCCAATAGCCAACAGTTAATGTCTGTATTGGACACCATTAACCAAAGTGGTGCCGGAAAGGTTTTCTTTGCTGGACAAGGACTCAAGAAAGATTGGTCGATGAAGCGAGAGCATTTGTCTCCCGCTTATACAACACGCTGGGACCAGTTACCGCGAGTGAAGTAGGCCCGGTGATTCAATAGGCATTCACTCTGCGACGTAGCATGTTGAGCTTATCAACCTGCCGTCGAATGTCACTGAAGAATTCTTCTTTCTCCATGGCCAGAGAAAGCTAACCATCTTAGAACCTATTTCTTATGCCGGGTCCAATGCAGTGTAGAACTGTGTATTGAATGAACAGGACGCCGACTTCAAGCGCAATACATTGACTATTCATAAAAGAAAAAATGATCAAAAACTCGATTTTACTACTGAAAAGGGTTCTGGACTGAGAGATCTCCATGATAGCTTTTGAACACGGATACCCAGAAAAAGCTGAAGTTCTACACAATGTGACGATTCAAGATTTGTCTCAAGCTTAAGCCCCTGTTGGCATAACGTACCACCTCTGTGTAACAGGGGATTGAATTAAGCTTTTTCACGTAACTACTGACGAAGCCCAGCTAAAATGCGTTCACAAAACCTAAACCAAAATTCAATTAAGTGCTATTATGTTCAAAATTCAGCACCTATGTTCACATAAAGGCCTAAAAATGAAGTATGCGAGAGAATTATCAAAAATTATTGAAGGTGGAGTGCTTGGAAAGATCAATCAGGTAAAAGCTTATACAGAATTTCTTGCAGACAAATTAGAAAGTGATGGAGAGCATAAGATTGCCAAACGATTAAGAACTTCCATGTCCGATAGTCTTCTGGCTTCTGGCTATAACTTAGCATCGGCACAGCCAGCAAGGCAGTTGAGAGCACCTGTTGATAAAGATAGCCATATGGCGTTAGCTGATATTACCTATCCAGGGTCTAATCATTCTGGTATGGCAGTTCTTGATGCAACAACTAAAGCTCAAGTTGATGAATTTATTTCCTTTGTTTTAAAAGCAGAAAAATTAGCTGATGCAGGCCTAAGTAGTGCCCCATCGCTATTGTTGTATGGTCCTCCTGGTTGCGGTAAAACACTACTTGCTCACAATGTAGCCGCACAACTTGAACTACCGTTGTTCACTGCTCGTTGCGATTCTTTGGTATCGTCGCTTCTTGGCTCAACATCTAAGAATATAAGATCACTTTTTGACTTTGCATCGCAGCAGCCATGCGTTTTGTTTTTAGATGAATTTGATGCTTTAGCTAAAGCAAGAGACGATCAACATGAGTTGGGAGAGTTAAAACGTGTGGTAGTCAGTCTGCTTCAAAACATCGATGCACTTCCTAAAGATACAATAATCATTGCCGCAACAAATCACGAACAATTGTTGGATCCTGCTGTTTGGAGACGCTTCGAGCTTCGAATTAAACTAAATGCTCCAGATTCTGTTACAAGAGAACAGATTTACCGTAATGAGTTAGCAGAGTTTTCTCCATCTAAGCTACAGAAAACAGTTGAGCATTCAGTTGGACTATCGGGAGCAATTATTGCTCAAATATGCGTTGCAGCAAAAAGAAAAGCGATTTTGAATGATGAAAATCAGACTACTGAGCAAGAGTTGTTGTATCGAATTGCAATGGTTCGATACTCAAATGTAATTGAGTCTGAAAAAGAAGCCACGGACAAATTAGTAGAGTTGAAAAATCTAAACTCAGAACTTTTTACAGTGCGACTGCTTTCAAAAATATTTGGAATGTCTACAGGAAAAATATCAAACTTGCTAAATAGGGATGAAAATGAGCAATAAAAATAACCCAATACAAGCTGTAAAAATTACGCAACGCGATTTCAGGGAAACGCCACCTCCCAAAAGCGGACCAAAGCCACTTCGCGAAGTTACCAAGGAGTTGGTTGATAAACTGCAATCGGATATAGATAAGTCTACTTTAGAACTAAAACAGCACTTTCAATCGCATCCCAACGTGCCCGCTGTTCTAAAAGTCAGGTTACTAGAGAATGCATTGGCTAAATCGCACAGACCAGACAATGTATTTAAAGATAATACTTGCCCTATCATTGGAAGCGCTGATTTTGGAATTTTGCTCGTTAGCGCTAATGAGGAGGGGTTAGGCCAACTCAGACAGAGAGTTCAATCTAGGGCAAAAACAGTTCAACCAGATATCGCAGCAATTGAAGAGATTAGCGTATTTTCAAGTGAAGATAGGCTTCAAGTTAGCAGTTTAGATGACGATGATTTTGGTGTTCAGAAATACAAAATTCATCTATTTGATCACTTAAAAGACAGCCAGAATGCTGTTGTTAAGAACTACTTTGATGAATCAACTGCAAACGAATCTCTCGATATCACTTTTAGAGAGTTTTCGCCGCATACCAGATTTCACACGGTAAAAGCCAAGAGCAAACTCTCTATTCAAAACTTGGCAAATAACGTTGCTGTGCGCTCTATCGAAGAAATGCCAACCTACACTCCTACTGACTATAAATTAGCGACAAGCCCAGTTGGTCCGATTGACAATTTATTGCTACCCGACCCAACAACAGGCGTTGATTATCCGGTGGTAGCTGTTGTTGACTCGGGTATTTGCCGGAAATCAATACAGATTAATAAGTGGGTCGTAGGTCGAAAGTCTTTTGTACCTGAAGACCTGCTTGATACATCTCATGGCACAATGGTAGGAGGGTTAATTGCCTCTCCAAGCTCTCTAAACTATCAAGGTAGCGGTTTCCCTAACACGCAAGCAAAACTAGTTGATATTACCGTATTTGATACATCAGGAAGCGCTTCCGAAGACGATCTGATGGATATGATCTCAGAAGCAGTTGAAGAATTTCCCGAAATCAAAATTTGGAATTTATCAATAGGTCGGTCAGAGCCAACTCCACTTAATGCGTTTTCGGACTTTGGATGCTTCCTTGATGACCTCAGTGAGAAGCATGGTATTCTGTTTGTTGTTGCTTCAGGAAATCATAATTCGTTTACTTCGAGCAAACCTGAAGAAGAAAAGCTCCGTGAAAGTCGAGTATCCTCACCAGGAGATTCATTAAGAGCATTAACTGTTGGATCAATGGCTCATAAGGAAAACCCTCTGTCCGCTTCTGAAACAGGCCAATGTTCACCATTTTCGAGAATCGGCCCAGGACCTGCATTTACTCCAAAACCAGAAGTGATCCATTATGGAGGAAACTGCACTCCAAGCGGAAGTTTTGCACAAATAGGAGTCTTATCATGTGGGCCAGACAACCAAATGTTCGAATCTGTTGGGACTAGTTTTGCTACCCCTATAGTTTCTTCTATAGCGGCAAATGCATGGAAATCAATAGACGGAACAATTGTCGCTACACCTGAGAAGGTAAAAGCACTAGTAATTCATTCAGCAGTACTTGGCTGCAATGGTTACGAGTATTCTACAGGGTTTGGAAAGCCTGGAGATATCGACGACTTACTCTATTGCACAGATGATCAAATCACACTGATGTTTGAAGTCGATGTTCGGCATGGATTAGTTGAGTTTGAGCGAAGTCCAATTCCATTGCCAACTTCAGTTCAAGAAGCTGGAATGTTTAAGGGAGAAGTAGCCATGACACTGGTTTATTCGCCTCCTTTTGATAGATCTTTTGGTTCAGAATACAGTCGTGTAAACATTAGCGTCTCAATGGGGGAAACAAAAGATGTTCTGGACGAAAAAACAGGGGAGCTAAAAACTATATTTAAGGGAAAAGTACCGCCTTTGCCTTCTGAGAAAAAAGACTTATATGAAATTAACCAGCTAAAGAACTCCTTTAAGTGGTCACCTACAAAAGCTCACAAGAAAAGATATCCTCAAGGTACTGGAGTTGCTGCATGGAAGCTCAAGATGGAATCGACCATCAGGGCAGAAGAACAAAATCCGGCGACGCCTCAAAAAACAGTTTTACTTGTTACAATAAAATCAATCAAAGAAGGAACAAATCTTTACAGTGATGCTGTGAGATTGCTAAAGACTAATGGCTGGATACTAAACCCAGTTGCAGTAAATGTACCAATTACTATCCAGCAACAGTTATGAGGCATAATAATTGTGGGTCGTAATCTTAATTAGTTCACAACTATTACGAAGATTACGATCTCAATATGCATTAACCCTTCGACGCAGCATGTTGAGCTTATCAACCTGGCGTCGAATATCACTGAACAATTCTTCTTTCTCCATGGCCAGCGCTAACTCCCATTCTTTGGCCAAACCTTGGCAGTCCAAAAATGAGTATCTCAACTTCGTCTTTGAGATACGCAGCCCCTTGCTAAATACCACGCGTTTGCCTCGTTGACCGTGAAAACTGTTGATGTACCACTCGATGCCAAAGCCATACTTAAAGTCTCTGATACGGACACCAAGCAGCCCCCAATCTCTAAAGGGCGCATTTTCGCGAACCTTGTAATGGGTAAACCAAAAGTCATCAACTTCA
The DNA here is from genome assembly GCF_019655335.1 of Shewanella hafniensis. Lineage (GTDB taxonomy): Bacteria > Pseudomonadota > Gammaproteobacteria > Enterobacterales > Shewanellaceae > Shewanella > Shewanella hafniensis. Next base: position 121,533 of record NZ_BPFD01000001.1, read on the forward strand.
GCTCGTGCCAGCGCTTTTAGCCTGTCTGTTTCTTGCTGAAGTAAATCTGATACCTCTGCTTTCCATTGTTCATTGACGATTTCTACCAAACCAATTTCCCCATCCAATTAACCCCAAAAGCCAAAACCACTATCCGTTTGGCTTTTGGATCGAAACGCCAAACGTAAAACTGCCGTCACAATCACTGTTTGGCGTCTCGATATAAATCGACTCGCTCAATCCCATACCCGACAAGGGATACAGTCTGATTTCACATAAAAATGCCTGAAAAGACGTATCGTCATGAAGATACAAACCGTTTGGCGAGTTCAGGCCAGAATGCAAACGACGTTTGGCGTCTCGATTTTTTTGACTAGGTCATCCGCCGCCAAACAGAGCCTATTCTCATACTTTTGCGAAAATGCAATAGGCAGATAGATGAAAGGATTTGTCACCTTTCTGCCCACCGCCAGTGCACCGAATCCTGATAATGACATTTGAGTGAACCGCCAGAGCACTTGGAAATGCCCAAGCGTGGCCAGTGCGGTTGATTGAAAACCGTTAGAGCACTTTGAGTGCACAGGAGATAAGTATGTTTGTACTAGGCGTAGATATCGGTTACTCAAACCTGAAGCTGGCAATTGGCCAATCAGGCAGTGAACCGAAAACCATTATTCTGCCTGCGGGTGCCGGTCCTGCGGATCGTATGCCAGAGCGTATCGGTGGAGGCGATGATGAAACTTGTTTGTATGTGTCAGTCGATAATGAGCGCTGGGCCGCTGGTGTTCCTGCTGGACGCCTTCAAGGCTGGGAACGAGAGCTTCACCCGGAATATCCCACCACAAAAACCTATAAGGCACTTTTTCATGCCGCCTTGTTAATGGCTGAAACAGAATCCATCGATTTGGTTGTCACTGGATTACCGGTTTCCCAGTTTCATGAACCACAACGTAAATCTGACCTTGTGAAGCGCCTAAAAGGTGTCCATCAAGTGACGCCTAAACGCAGCATCACCGTTCATGACGTCAAAGTGCTGCCGCAGCCTGCCGGTGCCTATATGGATCTGGTTCAAACAGGTGGTGATTTGGGCTTGATTGAAGAAGGTCGCGTCGTCGTCATCGATCCCGGCTTTTTTTCTGTTGACTGGGTTGCCCTTGAGGCCGGAGAAATTCGCTACAGCTCATCAGGAACCAGTCTTCAGGCAATGTCCGTGCTACTGGAAACCATTGATAAGCTGATTTCAGAAGATCACGGTGCCAAAGTCGGAATGGATCGACTTGAAAAAGCCATGAGAACTGGCGACTTACAGGTCCTGCTATTTGGAGAAAAAGTCGATATTTCACCTTATCTGAATGCTGCCATGAAAAAGGTAGCGCCTGTTGCTCTTACAGCCATGCGCCAATCCATGCGTGACGAAAGCATCAATGCGGACTTGGTATTGATCGCCGGAGGTGGAGCCATGGCTTATAAGGAAGCGGCCAAGGAGATTTTTTCACGAAGCAAGATAATCGTGCCGGAACAGTCTGTTTTGGCGAACGTCCGAGGCTTCTGGTTTTATGGGGCCTGATTATGAGAGTTGTCGTCAACATTCCCCCAGGGAGCCACCCTGAACTGCTCAAAGAATTGGAAAAGACGCCACCACGGGAACGCGCTGAGCGTCTGCGGATGCTGGCCACCTTTGGGTTAATTCACATGAGCCAACCCAATCTATCCACGACATCTGCACCGGTGGATGGCCATGCACCAGATGGTGACGTTACTTCCATGAGTACAGCGCCAGAACCCAAAGCAGAATCACGTAAACAATCATTAAAATCCAAACTAGGGCTGGGCTTATAACATGGCGTTATCAGTTAGCTGGCTCGATGCCAGGTTAAATAAAGAAGCAAAAGAAACCGTAGTAAAAGCCGACCGAGATGGGCTAAGTGCTCGGGTATCGCCCAAGGGCAAAATTGTTTTTCAGTTTCGTTATCGTTTCGATGGCAAGCAACAGCGGGTAGACATTGGTACTTACCCACTTATGAAGCTTGCTGAAGCTAGGAATGAGCTGGATAGGTTAAGGGCGGTACTCGACCAGGGCAGAAACCCCAAGCTCTACCTACAGCAGGAACGGGCCAAGTATTCTGCCAATCAAAGCTTCGAATCGATTTTTCGAGACTGGATAGACTCTGCCGGTAAGCAAGGGCTAAAGGAGAAAACGTGGCACTACCAAAAACGCAGCAGTGAAATATATTTGCTGCCCCGACTTGGCAAGTACCCATTAACTGACATCAATGAATTGTCCTTGCGAAACTGTCTTCGTGAGGTTTCGGAGTCGTCCCCTTCAAACACAGAACGTCTGGTGTCTGTGCTGCACAAGTTTTATGACTGGCTGATTGATGAACAAATTTTGGAAATTAACGCTGCCGCTGGGATCACAGCAAAAAAGGTTGGCGGTAAGAAAGGCAAACGAACTCGGGTTCTAAATGACAACGAGATCAGGATACTTTGGCGCTATTTGCATGAGTCAAAAATCACTGAGAAGAATCGCATCTACATAAAACTGCTTCTCTTATTGGGAGGGCGCAAGGGCGAACTCATTCAAGCTGAAAAGCATCACTTTGACTTGCAATCTGCAATGTGGACAGTGCCCATAGAGATCCGCAAACAAGGTGAGAAAATTGGAGCGCCGATCATGCGGCCATTGATTAAGCCAGCTATTGAGCTGATTGAACTGGCGATGCAGATGAGCAAATCAACCTACTTGTTTCCCGCGAACGGACAAGAAGAGCTTGCCACAAATGGCTTTGATACCACTATTCCTAACAATGTGAAAATTTGGGCTCGCAGGTCGCTTAGTGTCGAGATGGAACATTGGTCTATGCATGATCTTCGCAGAACTATGCGAACGCGAATGTCGGCCATCACGACGCAAGAAGTTGCCGAGTTGATGATTGGCCACAGCAAAAAAGGGTTGGATGCTATCTACAACCAATATCAGTACCTGGATGAAATGCGTCATGCTTACGACGTTTGGTATCAACAGCTAGAGACCATCATCGAGCCGACAGGCTTTCCGTTCAACTGGCGTTTCGGACAATAAAATAAAAGAAAGAGGCTCAGTCCTCTTTCTTCTCATACTCCTCCAAATCTTCAATGTGCCACAGCTTGTTTCGTGTATTTCGGTTGATACGAGGTTGCGGCAAGCTGCCATCTTTTATTCTTCGCCAGAGCGTCGTATAGCTAATGTGGTAACGAGCCATCACTTCGTAAGATGTTAGAAAAGGGGTTACCTGGTGCGCTACTGCTGTCATCTGCATTCTCCAGAAAATCAATGTAAAGCTATCATCGCCTGATTCATCACTTGTTGATGGTCAGAAAGATGCATGATTTGTTCAGAAGATCAGCCTTATCGAAACACGAATGTTGCTATTAGGTACTTTTCAGCTCAAACCTATGAATAACAAGGGCTACAAGGCGGTTTGTGTCATGAATAGCAATCAACACGCCTAACGAGAAAAATTTGTACACACTGTTTGTACACTCGCAACAATGACACATCAAAAACCACAATGACGAACCCTTTAAATTCATAAACTTATAAACAAAAAACTAGAGATGATCGCATTTATTCCGCTTTTGTAATGTCGAAACCAAAGTACCAAAAGCAGGAAGTACTTTCTTCATCAAACCCAGTAAACACAAAGCCTACAGCCAGATTTGTGTCATGGAATTTTCACCAAAGGCCTCTAAAACGGAATTTGTACTCAAGTTTGTACACACTTTCCGAGGTTACGCTTGAACATCATTGAAAAGCAAAGAAACGAGAAAAAGACAAAAAGCCTTTAAATTCAGTACGTAGAGATGTGATTGTGGTGTGCAATGAAAGGTGGTTTTAAGCGTTGAAAGGCTGGGCGGCATCAGGGTGCGATATGATCGCGAAGGTGCGACGTTTATCGACCTCTACTTTATTGCCTGACATGTTAACCTATGCACTAGTATCGCTAAAAAGGCGCAAATTATAGCGCCTCAGTTCGAGCTTGGCTAGGCAAAGCCCGAGATGAGCTCGGGCAGAGGGGGTTATTTTGTGGCTTCGAGCAAACCTTTAACTTTAGCGAGCTCAATCCGCGCATATCTATGTTCAACAAAATCATAAATATTGGTTGCCAGTGCTAAGCGGAAATAGTTAGCAGCATCTTGATATTGCTTGTTTTCTATAGCCATTTTCGCCAAGTAAAAATAAGCCTCACATAAACGTTCTGCATATTCTTTAGGATGAGTTAAGCCGACTTTGGCGGCAGCAAACACCTCATCATGGCTCTTAGTACCTAAATAATAATCAACGATAACGGTCGCCCATGCATCATTGTCTAAATTCTTACGGTTTTCAGCTAACTGTTTTTTAGCTGCGACAGCATCATCTTTAAAATCAATCAAATACAGCCATAATGCGCGATAACCGTCTTTATTATCGCCGGCATAAAATGCCTGCATATCTTTAGTGGCTAAATCGTTACGGTCGCCATAGTACAAGGCAATACCGCGATTCAAATAGGCATAATCGTAATTAGGAGCAAGCTCTAACACGCCATCGAATGCTTCATAGGCGCTAGCGTATTCGCCTTCTTGAGTGTAATAAATCCCTAAGAAATTATAGGCATCGGCGAGATCGGGTTGCAGCTTCAGCGCTTGCATAAAATCGATGCGAGCAAGCAGTCTTAAGCCCACACTGTCGTATATCACACCACGATCGTAATGAAATCTGGCTCTCTGCTCATTAGTTAATTCAACCGTAGCCAAAATCTCGTTGAGCTTCGCTAACGTCACTTCCACTTTATAATCGGGCATAACGGGGGCGATAACCAATTTACCTTCAACATCATTATGGTTATCTAAAGGAGACTGGGTGGTAGCGCATCCGGCTAACAACAGACTGGCGCCCGCCAGCACAGCAACGACAGCGGTTCTAATTTTAAGACTCATCCATTTCTACCTTTTTAGATTCCCAACATACGCAGAAGAATCTTCATGATAGCAATCCCACAACAGGACTGCTATTGGGGAATCAAGATTAATACTGACTTTCTTAATGCCAAAAACAAAAAAGGAGATCATTTGATCTCCTTTTGATGCAATCACTTAGAAAGTGTGTGCCTATAATAAGTCAAAGACTCATTATTCAGCAGCTGCAGCTTCTTTAGTTTGTGCTTCTTTGATTGACAGACGTACGCGGCCTTGACGATCCACTTCCATTACTTTAACAGCAACTTCTTGGTTCAGTTCAAGGTGATCAGACACGTTAGCAACACGCTCATCACTGATTTGTGAAATGTGTACTAAACCGTCTTTACCCGGCAGAATGTTCACGAACGCACCGAAATCAACGATACGGATAACTTTACCGTTGTAGATACGACCCACTTCAACTTCTGAAGTGATTTCTTCGATACGACGGATAGCTTCTTTGGTTGCTTCGCCATTTGAAGAAGCAATTTTCACAGTACCATCATCTTCCAGCTCAATCGTAGTGCCGGTTTCTTCGGTCAGAGCACGGATAACTGCGCCGCCTTTACCGATAACGTCACGGATTTTTTCTGGGTTGATCTTGATAACAGTGATACGTGGAGCGTGATCAGAAATATCATCACGGTGTGAACCAATCGCTTGATCCATCACGTTCAGGATATGTACACGCGCGCCATAGGCTTGTTGCAGTGCGATATCCATGATTTCTTTAGTGATACCTTCGATCTTGATATCCATCTGCAATGCAGTAATACCATCACGTGTACCCGCCACTTTAAAGTCCATGTCACCTAAATGGTCTTCATCACCTAAGATGTCAGAAAGAACAACGAAATCATCGCCTTCTTTCACTAGACCCATAGCGATACCCGCTACAGAAGTTTTGATAGGCACACCAGCATCCATCAGCGCTAGTGAAGTACCACATACTGACGCCATAGAGCTTGAACCGTTAGATTCAGTGATTTCAGATACAACGCGCACGCTGTATGGGAATTCAGCAGCTGAAGGCATAACAGCATTGATACCGCGCCATGCTAACTTACCATGACCGATTTCGCGGCGCTTAGGTGAGCCAACCATGCCTGTTTCACCAACAGAGTATGGAGGGAAGTTATAGTGCAGCATGAAACGGTTAGTGCGCTCGCCCATGATGCTGTCAATCTTCTGTGCATCACGTTCAGTACCTAAAGTACAAGTGACTAACGCTTGAGTTTCACCACGAGTGAACAATGCGCTACCGTGAGTACGTGGCAATACGCCCGCTAATACACTTAAGGCACGGATCATGTCTGGTTCACGGCCATCGATACGTGGCTCACCACGGATGATGCGACCACGAACCACTTTCTTCTCTAAGCTACCCAGCAAGTTGTCGACTTCACGTAAATCAACGCTTGGATTGCTCGCTAACAAGGCTTCTTTTGTTGCTGCTTTAACAACAGAAACTTGAGCATAACGATCTTGTTTAACTTGGATTTTATATGCATCACCTAAACCAGCTTCAGCAAGCTCTTTGATTTGGGCAACTAAATCGGCATCTTGCGTTGGTGCAGTCCAATCCCAAGTTGGTTTACCGGCTTCTGCTTTAAATTCAGCAATCGCTTTGATAACCACTTGTTGTTGATCGTGACCGTAAACAACAGAACCTAACATCACTTCTTCTGGTAATGCTTGGGCTTCTGATTCCACCATTAATACTGCACCAGCAGTACCAGCAACCACTAAGTTCAGTTGGCTGGTTGCAAGTTGCGCAACACTTGGGTTCAACACGTATTCGCCATCAATGTAACCCACACGTGCAGCACCTAAAGGACCGCTGAATGGAATACCAGAAATAGCCAGTGCCGCAGAAGTACCGATCATGGAGATGATATCTGGCTCGATTTGTGGATCGACAGATACTACGGTAATGATAACTTGAACTTCGTTTTTGAAACCATTAGGGAAAAGAGGGCGAATTGGACGGTCAATCAGACGAGCGATTAATGTCTCATCTTCTGAAGGACGGCCTTCACGCTTAAAGAAACCACCAGGAATTTTACCTGCTGCGTAGGTTTTTTCTTGATAGTTAACAGTCAGAGGGAAAAAGTCACGACCAGCTTCTGCTTCTTTTTTACCGACAACAGTGACCAACACAGTCGTGTCACCCATGCTCGCTAAAACGGCTGCATCTGCTTGACGCGCTATAACACCTGTTTCCAGGGTGACTGTATGTTGACCATACTCAAAACTCTTTACAATAGGATTCACGTGACCCATTCCTTAATTAATGACCTTGAATTACGCGCGTAAGTATACTGCAAATCGGATCAATAGATAAAGAGCAGATAATGATGACAAATACGCAACTTTTCACTAAAGTGGTTAAATCAACAAAGAGTTGCGGTTTACATTGATACGGAAATTCTCGCAGATGGTGAATAATTATCATAAAGGATGCGCCCGATGACAGGCCGTTTTAAGTCACTGACGTGGAAACAAACTAACCTAGTCGTATTTACTGCCCTCTTTTTTGCCATTGCCATTTTTATTGTTGAAATCGCTTTAGTCGTTGTATCAACCAAACAACAACTCACGACTACGCAGCAAGAACTCCTTGATTCAGTTGAACAACCCGCAGCAAATGCCGTCTGGGCATTGGATGACAATTTAGCCCGTCAAACCTTAGAAGGTGCCATTAAGGTTGAGCATGTCGGCTCGGCAGTGATCGAGCTGGACGATGGTTCCATGTTTGTATCAGTCAGCAATAATAAAAAGAATAACTCGCAGACTTTTATCAGCTTAAGTAACAAATTATTTGATGATCTCAAGGAAATATCTCGCCCACTCTATCGGCCTTTTTATTTCGAAGGCACTCAACAACAGCAACTCATTGGCACATTAACGGTTTTCTACGACACCCAAGAGCTGACAAACACCCTTTTCTCGCAGTTAAGATTTAGTTTTTTCGCCACGCTTGCCCGCGCACTCTTACTCACCTTAGTATTATCTGTCGTCTTCCATCGTTTCTTGACTCAACCTATCGCGCGTATCAGTGAGGCTATAGATAAGATTGAACCCGACTCACCGGACGAAAATCTCTTACCTATGTCCAATGCGCACAAGGATGATGAACTCGGTCTAGTGACCTCTAAATTCAACCAAATTCTTATCCAATTTAGCCAGACCCAATCCAAACTGCGCAAGATGGCGACCCGAGATCCGCTAACAGGCTTACCCAACCGCACGCTATTGCTTGAAACCATCGCAGTCACAATCCAACGTTCGCGAGTACACAAACGCAGCTTTGCCTTGATGTTTATCGACTTAGATCGTTTTAAGAATATCAACGATTCCCTTGGCCACGCATTAGGCGATCAATTTCTTGCCCGTATTGCCCGTATTCTTGAACGCTTCGTTGGCGATAAAGGCACAGTGTCTCGCTTAGGTGGCGATGAGTTTGTAATTTTAGCCGACACAGTACACACCCCAGATCAAGCCGCTGACTTTGTTGATAAGTTACTGATCCAGCTTAATGTGCCAATCCAGTTAAATGAGCATGCGATTCATCCTGCGGCCTCAATTGGGATATCCATTTATCCTGAAGACGGTAACAGCGCCGAAGATTTAATCCGTCACGCTGACATTGCCATGTACAGCGCTAAGGCTGCAGGCTCGAATCAGTGGGCTTTCTTTAAACAGCAGATGACAGAACGCGCAGCTGTGCGTTTACGCACCGAAGCATCTTTGCATGATGCGTTAAAAAACAACGAATTCTTACTGTATTTCCAACCTAAACTCGATCTGCAAACGGGCAAAGTGATTGCCTGTGAAGCTCTGATCCGCTGGCAAAAAGATGGGCGACTCATCAGTCCGGTTTCTTTTATTCCCGTCGCGGAAGAAACAGGGATCATCATTCCAATTGGACGCTGGGTAATAGAACAAAGCTGCAAGGTCTTGAGGGAGTGGCAGAAAAAATATAACTATGCCATCCCAATTGCGATTAATGTTGCCTCACAACAATTTGCCGATGCTAGTTTAGTGCCCGATATCAAGCAGATGGCATTACGCTATCAAATCCAACCCGAGTTGTTGGAAATTGAAATCACTGAAACCTCGTTGATGAACGACATTGAACTGGCTATCGCTAAACTTGAGCAACTAAAATCTGCAGGATTTGGTATTGCCGTCGATGACTTCGGCACTGGGTATTCATCACTTTCTTACCTACGCCATTTACCCATCACCACTATGAAAATTGACCGCTGTTTCGTGTCCGATTTACCAGGGGATAGTGCAATCGCATCGACCATTTTGATGTTGGGTAAGCAGCTTAATTTGACCATTGTGGCCGAAGGAATTGAAAACGAGCAGCAATTGGATTGGTTGAAGGAGAATCAGTGCCAAGTTGGCCAAGGTTTCTATTTTAGCCAACCCTTGCCCCAAGCGGAATTTGAAGCCCTGTATATAGCGACACAGACAGCAACGATAAGCACTTTAGATGGACTACGTGGTGCTTAGAGTTCTTTAATCAGACCCATGATTTATGCGGCGTTAAGGCCAGTGTAAAGACATAATATCGACATGCTCTGGCCTAAATCCTACACAGCTTGATTTAATCATCTACTGAATTTTAGACAATAAAAAAGGAGGCTTAAGCCTCCTTTTTCACGTTAGTCAACGCGAGATTAACGACGTAGACCTAACTTTTGGATCAGTGCAGTGTAACGTGCTAAATCAGTACGTTTCAGGTAAGCAGTTAACTTACGACGTGAGCTAACCATACGTAACAGACCACGACGTGAGTGGTGATCGTGAATGTGCTCTTTGAAGTGATCTTGCAAATGGTTGATTTGCGCAGTTAACAAAGCAACTTGAACTTCAGTTGAACCAGTGTCGTTTTCGCCACGGCCAAATTCAGCCAAAATTTTTGCTTTTGCTTCAGTACTTAGTGACATGTATATCTCCAAATAAATAATTATGAATCTCTAGCCGATCACTAACTCAGCCAGAGGGCGCGCTATTCTACCCAGAAACCCACCCTAGCGCAATAAAAGGTGGAGACTAATCCATGAACAAATTAATTAATTTGTTCATGGATAGCAGACTAATGCGATTCTACAGGCTCATCATGGATTACTATGAGTCGTTTCGGCGCAAGTAAGCCGTCTTCGTTCATAGTACCAATCCCCACAAATCGGCGGATGTCACCTAAAGTGATACGCACCAGTTCATCGGTTTTCAAGTCTGCATTAACGGGCACCCGAACAGCCTGACCTTGCATTAAGTAAGGGGCGATTGCATCTGGCACATTCACCTCAGGAAAATCGGCCACGGCCGTGTCCATAGGTAACAACAGCGGATCGAGTAAAACACTCGGATCTATCTGTTGTTCATGTGCTTGGGCAACAAGCGCTTCAAGTTGTTCTAAGGTAACCATTCTTGCATAGGGATATTGTGCAACTTGAGTGCGACGCAGCATGATCACATGGGCGCCACATCCGAGCATTTCGCCGAGATCGTCTATGATAGTGCGAATATAAGTGCCCTTAGAACAATGAATGTCTAAGGTCAACTCATCGCCTTCAAGACCGATGAAATTAAGCTCAAATACCGTAATAGGGCGAGATTCGCGCGGCACTTCAATGCCTTCACGGGCATATTTATACAGGGGCTGGCCCTGATATTTAAGCGCGGAATACATGGAAGGCACTTGCTGAGTCTCGCCGCGGAAGAAATCAAGCGCGGTTAATAACTGCGCCTCAGTAAAATCAATGGCGCGGGTTTGCACCACTTCGCCATCGGAATCACTGGTATCAGTTCGCTCACCCAGTTTTGCGGTAACTAAATAACGTTTATCGGCATCTAACAGATGCTGGGAAAACTTAGTCCCTTCGCCTAAGCACACAGGTAACATACCTGTTGCTAACGGATCGAGTGCGCCCGTATGCCCTGCTTTGTTCGCATTAAAAAAGCGCTTTACTCTTTGCAAAGCAAAGTTGGAACTCATGCCAGTGGATTTATCCAGCAACACTATTCCATCAATAAAACGACCTTTTGGACGACGAGCCATTAATCTTTACCTTCCGTTTCATCTGCATCATCGGCAACATCATCACCTAAGACTTCATCTTCAACCGATGCGTCTTCGCTGCCAAATTGCTGCTGCTTCGCTTTGTCTTGGTTGATCACTTGGCTAACTAAGTTAGACATGCGCATACCTTCAACGAGCGAGCTATCATAGATAAAACGCAGTTCAGGCATCACACGCAGCTTCATACGGCCCGCCACTAAAGTGCGGATATAAGGAGCGGCGCTGATCAAAGCGTTTAGCTTTTCTTGAACAACGGCTTTGTCTTCCTCGAAGAAAGTCACGAAGACTTTGGCATAGCTAAGGTCGCGTGAGACATCGACGTCATTCACGGTTACAAAGCCAATACGAGGATCTTTCATGTCGCGCTGTAGCACTTGAGCCAGTTCTTGCTGAAGCTGCTGAGCGATTCGACGAGTACGACTGAATTCTTTTGCCATAATATTTCTTACCATAGCTTAAATTGATAAGGGCGGCTAAAGCCGCCCTTATTATCGTTACAGAGTACGAGCAATCTCGACGGTTTCGAATACTTCGATTTGGTCGCCTACGCGAACATCGTTGTAGTTCTTAACGCCAATACCACATTCCATACCATTGCGAACTTCAGCAACGTCGTCTTTAAAGCGACGTAGCGATTCAAGTTCACCTTCGTAGATAACAACGTTATCACGTAGTACGCGAATTGGTGCGCTACGCTTGATGGTACCTTCGGTAACCATACAGCCAGCAATTGCACCCAGCTTAGGTGATTTGAATACGTCACGAACTTCAGCCAGACCGATAATTTGTTGTTTGAATTCAGGAGACAGCATACCTGTCATCGCTGCACGAACTTCATCAATCAAATTATAGATAACGCTGTAGTAACGTAAATCAACACTTTCGCTGTCGATTGTCTTACGCGCTTGTGCATCGGCACGCACGTTAAAGCCAACCAGGATAGCGTTAGACGCTGCTGCTAAGGTTGCATCCGTTTCAGTCAGTGCACCCACACCGCGAGCGATGATGTTCACTTTAACTTCGTCGGTAGACAGACCGGTTAACGAATCAGTAATCGCTTCGAGTGAACCTTGTACGTCTGCTTTAAGAACGATGTTCAGTTCTTTCACTTCGCCTTCAGTCATGTTCGCGAACATGTTTTCTAGCTTAGATTTTTGCTGGCGTGCCAGTTTCACATCACGGAACTTGCCTTGACGATACAGGGCAACTTCACGCGCTTTACGCTCATCACGTACTACTGTTGCTTCATCACCTGCAGACGGAACGCCTGACAGACCCAGAATTTCAACAGGAATAGATGGACCCGCTTCAGTGATTGAACGACCGTTCTCGTCTTTCATTGCACGGATTTTACCGTACTCAAGACCACACAGAACGATATCACCTTGGCGTAGCGTACCTTCTTGAACCAGAATCGTAGCAACTGGGCCGCGACCTTTGTCCAATTGTGATTCAATGACCACACCGGCAGCCATACCATCACGTACCGCTTTCAGTTCGAGAACTTCAGCCTGCAGTAAGATACCTTCTAACAGTTCGTCAACGCCTTCACCTGTCTTAGCTGAAACGAAGGCAAACATGTTGTCTCCACCCCAATCTTCAGACATAACACCGTGTTGTGACAATTCGCTCTTAACGCGATCGATATCCGCTTCCGGCTTATCCATCTTGTTCACAGCCACGATTAATGGCACGTTACCGGCTTTAGCATGTTGAATTGCTTCGATAGTTTGCGGCATTACACCGTCATCGGCAGCAACAACTAACACAACGATATCCGTTGCCTTGGCACCACGGGCACGCATTGCGGTAAACGCGGCGTGACCAGGAGTATCAAGGAAAGTGATCATGCCGTTTTCAGTTTCAACATGGTATGCACCGATATGCTGAGTAATACCACCGGCTTCGCCAGCAGCCACTTTAGCGCGGCGAATATAGTCGAGTAATGACGTCTTACCGTGGTCAACGTGACCCATGATAGTCACAACAGGAGCACGAGACTCTTGCTTGATGCCATCTTCATCGTCACGATCTTTAAGCACTTGGTGCTCAAGTTCGTTTTCACGGATAAGCACAACTTTGTGGCCCATTTCTTCAGCAACCATTTGGGCAGTCTCTTGATCCAACACTTGGTTGATCGTGACCATAGAACCCATTTTCATCATCTGTTTGATGATTTCAGTCGCTTTAACTGCCATTAAATGCGCAAGTTCAGAAACAGTAACAGTTTCACCGATACGCACATCACGGCTTACCGCTGCAACTGGCTTGTTGAAGCCGTGCGCCATAGACTCAGGTGCAGTACTGCGGTTACGCATGTGTTTTTCACGGCCGTCACGGGCATCTTTGCCACCACGTTTTTTGGCGTTGCTCTTGTTACGAGCACGACGTCCGCGTTTTTCTTCATCCAGATCAGAAGTATCTTCAGCAGCACGAGCTACTTTAGAAGTCGTGATGTGGTGATCACCGTTTTTCTCGGCTTCTAAACGTTGGCGCTCTTCTTCGGCCCAGCGCTTAGAATGTTCTTCAGCCAATAGGCGAGCAGTTTCTGCCGCTTTAGCCGCTTCTTCGTCTTGCTTACGTTTGGTTGCTGCTTCTTGCGCCGCTTTCAAACGTTCAGCTTCTAGACGAGCCGCTTCTGCTTCTGGTGACATATCTTTAACCACTTTCACTTCGGCTGCTGCTTTAGCTTTCGCCTTGGCTTCTGCTTCCACTTTTGCCTTAGCATCTGCTTCAGCTTTCACTTTTGCTGCCGCAGCAGCTTCTGCTTCGGCCTTTGCTTTTGCCAAAGCTTCTGCTTCGGCTTTCGCTTCTTCTTCAGCCTTCAGAGTAGCCTCATTAGCATCACGCTTAACGAAAGTTCGTGTTTTACGAACTTCAACTTTAACATCTTTAGATTGACCACCATTACCGGCCACACTTAGGGTCGATACGGTTTTACGCTGCAGCGTCATTTTCGTTGGCGCATTTTCGCCACCGTGCTGCTTTTTCAGATAATCCAGTAACTGCTGCTTTTCAGCTTCAGTCACGTTATCAGCTTGGCCTTTCTTAATTCCAGCCTGAGAGAATTGCTCAATCAGACGTTCAACACTTTTACCCACTTCCGTGGCCAATTTCTCTACGGTAGTATCTGCCATCAGTTAAATCCCCCTGTTGATCGACTTATGCTTCTTCGCCAAACCAACAGATATTGCGGGCTGCCATGATGAGCTCACCTGCTTTTTCTTCTGTCAATTCTTCAATTTCGATCAAATCATCAATGCCTTGTTCAGCCAAGTCTTCTAGAGTCACAATACCTTTGCTAGCGAAAACATAGGCTAAGTGTCTTTCAACACCTTCAAGTGCTAGTAACTCTTCACTTGGCTCCACACCATCCAGTGCTTCTTCAGTAGCGAGAGCTCGAGTTGAGATCGCCGCTTTTGCACGTTCACGTAAGGCTTCAACGAGATCTTCGTCAAAACCGTCAATCGCCAATAGTTCAGACACAGGCACATAGGCAACTTCTTCGAGCGACGTAAAGCCCTCGTCCGCCAGTACTTGTGCAAAATCTTCATCGACATCCAGTGAGTTAACGAATAAATCAACCACCTTGGCACTTTCTGCCTGGTGTTTCTTATTCATATCGTCCACTGTCATAACGTTCAGAACCCAACCTGTCAGCTGTGTTGCTAAACGTACGTTCTGGCCATTACGTCCAATGGCTTGTGCCAAACTATCTGCTTCAACAGCGATATCCATTGAATGGTTATCTTCGTCAACTATGATAGAGGCCACATCGGCTGGCGCCATGGCATTGATCACGTATTGTGCTGGATTATCATCCCACAACACGATATCAACACGTTCGCCACCCAGTTCATTCGACACAGCTTGTACACGTGCACCACGCATACCCACACACGCACCGATAGGATCGATACGACGGTCATTTGACTTAACGGCGATTTTAGCGCGCGCGCCTGGATCACGAGCAGCGCCCATAATCTCAATCAGTTCATCAGCAATTTCAGGTACTTCTACACGGAAAAGCTCGATTAGCATTTCAGGTTTAGTACGGCTTAAAAATAACTGTGCGCCGCGAGCTTCTGGACGTACTGAGTACAGTAATGCACGTACGCGGTCGCCTGGGCGGAAAGATTCACGTGAAATTAAATCTTCACGGAACAACACGCCATCAGCGTTATTACCTAAGTCAACCACTACGCTTTCACGAGTTGCTTTTTTGACTATACCAGTGATTAACTCACCTTCTTGGTCTTGGAACTGTTCAACCACTTGAGCACGTTCAGCTTCACGTACTTTCTGTACGATCACTTGCTTAGCGGTTTGAGTGGTAATACGGTCAAACACCACTGACTCGATATCGTCTTCGATAAACTCGCCAGGTTGGATATCTGGATTTTCGTATCGTGCCGCTTCTAACGTGATTTCGCGGTAAGGATTTTCTAACGCGGCACCGTTGTCATCAACCACCATCCAACGACGGAAAGTATCATAACCACCGGTTTTACGGTCGATAGCAACACGAACGTCAATATCACCTTCGTATTTTTTCTTGGTTGCTGTGGCCAGAGCAATCTCTAGCGCTTCAAAAATTTTCTCGCGTGGAACGGCCTTTTCATTTGAAACCGCCTCAGCGACTAGCAGAATCTCTTTATTCATCTCGTCTTGCCTCGTTCACCTTGAAACCATCAAAACTTAGCGATTAAGTTGCCTTTGCGGATATTATCCAATGCGACAACTAACTCTTTACCATTCACTTTCAGCGAGAGCATTTGCCCGTCGACCGCAGTGATGGCGCCTTTTAAATTACGACTGCCGTCAACCGGCATAGTCAATTGAAGCTTTACATCCTCGCCCACATAGCCCGCATACTGCTCAGCAGTAAATAAGGGTCTATCAACACCTGGCGAAGAAACCTCTAGGGTATATTCTGTAGAAATAGGATCTTCAACATCGAGTACAGCACTGACTTGGCGACTTGCATTGGCACAATCTTCAATATTGATACCATTCTCACCATCAATGAACACTCGCAGTGTGGAATGCTTACCCGCTTGAACATATTCAATGCCCCATAGCTGAAAGCCTAATGCTTCCACAGGTACTTTGAGCATTTCTGCCAGTCTGAATTCTAACGTTGCCAAGATTGACCCCCGAAAAAACAAAAAAGGGCTTAATAGCCCTAGTACAACGCCACATACGAAGCATGCGACAAATTTAAAAGTCCCAGATAACAAAAAACCCCGTAATCACGAGGTCATTAATTTCAAGAACCTGTAAACCATAACGAATTCAAACACTATTCGTTACTAGGAGCTGGTTGCGGGGGCCGGATTTGAACCGACGACCTTCGGGTTATGAGCCCGACGAGCTACCATGCTGCTCCACCCCGCGTCAACTGTGTGCAAGTATATTGACTATCGTCTTTGCTTGCAATAACTAAGAGAGAACTTATCTCGCCTATCTTAGTTATATTTGGTGCCGAGAGCGGGACTTGAACCCGCACGACCGTTAGGTCACAGCCACCTCAAGGCTGCGCGTCTACCAATTTCGCCACCTCGGCGACACCTTTTACTAGTCAGGAATTTTCGTTTCTGACTTTTGGGTTCCTTGCTCAACAGGTTGGGTCACCTGCTCAGTGTCTGAACCTAAATTTTTCCATGAATCTTCATTTTTTGCGTGGTTTGCACTTAAGTTGCCAATCAGCAGACTTAGAGTGAAAAACGCAATGGCAAGAATCGCCGTAGTGCGTGTCAGGAAGTTACCTGAACCGCTTGAACCAAACAGAGTACCTGATGCACCGGCGCCAAAAGAGGCCCCCATGTCAGCTCCCTTACCTTGCTGAATTAATACTAAGCCAATCAGACCTAATGCAACCAACAAGTAAATAACTACTAGAACTTCATACATATTATGCGCTCATCGCTATGGTACATAGACTTAAAAACTCGCTAGAGTTTAAGCTAGCACCGCCAATCAGTCCACCATCAACATCAGGTTGGGCAAATAAATCTGCAGCATTACTCGGTGTCACACTACCACCGTAGAGAATCCTGATATTTTCTCCGATAAACGGAGATACTTCAGAGAGGCGTTTGCGAATAAACGCATGAACTTCTTGTGCCTGCTCTGGTGTAGCGCTTTTACCTGTTCCTACAGCCCAAAGTGGCTCGTAAGCGATAATGGCGTTATCAAAAGCCATAGTGCCATTTTTCTGGATCACTATGTCCAACTCTTCAGCAATCACCTCAAAGGTACGTCTTGCTTCACGCGCTGGACCTGACTCACCCACACATAAAATAGGAGTTAAGCCATGCTTTTGTGCAGCGGCGAATTTCTCCGCTACGATATTACTCGTCTCTCCGTACATACGGCGACGTTCTGAATGCCCGATAATCACATATCGACATCCTGAATCTTTGAGCATCTGACCTGAAACTTCTCCGGTATAAGCGCCAAAGTCATGTTGACTTAGGTTTTGCGCGCCCATCCTAACAAGTGAACCGTCTAACGCTTCCTTGTTTGCTTCTAGCAGTTGCCTGACGCTCTCTAGATAGATAGAAGGCGGGCATAAAACCACTTCAGCTGAATCATTTTGGAGCTTAGAGGCAAATTTCTTGAACAACTCTTGGGCTAATGCCGCACTGCCGTTCATCTTCCAATTGCCAGCTACCATAGGACGTCTGAGTGCCATCACTGTCTCCTCTGAAAGCGGCGTGAATAATAGCGAACCACTTATTAAGTTACAATAGCTAAATTCGAATTTTTTCAGATATCAGGTTGGAGTGCTTGTTTTTTAGACTCAAAAGCTGATTTCTGTTCATTTGTGCAGCTAACACCTTAATTTTAAATTGGTATCAGCCGCACTCATTATTAAATAGGCAAAGATTAGCTTGCCGATTTTACCGCATCCGCAATCAAATTTGCGTGCGCCAATACTGTACTATGATCGTCACCTTCTACCATGACACGGATCAAAGGTTCAGTACCTGACTTACGTAATAGCACTCGACCACGAACACCAAGCTCTGACTCAACCTGAGCCTGTGCCGCTTTTACTTTATCTGATTGAAGCGGGTCATGCTCGCCCTCAAAGCGCACATTGACTAATACCTGTGGCAACATTTCCATCGCAGAAGTCAGTTGTTCTAGCGTGGCATTTTGGCGGCGCATGGCCGCTAACACTAAAATCCCAGCAACAATACCATCACCAGTTGTGCCGTGGTCAAGATTAAGGATATGCCCAGAGTTTTCACCGCCGATGCGCCAATCGAGTTCCTTCAGCAATTCCATCACATAGCGGTCACCCACTTTCGAACGCGCAAAGGGAATATCTAAGGCTTGCAAAGCTAAATCAAGCCCAAGATTCGACATTAAAGTACCGACCACGCCGCCACGCAATACGCCGCGGGATTTCGCATCACAGGCCAAAATATATAAAATCTGGTCGCCGTCAATGACTTCGCCTTTACTATTGACCATCATAATACGATCGCCGTCACCGTCGAGCGCAATACCTAAATCGGCACTTTCGGCGAGCACAGTTTCACAAATTTTACCCATGGACGTAGCGCCCACTTTGTCATTGATGTTAACCCCATTAGGTTTATCACCAATGGCAATCACCTCGGCACCTAACTCACGAAATACTGCGGGGGCTATGTGATAGGTTGCACCATGGGCACAATCGACCACAATTTTTAACCCAGTTAACGTGTGTTCTGCGGGGAAATTACCTTTGCAATACTCGATATAACGACCACGAGCATCTTCAATACGCGACACTTTGCCAAGCAGATGTGATTCAACGCAAACGAGGGGCTTTTCAAGCTCGGCTTCGATTTCTAGCTCTAAGTTATCGTCTAATTTACTGCCGTCGGTCGAGAAAAACTTAATGCCGTTATCGTAGTAAGGATTGTGCGAGGCGCTGATCACCACCCCAGCTTCTGCGCGAAACGTACGCGTTAAATAGGCGACTGCGGGCGTGGGCATAGGTCCCATTAACATCACATTAAGACCAGCAGCAGAAAGACCCGCTTCTAATGCCGATTCAAACATATAACCTGAAATACGGGTATCTTTACCTATGATCACCTTTTTGGTACCACTGCGGGACAATACACGACCCGCTGCCCAACCTAATTTTAGCGCAAGCTCAGGTGTCATTTGACCTGAACCGACCTTTCCCCGAATACCGTCAGTTCCAAAAAATTTACGTTCTTTCATATCGCCCCACAAACTCAAATGTGTCCCAATAATTTGGGATCATAATATTAATTAAATGCTTAACGAGAGCATAACGATGCTTAAAAATACGCTTGTGTCGCTTGTAACACCTTGAGCATATCCACAGTTTCAGCAACATCATGCACGCGAATGATATGAGCGCCCTTTTGGGCCGCTATCATTGCGCCAGCAAGGCTCCCAGCAAGACGCTCTGAGGTCGGTTTTGCTAAAAGGTTCCCTATCATGCTCTTACGGGACAATCCTATCAATAAGGGCAAATCAAACTTGGCAAAAGAGTCGAGTTTTGCAAGTAATTCATAGTTATGTTCTAAGCTTTTGCCAAAACCAAAGCCCGGATCGAGTATAAGTAATTCACGGGGGATCCCAGCTTGTAAACAAGCGTTAACCCGCTCGGTCAAAAAGGTAGACACTTCTTCAATAACATCATAATACGTCGGCGAAGACTGCATATTCTTCGGCTCGCCCTGCATATGCATTAAACAGATAGGAACGTGCAACTCCACGGCGGCTTGGAGCGCACCGGGTTCCATCAAAGCACGTACATCATTAATTAGGTGCGCACCCGCGGCAACGGCTTGACGCATGACTTCAGCTTTACTGGTATCGACAGAAATCCACACATCATGGTGCGCCGCCACATATTTTACTAACGGGATCACCCGCGCAAGTTCATCGGCTAAACTCACTTCGGCGGCGCCTGGCCTTGTCGACTCTCCACCAATGTCGATCATTCCCGCGCCTTGAGCCACCATATCATCGGCATGCTGACAGGCAAGTTCATAGGACGAATATTGACCACCATCGGAAAAGGAATCGGGAGTGACATTCAGAATACCCATCACAATGGGTGAAGATAACGCGAAGCGTTTAGTGCCAGCAATCAGTTCAAACACGCATTTACTCCAGTAATACGAACACTTACGATTTTACCTATAGGCATAACTTGCGTCATCAGTTTTAGCCTTCACTTTCTATCCAAGGTAATGATGTCAGAGGATAAATATCAGTAACGGCAAAGTGGATAAATGACAGCGCAGTCAAATTACTTACAAGGTAAAACAAGAAAACCCCTTTACGGGGTTTTCTTTTATTTCACAACAAATTACTTAGCAGGTGATTCATCAGGCTCTTTCAAGTCCGGTTCATCAGATGCATTAGTCACAGTATCTGCAGCTTTCTCAGCTGGCTCACCATGACCATTGCCTTTATCGTTAGAACCATTGTCATCAACTTGCCAATCGGCCGGTTGACGTACTTCACGACGCTTCATTAAATCATCAATTTGAAGTGAATCAATAGTTTCGTATTTCATTAAAGCTTCTTTCATCGAATGCAGAATATCGAGGTTATCGGTCAATATCTGTCTCGCTCTCGCGTAATTCTTGTCAATAAAGACTTTCACTTCAGCGTCAATGATAGTCGCAGTTTCATCGGACATGGCTTTGGCTTTACCCATGCTGCGACCTAAGAACACTTCACCGTCTTCTTCGGCATAGAGTAATGGACCTAGTTTGTCCGAGAAGCCCCATTGAGTCACCATGTTACGCGCAATAGATGTCGCGTATTTGATGTCCTGTGATGCGCCAGTCGACACTTTTTCGCTGCCGTAAATAAGCTCTTCAGCTAAACGACCACCGTAAGCAACCGAAATTTGGCTTTCTAGCTTACGACGGCTCTGGCTGACTGAGTCAGCTTCGGGTAAGAAGAAAGTCACGCCCAGCGCACGGCCGCGAGGAATGATAGTGACCTTGTGCACAGGATCGTGCTCAGGAACTAAACAACCCACAATCGCATGACCCGCTTCATGGTATGCAGTCATTTCTTTTTCGGCTTCAGACATCACCATAGAGCGGCGCTCAGCACCCATCATGATTTTATCTTTTGCACGCTCAAATTCTTCCATGCCTACAACTCGGCGATTTCCGCGAGCCGCAAACAGGGCAGCTTCGTTCACTAAGTTAGCTAAATCAGCACCCGAGAAACCTGGCGTACCACGAGCAATCACACTCGCCTTCACATCTTCAGAAAGCGGTACTTTACGCATATGCACTTTCAAAATCTGCTCACGACCACGCACGTCTGGTAAACCAACGACCACTTGACGGTCAAAACGACCCGGACGTAATAACGCAGAATCGAGTACGTCTGGACGGTTAGTTGCCGCGATAACAATAACGCCTTCATTACCTTCGAAGCCATCCATCTCAACCAGCATTTGGTTCAGTGTTTGCTCACGTTCATCATGACCACCACCTAAACCCGCACCGCGTTGACGACCGACCGCATCGATTTCATCGATGAATATGATGCAAGGTGCAGACTTTTTCGCTTGTTCAAACATGTCACGCACACGGGATGCACCGACACCAACAAACATTTCCACGAAATCAGAACCTGAAATAGTGAAGAAAGGCACTTTAGATTCACCCGCAATGGCTTTCGCCAGCAAGGTTTTACCTGTACCTGGAGGACCCACCATAAGTACGCCCGTTGGAATTCGGCCGCCCAATTTTTGGAATTTAGTTGGGTCACGCAGGTAATCAACCAGCTCTTTCACTTCTTCTTTTGCTTCATCACAACCAGCAACATCGGCAAAAGTAGTTTTAATCTGATCTTCGCTCATCAGCTTGGCTTTGCTCTTACCAAAGGACATAGCGCCTTTGCCACCGCCGCCTTGCATCTGGCGCATGAAGAAAATCCATACCCCGATAAGCAATAACATCGGGAACCAAGAGATGAAGATTTGGGTAAGGAACCCTGACTCTTCGGCTTCTTGGCCCTTCATAGTGATGCCTTTACGATCAAGATCATTAATTAAATCTTGGTCATATAACGGCATGATAGTAGTGAATTTTTCACCAGTTCGTTTAGCACCTTCAATAGTACGTTGGTCGCTCTTAACTTCAACAGTTGCGACCTGTCCATCACGGACATTATCTAAGAAGGTAGAATAATCCATCTTCTGCGATGACGAAGAAGAGGGGGAGTAACCCTGAAACACTGACATCAGCACAACGGCGATGACAACCCAGAGTATTAGATTTTTTGCCATGTCACTCAAATTACTAGACCTCATTAAGTCTTGCGATTATTAACGCTAGGTTACTACAACTTGTACCCAGTCGCCACAAGATAGACTTCACGGGAACGCGCCCGCGAAGAGTCCGGTTTACGTGTTTTAACTACTTTGAACGCCTCTTTTACCGCTTTCATGTATTCGTCAAAGCCCTCCCCCTGAAAGACTTTTACCGCAAAACAGCCGTTAGGTGCCAAAACTTGATGACACATATCTAACGCCAATTCCACTAAATACATGGCGCGCGGCTGGTCTACACCATCTGAACCACTCATGTTGGGCGCCATGTCAGACAACACAACGTCAACCTTAGCGTCACCGACTCGGGTAAGCAATGCTTGAAGGACTTTATCTTCACGAAAATCCCCTTGCAAAAAGTCTACCCCGACGATGGGATCCATAGGCAAAATGTCACAGGCGATGACCTTACCTTTTTCTCCGGCTAATTTAACCGCCACTTGAGACCAGCCTCCCGGCGCTGCCCCTAAGTCAACCACAGTCATACCGGAGCGGATAAGTTGATCCTTTTGCTGGATCTCCTCAAGCTTAAACGCAGCGCGAGATCGCAATCCCATTTTTTGTGCGAGTTTGACATAATGATCATCAAAGTGTTCTAGCATCCATCGATTGGAACTGGCCGTACGTTTTTTACCTGACATTTAAAATCCGCAACAATTGAGAGTTACACAAAGGCTATATAAGGGTAGAATAGCCGTTTTTCAACAGTAACTCAGCAAAAGTTGGTAGAAATGAACTTAACAACCAAACAAAAACAGCATTTAAAAGGTCTAGCGCATCCGCTAAAGCCAGTGGTGCTGCTTGGTGCCAATGGATTGACTGAAGGTGTACTCGCTGAAATTGAAAGCGCACTCGCTTATCATGAATTGATTAAAGTGAAAGTAGCCTCTGCCGACAGAGAGCTAAAAAATGCCATCGTTGATGCCATAGTACGTGAAACTCAATCCGCAAAAGTGCAACTTATTGGTCATATTCTGGTGATTTATCGTCAATCACCAGAAATGAAAATTGCTTTGCCAAAGGCAAAATAATTTTTCTTGATTTTTATTGTGTTAACAAAGAGGCCACTCAATTGAGTGGCCTCTTTGTTTTTGCTACGAATGAAAATAAAGCACTAAGGCGTATCAGAAATCACTTGTTCCTTATAATGCTCAGGCGTTAAACCTAAAAACTCAGGCAGTGAGGTGCCAACAGAAATCGATGAGAATGTACCGGTTAAAATACCGATAAACATCGCTATCGAGAATCCTTCCAGCGGCCCGCCGCCCATGATCCACAGCGCACCGACCGTCATTAAGGTTGTCCCTGACGTCACCATAGTACGGGAGAATGTCGCCGCAATCGCTTGGTTATTAATGTCTTGAATGGCAAGCTTTGGCTTAGCAATCAATAATTCACGGATACGGTCAGCAATGATAATCGAGTCATTTAACGAATAACCTAAAATCGCCAGCACAGCCGCCAGTACCGTTAAATTAAACTCCATCTGCGTTAGTGCAAAAAACGCCAGTACGAACACAACGTCGTGTACCAGCGCAAACAAAGCGCCCGATGCGAGTCGCCACTCGAAGCGATAACTTAAATAGCCTAAAATACACAGCATAGCGACTAACAGCGCTAACCCACCCTGCTCCGCCAGTTCTTGACCAATCTGCGGCCCAACAACGCTGCTGTTAAGGACTTGCACTTCAGAGTTAAGTGGCGCTAATGCCTGCTGAATATCGACATTGCTTTGCTCAGTATCAGCACTCTTTATATCACCATAGCGTAATACCCAACGCCCCGGCTCACTGGCCGAGATCACAGAGACTTCCTGCTGATAGGCAGCGTTGAGCAAAGGTTGTAACTCACTGCTGGTGATTTTTCTATCGAGCTGAACCTCAGTCACCACACCACCGGTAAAGTCTAATCCCCAGTTAAAACCCTTTACACCTATGATGGCTAATGACGTTATCATCAACAAAATTGAGATAGCACTGGAGACATAACGCCATTTTGTTAAATTGATATTTTTCATGGTTATACCCTCACATGACGACTAGCATCACGT
The DNA here is from genome assembly GCF_019655335.1 of Shewanella hafniensis. GTDB lineage: Bacteria > Pseudomonadota > Gammaproteobacteria > Enterobacterales > Shewanellaceae > Shewanella > Shewanella hafniensis. The sequence goes on from NZ_BPFD01000001.1 coordinate 145,986, forward strand.
CCGTAAACTAAGTTAATCAAGGCTCTTGAAGCAAAGATACCGGTAAACATGCTGGTCAACAGACCTAGACCTAAGGTCAAGGCGAAACCTTGTATTGGGCCATTACCGATGGAATACAGCACGACCGCCGTGATCATAGTGGTGAAGTTAGCGTCGAAAATGGTCGAAAACGCACTATCAAACCCCGTATCAATTGCCAGCGCAAAACTGCGTCCTTCTTTTAACTTATCTTTTATTCGCTCAAAAATCAGCACGTTGGTATCAACAGCCATACCGACTGTTAACACCAAGCCAGCAATACCGGGTAAGGTCAACACAGCACCAGGAATAAGCGCCAGTAGGCCGAACAAGATCACCATGTTCGAAATAAGCGCGATATTCGCCACCCAACCGAGACGACGATACCAAAGTGCCATAAACAACAAGGTAATACCCATACCTAGACCAAGCGCAGCAAAACCGTTTTCAATATTTTCAGCGCCTAACGTCGGGCCAATGGTACGCTCTTCCACAATCGTCACTGGCGCCGTCATAGAACCCGCTCTTAGTAACAGGGCTAATTGCTGCGCTTCTTGATAGGTGCCAGCGCCAGTGATGCGGAAGCGGTCTCCAAGCTGGGATTGAATGGTCGCGACGCTGATAATCTCTTGAGTTTGCTTAGCCTTACCTTGTTCATCACGGCTGTATTCGCTGTAAGACGTCGCCATAGGTTTGCCGATATTGGTTCGGGAGAACTCAGACATTTTCTGCCCGCCGACACGGTCGAGGTTAATGTTCACCTCGGCCATGCCCATCTCACCTAAACTCGCTCTGGCATCGACAATGTGATCGCCACCCAGTACTGGCGTGCGGCTCACATAAATAGGCTTACCCGACTTGTCGTTAAGCACCATGGCATTCACAGAACCTGACTCTTTCACCTCAAAGAAAGCCAGACTCGCTGTAGCACCAATGACGTTTTTCGCGGCTGCAGGATCTTGCACGCCAGGCAACTCAATCCGAATTCGATGATCGCCTTGGCGCTGTACTAAGGCTTCTGTGATGCCAAGTTCTTCAATACGACTGCGCATAACTTGCAAGTTTTGCTGCACAGTCAAATTACGCAGTTTAGTTTGTTCCTCTTGGCTCAACTTAATCTGTAAACCCGCGCCATCGGTATTGGATAATTGCCAATTTGGATAGGACTGTTTCATCATCTGACGCACGGCGGCGCGGGCGTCATTATCGGGCAGCGTCAGGTTTAACTGGTTAGTTTGATCCAAATAGACGCTGGCGCCACGGATCTTCTGCTCACGGATGAATTGGCGTAGCGAATCAACTAACGCCTCACCCTGAGTTTGATACACAGGATCAACATCCACATCGAGTAGAAACTGCACCCCACCACGTAAGTCGAGCCCTAGTTTAATCGGCTGAAAACCTAAGTTTTGCAACCAACTCGGCGCGGCACTGGCAAGGGATAAGGTCAACTCTTTGGGCTCTGTCACCATAGAAGAAACCAAGGTTTTGACTAAGGTTTGTTGGTTATCCGCATCGAGGACAATCAGGGTTTCGCCATTCTTTTGGTCGATGCGTTTTACCGTCACGCCTTCAGCTTGCAGCTTATCTCTAAGGGCTACGGGCGTAAGTGTTAACCCCGCCTTCGCGCCCACTTGCACCGCGGCATCCTCACCATAAAATGTTGGCAAGGCACTGAATAACATCACTATGATGGTGACGATAAGGACTATATATTTCCAAGCTGAATAGTGATTTAGCAGCCGTTTATTGGGTTTTCTTTCCATGGGATTAACTCGCTATTTATCACCTAACTTTTAAGTCAAAAGCTAAGCGAACATATTGATATCACTCCGAAACCTATCATTGAGCACCAGCAAATCTAGCCAGTTAGACTCAAGTCATCACAGCGAATGTAGCCGCGATAGAGATGGTTTCGGTGAGAACAAAAATGCAATGGCATGCAAGTTCAACGGGAGCAGACTCCAGTAGATAGCACACCTAAATAGGTGAGTTAAGCGGCTTGCTGACTAAATCGATATTGAAGATTTGAGACTTTCCACCCGGAAATTCGGGCTGGGGAAGATACAGCTGAAAGCGTCCAGTCGGATGTGATATCCAGAACGGTAGGTTCAACGACATCGGGTGTCGGTTCGGCAGTAAAGTCTACCGCGAGTACATAAATCGGTTTCACCTCACGCACATCGTGTTGGGCAAGACTAATAAAACGCGGCGAATTGATTGGGGCAAAATTTAAGTCGTCCGAATGACTCATGTAATCTGAGCTTGGACAAGGTGTTGGCTGGGATGCTGACTCTGAACTGGCACCATGGACATCATGGCTACTCAACGAGCCGCAGCTTTCAACGGTTTGGGCATCAGAATGTGAATGCGATTGAGCAATAGCATCGGGCAAACTTTGAGATTCAGCGCTTGGCTCTGCATCGGGAGTTGAACTATCAGGACTCACAGTGTTCATCTGGGCCGTTTGTTTTAGAGCCGCTTTATTAAGATTTGTATGTGTCTGAATATAATGATGACTTGTATCACTGCGTTGTACTGAGGTTTTTGGCGTATAGCTAGCCGAGTGCGCAATCAGCATGATCGCCACGCAAACTAACATCAATCCCGTACGCCAGTGTTTTACCAAAGCGTGCCCTCTTATTAAAACGAAAAATAACCCCATTCATGCTTAGCATTTGCTAGTTAACGTTAGGGTTTAAAATAAAACTCGTGCTAAATCAAACAACACTGAGTAATTACTGGTTAAGCTTGCTGATGAAGCTAGATTTGCAGCTTAAGTAAAAGTGCAGCAAGAGACAAATTAATCTTTATCCATCTTTCGAGTTCCCCTCTGAAACGCGGTCTCTATCCATAGCTAAATCTTAAATCCATAGCTACATCTTAAATTCACAGCTACATCTTAAATTCACATGCAAAACTCAATCTCTAAACATGCATGCCAACTGGATTTACAGATAACAAAAAACCGCCCTAGGGCGGTTTTAGAACCAGCACAAATCATACTCTCGGCACGACTTAGCAGACTCTATAGCTAAATCGATTCGCTGATTATAAATACTGTACTGAGATGATTTCGTAATCTGTCATGCCACCAGGTGTGGTAATCGACACTTCATCACCTTCATTTTTACCCACTAAGCCACGTGCTATCGGTGAGTTAACTGAAATCAGGTTTTCTTTAATATTCGCTTCATCATCGCCGACTATGCGATAAGTCACTTCAACGTCAGTATCGAGATTCAAAATAGTTACAGTGGCGCCAAAAATGATACGACCGTTGTTCACCATCTTAGTGACATCGATAATTTGCGCGTTAGATAACTTACCCTCAATATCACGGATACGTGCTTCACAAATACCTTGTTCCTCACGAGCCGCATGGTATTCCGCGTTTTCTTTCAGGTCGCCTAACTCTCTCGCTGAAGCAATGGCTTCAGTGATCTTAGGGCGACGGTCAAACTTGAGAATATCTAACTCTTTACGCAGCTGCTCTGCACCGACAACTGTCATAGGAACCTTAGTCATAACTTCTTTCGTCTCCTTTAAAACAAAAGCAACCCGTGCCAACGCTAAGGTCAACACAGTCAAATGAGGGTGGAATTGCGCTATTCTAATCGTTATGCGCCTTTGATGCATCAAGAACAATGCATTGACGCAGCTTACCCAACCTTAAGCGGAGTTACCAGCAATGAAATCTAAATCCGCGAGCCAGATAGGATCATTGTGGTGACATTGATAAAAAGCCGTATAGATAAAGGGAGGCTGAATACAAAAATGCCCACTCGACGTTGCGGCTGTGGGCATTTAACTATGAAGGCTAACTCATTAATAACACTCAATCATTCATCACACTCAGTCATTTATAACGCTTAGTCACTTAAGCGGAAAATGAATCCTATTCAAGCCCAGCTTCAAACGTAAGGAAAATCTCACTTACGGTTTTATCGGCAAGGGAAGTGTCTGAGTTTGGACGTTCAATCGATGCATGTAAAAGATAACGTCCCGCCGCTGGCAAGGTCATGGCTACTTTACCGTCTTTATCTGAGGTCAAGGCGATTTCTTCAGGCTTGTTTCGGTATAGGCTGCCGTCTTTCATAATCGCAACACTCACACCTGCAACGGGTTTACCATCATAAACAAACTGCAATGTGGCGGGTTCGTTTTCAACGATATCCGCAGGATGGGTCACAGGGACTAATTCCAAGTACTCGCCCTTAGGAGCCAAAACCTTATCCGTCGGCTTATTTCGGGTTACGTAGGTTTCCACCCGCGACACATTTAAAGAACCTTCTAATTCAGAGGCGCCCTTTGGCATGACAGCGGCGGTCGCTTTTTTATCTAAACGACTGCGGACAAAGCCTTCTTTGCCTTTCACTTTATAGCGGGAGAAATAACGCGGCGTGACTTCTTTCTCGAACTTATAGGTGCCATCTTGCAGCAATTGCACGTCAAATACCGACTTACGGCCGCCGGTATAACTTGAGCTTGGAGAGCTTGACTCACCATTGGGCAATAACACACGTACATCACTGGCACTGAAAGGTTTATCCATCATAAACACTTGATTACTAGCAGACACATCTGAAGTGATCCACACGGCCTCTTGGCTTTCGGCCGAAACGTTAAAGTGGCTAGGTAAGATCCATCTGTCGTGGCTGCTTGCCAACGGGCTAATACAAAGTGTGCTAAGTAATGCAATAAGACGTAATTTCATGCCTTTTCCTTAAGTTTAACGAGTAATGTACGGGCAATATGTTCATTTGAAGGCTCTGCGAGCCATGCCGCTTAAGCGTATGTCGATAACACCAGTTTCAGTGGTGGCGGGTAACTGCACAGAGAAGTCCCCCGTGGTTAAATCGATATTTTGTCGCACGAGATCGCGACCACCATGCTCACGCACCACTTCAATAAACACAGTATAACGAGCGGGCTCAAGTGCTTTACCCGCCTCATCTTTTAAATCCCAATCGATTTTGTAATGACCCGCAGGGCGTGTGGCAGATGCAATACCATCAACAAAACTCATATCGTCACGACCTGCTTTACGCCACCAACGGCGGATGTCTTTAAGCCATTTATGGCCTTCATCCCAAACCCAAAGGCTTAAGGTTTTTACCGGTTGTCCTTGGGCATCCTCAACCCATACCGCCACATAAGGTCTGTGATATTGGCCTTCGGTAATTTCCGGCAAGGTTAAATCGACAGTCATTTGTGGCGCAGCAAACGCAGCAGAACTCATAAACAAAGCACTCACCGCAACAGTACGAATAAGATGACGCATACTCGGTCTACACTCCTTAGGGAACGAAATAAACATACACAAGTCCGCAACTACCGCTGACGAGTACCATGTATAACAATGACTTTTTGAGGCGCTTGGTTTGAGGCAATAATAAGTAAGCCCCAGTAAGCGAAAATAAAATAATCAGTATGGCGCTAAGGTCGAGTATCCAAGCCCAAGCAATGCCTGTGTTGCGGCCCTTATGCAAATCATTCACTACGGCTACGACACCATAATCTAAGGTTTCGACATAGGCTTGGCCGTCGAGTAAGTCCAACGTCAGGCTACGGTAAGTTCCGGGCCCTTTGCTGACTAAGCTAATTTCATCTTCATCTATATCGGCAGTGGCCATATCCATAGCCCATTCACTTTTCAGCCAATGGCCCGTTGCCAAACGCCACTGCGCATCTTGAGTATCGACGGGTAATAAATAGGCAGGAATGGGCACTTGCTCCCGTTTAGGTTCCTGATCTGTTTGAGAAAACCAATTAGGGTGATTTAACGTTATGCCTGTCACCGCAAAAAACAGCATCAGCAGCAACAAGGCCATAGATACATATACATGGATAATTCGAGCAAAGGACAAAGACGACTTACTGACTCTTAATTTCAATGGTGCACTCTCAAAAGCAACCCGAAGAGAAATGCCTCCAGAATCGGCTTTCCCTATGCAGCCTAAAACTGAAATGAGCTGCATTAAACTAATTTAATGTGCGAGATTAAATGAGATCGATTATCAAATAGAACAAAGTTTACAAACTTTACATATTCAATACTGAAAAAGAAGCTGAAATATAGGATTGAAGAATAAGACTGAAAAAATAAACCGCTTACAGGCAAATCTGCATTTAACACTCAAAAGCCATTATCTTTGATTAAATTAGCAGCAAGTTATTTACGGTATCATCTGTAAATATTCATTAGATTCATAGAGATAAAATCCAACATTCACGCTAACTTTTTGGCATAAAATTTACTTTACGCCCCCACTCGTTTACCTCATGCCAATCGGCTACAATCCGCCGCCGGCGACTTGCTGGTACTCCCAAGGAAATATTATCTTGAGTACATCTCTGCTCAAAAAAATGCGCTGCCTGCATATTCTGTGGCTCGCGTTAATGCTCAACGCCTGTGTTGCTCCACTCTTATTAATGTCACCCCAAGGTCAACTAATGTGGGCCTTGCTCAAGCCCCTTGTCGGTTTAGATCCAAATGATGTCGGCTTATTCGAACAGCCACTCATTAAGAACCGTATGCAGGAATTGTTGGGTAAAAATTACGATACTACCCTGTCGCTGCTCAAAACGGCCGACAAGATCCAGCAGGAAGGTCCACTCATCTATTTAGTGTCAACTTATACTCCTGTACCTGAGATGGCAGAAAAAGCGGGGCTAGTTTGGAACTCTGACACCAACCAAATGGCAGTCATGCTAATGAAAGGCGGCGCGCCCTCAGTGTTTTCTGAGCAATTTAGTAATCAAGCGCAAAAGCTGGTCCCAAGTTGGCCGAAGGAATTAGCCGACTATACCGATCCGCAGAAGTTACAACAAAAAGCCTTAGATGCGGGCGCGAACCAAGTGCAGCAACAGTTAGCAGTGCCTAATGCCGTCAAAGCGGTTGCCAAGGGTGAAGTTAACGCGGTTCAAAGTGCTGTCACTGAGCATGCTGTATTGCCAGCAACGCTCACTGAAGCGGCAGCAAAAGTGGCCACATCTGCAATGCCAGCAGTTCCAGCGGAAATAAAATCGCTGCCTGTCGTGCCAGAAGTCAAAAAGCAATAACACAGATCACCACAGTGCCTAATCAACTGGCACTGTGGTATTCACTGTCGTCTTGTAAAGTGCCAATTCCCCAGTTCGACATTCTGATCCAAGCCCAGCTTCTTATGCCTGCTATTATGCTGGTGCTTATGTTGGCTCTTATGCTCACTCAAAGATTAGTTGTGCTTGCTAACTCTAAGCTTCACTCCACTCTCTGAATCCCAGAACTAAACAGATAAGGCTTATTCAGCTTGCTGACGACTTAAAATCCAATACATCATTATTGAGTTACCCAACCTATAAACGGCTTGATAAAAACAAACGACAGAAATTCAAACCAGCTATAGCAAGGACATTGATAGAAAAGGGAAAAGGGAAATGCTAAACGAAGAAAGCGAAAGAAACCAAACTGCGAATAATGCGAAAGCAGATAGAGAGTGAAATCGAATAGTAAGGATATAGTGAAAAGCCAGAAAGCCAGAAAGCCTGAAAGCAAAAAGCCTGTCCGAAGACAGGCTTTTTAACTTTTGGCTGGGGTACAAGGATTCGAACCTTGGAATGCCGAGATCAAAACCCGGTGCCTTACCACTTGGCGATACCCCAATAAACTGTGTTTAATCTTCTTTCTGAAGATTGCATTTTGATGGTACGGGAAGAGAGACTTGAACTCTCACACCTCGCGGCACCAGAACCTAAATCTGGCGTGTCTACCAATTTCACCATTCCCGCATCAAAATGTACCAAAATTGTTTGTTCAACAGCTTTGGATTTTTCTCTGATAAATCACTTTAACAGAGTTAAATATGGTAGCAATGGCGGGACTTGAACCTGCGACCCCAGCATTATGAGTGCTGTGCTCTAACCAGCTGAGCTACATTGCCATGGCTGGGGTACAAGGATTCGAACCTTGGAATGCCGAGATCAAAACCCGGTGCCTTACCACTTGGCGATACCCCAATCAACTTGGAAACTGAGAAAATGGCTGGGGTACAAGGATTCGAACCTTGGAATGCCGAGATCAAAACCCGGTGCCTTACCACTTGGCGATACCCCAACTAACTCTGTTTCAAACATCCGCTATCGCCGATGTTTCTAAAAATGGTACGGGAAGAGAGACTTGAACTCTCACACCTTGCGGCACCAGAACCTAAATCTGGCGTGTCTACCAATTTCACCATTCCCGCACAGCTTCGTGTTTACATCTTGAAGAGATGCTAGCAATCAATGCTAGAGTAAAATCGCCGTCTATTTTATATAAGAATATGCTTCTTAAATAAAATGGTAGCAATGGCGGGACTTGAACCTGCGACCCCAGCATTATGAGTGCTGTGCTCTAACCAGCTGAGCTACATTGCCACTTCGATATTACGCGCCCCTCTCAGCGAGGAACGGGGCGTATTATGCTTATTCGAGGTATCGAGGTCAACAGCTTTTTTTCGCTATTTCCCTTAGGTTAAGCTGTTCGGCTATTACTTCACCAAACTGAGCAACAGATGTGCTAAATAACACACTGTTACTCGTACTTAGCTTAATTTATCAAGGTTTAGGGCTTGTCTAATCCTAGTTATACGTTAAACAAGAAATGCATCACATCGCCATCTTTAACGATATAGGTTTTGCCTTCCACACGTAACTTACCGGCTTCTTTCGCGCCCGCTTCACCTTTGTGAGCGATAAAGTCATCAAATGCCATCACTTGAGCACGGATAAAACCACGTTCAAAATCGGTGTGGATCACGCCTGCCGCTTGCGGAGCACTCGCACCGACTGGCACAGTCCAAGCACGCACTTCTTTCACGCCTGCGGTGAAATAGGTTTGCAAATTCAGTAATTGATAACCAGCACGGATAACGCGATCTAAACCAGGCTCTTCGATACCCAGATCAGCCATAAACTCATCGCGATCTGAGATGTCCATTTCAGCTAATTCAGATTCAATCGCGGCGCACACAGCAACAACGATAGCGTTTTCTGTTGCAGCAATAGCGCGAACAGCGTCTAAGTGTGGGTTATTCTCAAAACCATCTTCCGCCACGTTAGCAATATACATGGTCGGCTTTAAGGTTAAGAAGTTAAGGTAAGCAACGGCTTCCAGTTCTTCTTTAGATAATTCCATTGAACGCAGCATTTTCGCTTCGTCTAAAATTGGACGCATTTTTTCTAATACTTCCACTTCAAACTTAGCGTCTTTATCACCGCCTTTAGCACGTTTTTGCTGGCGTTGAACCGCGCGTTCTAAGCTGTCTAAGTCCGCTAAGGCTAATTCAGTGTTAATCACTTCGATATCGCCAGCGGGATCAACCTTGTTAGCAACGTGAACAATATTGTCATCATCGAAACAGCGTACTACGTGACCAATGGCATCGGTTTCACGGATGTTAGCAAGGAACTTGTTACCTAAACCTTCGCCTTTAGATGCACCAGCCACAAGACCCGCGATATCCACGAATTCCATCGTGGTCGGTAATATACGTTGTGGATTCACAATCGCAGCTAACGCATCCAGACGTGGATCCGGCACAGGTACAACACCCGTGTTAGGTTCAATGGTACAAAACGGGAAGTTAGCCGCTTCGATGCCAGCCTTAGTTAACGCATTGAAAAGCGTTGATTTACCAACGTTAGGAAGACCAACAATGCCGCATTTAAAACCCATATGCTTACCTTTCTCTCGATTATTGGCTAACGAGTCACACTCATCAGCGAGGTTTAGTCGTCCTGCCCTATGGCAGCACATTACTGAATAATTAAATCACTTTATACTTGGGTCTCGCCAAAGCAAAACCTACTCCGCTTTAAAGGAGTGTAATCTGTTCATGGCTTTCACCATGTCTTGCTTAAACAAAATCTCGGTACAACGCACAGCTTCATCTATCGCCGCATCAATAAGCTCTTGCTCTTTGGCAGGTGCTTTGCCTAGTACGTAACCACTGACTTGGTTCTTATCGCCGGGATGACCGATACCTAAGCGTAAACGGTAGAAATTTTTATCGTTAGCCAGTTTAGCAATAATATCTTTCAAACCATTGTGGCCGCCATGACCGCCACCGAGCTTGAACTTAGCTACACCGGGCGGCAGATCGAGTTCATCGTGAGCAACCAGAATCTCTTCCGGCGTGATACGAAAAAAATTTGCCAAAGCACCCACCGCTTTACCGCTTAAATTCATATAAGTGGTTGGGATCAATAAGCGGACATCTTTACCGTGCAATACGGCTCTGGCGGTCAAACCAAAATACTTACTGTCGGCCACTAAAGTCACACCGCAAATTCGTGCCAGCTCTAGAACGTACCAAGCCCCCGCATTATGGCGAGTGTGTGCATATTCAGCACCTGGATTAGCCAGACCAACTATTAATTTTATTTCGCTCATGACACTCAATATCGTTATTTCGTCGATGGCAGCCGTGCAAAAGCGTCGACTGAACTGACCATAGCTACTAAAAACGCGGCATTTTAGCACTCAAAGCCCAAGTCAACAAATGCCACGTCATCCCACTCAGCCAGAACGCAAAACAACGCAGGATTAATTAAGCCCCATAGCATATTTTAAGACGGTCTTTTTGATCGGAGAATTGATGTTTGCCAACTTTAACGCGCCATTACGCAGCAGCTTAAGCGGCAAGATATCGTTGCTAAAACCGGCGTAAAACACATCCATCGCCGTCATCATCAGCTGGTTATCGCGATAACGTTTGCGCTGATATTGGGCCAGCACTTCATTCGACCACCAGATATTATCTTGGGTTAATGCATCCTTGATGACCGCCAAAAATGCTTCGACATCCTTAAACCCAAGGTTCACCCCTTGACCGGCGAGCGGATTGATAGTGTGGGCGGCATCCCCTAAAATCACCACGTTCTGACTATAGTAGCGCTGCGCATGGCGACGAGTCAGACCAAAACTGCCTTTATTCTCAACGGTAAAATCGGCATCTAGGCGCGCAGGGAAATGCAAACGTATCTGCTCTGCGAGCTGTTTATTATTCAGCTGCATTAACTGTTTTATTCGATTGGCATCGTCGTACCACACTAGCGAAGCGTTATTACCGGGCAGAGGTAACAAAGAGCGCGGTCCTTTAGGTGTAAACTGCTGCCATGTGACATCTTGCTGGCCCTGTGCGGTGCGGATATTGATCAGCATTGCCGATTGAGCGTAATCCCAACCCGATATACCAATCCCCGCCCATTGGCGCACCTGCGAGTGCGCACCATCGGCACCGACCAATAACTTAGCGTTAAGTTTATGATTCGATTGTAAGTGCACACTTACACTGTCGTTCTCACGGGCAAATGCCGCCACTTTATCGGGACAATATAAAGTGATGCCGGCCAATTGCGCCATCTGTTGCCACAGGGCAAGTTGGATTAATCGGTTTTCAACTATATGGCCTAAATGGCTGGCGCCAATTTGTGAACTGTGGAATTGAGTGATACAGCCATCGAGCTCCCAGGTTTCTAAACCAAGGTAAGGCACATTGCGCATTTTCAGCAGTGAGTCCAAGGCGCCAAGACGCTCAAGCAAACTTTCAGAAGCCACACTGATGGCCGAGACTCGCACATCTAACGGCTGCTCGGCTTGATAAGCCTCTGGCGCAAAGGATTCAATCACCGCCACTTTTAAACCTTGCTGAGCTAATCCAATTGCTGTCGCCGCACCGACCATACCGCCGCCGACAAGAATGACATCGAACTCAGTGCCTGCAGCATGATTGCATTCAACACGAGTGACGTCTAAATGAGTCACGTCAGAATGAGTTGTATCGGATGTCATCAGTGCACTTGTTTCATCAATTTGGCTCATCTTACTTACCACCTTAGTTACCACCTTTATTGCCTTGTTTATTAATGCCCAAACGACGTCTTTACACTATCTATGCGCCAGCTATTTTACACCGACAGCATTGACCAAACCTATGCAGGAAAAAGCCACTCACTTTGTATCAAAAGTATGTCTCTTAGCACTCAAACGTGAGCAAATGTTGCTATCACCCCACCTGCTCACAGTTGCTTACAAAGACAAAATTGCCCCATTACAACACTGACTACACTCAAGTCACACCTGCATCATAGCCAATATCACTTAATCCAAAGATTGTGATTCGGTTAGCGTTATGGGTGTTAAATACTTTCACTTAGCTAGCGCCTAGCCCTAAGTCGTATTGGACGAGTTAACAAGTGAATCCACCGTATCGATTAGCGAGGATGTCATGAAAACACTAACTCATTTACCCATAGCCAGTCGCCTATCAATTAGCAGCACTCTTAAGATGAGCACTCAGCTTAGATTAGGCACTGCACTTGCGTTAGGCACAGCACTCACATTAGGTATCACACCGCTAGCCCAAGCCATGGCGGCTAACTCAGCAGCTATCTCTACAGCTGGCCCAAACATTGAAACCATCACAGTGACCTATCGCGACCCGCTCGATTATGCCTTATATCAACATACCACGGAAATGTTGAGCGTATTTCGACTCGAAATCCGTGAAGACATCGGCATTCAGGCACGCAATAGCTTGATGGAAATGGCTAAAGCTCAGCATGTTAATCATCATAACCTCGCCCAAGTGCCAGCGAGTAATAAAAACCTAGCATTTGTATGGGTATCGCCCTCAGCAAAAGCCAATCGGTAAAAGTGTGGACAAAGCTGGTCAGCAGCCATAACAGCAGGTAAAATGTCGCGCTATTTTTATTGGTCATCTTAGGGCGACACAACTGATGAGTAAGAAACTCCATATCAAGACTTGGGGCTGTCAAATGAATGAGTATGACTCATCCAAGATGGCTGATCTGTTAGGCGAATACCAAGGTTATACCCTGACTGAAGAAGCGTCTGAGGCAGACATTCTCCTGCTGAACACTTGTTCAATCCGTGAAAAAGCGCAGGAAAAAGTGTTCCATCAGCTAGGACGCTGGAAGACGCTTAAAGATAAAAATCCCAATTTGATTATTGGCGTGGGCGGCTGTGTTGCTTCGCAAGAAGGCAAAGCCATTAAAGACAGAGCCCAATGTGTCGACATTATTTTTGGACCACAAACATTACACCGTCTGCCCGATATGATCGAGCAAGTACGCCGTGGTGACAAAGCGGTTATCGATATCAGCTTCCCTGAAATCGAAAAATTCGATCGCCTGCCTGAGCCACGCGCCGAAGGCCCAACGGCGTTCGTGTCTATCATGGAAGGTTGCAGCAAATACTGTTCATTCTGTGTGGTTCCTTATACGCGCGGCGAAGAAGTCAGCCGTCCATCGGACGATATCATCCTTGAGATCGCCCAATTAGCGGAGCAAGGCGTACGTGAAGTGAACCTGCTTGGCCAAAACGTCAATGCCTATCGCGGCGCAACCCACGATGACGGCATCTGTACCTTTGCTGAATTACTGCGTTTTGTGGCAGCTATCGACGGTATCGATCGTATCCGCTTTACGACCAGTCACCCGATTGAATTTACACAGGATATTATCGACGTTTATGAAGATACCCCTGAGCTAGTGAGCTTCTTACACTTGCCAGTACAATCGGGTTCTGATCGTATTCTCACGGCGATGAAACGTGGTCACATGGCGATTGAATATAAGTCAATCATCCGCCGCCTGCGTAAAGCCCGTGAAGGTATTCAAATCAGCTCAGACTTTATCATTGGCTTCCCAGGCGAAACCAAAGAAGATTTTGCCGACACCATGAAGTTGATTGAAGACATAGGTTTCGACCACAGCTTTAGCTTTATTTATAGCGCACGTCCGGGCACGCCAGCGGCGGATTTACCTGATGATGTTGATATGGAAGAGAAAAAGCAACGTCTAGCGATTCTGCAAGACCGCATCACCCAGCAAGCCATGCGCTACAGCCGCCATATGATGGGCACAGTGCAGCGTATTCTGGTTGAAGGTCCATCGGTTAAAAATCCAATGGAACTGCGTGGCCGTACCGAGAACAACCGTGTGGTGAACTTCGAAGGTCAGCCAAAACACATTGGTACTTTTGTGGATGTCGAAATCGTCGACGTTTATACTAACTCGCTGCGCGGTAAGTTTATCCGCGGTGAAGATGAAATGGATCTACGCCGTAGCCTACGTCCATCGGATATTTTGGCTAAGCACAAACAAGATGATGAACTGGGTGTGACGCAATTTAAGCCATAAGGGTGAAATCGGCTTAAACACTACCGATATAAACTTGCACAGTACGTATCATAAAGAAGGGCGACTTAGTCGCCCTTTTGCTTTAACGCACTTTTGTTTAAGTCTACCAAGGCAATTGTTATTTTCCGTTAGCAATTATCGGCCATGGCTCGTAAACTGAAATTATCTTGCAAGGGTTTAGCGACATCAACCTTGCTTTCTTATTCGCTATTGGGAGTGCTATTTGTCCAGTAAATTAACTACCATGAATCTGTATCTCGAACCCGCAGAAACCCGCCGTTTGGCTTCACTTTGCGGTCCATTCGATGACAATATCAAACAGATTGAGCGTCGCGTTGGCGTTGAAATCGTCCGTAAAAACAATCATTTTCAGATCACCGGACTGCCACGCAATTGTTTAAGCGCCAACAACTTACTCAAAGAGCTCTATATCGAGACCCAAACGGTCAAAGGCAGCACGCCCGATCTTGAGCCTGAGCAAGTCCATATTGCTATTCAAGAAGCCATCGCCCTAGAGCAAGAAGATGCGAGCGATGACAGCAGCATTAATATCAAAACCCGCCGCGGCGTCATCAAGCCACGCAATCCGAATCAAAGCTTATATGTGGCCAATATTGTGCGCCACGACATTACCTTTGGTATCGGCCCTGCGGGAACCGGCAAAACCTACCTTGCGGTAGCAGCGGCAGTGGATGCGTTAGAGCGCCAAGAAGTGCGCCGTATTTTGCTGACTCGCCCAGCGGTAGAAGCGGGTGAAAAACTCGGTTTCTTACCCGGTGATTTAAGTCAAAAGGTCGATCCATATTTACGTCCACTCTATGACGCACTATTCGAAATGCTCGGCTTTGAGAAAGTGGAACGCCTAATTGAGAAAAACGTCATCGAAGTGGCGCCGCTTGCCTATATGCGCGGCCGTACCTTGAACGATGCTTTTATTATTCTCGATGAAAGTCAAAACACCACAATCGAGCAAATGAAGATGTTCCTTACCCGTATCGGTTTTAATTCCCGCGCGGTGATCACAGGCGACATCACCCAAACCGACTTGCCTAAGCATCAAAAGTCCGGCTTACGCCACGCGATTGAAGTGTTAAGCCAAGTAGAAGAAATCAGCTTTAACTTTTTCGTCTCCCAAGACGTCGTGCGCCATCCTGTGGTTGCTCGTATCGTCGAAGCCTATGAGGCATTTGATTTAAAAGAGCAAACCTTAAAGGCTAAGAAAGAAAGCCAATACCAGAAACAACAGGAAGCCGCAGCACATGAGTCTTGATTTAGCCTTAGATATTCAACATGCAACCGCCTGCGACGGGTTGCCGACGGACGAACAATTTGCCCTTTGGGTCACAACCGCGATTGGCAATAGCATGGATGAAGCTGAATTAACCATACGTATCGTCGACAGCCGTGAGAGTCAGATGCTCAATAGCACCTACCGCGGCAAAGACAAACCGACCAATGTGCTGTCATTTCCCTTTGAGGCACCGCCAGAAATTGAACTTCCTTTACTCGGAGATCTTGTCATTTGCGCGGCAGTCGTTGAAAATGAAGCCCGTGAACAACATAAAACCTTAGAAGCGCACTGGGCACACATGGTTGTACATGGTTGCTTGCATCTGCTAGGGTATGATCACATCGAAGATGAAGAAGCTGAAGAGATGGAGTCGTTAGAGACACAACTCATTGAAGGCTTAGGCTTTACTGACCCATATAAGGAACAATAGTTAGCTAAGATAATCCCTATCAAAAGCTAATGAGAAAACTATGAGTGACGATATCCCCCCGAGTACGAACGCCCACAAGAAAGGTTGGTTTGATAGAGTAAGTCAGCTATTTCAGGGCGAACCTCAAAATCGCGAAGATTTAGTCGATGTGATTGATGGTGCCGAGCAGCGCGATCTGATCACTCAAGACACCCGCGAGATGATAAAAGGTGTATTAGACGTTTCTGATATGCGTGTTCGGGATATCATGATCCCAAGAGCTCAAATTGTCGCCCTCCAGATAGACAACTCGGTCGAAGAATTACTCGCCACCGTGATTGGTTCAGGTCACTCGCGCTTCCCCGTCGTTAACGAAGATAAAGACCATATCGAAGGCATATTACTTGCTAAAGATTTGATACCTTACGGTTTTTCTAACAGTGATGAGCCCTTCTCATTGGATCGGGTGATCCGTCCTGCTGTGGTTGTACCCGAAAGCAAACGCGTCGATGTTCTGCTAAAAGAATTCCGCTCTCAACGCTATCATATGGCGATTGTGGTCGATGAATACGGCGGCGTATCAGGTCTTGTGACTATCGAAGATATTCTGGAAGAAATTGTCGGTGAGATTGAAGACGAATTCGACCACGATAGCACAGAAGAAACCGAGATCCGCAAAGTTGGTAACACGGTTTATATGGTTAAGGCCTTGACGCCAATCGAAGATTTCAACGAAGAATTCAACACTGAATTCAGTGATGAAGAATTTGATACCGTCGGTGGCTTAGTCTCACACGCCTTTGGCCATCTGCCAGAACGTAACGAGAGCATCATCATTGAAGGCATTGAATTTAAAGTTATCAATGCTGACACTAGGCGTTTAATCCAACTCAGAGTTAAACTCCCCGATCCTAATACTGGCGAAGACGTAGAATAATCACTCGTGCTAAAACAAATCCGGGCTTTTGCCCAACAAAAGTCCCGACCTAGTGCTGTGAGACTCGTACTGGCATTTGCCCTTGGCGCCAGTACGGCGCTTTCATTTGCGCCCTATTCCATTTGGATTATCTATCCGTTTGCCATGGCAATTGCCCTCTGGCACAGCCGAGCGCTTGGCGCTAAGGCGAGCTTTTACTATTGGTTAAG
Organism: Shewanella hafniensis; assembly: GCF_019655335.1. Classification (GTDB taxonomy): domain Bacteria; phylum Pseudomonadota; class Gammaproteobacteria; order Enterobacterales; family Shewanellaceae; genus Shewanella; species Shewanella hafniensis. The sequence continues at coordinate 163,040 of NZ_BPFD01000001.1, forward strand.
CTTTGGATTTGGCTGTTTTGCCGTAGGGATCAGCTGGGTACATGTAAGTATGGATACCTTTGGTGGTATGCCGCTCATCGCCTCCGTTGGATTGATGGCCTTGTTGGCTTTGTATTTAGCCTTGTATCCGGCACTAACAGGTTTAGCGCTGGCTTGGTTAACTAAAACGCGCAGTAAAAATGGCGAAACCACGTTTAGCCTTTGGCGTAATCTCGCACTGTTCCCCGCCCTGTGGACCTTGACCGAATGGGCTCGTGGCTGGGTGATGACAGGTTTCCCCTGGTTATGGGCCGGTTACTCGCAAACCCAAGGGCCGCTAAAACCCCTTGCCAGTATCATAGGCGCACTCGGGTTAAGCTTTGTGCTGGCCATGCTCGCAGGTGCATTAGCCCTTTGTTTTACTAAGCGTTATAAGAGTTTACTGCTTCTACTGCCACTCAGTATTTTGGCTGTTTGGGGGGCATCTAAGGTTTCCGACATTCATCCTACGGGTGAAAATGTTAAAGTGGCACTGGTGCAAGGCAATATTCCCCAAAGCATGAAGTGGGAACCCGATGCCCTGTGGCCGACCCTTTTAAAATACATGGATTTATCCCGCGAACATTTTGATGCCGATATCATTATTTGGCCAGAAGCGGCGGTTCCCGCGCCAGAATCTATGGTGCAGGACTTTTTAGATAACGCCAATAAAGTCGCCAATTTAAACCATACTTCAATCATCACAGGCATTATCAGCCATCAACACAATGACTTTTATAATTCATTGATTGTGCTTGGTAATCATAATCAGAAACAACAAGCTGGCCCTGACTATGAAGGCGATGGCAGCAATCAATTTAAGAAACATCATCTGTTGCCGATTGGCGAGTTTGTGCCCTTTGAAGCGCTGCTGCGCCCGATTGCGCCTTTCTTTAATTTGCCTATGTCCTCCTTTGCCAGAGGCGAATACCAGCAGCCGAACCTAAGTGCCCTAGGCCATAAAATCGCGCCCGCAATTTGTTATGAAATTGCCTTTCCAGAACAGTTACGCGACAGCGTTAATCAAGGGACAGATATACTGTTAACTGTCTCAAATGACGCTTGGTTTGGTAGTTCAAACGGCCCATTACAGCATATGGAAATCGCCCAAATGCGCGCTGTTGAATTGGGCCGCCCTCTATTGCGGGCAACCAACAACGGCGTGACAGCGGTAGTCGATGAACAGGGCAATATCACCGCATCCTTACCCCAGTTTGAAACAGGTGTACTAAGCGCAACCATTCCCTTGGTGACAGGCCAAACTTGGTTCGCAAAATTAGGTCAAACACCCCTGCTACTGCTCTGTGGTTTACTGGTATTACTCGGCTTTGTCCGACGTGTAAAAGCGCAATAGGATCAAGACCATGCGTTACCCAATCAATAAACAAGATGCGGCTGGCTTTACCGTGATAGAACTGGTCGTGGTGATTATTGTACTTGGGATCTTGGCAGTGATTGCCGCGCCTAAATTTATCGGTTTGAGTAAAGAGGCTCGGGTACAAACCTTGAGCCAATTAAAAGCCAGCGTAAAAACTGCCAACACACTCGCCTACTCAAAAACCCAAATGCCCAGCCTGCGAAGCCAAGCCGTTGCAGGCCGCGATGATATTATTGATATCGACCTCAATGGTGATGGCACGCCCGATACCAGATTGAAATGGGGTTACCTTGATAATACCGATGTGGAAAACTGGATCACCTCAGATGATAAGCTCATCATTCAATATCAAGGCGTTGATATCACTTATATAGGTTACGATCTTAACAACAATACCTTAGTAGATGACGATCAATGCTATTTCCGCTACACCCAAGCCAGCGATGCCAACACCCCGCCGCTATATGATATCAACACCCAAGGTTGTTAGGCTGACGCCCTGTTAACCTGTGTTATCCCGCAATTGTCTGCGAATACATTAGGCTGATTGCGCGTTCCACGTTAAGGTGAACGATTAGACGTGGCCTTATACCAATCATAGTTACTGTTCATAGTTACTGTGCCTGCATAGCCAATATGATTGGTACCATTACCTCGTTCCTTAACTAAGGTACACATCAAGGCAACTCTATGGCACTGCTTCGCGTGCGCTACCAAACCCACGAGTTTGGCAATCTCGATATTCATGTCAGAACCCTAAGAGACAATCAGGAATTTGACGACATCGATGGCGAAGCCGAAAAGCTCGGTATTTCCTCCGCAACTTGGCCGTTATTTGGCATAGTCTGGCCATCGAGCCAAGTGCTCTCGCACCACATGGCAGACTACAAAATTGGCAATAAACGTATTCTTGAAGTGGGCTGTGGCATTGGGCTCGCGAGTCTAGTGCTCAACCATAGGCACGCCGATATCACAGCAACCGACTATCACCCAGAATCAGGAAATTTCCTTAAGCAGAATGTCGATTTAAATCATGGTCGGGCGATCCCGTTTGTGCGCACTGGCTGGGCAGATGCAGAAACGAATTTAGGCTTATTTGATCTGATCATTGGTAGCGATCTCTTATACGAACAAGAACATGCCGATCTCTTATCACAATTTATTGAGCAGCATGCTAAACCAATTTGTGATGTAGTCTTAGTCGATCCCGGTCGTGGTAATCATGCCAAATTCAGTAAACGTATGGTCACCTTAGGTTACGAACACACGCAACATAAACCCATTCACACTGAATTTTTATTAGCGCCCTTTGGCGGTCAAATCCTCAACTACTCTCGTACCAACAGTTGATACAGCCTAATTAATGCAAATATGAGCCATTTAGGTCTAATAGAACTCAAAAAAAAACGACGCTGAGGCGTCGTTTTAGCTGCATAACATCACCACCTTGATTAAGGCGTTAGCGGCTCGCGGGTAAATTCTTCATGGTCACATTCAGGACAGTCAGGGATGGGACTTGGAAATTCAATACTCATTTCATTGCCACAGTTAGTGCATACCATGATGCCCTGATTCACTATGTCACCACTTTGATAGTAACCATGATGCTTAAAATCTTGCGCTAGCTCATGCCATTCAACTTGGCTGCGGTCGGTGATTTCACTCAGCCAATGCCAAAGTGTATTCTCCAAAGTAATCACTGTGGGGCTATGACTCAGACTATCTGCATTTTGTTCACGCAGAAAACTCGCTATATCACGCTTTAGGAATTGTTCGACTAAAGCGAGTTCATCTTCTCCTGCCTGTTGTTTAAGGCGTAAAAACTCCTTTCCTTGAGTGACAGATTTAAATAAATTCTTTGCAGTCAGCGTGTTATCTTCTGAAAATTGAGATTTAACTTCGGCAATTAAGGCTTGATACAGTCCTAGTAACACGTTACTTCTATCATTCATAATCAATACTCCTTCATACGAACCTTTTTAATGCATCGCTTCTAGTTTATTCTATGCAGATCTTACTCGCGCTGATATGGCGTTAGATCAAATAATAGGCGGCACTGCCGGAAATAGAGTGATGCAAGAGCAATATAATCCCTCAGAAATTGAAGCCTTAGTGCAAAAGCACTGGCATGACAACAAAACCTTCGAAGTCACTGAAGACGCAAACAAAGAAAAGTTTTATTGCCTTTCGATGTTTCCGTACCCTTCTGGCAGACTCCACATGGGACACGTACGCAACTATACCATAGGTGACGTAGTTGCACGCTTTCAACGTCTTCAAGGCAAAAACGTGCTCCAGCCTATCGGTTGGGACTCATTTGGCCTGCCCGCAGAAAATGCCGCGATTAACAACAAGACAGCGCCTGCGCCATGGACCTATGAAAACATAGAATACATGAAGAACCAGCTGAAACTGCTGGGTTTTGGTTACGATTGGAGCCGTGAAATCGCCACTTGTACCCCTGAATATTATCGCTGGGAACAATGGTTCTTCACTAAGTTGTACGAGAAAGGCCTAGTCTATAAAAAGACAGCTTCAGTCAACTGGTGTCCAAACGATGAAACCGTACTGGCGAACGAGCAAGTTCAAGACGGTTGCTGCTGGCGCTGTGATACCCCTGTGGAACAAAAAGAAATTCCACAGTGGTTCATTAAGATCACTGCCTATGCAGAAGAATTGTTAAACGATATCGACACCTTAGATGGCTGGCCTGAACAGGTCAAAACCATGCAACGCAACTGGATTGGTCGCAGCGAAGGCGTAGAAATGACCTTCGGTGTCGCAGGCCACGATAAAAGCTTCGATATCTATACCACACGTCCAGATACCTTAATGGGCGTGACCTATGTGGCGATTGCCGCAGGTCATCCATTAGCTGAAATCGCCGCGCAAACTAATCCTGAGCTTGCCGCCTTTATCGATGAGTGCAAAAACAGCACAACATCAGAAGCCGAACTCGCGACCATGGAAAAACGCGGTGTCGCTACAGGGCTTTTCGCCATTCATCCTATCACTGGTAAGCAAGTGCCGATTTGGGCAGCTAACTTTGTGTTGATGAACTATGGCACAGGTGCCGTAATGTCAGTTCCAGGCCACGATCAACGTGACTTCGAATTTGCGAAAAAATATGGTCTGGCGATTGAAGCTGTGATCAAGCCAGTTGATGGCGACGTCGATATTAGCGAAGCCGCTTATACCGAAAAAGGCGTACTGTTTAACTCGGGAGAGTTCGACGGTTTAGACTTTGAAGCGGGCTTTAATGCCATCGCTAACAAGTTAGTCGCCGAAGGTAAAGGCAAGCGCCAAGTCAACTATCGTCTGCGCGATTGGGGTGTTTCACGTCAGCGTTACTGGGGCGCACCGATTCCTATGGTGACCTTAGCCGATGGCACTGTGATCCCAACGCCAGCAGATCAACTGCCAGTATTACTGCCAGAAGATGTGGTGATGGACGGGATTCAAAGCCCAATCAAGGCCGATAAAGAATGGGCTAAAACCCAAGTCAACGGTCAAGATGCGCTACGCGAAACCGATACCTTCGATACCTTTATGGAATCCTCTTGGTATTACGCCCGTTACTGTAGCCCGCATGCAGACGAAATGTTAGATCCGGCTAAAGCCAACTACTGGCTGCCTGTGGATCAATACATTGGCGGTATCGAACACGCTTGTATGCATTTGTTATATTTCCGCTTCTTCCACAAGTTGCTGCGGGATGCGGGTCTGGTTAACTCTAACGAGCCAGCCAAACAACTGCTGACCCAAGGCATGGTGTTGGCCGATGCTTTCTACTACATCAACGAAAAAGGCGCCCGTGTATGGGTGTCGCCGTTAGATGTAGCAACCACAGAAAAAGACGACAAGGGCCGCATTACGAAGGCTATCGACAAAGACGGCAATGAGCTGGTTTATACCGGCATGAGCAAGATGTCTAAGTCGAAAAACAACGGTATCGATCCTCAAGTCATGGTCGAAAAATACGGCGCCGATACCGTTCGCCTATTTATGATGTTCGCCTCACCACCAGAATTAACTCTGGAATGGCAAGAGTCTGGCGTTGAAGGCGCACACCGCTTCATTAAACGTCTGTGGAAACTGGCAAGCGAGTATATCGCCCAAGACAACAGCGAAGCCTTAGATGTCAGCAAGTTAGCTGCGGATCAAAAAGCGCTACGCCGTGAAGTTCACAAAACTATCGCTAAAGTGACCGACGATATCGGCCGCCGTCAGATGTTCAACACTGCGGTTGCCGCCGTGATGGAACTGATGAACCATCTGCAAAAAGCGCCACAAACCACAGGTCAAGACAGAGCCATTATCGGCGAAGCCTTATCGGCCATAGTGCGTTTGCTGTACCCTATCATTCCGCATGTGAGCTTTAACCTGTGGAACGAGTTAGGCAATGCAAGCAACATCGAAGACAGCCAATGGCCAGTCGTTGATGAAGCGGCGCTCGTTGAAGACAGCAAGCTCATCGTTGTGCAAGTTAACGGTAAAGTTCGCGCAAAAATCACAGTGGCCGCCGATGCTGATAAAGAATCAGTAGAAGCCTTAGGTATGAGTGATGAGCACGTGATCAAATACCTAGACGGCCTGACGGTGCGTAAAGTGATCTATGTGCCGGGCAAACTGCTTAGCATAGTGGCCAATTAACGGCTGCTAATAACTCGCTATACTCAAAGCCATTGAAGTTGCAGCATAGCTGCAACTTCAAGTCCGCAGGGTATACCACGAATAGGAAACCGCGAAATCTATGCTAATCAAACGCATATGCTTCGCAATCATGGCACTAGTGATTATGACTAGCGCCGGTTGCGGTTTTAAGCTTCAACGCAGTTATCAAATCCCCGATGTCCTCAATCATTTGAGTTTGAGCAGCGCGGATGAATACAGCGAACTCACCCGTTTAGTGCGAGAGCGCCTGCGCTTGAATAATATCCAAGTTGTCGACGCCGCCGATGACGTTCCAGTATTAAGGTTAATCACCGACTCCCTTGAACGCTCGACCTTATCTTTATATCCCACGGGTAACGTCGCCGAGTATGAGCTGATTTATTTAGTCGAATTTGCTGTGGCATTGCCGGGCAAAGAAGCGCAGCCTTTCAAGGTTGAAATTCGCCGCGACTACTTAGACGATCCCCGTACCGCATTGGCAAAGAGTCGTGAAATGGAATTGCTGACGAAGGAAATGCGTATCCAAGCTGCGGATCGTATTCTGCAAGCGATGGCCAGTACTGAGGTGAATTAATGCGGGTCATCAATTAAATGCGGATAATCTACTAAATGCGGATAATCAACTAAATGAGAGTCTATCCCGATCAACTCTCCCGCCACCTTAACCAGTTATTTCCTTGTTATCTGATTTTTGGGGATGATCCTTGGTTGATTGAAACCACCAAAGATCAGATCCGCCAATTTGCCAAGCGTCAGGGTTTCGATGAAAAAGTCCAACTCATTCAAGAGACGGGCTTTAATTGGAACGACTTGACTCAGGAATGGCAGGCCATGAGCCTGTTTTCCAGTAAGCGTCTGATTGAGTTAACCCTTCCACAATCTAAGCCCGGTGCCGAAGGCTCTAGCACACTGCAAGCCCTATTGCAGACGCCCAATCCCGATATGCTGTTGATTATCGAAGGGCCAAAACTCGCCACAGAGCAAACCAACAGTAAATGGTTTAAGACCTTAGATGCCCATGGCATGTATCTGCCCTGCGCCACGCCAGAAGGCGAGCAGTTTATGCGCTGGCTCGATGGCCGCATCAAGCACTTTAAGCTCAATCTGCAGCCGGATGCGCGTGCTATGTTGCATTCTCTGTATGAAGGGAATTTACTGGCTGCCGATCAAGCCATGCAATTGCTGCAACTCCTGAGCCCAGCAAAACCCGTCAGTGCCGACGAACTGGGCCACTATTTTGAAGATCAGTCGCGCTTCACCGTATTCCAACTCACGGATGCATTGCTGAATAATAAACAGGATAGCGCGCAGCACATGCTGGCCCAGCTCAATGGCGAAGGCACAGCCTTACCTATCCTGCTGTGGGCCTTGTTTAAAGAGCTCGGCTTATTATTCAATTTAAAATGCGAGCAAGCCCAAGGCGTTGCGCTGAGTGCACTCTGGGGTAAGCATCGTATTTGGGATAAGCGTAAGCCACTGTATCAAGCTGCGCTGCAACGACTTAGCCTTGAACAACTCGAACATATGCTCGCCCTCGCTTCGAAGCTTGAGCTCAATTTAAAGCAGCAGGGTAAAGAGGATTGGACTGGGCTGAGCCACCTGTGTCTGTTATTTGATCCTAGAGCCCATCGGCATCTGGCGCATATAGCCATAGACTAATCATAAGTTAACCAAAGAGTTGATATGCGCATTGGCATTTTAGGCGGCACCTTCGACCCGATACACTATGGTCATATCCGTCCGGCGATGGAAGTGAAACACGCATTAGCCTTGGATAAAATCCTGCTGATGCCGAACCATATTCCGCCCCATAAGCAGCAGCCCAATTTAACCACAGCGCAGCGGCTCAAGATGGTTGCCGATGTCTGCTCGCAACTGGATGGCTTTGAGCTATGCGATATCGAGGCAAAACGCGACACGCCTTCCTACACAGTTATCACCCTTGAGCAACTGAAAGCCTTACATCCTAAAGACGAACTGTTTTTTATCATGGGGATGGACTCTTTCATCCAATTACAAAGCTGGCATGAGTGGCAACGCTTGTTCGACTTTGCCCACCTCGTTGTCTGCCAGCGTCCGGGCTGGCAGCTCGATGCCGAGCATCCTATGCAGCAAATATTAACGGCCCGCAGTCAAGCCCAAGCACTCACTGAGCATGCTGCTAACCCCGCCCATAGAAATGATGGGCAGATTATCCCTGTGACAATTACGCCACAGGATATTTCCTCGACGCACATTCGTGAGCAACTGGCAAAAGGCGAAATCCCCGCCGATTTACTCATGCCCGTCACGCTAGATTACATCCAAAATCAACGACTTTACTTACCTTAGCTCGAAACGTAAGCAGATATCGCCCACTCAGCTGCCAATGGCAATGTATTCCGGCAAGCAACACTGGTATACTACCGCGCTATTTAAAATTAATGAGGTACGCCAGCGTGCAGAGCGCGGAATTAAAACAGTTTGTTGTCGACAAGATCGACGACTTAAAAGCCAGAGACGTTGTTGTTCTGGATGTCAGCAAGCAATCTAACATCACTGACTACATGGTCATATGTTCAGGTACATCAAAGACTCACGTTAAAGCTATCGCTGAAAACCTTGTGGTTGAAGCGAAGAAAGCCGGTATTCCACCTTTAGGTGTTGAAGGCCGTGAAAGCAGCGAATGGGTTCTTGTGGACATGGGCGATGTGATCCTGCACGTTATGCAAGATCAAACCCGTGATTTCTACCAGCTTGAAAAGCTCTGGTCAGAAAAGCAAGACTGATGAAGTTACAGCTCATCGCAGTAGGAACACGGATGCCCGATTGGGTTACCCGTGGTTTCGAAGAATACCAGCGCCGTTTTCCACGTGATATGGCGCTGGAGCTTATCGAAATACCCGCTGGAAAGCGGGGGAAAAATGCCGACATTGTCCGGATCCTTCAAAAAGAAGGCGAACAAATGTTGGCGGCCATTCCCAAAGGCAATCATATTGTTAGCTTAGATCTCCCCGGAAAAAACTGGACGACCCCCGAGCTTGCAACCGCGTTGACTAAATGGCAACTCGATGGTCGCGACGTCAGTTTACTGATCGGCGGACCTGAAGGATTAGCGCCAGCTTGCAAAGAAGCGGCAAACCAAAGTTGGTGCCTATCGGCATTAACCTTACCTCATCCCTTAGTTAGGGTTGTAGTCGCCGAAAGTTTGTACCGCGCGTGGAGCGTGAACACGAATCACCCCTACCATAGAGAATAGCGGGATCTTGATGTTAACGAGTGTCAACCACCCGTCATGGGATCAGCCGGAGATAGCATAAGTGTCGCCAAAAAAGCGGATAACAATGCATGATCACGCCGCCGAGGCGTCTCTTTTTAAGCGCCGAGCGCTATTCACTTTTTTTTGCGTTTTCGCCCTATTAAGCGTATTAGTCACCAACCTTTATCATTTACAGGTTGAATCCTATAAGGATTATGCAACTCGCTCTAATGATAATCGCATTCGTGTTGTTCCCATTGCTCCTAGTCGCGGCCTCATTTACGATCGTAACGGCGTGCTGTTAGCCGAAAACTTACCCTTCTATTCCCTCGATCTGGTTCCTGAAAAAATCAGTAACATGTCAGAGACCTTAGATGAGCTCGGCAAGTTAATTGAGATCAGTGAAGATGAACGCGAAACCTTTACCGAAGCGCTGAAATTTCATCGCCGCTTCAAACCACTGACGCTCAAAAACCAGCTCACCGAAGAGCAAGTGGCGATTTTCAGTGTTAACCAACACAAATTCCCAGGCATTTCCGTCGAAGCGGGTCTGAAGCGTAATTATCCCTACGGCGCGCAAATCACCCATGTGCTGGGTTATGTTGGCAAGATTAACACCCGAGACAGAGCCCAGTTAGAGCGCAGCGATCTGTGGAAAAACTATGCGGCCACCAAGGACATTGGTAAGCAAGGCATTGAAAAGTTTTATGAATCCCTACTGCATGGCAAACCGGGTCACTTAGAAGAAGAAGTGAACAACCGCGGCCGCGCAATTCGTACCTTAAAAATAGTACCGCCAGAGCCGGGACAAGATATTTACCTGACCTTAGATCTCAAGCTGCAACAAAAAGCGGTTGAGCTACTCACAGGTTTGCGTGGTTCTATTGTCGCAATCGATCCCCGTGATGGTGGGGTTTTAGCTATGGTCTCGAGTCCAAGCTATGATCCAAACCAATTTGTTCAAGGGATTAATAACAAAGATTACAGCGCCTTGCTCAATGATAAATCACGACCTTTGATCAACCGTGCAACCCAAGGCCAATATGCGCCAGCATCAACCATCAAGCCACATCTCGGACTTTTAGGGCTTGATGAAAAAGTCATTACCGAGAGCACCCGCGTATGGGACCCTGGTTTTTGGCAGATTCCTGGTGTTGAACGTAAGTACCGCGACTGGAAACGCTGGGGACACGGCTGGGTTAACGTCTACAGTGCCATTACTGAATCCTGTGATACCTTCTTCTACGAACTCGCCTATAAAGTCGGTGTCGACCATATTGCCCGCTTTATGGAACAATTTGGTTTTGGTCAAAATACTGGTATCGATATCTTTGAAGAATCGGCTGGCAACATGCCATCCAAAGAATGGAAACGCTTGAAATACAATCAAGCTTGGTACATAGGTGACACCATTTCCGTCGGCATCGGCCAAGGTTATTGGACGGCAACCCCATTACAATTGGCGAATGCAGTAGGCATTATGGCGAATAAGGGCCGTCGTTTCCCGCCGCATCTGCTGAGATCGATTAAAGACAATACTGCCAAAATTGACTCTCCGATTAATGAGTTACCACCAATCGAACTTAAAAACCCCCGTAACTGGAATATCATTAACGAAGCGATGCGCCAGACGGCACATAAGTCACGTTTCACTGATGCCACTTACACCGCCGCAATGAAAACAGGCACGGCGCAGGTCATTGGCGTGGCCGAAAATACCAAATATGATGCAAATAAAATTGCCGAACATTTCCGCGATAATGCCTTAGTTGTGGCCTATGCGCCCTTCGAAGATCCTAAAATCGTCCTCGCTGTCGTGATGGAAAACGCAGGATGGGGTGGCGCAAATGCTGGCCCAGTCGCCCGCGCCATGCTCGATGAATATATGCTTAGAGATACTTGGAAACCGCAGCCATGAGTAGCCATAGCCAATATCAAAACATCTGGCAACGCTTGCACATAGACTTGCCATTATTGCTCGGCCTATTGGCTGTCATGGGCTTTGGCCTGTTCGTCATCTATTCTGCCAGCGGCGAAGATTTAGAGATGATGGAGCGGCAGCTATTCCGTATGGTGTTGTCGCTCGGCATTATGTTCACTATGGCTCAGATCAATCCTGAGGCGCTTAAACGCTGGGCCCTACCCATTTATCTGGCAGGGATTGTCTTGCTGCTCGGGGTACATTTTTTCGGTGAAATTAACAAAGGCGCACAACGCTGGTTGAACTTAGGCTTTATGGAGTTTCAACCCTCAGAACTGATTAAGCTTGCCTTCCCCATCACAATGGCTTGGTATATCAGTAAGTTCCCTCTGCCACCGAAGAAACGCTATCTTGCTGGTGCAGCTGTAATCTTACTGGTGCCGACTCTGCTTATCGCGAAACAACCCGACCTCGGTACCTCGATTCTGGTGGCCGCATCGGGGATTTTCGTGTTGTTTTTATCGGGCATGAGTTGGATCATTGTCGGCGGTTTTATCGCGGCAGTACTCGCCTTCCTACCTATTCTTTGGTATTTCTTGATGCACGATTACCAAAGAACGCGGGTATTAACCTTACTCGATCCTGAGCAAGATCCATTGGGGGCGGGTTATCACATTATTCAGTCAAAAATCGCGATTGGCTCCGGCGGACTTTGGGGCAAAGGCTGGCTCGACGGTACACAATCGCAACTTGAATTTATCCCCGAGCGCCATACCGATTTTATCTTTGCGGTGATCGGTGAAGAATTTGGCTTAATTGGCAGTATCTTACTGTTAATTATGTACCTTTATATTATTGGCCGCGGCTTAGTCATCGCTTCGCGCGCCCAAACCAGTTTCGCTCGACTACTCGCAGGTAGTATCACGCTGACCTTTTTCGTTTATGTTTTTGTGAATATTGGCATGGTTTCAGGTATCCTGCCCGTGGTCGGTGTACCACTGCCCCTTGTCAGTTACGGTGGAACCTCCATGCTGACATTGATGACAGGGTTTGGCATTCTTATGAGCATTCATACCCATAGACGTTTCGTAGATAGATAATTTTTAGGGACTTTTCATGCCTACTCTCCGAGCTTTTTTAGCTCCACTCGGCTTACTGTGTTTAAGCTCATGCTTAATCGCCTGTACCACGGCGAACGAACCGACACCCGCGCAGGCACCCGCTCCAAGCACGCCAGTGGCGCCGGCCGCTGAAATCGCGCCCACAATTCCCGCTGAACTTAAAGAAGAGTTTATCCAAGCTCAAGTAAAACAAGGTTTTACTCGGGCAGAAGTGCTCGCTTTTCTCGATAAAGCAACATACAACCAAGGGGTTATCGATGCAATGACCCGCCCATGGGAAGCAAAACCTTGGCATGTGTATTATCCCATCTTCTTAACCGAGAAACGCCTCGACGCTGGTCTTGCCTTTTGGAAAAAACACGAGAAAACCATCGCCAAAGCGGCGGCCAAGTACCAAGTTGATCCACAGATTATTGTCGCCATCATCGGCATTGAAACCTTCTACGGCCAATACACGGGCAATTATCCTGTGATTGATGCCCTCTATACCTTAGGTTTTCACTATCCGCCGCGCGCCACCTTTTTCCGTAAGGAATTTGGCGAGCTGATGAAGTTAGTGAAAGAAGAACATTTAGATATCGATACCCTCAAGGGCTCCTACGCGGGTGCTATGGGTTATGGGCAGTTTATTCCCTCAAGTTACCGCCATTACGCGGTTGATTTCGATGGCAGTGGCAATCGCGATCTATTACAAAGTCCAGAGGATGCTATCGGCAGTGTGGCCAATTATTTCCATGAACACGGTTGGCAAGCCAATGCGCCGGTCGCTTTACCGTTAGTCAATAACAGCAAAGCAGCACCTAAAGCGAAAGTGTGGGCAGGTGAAAAGCTGAACTATAAAGTTGCAGATATTTTAACGCCGACCTTAGCCCTCGCCGATGCGCGGGACTTAGATGTTTCGCAAAAAGCCTTATTGATTGAGCTAGAACAAGCCGATCACAGTGACTACTGGCTTGGCTTAAATAACTTTTATGTGATCACTCGCTATAATCGTAGCCCTTTGTATTCAATGGCCGTTTATCAATTTAGCCAACAATTAAAAGAACAGCATGCCTCTAAAAAATAATCTTTTACAGCTTGCCGCCTTAGTTATGTGCTTCGCCCTTGCGGCGTGTTCTTCGAGCCCAAACAACGCCAGCAAGAAAAATATGGACCCGAACAAGGGCCGTTATTCGCTGAAGAATGACAAGCTGCCACTGAATCCACCGAATGTGGATAATGTGCCGAACGCGACGCCTAAGTACGAGCCCTATAGCCGCCGTGGCAACAAACCCTATACGGTTTACGGTGAGTCCTATACTGTGATGAACACGGGCCAAGGCTTTAGTGAAACAGGCCGCGCCTCTTGGTATGGTGAAAAATTCCATGGCTACGAGACCTCTAATGGCGAGCCCTATGACATGTATTCTATGTCTGGCGCCCATAAGACACTGCCACTGCCGAGTTACGCTCGGATCACTAACTTAGAGAACAATAAGCAAGTGATCATTCGCATCAACGACCGTGGGCCATTCCACTCAGATCGCATTCTCGATGTCTCCTACGCCGCCGCCTATAAACTCGGCATGCTCGGCAAAGGTACGGCGCGGATCAAACTGGATGTGGTTTATATTGGCAGTGTTGCGGCCACTAATTCGGCCTTAGCCAGCGCTCAAGATACGGGCAATCATTACATTCAGTTAGTGGCCTCCAAAGATAAAGCCAAACTCAATGCCATGGCGAAGAATCTTGAACAGAAATATCAGGTCAAGACCCGTGTACAAGCGGCAAACAATATGTTTAGACTACAGCTCGGCCCCATAGGTCAGCCTGAGTTAGCCGACAAGCTACTCAATAACGTCAAGCAAAATGGGTTTCCTGAGGGCTATATCGTCCATGAATAATGACCGTTTGCTCTGAACAGAATTGATTTAAAAATAGAGATGAAGGAACCTTCACTAAAACTCACTGTCCGAAAGTGGTACACTATTGAAGATCTTCTCGAATCCTTTCCATTTAATACAACTAAAAGACGTGCCAAGTTAATGATGAATTTTGTAAAAAGTCCCATTAAAACATTGCTGCTAATTTCCAGTGTCTCTCTCCCCGTTTATGCTGCGCAGCCTATTATTACACCTGATGCACCTTCAGTAGCCGCCAAAGCGTTCGTATTGATGGATTATAATTCGGGCCAGATTATCGCTGAAAGTAACGCTTACGAAAGCCTTAACCCAGCCAGTCTAACTAAGATGATGACCAGTTACGTGATTGGTCAAGAAATCAAAGCGGGCAATGTCTCCGTTGATGATGATGTGACTATCAGTAAAAATGCTTGGTCTAAAAACTTCTCTGACTCTTCTAAGATGTTCATTGAAGTCGGCACTACGGTTAAAGTGGGCGATCTAAACCGCGGTATCATTATTCAATCGGGTAACGATGCATGTGTGGCCATGGCCGAACACATAGCTGGTACTGAAGGCGCCTTCGTTGACATGATGAATTCATGGGCCAAACAACTGGGAATGCGTGATAGCTACTTCGAAAACTCCCACGGTTTGGATGCAGAAAATCACAAATCTACCGCCTATGATATGGCATTACTGGGCGCTGCGTTAATTCGCGACGTACCAGAAGAATACCGCGTCTACAGCGAGAAATTCTATACCTTCAATGGTATCAAACAATACAACCGTAATGGCTTATTGTGGGATAACAGCATGAACGTGGACGGCATTAAAACCGGCCACACCTCAGGTGCAGGCTACAACTTAGTGGCATCGGCCACCAAAGACGGCATGCGCTTAATTTCAGTGGTAATGGGCACGCAAAGTGAATCAGCCCGTAAAGCTGAAAGTAAGAAATTACTGACCTATGGCTTCCGCTTCTTCGAAACGGTAACCCCCTATAAAGCTGGCGACAGCTTTATTACTCAGCCGATTTGGTACGGTGACAAGAGCACGGTTGATTTAGGCGTAGCAACTGATACCCCTATCACCATTAGCCGTGGCCGTAGTAAGGACTTAAAGGCCAACTTCGAACTGACTAAACCATTAGATGCTCCTTTGAAGAAAGGCGAAACGGTTGGCCGTCTATTCTTCCAACTTGACGGTAAAGATATTGCCCAGTTCCCACTGGTGACATTGCAAGAAGTCAACGAAGGCGGCTGGTTTAGTAAATTAGTTGATTACTTTAAACAACTGTTTTCTGGTTGGTTTAGCTAAGCTAAACCATATAAATAAAGCCACCTCTGGGTGGCTTTATTTTTTTGGCTGCCGCCGCCCTTGAATCGGGTATAATAACCACCATATAGACTTCATTGAAACAGGTAAGAGTACTGATTATGTTAGGCACTAAATTTGATGAACTGATGGATTTCCCCTGCGCATTTCCTTTCAAGGTCGTCGGCGAAGCCCATGAAACGCTAACTGACAAAGTCGTGGCTGTGGTCCAAAAACATGCACCAGGTGATTATTCGCCATCGACCAAAACATCGAGCAAAGGTAGCTATCACTCCATTACTATCCGCGTGACTGTGACCAGCAAAGACCATATCGAAATTTTGTACACAGAACTTGCCGCCATCGAAGGCGTACGCCGCGTACTATAAATATTCCTCAAGGCCATGAAATGTGATCTGTCTTACATTTATGGTCAAGAGGCGTATAATAGCGCCACTCAATTCTAAGGGGAGAGGTTGCCCTTGCAAGACACGACTTTGCACATTCGACATCTTGGAAAACAAGATTACGAATCAGTGTGGCATGCGATGCAGCATTACACGGATACGCGCGACAGCGAAAGTCATGATGAACTGTGGATTGTCGAGCATCCGCCCGTGTTTACCCAAGGCCAAGCCGGCAAGAGCGAGCATATTTTAAATGCTGGCGATATTCCGGTTATCCAAGTGGACCGTGGCGGTCAAGTCACTTACCACGGTCCAGGTCAACTAGTGGTATATCCTCTTCTCGATATAAAACGTAGTAAAGTCGGCGTACGTCAACTCGTCACCCATATAGAGCAAAGCATTGTCGATATGCTCGCCAAGTACGGCATTAACGCTTATGCCAAGGCCGATGCGCCGGGCGTATATGTGGATGAACGCAAAATCGCCTCTCTAGGATTACGCATTCGTAAAGGCTGTTCATTCCATGGATTAGCCCTCAATGTCGACATGGATCTGGCGCCATTTCGCCGCATCAACCCTTGTGGTTATGCCGGTCTTGAAATGGTGCAATGCAAAGCGCTTGGCGGACCACAAACCGTGATTGAAGCAGGCGAGCAACTCACCATTACTTTTAGCCAATTACTGGGCTATCAACACCTAGTTCATCATCAAGGATTAGCAGCGTCATGAATAGGCCTGAACGTTTACAACCCGGAGTCAAATTAAGAGATGCCGATAAAGTGTCTCGTATTCCGGTCAAAATCGTCCCCTCAGAACGCGACACTATGTTGCGTAAACCCGATTGGTTACGGGTTAAACTGCCGGCATCGAATCAACGCATTTTAGATATCAAGCAAGCACTGCGTAAAAATGGCCTGCACTCGGTCTGTGAAGAGGCTTCTTGCCCTAACCTCGCCGAATGCTTTAACCACGGCACAGCGACCTTTATGATTTTGGGTGCGATTTGTACCCGTCGTTGCCCATTCTGCGACGTAGCCCATGGTCGTCCGCTTAAGCCCGACGCCGAAGAGCCGGTTAAATTGGCGCAAACGATCCGCGATATGAAGCTGAAATACGTGGTTATCACTTCGGTAGATCGTGACGATTTACGTGATGGTGGCGCCCAGCATTTTGCCGATTGTATCCGCGAAATTCGTAAACTGAATCCAGATATCAAGATCGAAACCTTAGTGCCTGATTTCCGTGGTCGTATCGATGCCGCCTTAGATATTTTATCGACTGAGCCGCCTGATGTGTTCAACCACAACTTAGAAACAGCGCCAATGCATTATCGTAAAGCGCGCCCGGGTGCAAATTACCAATGGTCGCTCGATCTGCTCAAACGCTTTAAAGAACGTCATCCCAATGTGCCCACTAAATCTGGCCTGATGATGGGTTTAGGTGAAACCAACGAAGAAATAGCCCAAGTGCTACGTGACCTGCGTGAGCACAAGGTTGAAATGCTGACCTTAGGCCAATACCTACAGCCGTCTAAGTTCCACTTGCCGGTTGAACGTTATGTGCCACCAGCAGAGTTTGACGAGCTGAAAGCCTTAGCCGATGAATTAGGTTTTACCCATGCAGCCTGTGGCCCATTAGTGCGCTCAAGCTACCATGCGGACCTGCAAGCCCAAGGTAAAGAAGTGAAATAACCTTCTTGCTTAGATGCAGAGCTCAAGTGATGTAGAGTTCAGGGTGATTAAAATAGAAAAACAGCGCTTAAGCGCTGTTTTTTTTATGAAATGTTTTATGGCTGTTGTTTATAACCACTACTCAACTAGCCATCGTTTTACAACATGAATGCTAATGCTCAGCTTATTCTTGGGTTATCGCTAAATCCATCAAGATAGCGTCTTCTTTACCGCCTGCTATTGGGTAATAACCTTTGCGACGTCCCGATTCAATAAAGCCAGAGTTTTGATATAAAGCACGGGCGGCAAGATTGGATTCTCGCACTTCTAGCATAAGCACCACGGCGCCCGAAGCCTTGGCCGAAGTTACCACAGCCTTAAGTAATAACTTGCCGTAACCTTTGCCCTGCTGGCTTGGTAATAGGCAAATATCCAACAAAGTCACTTCATCAACAATTTGCTGCACTATCGCAAAGCCTAAAAGACCATCGACCGAATCCGAAACTGAAGCTGCGTTAGGTTTCGCCTGCTTTAAACCTAGAACTCGGTATAAATGCCCGAAACAATTAGCAAGATTGCCCTCACTCATGGGGTGACTATGGGCCATAGATTCAAGCTGCGCCATTTGAGGAACATCTTTAAGCGTGAGTGCCACAAGCTCAACAGGCAAACCTGCTGTCAATTGTGCTGCGAAGGGTGTTGTGAATAGACTATCTTCTGGTGGGATGTTCAACGCTGGTATTCCAAAGTATTGGTTATTAATGATATTTACGAGTAAAGATCAAGACTTGCTTGGAGCTTGGCCACTCACTTGCTCGCGCCATTGGTAAATCTGCTGCCAGAGCGCGCTTTTAGCCTGCCAACCCACTAATAAATCGGCCAAGGGTTCAGACACTAACCATGCGGTACGTGGCCTAACTTTGTGACGTCGCAGATCCCAAACGATCTGTTTACCCGTATGGGGCTCACAATCAAAATCACATTCATCACGCTTTATGTCGATAAGTGTTAGCACAGCGTCAATCAGTGGCTCAGCCTCGGGTAACTCACCGTGTTCATCCCAAATCACTAAATAAGGTTTCACCTTAGTGTCGCGCACTCGCCAAGTTGTCACATTCATGGCGGTTAAATAGGCTGATTTATTCATTAGGGTCAGTTTTATTCAATTCAAGTATCGACTCACAACATGCCGCTAGGATAGCAGTTCTGCCTAGGCATTGTTACTGCCATGCGGCTAAGGGAGTTGGGCACAAGCCGATTAATGGCAGCACAATTACGACGTTTAACGCAGAAAAGTTCAATCGAATTTATAGATTTACAAAATCTAATTTACTCATTTTACATTTAATATCAGAAGATTAGACTGAATGCACTCAGTAAGACAATAGCAGGAGAACGCCATGATTAACATAGGTATCAATCAAGCCAACAGAGAAGAAATCGCCGCTGGCCTTAACCAACTATTGGCAGACAGCTACAGTCTTTACCTTAAGACTCACAGCTTTCACTGGAACGTTACTGGCCCAATGTTCACTAGCTTACACTTGCTATTTGAACAGCAGTATACCGAACTTGCCCTTGCGGTCGACCTTATCGCAGAGCGTGTACGTGCATTAGGCGCCAGAGCGCTAGGGTCCTATTCAGCTTATGCCGCACTGACTGAAATTAAAGAAGATCAGGGCGTCACCAAAGCCGAAACCATGATCCGCGAATTGTTAAACGATCAAGAGTTAGTGATCCGTAATGCTAGAGCCCTGTATCCACTGGTGAATCAAGCTAATGATGAAGCCACTGCGGACTTGCTTACCCAACGCATTCAACAGCATGAGAAAAATGCCTGGATGCTACGCAGCTTATTAACGGAATAATTAACTAACCCTATTGCGGCACAAGCCAAACAAAAAGTCGCCAAGCATAACCGCTTGGCGACTTTTTCTTTAAAGCGACATGACTCAGGTTTAAAAGTACTTAGGTTTAGAAGCGCTTAAATTTAGAAGCTTTTTAATTTAGAGGTACTTAATCCAAGCCTGAGTACTGTGCTTTTTATATTCGCTAAACCACTTAACGGGATAATACAGCGCGATAACTAACACGCCCGTTATGAACCAAATCCATCCCATACTATTCACCCCAAAGTACTCACCATGGTTTGCGCCAAAGATGAATTTCGCTAAGCGATAAAGCAGTAACAGAACGTACAAATGTAAGATATAGAAGAACATAGGGACTGAGCCAAATACAGACAACCCGTGGCCGACTCGCGCTAATCTCCCTCCAACTTTGCCACTTGATGCAAAATACCGCTCAAACGCCACTAAGCTAAAGAACATGCCGCCTAAGGTCACCAGTAAAAAGCTTAATGATGGTGGGTATTTGGTTAAGTTGAATACCGACATTAAGGTTTCACCCAAATGTGCCCCCGCCTGCCAAGGCAAGGTTTCGCCATAGAGGTTAAACCCGCGAAGCACTGCAAAAAGTACCCAACAGCTTATCCCTAACTGCAACAGTGTTTGCTGGCGCTGCGAGGCTTCAAGCAGATTACTATTCAGTTTTTGACTGAAAATGGGCCCAGCCACATAACCCAGTAAAATCACCCCCATCCAAGGCAGCGCAGGATAACTCACTTTGATCTTAAGCGCCCCTTCACTGACAAGATATCCGCGGTCGTGCAATAGGGTCCACAGGCTATAAACCCATTCACTCGGCTGAAAACCAATTGGCGTCAACAGATTATGGCCAAAAACAATCGCAAAGCCTAAAAGTGCCATCCAAGCTCTAGGCAGATTTATCAGCGCCGCCAGCGTTAACATGCTCAGGCCGATCACCCAAATGACCTGCAACCAAAGCGTGTGGTAGTTACCCATCCAAGAGATGTTAATCACTACAATTTCGAGCGCGATTAAAAACAAACCACGTTTAATCAAAAACGCCCGCGCTGAACGCGGCTCGCCATGACTGCGATTGGCATAAAGCCATGCTGAAACACCCGTTAGAAACACAAACACTGGCGCACAAAAATGCGCGGCAAAGCGGCTTAGAAACAGTCCCCAAGAGGTCGAACTCAAATCCATAGGATCGCTCACCTGCATATGCAGGAAAAACCGTTCCCGCACATGGTCGAGCAGCATGATGAGCATCACCAGGCCGCGCATCATATCGATACTATTAATACGGCTTCGGCCAAGCACTCGGTTCGATACTTGTTCCGATGCGTGGGCCGATGCTTGTTCCGAAAAATGGGCTGACAGCGCAGAATTCGAACTGATATTAGAACTCATAGCTAACACTCACTTTAATGCTACGTGGCTCACCCGGCACAGCCCAGAGCGCTGAATAACTGCTGGCGATGTAATCTTCATCCAATAAGTTGTCCAGATTGACGCCAAGGATGAAGTTATCGCTAAGGTGAGTATTCATAAACAGTCCAACTAACTGATAAGAAGGCAATTGAAAGCTAGGATCGGCAGAATCACCGAGGCGCGAATCCACATATCGCCAGCTCAGTCCTAAATGTCCATCAATAGAAAGCCTATTCAAATCCTGTTTCAGAATCACACTCGCGGTATGTTTGGGCACATTCACCAGTGGACTTCCCGCAGGGATAAGCACGCCCCAGTCGGGATTCAAGCTGTCGTTGGCGGTGCGGGTATTCAAATAGGCATAGGATAATTTTGCTTGTAAATCCTCCGTCAGCTCGGCGGCTACATCGAGTTCAACCCCGCTACTTTTGGCTTTACCTAAGGTGGCAGAAAAACCAACATTGATAGGATCTGAGGTCAAAATATTGCTCTTTTGCGCATCGAACACGGCTAAACTACCGTTTACAGGAAGATCGTTTAGCCAAGTACCATTAAACTTTATTCCTAGTTCAACCGATTTACTCTCTTCGGCTTCGAAGGGTTTACCCGCAAAGTCAGTTCCCGAAAGCGGTAAAAAGCCTTCAGAATAAGAACTATAGAAACTTAGGGCATCGGACCATAAATACACCAGACCCACTTTGGGGCTAACCCTGCTATCGGTTTGCTCTGATAGCGTGTCTTTCGCGACTTCACTGATATCCTGCTGATAACTATCGAACCTTAACCCAAGATGCAGCTTCCACTTTTCAGTGAGATCCATTTGATCTTGCAGGTAAGTTCCCCACGCCTTTTGAGTTTCGTTATTCTCATACAGCAAACTCACCTCTGGCTGAGGCCCGCCATATTGAGGCGCATAAATATCGATGGCATATTCACCTTTTTTGCCTCGATAGCGATACAACCCCGTCTTTAAACTGTAGTGATAAGCATCTGCGCCGAGCAGCAAATTGTGGCGAATAAAACCGGTATCCACATGGCCACTTAACTCTAGGCGTAGTGAATTGTCCTCGGAGGCATAGTCACGATATCTGTGCTGCCGGGTTAGCGTGCGGCCATCATCAAATAGCGATTGTCGCCCCTTGGCCAACTCAGCATCGGACGAATAGCCCTTTAAACTAGAATCACGATAGTTGTAGCCCGCGGTTAATGACCAATCATCATTTAATTCATAGTCATAGGTCAGCTGGTGCCCAGTAGCATTCACCACAGTTGCGCCATCATTAGGCTCACCTAAATAACGCGAGCGTGGCACAGTATTAATATCGTTATTGAGCACTATAATGCCGCGATCGAATAGCTGTTCCTGCTTGAGGTATTCCATTTCATAAAGTAACGAGGCTTTATCGGAAATCTGCCAACGCACTGACGGCGTGACGATTTTTTTATCGCTGAACACATAATCACGAAAACTATCGTATTCCTGCCACGCGCCATTAATCCGAAATGCCAAGTTGTCGGTTAAACCTGAGGTCACATCACCTTCTAACCGATATTGGTCGAAACTCCCAGCCGATGCTTTTAAATAACCACTGGTTTCATATTGGGGTTTCTTAGTGACGATATTAACTGTGCCACCGGGTTCCGAGCGGCCATAAAGTGCCGAACCTGGGCCTTTTAAAATCTCGACATAGGCAACGTTTGATAAATCTCTATGACCACTAAAACCTCGGCCACCATTAAAGCCATTGATTAAATACCCCGATGGCATGTTTTCGTTGCCCGGAAAGCCGCGCAGGGAAAAACTATCCCATAAACCACCGCCATTGTTTTGCCGCGCCACACTCGCGGAATAGTCCAGTACATCTTGAAACCGCGTCAGCCCCGCATCTTTTATCAATTGCTCGTCTAACACACTGATCGCTTGGGGAAGTTCAATGGTAGACACATTGCCACGGTAAGCTTGGCGATAGTGGATACTTAAACGTTCAATGTCAGTCTCTGCGATAGGATCACCAGATAGAGCATCCTCCGCAGCCAGCAGCAATGAAATAGGATTGAGTGCAACCAAGGCACCCAGCAAAAGCGCAGCGCGCTTGGGCATATAAAAAGAGGTCATTTTCACTCCGAAAATAAACAGCATCGACGCCTTAGCTAAGCCAAGGCGCTCAAAGTTAATTAAGATAAATTGAATAAACAGTAACTTATGCTGTTATGGGCGGAGCACGACTATTGAAGAAACGACTAAAAGGTCGTTTAAAGGAAATGGCTTGGAACTCAACCGAGATATAACTCTGTTGAGTGAGTTGGAAATGAAAGGGTGTACTGGTTATCGCATGTTGCAACTGGTGCTGATGTAAGCACAGCGAACAATGGGACTTAGGGTCTTCATTAGCATGGGAAATACTGTGAACAGCAATTGCCACAGACAATAGCACCAACATGGCAGCAAGCCATATCGCTAGGGTGCGTCTTGTTTGCATCACACTATTCAAACCCTACTTCCTCACATAATTTGGCAGGCGATTGTATGTTAAGCACAACTAAAGTTGCAAACCGATTTACCTAAACCACAGTGCTTAAATGTTACAAGAGGTATACGGCAGTTTTATGAGAAACAGCATTTGTGAGAAAAAGCGATAACCGCGAATGAATAGAGAGGGCGCTAAATATATCGAGGCTAAATGGCAGATAAAAGAAAACGGCTCGCATATTTCTATGCAAGCCGTTGTTTTATTTGGCAGGGGTGGCAGGACTCGAACCCGCAACCATCGGTTTTGGAGACCGCTGTTCTACCAATTGGAACTACACCCCTGTTGACGTGGGGCATTATGCTAAAAGCACTCTCAAAGGTAAAGTACTTTTTATGACAAAACTCATTAACTGAAGGTTTTTCAAACAAGTTAGACGATTACTGTTGAATTAATTACCACTGAGATTAAAAAGCCACCGCATATCGGGCACGATGTTTTAACGAATGCATTATCTAGAGAATTAGCCGTCCTAATGCCCTAGGTCGAATCACTGCAGTAAATTCGACAGATATGGTTGTTTCGACAAGTTTTGGACCACTTAAGGGCAAAAGCCACACATTTATCGAAAAAAGATCTGAGTTCGATTTATAAAATCGGCGTTTTATAGTATAAGCATCGTCAATTTCATACACTGCTCGACGGAACCAAAATGTCAGACAAATTTTTCTTTAAAGGCCGTAGAACGCCTAAACCTAAGCATGAGAGCTTTGGCTACAACACTAAGCGTGTTGCTAAACCTGGTACAGAAGCTTTCCCTCTGCAATTAATTGTTGCCGATGAAGCGCGTAAACTCGAAGTTGCCGCGATTGTTGCCGAACACCAGCTGTTCGCCAATATCGAAGTCAATGCTGATGTTGCTGAAGATATCCTTGAATTAGAAGGTTTATTGAATAAACCTAAAACGACAACGTTCGAGAAAAAACCAAATCGTAACGAGCCTTGTGCTTGTGGTAGCGGTCAAAAATTCAAGAAGTGCTGCGGCAAGTAAGCGCCTTAATCAGCGAAAAATAGATAGGGACTTTTACTAAGACGTTTTTGTGCGTCGGGAATAGCCCCTTTTCTGCTCCATTTTAGTTTCTTCCCCCACAGCTAATCCTCTAGCTTTGAGATAAAAATCCGCTGCAAATCGTTATTCCACAGCTGAATAATTTTGCGGGTCTTTTCTTTATTCCAAAAACATTTGCCAAATAAAATCAAACCCTGTACTGGTCAACCCAAACTGGACACTTTTACTTGAGAATTTTCAAACTCTACAGGTGACAGATCGTCATTAGCAGAATGCAGCCGCTCCAAGTTATAATATTTCATGTAAGCCGTCACATCTTGCT
>NZ_BPFD01000002.1 GCF_019655335.1 Shewanella hafniensis
GTCTGGGTTAAAGGCTGCGACTTGGAAGACAGTTTTTGCCAAATCAATGCTGATGAGTTTATAGTTCATATCGGTCACCTCGAGTCAGATTTTGTGCACCTAAATCATGGCACATTGCGATGCCGAGACCGAGGTGACCATCTCAGCAGCCATATCTTTTTGTGCTTTATCCCCTCTTATACAAGAAGTAAGAAGCAAATAAGTGGGGACATATATGGTAAAACAAGTGGGGACAGCCATGTCTTTTGTGCTTTGTCCACTCTTCTACTAGTCTTTAAATTATCTTCACCTTGTCTGTTTGGAGCGAGTCATGACCTCGGCCAGAAGAATGCTTATCGATGCCAATACAACGCCCTTCTATCATGTGATAAATCGCTGTGTCAGAAGGGCTTTTCTGTGCGGTGAGGATAAACTCTCAGGCCGCAGTTATGAGCATAGACGTGGCTGGATTGTCGATAAAATCAAAGCATTATCTGCTATCTTTTGTATCGACATTTGCGCCTATGCAGTGATGAACAACCATTACCATTTAGTACTTAAAATTGATGTTGAGGAAGCAAAAACCTTAAGCCCAAAAGAGGTTATCAGCCGCTGGTGCCAAATCACTAAAGGCTATGCCATTGCCACTAAATATATGAATGGTGATGCCTTAATCGACGGTGAACGCATGTTACTCGATGTCTTAATTGCCGAGTGGCAAGAGCGATTAAGCAGTATTTCTTGGTTTATGCGCTGCCTAAATGAAGAGATTGCCCGTAAAGCAAATCGAGAAGATGAGTGTAAAGGTGCCTTCTGGGAAGGCCGTTTCAAATCCCAAGCTTTACTAGATGAGCAAGCCTTACTAGCCTGCATGATGTACGTGGATTTAAACCCTATTCGAGCAGGGATTGCCGACTCTTTGCAATCCTCTGATTTTACATCAATTCAAGAACGTCTAAACGCACTTTCCCCTAACAGCGTCACACCACTGATAACCCAACCCCCTGTAGATAACTCTCAGCCAACACCACATAAATCCCTCGCAAAATTTGATGGTGCAACGCACCTTCATCGGCAAACGGGCATCCCCTTTCATTTTGCCGATTATCTGGAACTTATCGATTGGACGGGTCGCGCGATTCGCCATGATAAAAAAGGCTTTATCGATAATCAGCGACCAAAGCTGCTCAATGAGTTAGGGATTGCATCCGTTGCATGGCTGCTTTCAGCCAAAGAGTTTCGCCGCCAGTACAGTGGCATCAGTGGTCGTTGGGATGCGATGTGTGCTTTTAAACTTCAGCAAGGTGGTAAATGGTGTAGGGGAAAATCGAGTAGCGAAGCTCTGCATCCAAATCAACCTTTAGGGTGAACGAGCCGTTTCCCCACTCTTTATCTGCGGTTAAATTTCGACACTAACATCCTTTGCGCTTGCCGCTTAATAGCCAAAAATCCACTCATGAGTGCCACTCTTTCAACTTAGCCATGCCCCAAAATCTCGCACGTTTCCGCTAAATCGGAGAATTTACCGCGAGAAGAGTAAATTTAAAACCTTTATAAACAATAGATTAAATCGGAAGGTAAGCAGAAGGTATCTTTTCTTTGCGAAGAATAAAGTCATCATCAGAAAAGCGCTTAGCGCAGATGACATTAGGTTCACGGAGAATGATAACGATGACAAGCTCACCTAAACAGACTCGCTCACAACATCCATTATCACTTGTAGGTGAAGACAATGGCTTACAGTGCACTGCGCAGCAAGGCTTGGTCGAGCCCGCATTGCCGTTAACCTTCTTCGAGCATGCCTCGATTGAAACGATTCAGCAGTTTATTCAGCATCTAACCGAGCCTGTGATTATCGTCAATGCCCAAGGTTACATTTACTTTAGCAA
Organism: Shewanella hafniensis; assembly: GCF_019655335.1. Taxonomy (GTDB): domain Bacteria; phylum Pseudomonadota; class Gammaproteobacteria; order Enterobacterales; family Shewanellaceae; genus Shewanella; species Shewanella hafniensis. Next base: position 1,869 of record NZ_BPFD01000002.1, read on the forward strand.
TAGCAAAGGTGCTGACTTACTGACATGCCCGCAGGCCAGTTTGAAGGGACAAGATTGGCGTAACTTTTTGACTGAGCACCATCAAGCTCGCTACGACAATCTGCTGAGCAATGATATTAAGCTAGGCAAAAACTGCGGCATTCCAGTGCAGCACTGCGCCGAAGAAATCACCCTCATTACCGCCTCAGGCAAAGCAAAAGATGTCGAACTCTCCATTTCCTACATCCCCAGCCATGAACCTCTGTTCGTGATGATGATGCACGATTTAACGCAGCACAAAGCGGAGAATCAAAAGCTACGTAAATTGGCCGCCACAGACTCACTGACAGGGCTGGCGAACCGCCGATACTTCGACGAAATGCTGCATCACTATTGGGAAGAATGCACAGGTAAGCTGCGCCCTATCAGCGTGGTGATTATCGATGTGGATTATTTCAAAGTGTTCAACGACCAATTCGGCCATATCCAAGGCGACGAATGCTTACGCAAGATTGCCAAAGTGATTGCTGACATAGTGCCGATAGACATTGGCCTGGCAGCGCGTTACGGCGGTGAAGAATTCGCGCTAATTCTACCAAGCCACAATGCCAAAATGGCACTAACGATTGCCCAAAAAGTGCAGCAAGGGATTAATGACCTGCGCTTTACCGAGCAAGGGCTGCGCGACTATGTCTCTGTGAGCGCGAGCCAAGGGATTGCGAGTGAAATCAATGGCCAGTACCGTACCTCACTCGCCATGCTGTGCGCTGCCGATACCGCATTATACCGCGCCAAAGCCGATGGCCGTGACAGGATTAACGCGTCACTTTAATCCCCATTTATTGGCGACTGATTTACCCAAAACTGATTTATCCAAAACAACATAGTTACCCGCGGTTTAATTAGCAAAACTGAGTTAGCCATAATGGATTAACCACGGGATGAATGACCCCAGTCGCGCTTTAGCGCACTGAGGAAAACATAAAAAACACACGAAAGGACGCACGAATATGGACAAGCTTGAGGCATCAAGAAATATACGGGCAGTGATTGAAAAAAGCTTACCCGTGAGCACGTCACCCCTTGCCATATTCACTTACCAGTGTTGGGTAAAAACCAGTGCAGCTGGGCGTGTGTTCCATTATAAAACTGATCGAGAAGATACCTATTTCGCGGTGGATATTAATTCACTGGGGCATATTGAATGCGTGATTAATACCACCTTACTGCGGGTAGAGGCAATATCAACCTTAGGTGGACTCAACGATGGCCAGTGGCACTTATTGACTATTTGCCACGAATACCATGAAATCAGTTGTTATGTGGATGGTGATATTACCCATACACAACTCAATAATCTGTCACTGGTTGCCGACAATGAATTTTTAATTGAAAACGTGTCTTTACCGAATCACAGTGATACACATTTCAATGGCGAAATATTTGGTATCACCTTGCTCAACCGATTATTAACCCGAACCGAAATCGTCGACTATTATCGTAATCCAGCGCAACAGAAATCAATTACCGAAAATAACCTTTACATTTATCAGCATCAAGATACGCATAATTTACGCGATGAAAACTTTATTCCACTCAAAAGACAAAAAGTATTACTGGTTATATTTAATGACACTGAACATCAATTTATAAAAAGTACTGCGGATAGCAACACCTATAATCAACAGCTGCCAAAGATTATTCCGCCCCACGAACGCCGAGCTTATATTATTGAGTGCGACTATAACACTTGGCCTAATTTTAATTATGTCGTTAATTACGTGGCGAGCAACCAAGCGGATATCACACTCAATATTGAAGTGTTTAAATCGCTGACGGCCTATCGCTCGAGCATTGACGTGACCGTCGCAAATGAACTCGAACGGGATTGTTTGGTTATTCAATCGACCGAAGAAGAATTAAGTGCAGAAGTTCGTATTAGTGAAAACGTAGTGATCACCCAAGCCAAAAACTTTGTTAACTTTATCAATGAAGTTCGCGCACACATTCCGGCCGACAATATTATTACCAGTGGCCATTATTATAGTGAACAGCAATTCTCGGTCAGCACGGGTAAGCAAATGATTGCCTACCAACAGGCTTGCCAGCTGTTCAACCGCAGGTTACAAAAAAAACCTCTGGCGATCATCAAATGCACTTCCACTGAAGAAGTCAAAATCGCCTATAAAGCGGCCATCGATTATAACTTGCCGATCAGCGTGCGCTCGGGTGGGAATGATCACGAAGGAGAAAGCACTGAGACCAATACCATAGTGTTGGATCTGCTGAAGATGAATAGCCTCACTTTAGATCCCATCACAGGTATTGCGGCCATTGGTCCAGGCAATCGCTTTATCGAACTCACCACAGCCCTTGCAAAAAAAGGCGTGATGATCCCCCATAGTACGAGCGGCAGCGTTGCCTTAGCGGGATTTATTATGGGAGGCGGCTCAGGACCTTGGACCCGCAAATACGGCATGTGCTGCGAATCCCTATTACAGGCAGAAATCGTCCTCGGTATTGGTGAAACTCAAGTCGTCTCGGTTGCCAATAAACCTGAGTTACTCTGGGCGCTCAAAGGTGGCGGCGGGTTAAGTTACGGCATAGTGACCCGCTTTTTTGTGCAGACCTTTCCACTACCGCCAAGCCTTATCAAGTTTGAGTTAGAGTGGAATTGCTATGATAAACAAACCCATGAAATCATTGAGCACACCCCAACAAAAGACATTTTACAGCGCTGGGAAGCCATCATAAATGCCGACAGCACTGGCTGTTTGGTTGGCACTAATCTCAAGATAAATGCCAAAAATTTCCCCGCAGAACAACACAAAACGCCTGACATAGACACAGATTCGATTAAGCATAACTGCTTGATGTACGGCTTTTGGGAAGGCAATTCAGCCAGCCTCAACCACTTTATTCAAATACAATTTAATGAGTTTGACCTAGTGCCCGATGAAATTCGCATCGAGGGGATGGGCGGACTCACCAAAGCCTATGGTGAAAACTTAATGCCCAGTTGGGAAAGGGAATCTTTTCAACATCTGCAAGCTGACTTACAAGGCATAAGCCGCTCACCTAATCCAGCCGATGTGGATGAACCCGCGCCCCATAAAGTCACCTCACGCTTAGTCAATCAAACGGGGCTAAGGGACGGTTATAAGCCACTGCTCGAAAGCTTAACTTCGCACTATGTGCTTGAAGGCAATCGCCAATTGGGGCTATTTACCTATGTAACCCTTGGCGCCATTACGGGCGATTACTATCGCACTATGGGTGAAGAGCAAAAGCGCCGCAGCGCCTTCCCCTACAAGGACAGACAATACACGATTCAATATCAAACTTGGTGGAATAACGCCCTGCAAGAGAAACAACAATTGCAGGATAGCCAAGTGTTTACTCGCATTAATCGTGCGCTCGATTGGATTGATGCCAGCCGAAATTATGACATCCCCAACACCTCAGGCGCTTTTATCAGCTTCAAAGATAAGGCCATCCCCACTGATGTGTACTTCGACCATAGCTACGCCGCGTTAAAACGAATTAAGGCGGCCTACAGCCAAGATAGCTTTAACCATTTCCGCTCACGTAAAAGCATTATTTAGTTAATACACTGACATAGCCTAGGGTGAGTTTTTAGGGCAAAATCGACGCCGTCCACAGGACGGTGTCGGCTATTTTCGCCCATTATTTCTTTGCCGAGAAACTCACCCGCTTAAGCATGGCAAGCCTGGTCGTCGCGCTGATGGGCTTTATCAGTCAGCGCAAAGTGCGGGTTGCAAGCGAGTAAGCCACAAGGCTTCGCCGAGAAGGCTTTAGACAACAGAACTTTAACTAACAGAACTTTTACCAACAGAAGCCAAGTAGCTGAAATAATATGAAGAAAATAGTGTAAGCTCGACAGAGGATTGATTGAACATCTCACTCAAGATATATGACTAAGACTTAGGATCAGGAGGTCAAATTGAGAAAGCTACTGTTAGTCATTAGTATATTTTTGCTCAGCGGTTGTTTAGGCATGCCTAAACTGGTTCAACCCGTGAATGATTTTGAGCTAAATAAATACTTAGGTAAATGGTACGAAATTGCACGATTAGATCATTCATTCGAAAGAGGCTTAAGCCAAGTTAGCGCAGAATACAGCCTGAAAGAGGATGGTGGTGTTAGGGTAATTAACCGTGGATTTTCCGCGGCTAAAAACGAATGGAAAGAAGCCGAAGGTAAGGCCTATTTTGTCAATGGGGACTCAGAAGGCTATTTGAAAGTCTCCTTCTTTGGGCCATTTTATGGTTCGTATGTGGTCTTCGAATTAGATCATGAAAACTATCAATACGCTTTTATATCGGGGCCCGACACGGGTTATTTGTGGCTACTGGCTAAAACCCCGACTGTGCCACCCGAGGTGTTGCAAAAGTTTGTTGAAATGTCTAAAGCACGCGGCTTTGATACCGACAATTTGATTTATGTGCAGCAAGAGTCAGCGCCCTAACGAGTGCCGCCAATGCGCTAAAATCGAGTGCGCGAAAAGCTAATCGCTAGATAAAAGACAACCAATGGATACAAAAACGCCGCAATGAATCGCGGCGTTTTTATTGATGCTGCATTTAGCTGCACTGTATTTAAATGCATGTATTTAAATGCATGTATTTACACATGCAGCTAAATAACAAATAGCGTTAGACTTCAATGCCTTTGCTGGCAAGGAACTCATCGTAAGTGCCTCTGAAGTCATTCACGCCTGTGTGAGTCACTTCAAGGATACGGTTTGCCAGCGACGATACGAATGCACGGTCATGACTCACGAAAATCAAGGTGCCTTCATACATTTCCAGCGCGTTGTTCAATGATTCGATCGATTCCATATCCATGTGGTTGGTCGGTTCGTCGAGCACTAAAATATTGGCTTTTTGCATGATGAGCTTGCCGAATAACATACGGCCTTTCTCACCACCAGACAGCACTTTGACTGACTTTTTAATGTCGTCAGAGCCAAACAACATACGGCCTAAAATGCCACGTACCGATTGGTCGTCATCTTCTGGTTTGCGCCATTGGCTCATCCACTCGAACAAGGTCATATCGTTAGCGAAATCAGACTCATGATCCTGTGCATAGTAACCAATGTTGGCGTTTTCAGACCATTGGATAGTACCTGCATCCTGCGGGATATCGTGGATCAGGGTACGTAACAGGGTCGTTTTACCGATACCGTTTTCACCCAGTACCGCAATGCGCTCGCCCACTTCAACAATCAAGTCTAAGTCTTTAAATAGTGGCTTATCGTAACCTTTAGTTAGGTTTTCAATCACTAAAGCATTACGGAACAATTTCTTTTCTTGCTCGAAACGAATGAAGGGGTTCACACGGCTAGAGGCTTTGACTTCGTCTAACTTAATCTTGTCGATTTGACGGGCACGAGAGGTGGCTTGTTTCGCCTTAGACGCGTTAGCCGAGAAGCGTGCTACGAAGGTTTGCAGCTCAGAGATCTGGGCTTTTTTCTTCGCATTATCAGACAATAAACGCTCGCGAGCTTGAGTCGCCGCTTGCATATATTCGTCGTAGTTACCTGGGTAAACGCGCAGTTCGCCGTAGTCTAAGTCAGCCATGTGCGTACAAACTGAGTTTAAGAAATATCTATCATGCGAAATAATAACCATAGTACTGCTACGTTGGTTCAACATGTCTTGTAACCAACGGATAGTGTCGATGTCCAAGTTGTTGGTAGGTTCGTCGAGCAGCAGCACGTCTGGATCAGAGAACAGAGCTTGCGCAAGAAGCACACGCAGTTTTAAACCCGGGGCGATTTCAGACATCAAACCAAAATGGCTTTCAATACCGATACCTACACCTAACAGTAATTCGCCAGCACGGGATTCGGCGGTATAACCGTCCATCTCAGCAAAATCCATTTCTAGGTTGGCAACGGCAATACCGTCTTCTTCACTCATTTCAGGCAAAGAATAAATACGGTCGCGTTCTTGTTTTACCTTCCACAGTTCGCGGTGGCCCATGATCACGGTATCGATCAGGTTGAATTCCTCATAACCGAACTGGTTCTGGCTTAGTTTACCCAGACGCTCATTCACATCTAACGAAACGTTACCGCTGCTAGGGTCTAGATCACCACACAGGATCTTCATGAAGGTCGATTTACCACAGCCATTCGCGCCGATAAGACCGTAACGGTTACCACCGCCAAATTTAACTGAGATGTTTTCAAACAGTGGCTTAGCGCCGAACTGCATGGTGATATTTGCTGTTGTGATCAAAATGAACTTCCAAATCGAGTAATGTTGGCCGAGCCCGTTGGCGCCGCTTTAAATAAGCATAAACCAAATAACGCTATGCCGAAGGGGTAAAAATAAACGTGGCACTATAGCAGTTTGGGCTAAATTATCAACTAAAAAGGCGGCTAGAAAGCCAGAGGGAATGCCGAAATCGCCGCACTATGCCTGTATGAGAAGCGTAATTAATTTTACCTTATTGGCTTAGCTTTCAATGTATTCGAGCAGAATGACAATCGGATGACCCTTAGCGTCGCACTGCTTGCCAACGCTAAGGGCTTATGTGAATAGTAAAGACTACAACTTCTGCCGTCTTAAGCGGTTGGCGTTCGTGACGACAGTAAGTGAAGACAAAGCCATGGCAGCACCTGCGATCACGGGGCTTAATAACATGCCCGTAAGTGGATAAAGCACGCCCGCCGCAACCGGAATACCCAAACTGTTATACACAAAGGCGCCGAACAGATTCTGCTTAATATTGGTAATCGTCGCCCGCGACAATGCCAATAAGTTAGCAATCACTATCAATTGCTGCGACAACAAGGTGATATCCGCACTTTCAATCGCCACCTCAGTGCCCGATCCCATCGCGATCCCCACATCCGCGCTCATTAGAGCTGGCGCATCATTAATGCCATCCCCAACCATAGCCACCACATGCCCTTGCTTTTGTAAATCCAGCACATGTTGTTGTTTTTGCTCGGGCAGTACGCCGGCAATCACTTCGGTGATGCCCACTTGGTCGGCCACCGCCTGCGCCGTTTGTGGGTTATCCCCCGTTAACAACACCACGCGAATACCCCTTTGCAGCATGGCCGCGATGGCGTCTTTCGCATCGGGTTTAATCGGATCAGCCAGCGCGATAGTGGCCACTAACTTGCCCGCTTTAGCGACATAAATCGGGGTTTTACCTTGGTTCGCAAAACTTAATGTCGCGTTAGGATCTAAGGCACTGCCATCGGAATTGACAATATTCAATGCCGTCATCAAGGCGAGATTACCAATCGCCAGCGATACGCCATCGACCTTGCCCTCAATTCCCTTACCTTGATGGTTCGTAAATGCCTGTGTGTCGGGTAATTGTGACAGGGATCCCTTGGCATAACTGACAATCGCCCCCGCTAAAGGATGCTCAGAGTGCTGCTCAAGGCTCGCAATCTCGCCCAGCAAGGTTTCCTTATCGGCATCACTCAGCGTTTGCACTAAATTAAAATCAGTGACTTGCGGCTTGCCTAAGGTGACAGTGCCGGTTTTATCCAGCACCACACAATCGACTTTACTGGCGGTTTGCAAGGCCTCGCCATTTTTAACTAACACGCCCATTTGGGCGGCGCGGCCAACAGCAACCATGATAGACATAGGTGTCGCCAGCCCCAGCGCACAGGGGCACGCTATGATAAGCACGCTCGTTAGCACCACTAACGCATGGCTTAAGGCGGGTGCAGGCCCCACAAAATACCAAATTGCCGCTGCCAACAGCGCTATCGCCACCACAGTAGGGACAAATACCGCTGAGATTCTGTCAGCCAATCGACCTATGGGCAATTTTGAGGTTTGCGCTTGCTGTACCAGTGCAATGATCTTGGCGAGTTTGGTATCTTCTTGCCCCGCCGTCACTCGGTAAACTAAGCTGCCGTTGCCATTGACTGTGCCCGCGCTCAAACTATCTCCCCGATTTTTAAGCACGGGAATGGGTTCACCTGTGAGCATGGCTTCATCTAGTAGGGATTGCCCTGTTTCGACCTCACCATCGAGGGCAACTCGGTCACCGGGGCGCAAACGCAGCTTATCGCCCAGTTTCAACTGACTTATCTCAACCTTTTCATCGCCTTTATCCGTGATCCGAATCGCTGTGGTGGATTGCAATCCAAGTAATCGCTGCACCGCTTCGCTGGTTTTGCCCCGCGCTTTAAGCTCGAGTCCATGACCTAAGTTAATCAAACCTAGAATCATCACACTCGCCTCAAAGTACACATGGCGGGTATCCATAGGGAATGCGCTCGGCATAATGACCACCAGCATGGAATAAGCCCATGCCGTACTAGTGCCCAGCACAATCAGCGTATCCATATTGGTGGTTTTGGCTTTGAGCGCCCGCCACATACCTTGGTAGAAATGTCCGCCCGTGGTGATGAGTAAGGCCAAAGTGACCAGTCCCATAATGCCCCAGCCAAGCTGCATCGCTGGACTGTTGATCATCATCTCGCCGCCCAGTAATCCCCACAGCATCATAGGCACGCCCACAACGAGCGCGGCTATAGCTTGGCGCATCCGCAGCCGATACTCGGCGGCATCTTCAAGGCGTTTTTCTTCGGCGGCGACTTTTTCATCCACTACTATCTGCGCCGGATAACCTGCATTTTCCATCACAGTTAAAGCAGTATCGGCGCTCATCTTGCCTTCTACCGTCACTTGTTTATCGGCGAGATTCACACGCGCTTCGACGCCCGCTTGGGCGGCAAACGCCTTTTCAATTTTCGCGACGCAGCCAGCACAATTCATATTGGCGACATAGAGTCTGGTCATAGACATGGGAGATCCCTCACTTGATGTTTTACACTATAGGTCTAAGATAAAGTCTCCCATTGCGGGAGAGTCAAGGATGAATTTGCTCAATGTGATCACATCGACAATTAATTGCTGGGCGAAATGGATAAGACCATTCAGTTACTCAAAGAAGAGGTCAAGATGAAGATAGGCGAAGTGGCGAAACAAACAGGCTTGAGCGTTAAGAGTATCCGTTATTACCATGATATTGGCTTAGTGTGCGGCGAGCGCAATGAGGCAGGTTATCGGGTTTATCGCCATCAAGATATTGAAGCGCTTAAGTTTGTGCATCAATGTCGCGACTTAGGTTTTAGTCTAGAAGATTGCAAATCCTTGCTTGGCCTTAAGGGCAATGAAAGCCGTAATGCCGAGGACGTTAAGCAGCTTACCCAAACTCACCTTGCCTATGTCGAAGAGCAAATTAATAAGTTGCAACAGCTTAGGGCGCAATTACACCACATGGTGACCCTATGCCAAGGCGGCGAACAACCTCACTGCGCCATTATCGACAGCCTGAGCCACGAGGACCACGATACTGACGATGACAAATGCCAAAAAGACCAAAGCCTGCAAGATGCAGGCTCTGAGTGTTGCGCTAAAAACCTGAAGTAATAACGACAAATAAGATCAATAACCACGAGTTGCGCGGGGATGACCTTTCAAGACGGGTGGCTTTAACGCCGCAGCATTATCCAGCACCAGAGTGGCCAATTTGCCCGCGGGAATGAAATTAAACACTTGGCCATAAAATGCGAGTTCGGTCTCTAATCCTGCGGCTCGGTGCTCGGGTTTCCAACCTCCGTGTGGCTCATCTTGATAGGCGATATAAGCCGTTGGCACACCTCTCACTTTTAACGCCTCATAAATTTTTCGCGACTGCTGTGGCGGCACAATTTGATCCCGCAGACCTTGAAAAATTAACAAGGGCTCATTCAAGCCTTCAAGATGATACAGCGGCGACAGCTCCCTATATCGGGCTTGATTATTCGCATAAGGCCCAATGAGTTGATCTAAATACCCAGTCTCAAACTTATGGGTACTCTTGGCTAGCTGTTCAAAATCACTGATCCCCGCGTAACTGACACCCGCTTGAAACACATCATAAAAAGCCAAGGACGACATCACAGTTAACCCACCAGCGCTTACGCCTCGAATCGCCAGCTTTTGTCCATCAACCCAGCCTTTATCAACCAAATAACGGGCCGCATTGACCGCATCTTCCACATCGGCCTGGCCCCATTTTCCGTAAATACTTTGACGATAGGCACGGCCAAAACCACTGCTACCGCGAAAATTAACATCGAGCACCGCAAAGCCACGACTGGTCCAAAATTGAATATCACTGCGATAAGCCAAACTCGCTCGCGCCGTTGGGCCACCGTGCAGCATCACGATGAGCGGCGGACGGGTATCATGGGGCGCAGTATAGTTGGGGTTAACTGGACCATAAAAATAACCGTAGGCTTGCTGGTTAACGCCGGTTTTAAAGGTAATATTTTTTGCCCGAGAAATATAATTGGGGTCTAGCTTTGGCAAGCTAGGCGTATACACCAACTCAGTGCCGCGGCCGATGACTTTATAAATACCCTTCTCTGGCGTCGCCTTAGCACCCACAAAATAGACGGCATCTTCACCTCTAATCACTTGGGTAATTTCGCCGAAATCGACAGCTAAAGACTCGGTCAAACCCGAATCCAAATGCAGCCGGATTAGCGCCGCCTGACTGCCAAGCATATAACTGGCAATAATGGTTGTTTCAGATTCGAAGGCGTAGTTGTGATTACCTAAATGCCAATCAGCCACGGCAAACTCGGCTTTTTTGCTCAGCACAGGGGCTAAGGTATTTTGTGCTGTGACTCGATAGATATTCCACCAGTTACTGATATCCGACACGACATACAATTGTCCATCAGGGCTGAATAATGGCTGCGTCACGGAAGAATCCGTAGGCGTGTTGACCTGACGAATATTGTGTAATTGCCCTTTACGGTCGAGATCGCCAAGCCAGAGAATACTGCTGTCCCATGGCATGTAGGGATGTTCCCACGTGATCCACGCCAGTTGGCTATTATCGGGCGAGATGGCGGGCGAAGAAATAAAATCATGCCCCGAGACAAAGGTATCACCTTCGCCAGCAAAGTTAAGATTGATTGTTACTAGACTCGCCTTGGGCTCACCGGGCTGGCGATGATCCTCACGCACGCAGATAATTCGCGATCCTTTGGGATAAGCAATACAGTCGGCATGACGGGTGCCATTGGGCGTTAACGGCAGCGGAGGTTGATTAGGAGCGAAACGATAAAACAGTTGGTCCTGTGCCTTAGTGGCAAACAAACTCTGACCTATCCCTAAAAAGGCGGCGCCGCCGTATTCATGGACGGTGGATTTAACATTAAAGCTTGGTGGTACAACGTCAGTGATATTACCCTTTTTATCGAGACGCTTAATCCCTACTTGACCTTGTCTATCACCATCGGCTTCAGAAAAATAAATCGCCCCATCTACGCTTTGCAACTCGGCCACATTATCGGCCTGTTCAAATACCTCATTTGCCGATAAGGGAGACAGCCAACTGCCATAGGGCGCAATGATACGCCCACCATTATCACTTAGATGCGGTGTTTCTTTGTTCGAGCGCTCGCAAGCCCCCAAACAAAACAAACTCCCAAGCACCCATAAATATCCATGTAACTTCATTGTTTCTCCCCAATGTTTGCCAACTTCACAAACCGAAACAAAATAGGAACGTACGAAAATTGGTTATTTTTTAAATTTTTTTAAGAACCAATTTACCACTTGCACTTGCTGTACTTGCGTTAAGCCAAAATAAATACACACCCAAGGTGAGATAAGGAAAAACCACGGGATCACGGCCACGGAGCGACCACTGAAGAGCAGAAAAAAGAACCCGCAATAGATCACAATCAACCCTAAGACACCCACGATCAACATCATGCGTTTAGTGATTTTCTCAAGCCAGAGGGCTTTATCCTGCCAAGACATCCGGATGTTAAGCTCCATTACATGCGACAACATGTATGTAAAGTTATGTAAAAAAACGGGAGGGCGATTGTTGAAGGTTAACAACTAAATGTCAACTCCAACAGTAAAATCTAAATAAATCCAAAGACTGAGTTTAAAAAACCACTATATTTCTTTACGCAATAAAAAACCGAGCCTCAGCTCGGTTTTTATGAATATCAATAAGATACCGCCATTATAGACGGATACCACCATCGATTTCGAACACGCGACCATTGACATAGTCGTTCTCGATAATAAAGCGTACGGTAGAGGCTATCTCGTCAGCATGACCCAAGCGTCCTACTGGCACTAGCTTCTCTAAACGCTCCAGCGCCTCAGGTTTCATTGCCGCTGTCATCTCAGTAGCAATAACGCCCGGTGCAACCGCGGCACTACGGATATTGTAACGCGCTAATTCCTTCGCCCAGCCAACAGACATGGCCGCGACGCCTGCTTTTGAAGCGGCATAGTTCGACTGACCCATGTTGCCCGCTTTCGCTAAGCTAGAGATATTAACAATCACGCCCGCTTGACCGGATTCAATCATGGCCGCTGCCGCCTCACGACCGCAGAGGAAGCTACCCGTCAAGTTCACATTGATCACAGATTGAAATTGCTCGAATGACATACGGTCGGTGACTTTGCCGTCTTTGGCCTTGACTAACAGGCCATCGCGCAGAATACCGGCGTTGTTCACTAACACGTTAACTTGGCCAAAGTCTTCGAGAATATAGGCAAAACCTGCCACGACGTCTTCTTCGTCGGTAATGTCTAAGGCATAACCTTGGACTTCAGTGTCCGATCCAAGCTCAGCGCAAGCTCGCTCGAGTTTTTCTTGGTCCACGTCGATAAGCGCTATCTTAGCACCCGCCTGCGCAAAATTTTGCGCCATTGCCAGACCTAAGCCACCCGCGCCGCCAGTAATGACGACAACCTTATCTTTTAAATCCATCTGGTTATCCCTTGTTAACTATGTCTATTTTTTAAGTTGTGCAAATTGTTCAAAAATACTGGAAAAATCTCGGCGGCCGTTACCTTGTCTTGCATGATTAACATACAAGCTGCGGGCTAAAGCGCCCATTGGCGTGCTGGAGTTGCTCAATAATGCGGCTTCTTGGGACAGACCGAGATCTTTAACCATCAAATCTACCATAAAGCCGCCCTGATAGCCCTTAGAAGAAGGTACAGTCTCCATCACACCTGGGCAGGGATTGTACTTCTCTAACGTCCAGTTGCCACCACTGCTGACCTTCATAATGTCGGACAAGACTTTAGGATCGAGACCATGGTCAATGCCCATTTGCAACGCCTCTGAAGTACCGACCATCAACACAGATAACAGCATGTTATTGCAGATTTTAGCGACTTGTCCCGCACCTGGGCCACCGGCGTGGAATATGTTCACCCCCATAGCTTTCAGCACTGGCTGACCCCGCTCAAATGCGCTATCGGAACCACCACAAATAAAGGTTAAAGTGCCCGCCGCCGCGCCTGCAGTGCCGCCAGAAACCGGTGCATCCATAAACTCTATGCCGCTTTTAGCCGCTTCGGCCGCCACTAATTGCGCGCTTTGCGCATCTATGGTCGAGCAATCGATCAGTAAAGTATCACCCGCAACAACCTCGAGCAGGCCTTTGTCTGTGCCATTGCCTAAATATAAATTTTTCACATGCTTACCCGCAGGCAGCATAGTGATCACTACATTGGCACCCGCCGCCGCGCCGCAAGCCGTACTAGAAACAAAGGCCCCTTGCTCGGCAAGGCTTTGCATGGCTTCTGGGACTAAATCAAATACGCGAACCGTCATGCCCGCTTTTAATAAATTGGCTGCCATTGGGCCGCCCATATTACCTAAACCTATAAATGCTACTGTACTCATGCTGTCACTCCTGTGTGCTGTTCTTTTTTTAGTGTAGTGATACTGCTAGTCTGTTGATTATGCTGTCGTTATCACAGAGTAAAGCGAACTTGGCTGAGCCTATACACTCAGCACTATTCAAGTGCTGCGTTAATCAAGTCAACGCTTAGTCAACTCTATGCACAATTAACTCAACGCTTAGCTCAGTTGGCTAAAGGGATGCGCCTCGCCCCAAGGGGAAGTCAATATTTGCTCAAGTACAGCGGTAGGCACTGAGCTAACATCCTTAAAGCGCCACTGGGGTTGTCTGTCTTTATCAATCAAGAGTGCGCGAACCCCTTCGCAGAAATCACCATGGGCACACACGTTAACGCTGGCGGTTAATTCCCATTTAAAACATTCAGCTAAGCTTAACTTAGTACCAAGTTGTGATTGGATATTAACCAGATGCCAGCTGATAGGACTGCCTGCAAGGAAGGTGTCGCGCGCCTTCATTAACCAAGCATCTTCCGAGGCTAACGTCGACATACGCGTAACGATATCCTCCAAGCTGCCCGCCATCAGTCGATCGATATTATCTTGGCTGTCCGCCAATACACTTTCGCCCTTCGGGATATCCACTTGATTAGATAACTCGTTGATCATGCTATCTAAGCGTTGATGATTAAGCGCAGGTGTATCGCTCCAATCTAAAGTGGCCATGGCATCGAACATCAGTTCTTTGTCGTCACGGTTCAGGTAATGATCCGCAAGGCCCACATAACAGGCATCGGCAGCATTGAGTTGATAGGCAGTGAGCCCTAAAAACAGTCCCATTTTGCCCTGCATGCGATTAAGGAAATAACTGCCGCCCACATCGGGGTAAAGGCCAATCGTCACTTCAGGCATAGCAATACGCGAAGTTTCGGTAACAACTCTGTGGCTTGCGCCCGCCATCAAACCGAGCCCACCGCCCATCACAATGCCGTCGCCCCACACCAATACAGGTTTGCCAAAGGTATGCAGTAGATAATCGAGGCGATATTCCTCTTCGAAGAAAACCTTCGCCTCCTCAGTCACTTGTCCTTTAGCGGCAATGGATGCATGGTATAAAGCACGCACATCACCACCCGCACAAAATGCCTTCTCACCGCTGCCATCGAGTACCACACAGGCGATTAACGGATCTTTTTTCCACAAATTGAGCTGCGCCGTCATAGCGCGCACCATGTCTAAATCTAAGGCGTTGAGGGCTTTTTCCACATTGAGTGTCACCACCCCAATCAACTTACCGGACGCGGTGGCTAAGGTTTGAAACACCACGTTTTGCGTGGTAGTGGCCTGATTTACCTTATCTACTACATTAGTCATTAGCGGTTCTTCCAATCAGCTTTACGTTTGCCCAAAAACGCATTCACGCCTTCGGCCTGATCTTCGGTATCAAATAACCCGACAAATAATTCACGCTCAATCGGCAGCGCTTGGCTACGCGCCATAGTGCGGCCCGCTTGAATGAGTGTCTTGCACGCTGTGACGCTGCTTGGGCTTTGGTTGGCCACTTTCGTTGCAAGGGCAATTGCCGCATTGAGCGCTTCGCCCGTTTCAACCACTTCTTCAACTAAACGCAGATTCAAAGCCTGAGTCGCATCGACGCGCTCACCGCATAAAATCATCCGTTTAGCCCAACCTTCACCGACTAAAGCGGTCAAATTCTGGGTGCCACCCGCGCAAGGTAATAAACCCACTGTCGCTTCAGGCAATGCCATTACAGCTTGGATTTCAGCGATACGAATATCGCAGGCCAGTGCGACTTCTAAGCCGCCGCCCATGGCATAACCGTTAATCGCGGCAATCGATACACCGCGAAATTGGCTTAAGGTTTCAAAAGCTTCGCCGAAGTGCTTTGCCATCGTCGCCGCATTGCCTTTGTCACCGTCACTAAACAGCTTCAAATCGGCACCGGCAGAGAAAAACTTTTGCCCTTGGCCCGTTAACACTAAGGCATAAATTTCTTTATTCGCATTCAGCTCAAGCACTTTGGCTTTGAGCGCCTGCAAACTCTCGGCGGTCCAAGTGTTTGCCGGTGGATTATTCATCGTCAGAATGGCCGTATGGCCTTCGATACGTTCTACTAAATATTCCATCTATATAGACTCCTTTTATGTTATCGCCAACCGATAAGTCACACTGCTTGCGAGTGGACTTAGAGGATTTGTCCTGCATTTTCATCGAGTAAACGACGGGCGATAATTAAGCGCATAATTTCGTTGGTGCCTTCTAAAATTTGGTGTACACGCACATCACGGAAATGACGTTCCAGCGGGTACTCCCTTATATAACCATATCCGCCATGAATTTGCAGCGCCGCATCACAGACTTGAAAGCCCACATCGGTGGCAAAACGCTTCGCCATGGCGCAATAGGCAGTGGCTTCAGGATCGCTGCTGTCGAGTTTAAAGGCCGCAAGGCGCACCATTTGGCGGGCTGCGACTAATTCTGTCGCCATATCGGCAAGTTTAAATTGCAATGCTTGGAAAGCCGCTAACGGTTTACCAAATTGCTGACGCTCATTCATATACTGAGTTGCACGCTCCAGCGCCGCTTGCGCAGTGCCTACTGAACAGGTCGCGATATTGATACGTCCGCCGTCTAAGCCTTTCATCGCGAAGGCAAAACCTTGGCCTTCTTCACCGAGCAAATTCGCTACTGGCACGCGCACGTTTTCAAAGGTAATTTGACGGGTCGGCTGGGCATTCCAACCCATTTTATCTTCAGCTTTACCGTAGATAACGCCAGCGGCATCTGCTGGGATCGCAATCGCTGAAATACCCTTAGGTCCAGCTTGGCCTGTGCGGCACATCACTACCAATAACTCGGTAGCGCCCGCTCCTGAGATAAACATCTTCGAGCCTGAAATCACATATTCATCGCCGTCGCGCACCGCTTTGGTTTGCAAAGATGCGGCGTCCGAACCCGCACCCGGCTCAGTTAAACAATAGGACGCTAACATTTGCCCTGTGGTTAACGGCTCAGACCAAGTCTGACGCAGGGTTTCAGTTCCCCAAGTTGTCACCATCCAAGTGGCCATATTGTGAATAGTCAACATGGCCGTGGTCGCGGTGCAGCCCTTGGCGAGTTCTTCAAAAATAATCGAGGCATCGAGGCGCGATAAGCCCATGCCGCCTTCGGATTCTGGCGAATAGAGTGAGCAAAAACCCAGCTCACCGGCTTTTTGGATCACGTCTTTGGGGAAATGATGTTCTTCATCCCACTTAGCCGCGAAAGGCGCTAACTCATCTGCGGCAAATTGGCGCGCCAGATCGGCAAACTGGCGTTGGTCATCATTGAAATTAAAATCCATTGGGCTCTCCTATGACTCTGTGGTCACTTTCTTATTGAATAAATTGGGCGCCGTGAAGACGCCGTGGTTTATCGATTAATCACTGAGCTTCATCACTGAGCTTTGCGTACTAGCTTAGCGTAGATTAATGCTCATGTTTGGCGTAGAAGCCACGGCGATATCGGACTCGAACCAGCGTGAAGTGATGGTTTTAGTCTCGGTATAGAAACGTACCGCTTGCTTACCGTAAGCATGTTGATCGCCATAGAAACTGCCCTTCCAACCAGTAAATGAGAAGAAAGGCAATGGCACAGGAATAGGTACGTTAATTCCCACTTGGCCGACTTCTATTTCGTGTTGATATTTACGAGCAGCCGCACCGCTGGCAGTAAAGATAGACGTGCCGTTGCCATAAGGGCTGGCATTGACTAATTCGATGGCCGCTTCTAAGGAGTCTGATTCCATGCAACACAGTACAGGGCCGAAGATTTCTTCCTTATAGATGCTCATCTCTGTGGAGACTTTATTGAACATGGTTGGGCCAATCCAGTTGCCTGACTCATAACCTTCCACAGTAAAGTCGCTGCCATCGAGCAAACACTCGGCGCCTTCATCAATCCCCTGCTTGATAAGCTTGAGCACGCGTGCCTTAGCTGCAGGGCTTATGACAGGGCCGTAACCTGCTGCTTTATCGTCCCATAAACCTGGGCGAACCTTGGCTAAGGCTTCTTTTAATTCAGGGATCCACTCTTTAGCGGCGCCAACAAACACGGCAACCGAAATCGCCATACAGCGCTGACCCGCCGCGCCTACAGAGGCGCCAACTAAGTTATTGATCACTTGCTGTTTGTTCGCATCAGGCATGATAACGCAGTGATTTTTCGCGCCCGCAAAGGCTTGTACGCGTTTTAAATTATCGGTACCGGTTTTATAAATATACTGGCCCACAGCCACAGAACCGACGAAGGAAATTGCTTTAATTGCAGGGTCTGCCAGCAGAATATCCACGGCAGTTTTGTCGCCATGCACTAATTGCAATACGCCCTTAGGTGCGCCCGCTTCAACAAACAGTTCAACAAGGCGCTGCGGCGTCATTGGATCTTGTTCTGAAGGTTTTAAAATGAAGGTGTTACCGCAAGCAATTGCCAGTGGGAACATCCATAACGGGATCATCGCAGGGAAGTTAAATGGCGTAATACCGGCACACACACCCAGTGGTTGAGTGTAGCTATAAGTGTCGATTGAACGCGCGACGTTCTCAACGGTTTCGCCCATCAATAATGACGCCACGTTACAAGCGTGTTCAGCGACTTCGATACCGCGCCATACATCGCCCTTGGCATCTTCGAAGGTTTTACCCGTTTCTTGGGCAAGAATGGTCGCAAGTTCGTCGTGATGTTCTTTTAGCAGATGTTGATAACGCAACATGACGCGCGCACGTTCAGAGACTGGCACTTCTTTCCACGTTTTGAAAGCGGCTTTGGCGCTAGCAATGGCAGCGTGAACTTCTTCGCTCGTAGCAGCATTAATCACGGCAATCGGCGAGTTATTCGCGGGATTGGTGACAATAATCTGCGATGTGCCCGTACCTTGGGTAAACTCACCGTCAATGTAATGCTTTACTTGTGTGGTCATGTTGCAATCCTTTCCTTGTAGAGTGATGGGCTGGCGGTGCGATATTATGATTATCCTCAAGGGAAGTGATTGCCCTTGCCAGCCCCGTCTTGTTGATTTAACTAAAACCTGATTTGACAAAAACCTTTGCGATTAAACCTCAATCGCCATCGCCGTCGCTTCACCACCGCCGATACACAGCGAGGCGACACCGCGTTTAAGGCCGCGGGCTTTTAATGCATGAATTAAGGTCACCAGTAAACGTGAACCTGAGCAGCCAATAGGATGACCTAAGGCGCAGGCGCCGCCATTGACGTTGACCTTAGCAATATCTAAACCCAGTTCAGATACGGCAAGCATAGTCACCATCGCAAAAGCTTCGTTGATTTCGAATAAATCGACTTCATCCGTTGACCAACCCACATTCGCCAGCAATTTCGCCATAGCGCCAACCGGTGCAGTGGTAAAGAGTGAAGGCTCTTGGGCGTGAGTCGTATGGCCTTTAATAGTGGCTAATACAGTTAAGCCTAAACGCTCAGCTTCTCCGCGAGAGGTCAGCATTAATGCCGCTGCGCCATCGGAAATCGAGCTAGAGTTTGCCGCTGTGATAGTGCCATCTTTGGTAAAGGCTGGACGCAGCGTAGGAATTTTTTCAGGGCGGGCATTACCGGGTTGCTCGTCGGTATCGATAGTCACATCACCACGGCGATCACTGACAGTGACAGGGGTAATTTCAGCTTTAAAGGCACCCGAGTTAATCGCCGCATTGGCTTTTTCGAGCGAGCTTAGGGCAAAAGCGTCCATTTGCTCACGGGTAATGCCGTATTCATCGGCGGTTTTCTGGGCAAAAGTCCCCATGGCGCCACCCGTGTAGGCATCTTCAAGGCCATCTAAAAACATATGGTCTAACACTTTGCCATGGCCCATGCGCATGCCGCCGCGGGCTTTATCGAGTAAATACGGCGCTTGGCTCATGCTTTCCATGCCGCCTGCGATCACCACTTTTGCACTGCCCGCTTTAATCAAATCGTGGGCTAACATGACCGTCTTCATACCTGAGCCACAGACCTTGTTCACTGTGGTCGCACCAACGGATAAGGGCAATCCTGCACCCAAAGTAGCCTGACGCGCAGGCGCTTGACCTAAACCTGCGGGTAATACGCAGCCCATCAAGACTTCATCAACATGCTCACCCGCCAATTGCGTTTCCGCTAACAAGCCTTTAATGGCCGTCGCAGCTAATATGGGTGATGCTACGGATGATAAGTTGCCCTGAAACCCGCCCATTGGGGTCCGTTTAGCCGCAACGATAACGATATCTTGATTTAACTGTTCAGTACTCATGAAGGCTCCAACCTAAATTGACCACGAAACCTAGCAGCAGTCTCGGGACGTTTAATAAAATCGACAATAAAACCACTCTGACGTTTACGCGAACGTAAAGCAAGTATCTAATAGTCTAATGTGCAGATTTTATCGAGGGAAAATGTCAGTAAGGATTTACAGCAAAGCAGAGATTAAGCGCAGTCAAGCGTGGACGGCAGGATCTAAGGGAGAGATAGGAGAGATAAATGAAGGGCTTTTGGGTATCAGACTAAGTCACATCCATGTGACCACATCACCCTAAGAGGCTAAACAACACCTTAGCGAGACTCCCACGGTGTCATCGCCGTCATATCGCTTAAATCGTAGGGAGTTAACTGATAGACGTAGTAGTTAAGCCAATTACTGACCAGCAGGCTACCGTGGCTGTGCCAGCGGGCAATGGCGTCGGCTTTCGGGTCATCATTGCGATAGTAATTTTGTGGCACATTTGGATTTAAGCCCTGGGCTAAATCCCTGCGATATTCATCATTTAAGGTCGATTTTTGATATTCAGGATGGCCCATCACAAACAAGTTACGATTATTGCGGCTAAGGACCAGATAAGCGCCTGCCTCATCGGATTCGGCGAGCACTTGCAACTGCGGGTGTTGTCTAATTTCTTCCACATCCATCTCGGCAAAACGCGAATGGGGTGCAAAGAACTCATCATCAAAACCACGCAGCAGTGGGAAATGCTGAGAAGTACGGCGATGCACGAATACGCCAGAACGCTTCTGTTGCAATATTTTTCGATTTAAACCATAGAGGTGATACAAGCCCGCATGGGCAGCCCAGCATAAAAACAACACTGAGGTGACATGCTCTTGCGACCAATCGATGATTTCACGGATATGATCCCAATAAACCACATCTTCAAAATCGATTTGCCCAAGCGGCGCACCTGTGATGATAAGACCATCGTAATTTTTATGGCGCACGGCTTCGAAATCACGGTAGAAAGTATTCATGTGATCGATGGAAGTATGCTTGGATTCTTTGTCGTGAATGCGCAATAAATCCACATCGACTTGTAAAGGCGTGTTGCCCAGTAAGCGCAATAACTGGGTTTCTGTCTCGATTTTGTTCGGCATCAAGTTCAAAATCAGCACCTTCATCGGCCTGATATCTTGATTAGCCGCCCGCGTCTCGGACATAACGAAAATATTTTCTGACTCTAACACTTCTGCTGCGGGCAGATGATCTGGAATTCTAACCGGCATACCGCGCCTCTTCTGTTCGTAAATACCAACGGATTCGGCGCGTATGTCAGCTCACTTCTGAGCGGGCTAACTAGCCACCGACTTTCTCTAGCAGTATCGTCATTGACTCAGTCGAATTGAGGTCAATATGATAGGCTTGAGTATTAATAAACAATAACTTATCACCGAGCATTATCCGTGCACCTATGGCATAAGTGTGCCCAGGTTGGAACTGATCGCTGCCAATCGCAAAACTAAATGGCGTGGGTGTTGCTGCACCTTGTTGTACACGCTCCGCCATCACTATGGCTGGCACATCCATTTTTGAGACATCGAGCAATTGCACTACGACCTTAGCCTCGGCGGGCAGAGCAATCCGTTCGCGATACAAGGTCTCGCCTTTTATCTCCACGATAGCATTGGGTGTCGCACAACCCGATAACACACCCATTAGCGCCATTAATGCTAAAGCGGTTAATCTCAACGCGCTTAAACGCAACCATTTGTTCATTTTGTTTCTCCTAATCATACATAAAGACTTCTAGATGTCCATACGCCCAAGCTATAAATCTTGTCTTGGCGAACATATCTTCCTATCATAAGCCACCATTTCGTTGCCGAAAAACCTATGACCCAAGCAACTGCAATCATTGTGGGAGCTAGCTCACAATTAAGTCGTGAAATTGCAAAGCAATTGGCAGATCAACAGGTTGAATTAGTCTTATTCGCCCAAGATCCAGAATCACTCCGCGATTTTGCCTTATCCTTGCCAACAAAAGTACAAGTATTTTCACTTCAAATTGAACAGCCTCAAGCCATTATCAACCAACTTGAATCCGTCTGGCAGAGTCTTGGCGGCGCACACTTAGTCTTAGTCAATACAGGCCTCAATAGTTATGACCCTGAGCTGCCTTGGCTGCCAGAGCAAGACATTATCGATGTCAATGTGCGAGGTTTTGCCGCTATCTGCAATACGGCATTTAGACTATTTCGCGAGCAAGGTTATGGACAACTGGCGGCAATAAACTCTATCGCAGGTTTGCGCGGTGGCCCAAGTGTGGCCTATCACGCCTCAAAGGCCTTTGGGCAGAATTACCTTGAGGGCTTAAGTATGCATGCTCAGCGCCTTAAGCTACCGATTACGATTACCGATATCCAACTTGGTTTGCTCGATAAAGCCGCTATGCAGCAAAGTGCGATGTGGCTTGCACCATTGCCACAAGTCGCAGCACAAATCATCAAGGCAATGAAACAAGGCAAACGCCGCGTCTATGTGACCAAACGCTGGCGCCTCGTCGCTTGGCTCACCGTATTATTACCCGAATTTATCTATAACACTCGCCACTGGAAAGCTAAAAAGTCAAAGCGCTAAATCGGCTTAGCCTAAGTGGAACATGTCAGGATAAAGTGCAGAAACGAAAAAGGAGCCCAAGGCTCCTTTTTTACGCTTATCTGATCCGTAGATTAGAAAGTGTAACCTACGCTGACCATATAAACCCATGGGTTTATATCGGTGTCGATAACTACAGTGTCACCAGATAATTTAAACTTCACATCGCTGCTAATTTGCGCGTACCACACTGAAGCGTTCACTAACCAGTTTTTGTTAACCTGATAGTCAACACCCGCTTGTGCCGCTAAGCCCCACGAAGTGCTCATGCTCAAGTCAGTTAACGCACCATTTAAATCGTTGGTGAACTCATTATCGAAGAAGTTAGTGTAGTTCACACCAACACCCACGTATGGACGTAATTTAGACTGTGCATCACCAAAGTAGTACTGCGCCACTAAAGTGGGTGGCAAATGTTTAGTTTCGGCAATCTTAGTGCCACCCAAAGAAACGTCATGGCTGAATGGCGTAGCCGCTAATAACTCTACCCCAAAGTTATCTGTCAGCATGTAGCCGAAGTTCAAACCCAATTGAGTGTTATTGCTAATTTGGAACTCGCCCTTACCCGCCACATCATCACTTGATTCGTTTGGCGCAACAACCACAGCACCCGCACGAACGATAATGTCACCTGCTTGGTGAGCCGATACAGTAGCAGAAAAACCAGCAGCTAAAAGGGTGGCAGCGATCAGTGTAGAAACAGTGTTTTTGTTCATCATCATACTCCATATGTACAACATAGGTTTTTGTTTTAAATTACATCCTTAACAATTGACGCTTACACTGCCAGAGAAGCGCGACCACTTTATTGATCCAAATCAAAGTGAATGAGCAATACTCACTTCTAGGTACTGCACATGGGAGCTGAATCACGAAATTCAAACATTTATCGACAGTACACCTTTGTTTTCTGTGAGCTAAGTTCTTTATTAGTCATCACTAATGACTACAGCAAGAGGTAGAGAACATTAGTAAAATAAACATTTAAGTAATAATAAAAAGCACTTAGCTGAGGGGATTTGGCCATTAAGTTCAAATTGATGGGACTAGATGAGGAAGAATAGAAGCAGAAAACGGCCGAACCTAAACGGCTTAAGGATGATCCCCATACTGTTAGCGGTCTTAATTAGTGAGTAACTCAATTGAGTAGCTAAATTACATGGGACGAATTGAGTCAGATGCTTGAGTCGATTTAGGAGTGAGTGAGAGATAAAGTGGGTGAATGAGAAAATCAGCTTGTGCGGTAACACTCAAGCAAAGGATACCGAGTGAGCCACCCCTTAGTCGCAACTCTGTGTTCAAACACGGATAATGATCGCTTTGGATTAGCACTCAGTTTGAGTGCAAACAAGGAGTTCAGCCCAAAGGGAGCCACCAGCTCAATATCATAAGACGCGGGATGATTTTTCATCCCAACACAAGTCTGAGTCTGATCATCAGATTCTGTATCGACAGCTTGATAGCTTACCCCGATTGCGGTTTCAAGCTCTGGCCAATAGGACATAGCATCAACACAAGATGTGTAAGCCATGTCTTGATTTCGAACATGCATGCGCGCCTGATTCTTCACCGACCAAGGTAACTCAGGGGCAAGCTGATTGAGATAAGTTTCAATTGCCAGATCCCGCTCGGGGCTGATATCTAAAGGGCAAAAATAGATCAGATCGATATCGTTCAGTGGACTCAACTCAAATCCGTGCAAGCGATCCCAGACTAGATTACGGACAAATCCCGCCGCAAGGCACCACTGCGGCATTGAGTGTATTCTGGCGCATTGAAGCGCGAGTTCAAGCGCCCTCACCCGCTCGCAGTCTTGAGCTATCCATTCGAGTAATTGATGCTTTAGTTCTGCTTCACTCATTGCATCATTCATAACATTACTCTTAACATAATCGTCCGCTTCAATGTCAGATATAAGCACGGGAATGACATTCGGCTTACTCCACTTCGCCATCGGTTTCTGAGCACTTTACGACCCCATGACAGAGTAGAGAAACGAGACTATAAATAGGTACCATTACCGCAAAACAAATCCAAAACCCATAGACATCTTTGTCTAGCAAATTAACGCTAACAGTAAAGATGGGCATGAACAGTAGCATCCATTTAATTACATTGAGTTTGTACCGTATTGGCTTATCACAGTGGCAGCAGCGTCCTTCCTTAATCGGCACATCCTTAGCGCCGAGTTTACCTTTGCAATACGGACATTTTTTACTGAAAAGCATTAAAACCCCATCACTAAGATAAGACTTGCAAAGCAAGCCTCATGATCCATTCTTTCTATTTGTAAACGCTTCATCAGTACGATTCGTTACACCGCATCCGCTTGACGCTCTGGGGCCGCATCGGCAAAGGCTTCAAGCTGATTACATTCAGCCCACACGCGCATGATATTGGGATAAGGCGTTAAATCCACATTAAAACGCTGGGCGTTATACACCTGCGGCACTAAACATAAGTCGGCTAATGTCACTGTATCTCCAAAGCAATAACGACCACTGTGCCTAATCAACAATGTTTCTAAGGCTGCAAAACCACTCGCAACCCAGTGGTGATACCAAGTATTTTTAGCCGCCTCATCGACCCCTAAGGTTTGGGTTAAATACTGTAATACCCGCAAGTTGTTTAATGGATGAATTTCACAGGCTACCGTGAGCGCCATGGCGCGCACATGGGCACGTTCAAGAGCCGATGCAGGCAATAATGGGGTTTGTGGATGTATTTCATCGAGATATTCAATAATGGCTAAGGATTGCGACAAAGCATCCATATCTAACTCATCCAACGTTAAGGTTGGCACTAACTCGAGCGGATTTAGTGCAGTATAAGCCGCTTTATGCTGCTCGCCGCCATCACGTACAAGATGCACTGACAACTGCTCGGCTGAAATCCCCTTAAGATTGAGGGCGATGCGAACTCGGTACGCCGCGCTTGAGCGCCAATAACCATAAAGTTTCATATTTTCATATCCTTATAAAAGTCAGTATAAAAACGGGGCAATTAAGCCCCGTTAGTTTGAGTCGATGTCGCCCTTTAAGGGAAAGCTTTAGGCTTTGTATTCAACCACTTTTTGATCGATAGAACCGAAAATCGTTACATTGTTGTCATCAAGCATTTCGATGCGAACAGTGTCGCCAAAACGCATAAATGGTGTAGTGGCTTTGCCTTCGGCAATCACTTCTAACATACGTTTTTCCGCTAAGCAGCTAGAACCTGCGCTACGGTCATAGTTAGAAATAGTACCAGAGCCAATAATCGCGCCAGCGCCCAATGGACGGGTTTTCGCCACATGTGAAACTAACTGACTGAAATTAAAGGTCATATCGACGCCCGCATTCGGACGACCAAATAACTCACCGTTTAAATGGGTGATCAACGGTAAATGCACTTTAGAATCTTCCCAACGGGCGCCCAGTTCATCCGGCGTCACTGCTACAGGTGAAAAACTGCTCGATGGCTTAGATTGGAAGAAGCCAAAGCCTTTTGCCAACTCACCAGGGATTAAGTTACGCAGTGACACATCGTTGACTAACATCAACAATTTAATATGCTTAGCCGCATTGTCGCTGCTCACGCCCATAGGCACATCATCGGTGATGATCGCGATTTCAGATTCGAAATCGATACCCCAGTCTTCACTCGCCAGTGGAATATCGGCTTTAGGGGCAATAAAACTGTCTGACCCACCTTGATAGAACAGCGGATCTGTCCAGAAGGTTTCTGGCATTTCTGCGCCGCGAGCCTTACGGACTAGCTCAACGTGATTCACATAAGCGCTGCCATCGGCCCATTGATAAGCACGCGGCAGTGGCGACAAACACTTAGCTTCGTCGAACGCTTGGGCGCTATCTAACATGCCTTCATTTAACGCGTCGTACAATTCTTGCAATTGCGGTTTCAGTAAATCCCAACCGTCGAGTAATTGCTGCATAGTGTGGGCAATAGCAGGAACGGCAACCGTTTTCGTGAGATCGCGGCTAACTAACATCAACTGACCATCGCGGCGACCATTGTTATAACTTGCAAGTTTCATATTGGCTCCAGTGCTTCTAAGGCTAGGCGTACAATTTTATTGTGCTGGAAAACGCGCGGCGTCATCCAGCTTATATTCGGCGATTTTACTCGGACTTTTTGACTCATTAAGGGCGCACACGTTACGCAGTCCGCGCCAACAAAGGCATGCCCTTTTGCTTGCTTTAACGTATTTGTTGCGCGTAGAAATACCCGAAGCTGACGCAGATTCCTATAGCGTGACCCAAATCACATTTGGGTCAATTATTTCACATTTCGTAAACTAATCATTACGTTTATAACCTAGTTGCCGCTTATCAATATCTCGGTAAGCAATATGCCTGAAAAGTCGGCAACTAAGTGGAACGATACTGTTACATCTATCGCGTCAAGCTAGCAGGACACGGCTTAACGACGCTTGGCTATCTTGTACTCACGCAGTTTATTGGCAATAGCGGTGTGCGACACCCCGAGCTTTTTCGCTAACTGCCGAGTGCTCGGATAGGCAGGATATAATCGGCGCAATAGACTCGCCTCAAACTGCTTCATTGCATCGTCGAGATTGCCTTCAAACTCATTGTCAAAGTAACCAAAACCTTCGGCGTAGGAGGGTAATTTTAATTGTTCGACCGTCAACTCAGCCGAACCATCCCACATAGACACTGCCCTAAATACTGCGTTTTTTAATTGGCGTACGTTACCTGGCCAAGCGTAGGTGAGCAAATGATCGCGGCACTGGGCCGAAATCCGCCGCACAGGGCTAGATAACTGTTGGCTGTAATGTTCGAGGAACATTTCCGTCAGTGGAATGATATCGACTTTACGCTCGCGCAGTGACGGTATGTGATAACTCAGCACATGGATGCGATAGTACAAATCTTCCCTAAACTCACCAGTCTGGCACAGTTCGGCTAAATTCTTCTGGGTTGAGCAGATGATTCGCACATCGGCGCGGACTTCCTCATCACCGCCAATACGTCTAAAGGTGCCATCTTGCAATAGCCGAAGCAGCTTAACTTGGGCGGCCTTGGACATTTCCGCAACTTCATCGAGAAATACTGTGCCGCCCTTGGCTTCTTCAAAGAAACCCCTTTTAACGACTTTACCTTGGCTGACATAACCGAATAATTCTTCTTCGGCGGCGCTGTCGGGCAGAGCGGCGCAGTTGATGGCGATAAAGGGTTTCTCGCGGCGCATGCTGGCATCGTGGCTGGCTCTGGCCATTAATTCTTTGCCAGTACCCGTTTCACCTGTGATCAATAAAGGCGCATCGAGCTGGGCCATACGCCGCGCTTGCTTTAGCACTTCCTTCATTTTGTCACTGCTGGCTAATACATTTTCAAAGCCAGTGGTTTGGTTCTGCAGCGCGTTAAACTGTTTTCCAACCCGCGCGGGGGATTTTAGCGACACCACAGCGCCAACTAAGATGGTTTTTTCATCTTCATCTGGCAGGTAAATCGGCAGCATTTCGGCTAGATATTCGTTTGGGCCGATTTGTACCCTCGCCGCTTGCGGTAAGACTTGGCTTTCACTCAACCAACGGCTGAAATTAAAACCTTGCACCCAATGATTGAGCGACTCTTCGAGCACTTCGTGCTCGCCCATGCCGATATTGAGCAAGGCGGACTCGTTAACGATACGAATACGTGCTTTAGCATCGATGGAGAAAACGGAGTCGGGTAAGGTTTTGAGCAAGGTTTTAAGGGCGTAATGTTCCTGCTCTGAGGGCATAAACGACACAGTACGCACATCGTGGACACTTTCCACTTTGCGGATCTGCGGCATCAAGGCACTTAAGGTTTCAAAACTGATTTCGGCAAATTGTAAGTACAGGAATCCTTGGTTACTGGCATTAATGGCAATTAAATTAATACCATAACGCTCTAACACGACTAAGATATCTTTGGCTAAACCAACACGATCCTGACAGCTGACTTCCAAGCGCATAATGACTGATATTCCCTTTTTTGATTCGAATTTTGGGGATAAACCGTGCAGAGCTATTTTTCGCCTTGAGCTTTACAACAAAAATGACGCTTGCTAGGCAAGTCGTTACCTTAACGAAAACGTCAGCGATGAGGGGAAATAGCAGAGCCCATATACGTTAGAAGGTTAAACAGAAAGTGGCAAGCCTAGTTTACAGTTGAATTGTAACAGGAAGAAAAAATCAGCATCGAAAAATAGATTAAGATGCTGATTAAATTGATTAAATAATTAACCTAGTAACTGGTCTGTCTTGGCGGCCATGATGAAGTCATTCTTATGTAGGCCCTTAATAGAGTGTGACCACCAAGTGACGGTTACTTTGCCCCATTCAGTGAAAATGCCTGGATGATGGAATTCTTCTTCCGCTAAATCCGCCAGCTTATTCGTGAATGCCATCGCCAGTTTAAAGTTTTTAAACTTGTAGACACGCTCAAGCTGCATTACGCCGTCACGCACTTGCACGCCCCAGTCGGGGATCATACGAATAAGTTCGGCCAATTCTTCATCGGTCACTTTTGGTGCATCGGCTTGGCACGCTTCACATTTCATATTCGATAACGCAGTCATACATACTCCTGTTGGCAACATTGGTAGGGATTTTCTGTTGCACTTTACTCATTTTCTATTAATAACTTAAATCGCATGACTCAATATCAGATGGCTAAATTAGATGCCAGCCAAATAACGAGTCAACTCATCAACCGAATCGTGACTTAACTCGCCTTAGCTTTTGGCGGAAACTTAGGGGCAAATAAACCTAACTGACGCGCCTTAGTGACATAAGCCATAATGTCCATCTTGGCAATTTCATCCAGCATATCAATGTGCTCAATCACATAATAAATCGGCTGCATAATGTCGATGCGATATGGGGTTCGCAGCACATTCAATAAATCAAAAGGTTGACGTTCTGGCGCGTCACTTTCCATTGCATACAAGGTTTCACCGGGTGAGCTTAAAATGCCGCCGCCATAAATACATAAGGGACCATCTTTTGGCTGTAGTAAACCAAACTCAACCGTAAACCAGTACAAACGCGCTAAAAATACCCTTTCCTCTTTGCTGGCATGTAAACCTAACTGCCCATACATGTGAGAGAAATTGGCAAATGAAGGGTTGGTGAGCAAAGGGCAGTGACCAAAAATCTCGTGGAAGATATCTGGCTCTTGCAAGTAATCAAACTCTTCCTTACGGCGAATAAAAGTGGCCACTGGAAACTCTTTATTTGCCAGCAGTTCGAAAAAACGGCCGAAGGATATCAGCGCAGGGACCGCCGCCGTTTTCCAACCAGTGGTCGCTTGTAATACCGCATCAATTTCGGCAAGTTGCGGAATGCGATCCTTTGGCATCCCTAAGGCATCGAGCCCTTGCAGATATTCCTTGCAGGCACGACCAGGGAGATTAACAGCTTGACGGGCGTAAAGCTGACGCCAAATATCGTGTTCTTCTTGTGGGTAATGGATAAACCCAGTGTCATCGGCTCTGCGAGCGATGTACTCTGTTCCTTTCGTCATAATCTTCACTCGGTGGCTAACACTCATGGCTCCATAGTGATCTAAGGCTTTAAATTTGTTAACTCCCTCACACTTTATTCTTGTGCCGCCACTGTGACGTAAACGTAAAGCAAATATTACAAGGTCATTAAAATCACCCTGTTGCTGCACGCCATGGGTG
Source organism: Shewanella hafniensis (assembly GCF_019655335.1). Lineage (GTDB taxonomy): Bacteria > Pseudomonadota > Gammaproteobacteria > Enterobacterales > Shewanellaceae > Shewanella > Shewanella hafniensis. The sequence goes on from NZ_BPFD01000002.1 coordinate 32,122, forward strand.
CTGGATTAGATCCACTGTGCTACCTTTGCTAAAACTTATGCCCGAATTTGCCGTTAAAATACTTAGATTTCCTCAATTTTTTAGTGTTTGTAAATAGCTTTTCTGTGTAGGTCATTTACAATATTGGCCATTAATCGCATCTCCTTGACCTAAAAGGTTCGCAATGAAACAACATCAAATTCGTAAAGCCGTTATTCCCGTCGCAGGCCTAGGCACTCGTATGCTTCCAGCGACCAAAGCGATTCCAAAGGAAATGTTACCTGTTGTCGATAAGCCATTGATCCAATACGTGGTCAGTGAAGCTATCGCCGCTGGGATCAAAGAAATTGTCTTAGTGACCCACGCCAGTAAAAACTCTATCGAAAACCACTTCGATACCAGTTTCGAATTAGAAGCCCAACTCGAGCGCCGTGTTAAACGTCAGTTACTCGAAGCCGTGCAATCTATCTGTCCTAAAGACGTGACTATCATTAGCGTGCGTCAATCTCAGGCGAAAGGATTAGGCCACGCCATTTTGTGTGCAAAATCTGTCGTCGGCGATGCACCATTTGCAGTATTGCCGCCTGATGTGATCATCGATGAAGCCAGCTGTGATCTGCGCCGCGATAACTTAGCCGCTATGGTTACCCTGTTTGATGAAACCCAAGTGGGGCAAATCATGGTTGAAGGCGTGCCACACAATGTCGTTAACCAATATGGTATTGCTGATGTGAATGGCCATGATTTACAACCTGGAGAATCAGAACCATTAGTCGAACTGGTTGAGAAGCCAGCCGTGGATGAAGCACCATCTAACTTAGCCGTTGTAGGCCGTTATGTGTTACCTGCCAGCATTTGGCCGTTACTGGCTAAAACCCCTGCAGGCGCGGGCGATGAAATTCAATTAACCGATGCAATCGCTATGTTAATGAAACAAGAAACCGTAAATGCTTACTACATGGAAGGTAAGAGTCACGACTGTGGTAACAAACAAGGGTATATGCGCGCGAACGTTGAATACGCCCTGCGCCACAGCGAAATCGGTGAAGATTTTGCGCACTATTTAAAAACCGTTGTAAAAGGGATGAAGTAATGACGATTTTAGTGACCGGTGGTGCTGGCTATATTGGCACCCACACAGTAGTAGAACTGCTCAATGCTGGTAATGATGTGATTGTATTGGACAACTTGTCTAATTCAAGCATAGAAGCCTTAAACCGAGTCGAGCGGATCACTGGTAAATCGGTTACTTTCTATCAAGGCGATATTCTCAATAAAGCGTTATTGCAGAAAGTGTTTAACGATCATGCTATTGATTCCGTTATTCACTTTGCGGGATTAAAAGCAGTGGGTGAATCCGTCGCTAAACCCCTTAAGTATTATGAGAATAACGTCACAGGAACTCTTATCCTCTGCCAAGTTATGGCGGAGTTTAAAGTGAAAAATCTCGTTTTCAGCTCATCGGCTACTGTGTATGGCGATCCTGCAAGTTTACCTATAACCGAAGACTTCCCCACTGGGGCGACCAATCCCTATGGCCAATCTAAATTGATGGTTGAACATATACTGGCAGATGTACACAATGCCGATCCGAGCTGGAATATCGCTCGTCTGCGTTATTTTAATCCGGTTGGCGCCCATGCCAGTGGCTTAATCGGCGAAGATCCTAATGATATCCCTAACAACTTAATGCCCTTTATTGCGCAGGTTGCTGTGGGTAAACGTGCCGCCTTAAGTGTGTTTGGTGATGATTATCCGACTCATGATGGAACTGGCGTGCGTGACTATATCCATGTGGTGGATTTAGCCAATGGCCATTTAAAAGCACTGGCAAAATTGGCCACTAAACCGGGTCTGGTCACCTATAACTTAGGCACAGGCCAAGGATATAGTGTTTTAGACATGGTTCATGCCTTTGAAAGAGCCTGTGGTAACACCATTGCCTACCAAATTGCGCCACGTCGTCCGGGTGATATTGCCGCCTGCTACGCCGATCCCACCCACGCAAGGGAAGATCTTGGCTGGCAAGCAACACATACGCTAGAAGATATGGCCAACAGTAGCTGGCATTGGCAATCGACCAATCCCAATGGTTACAACGGCTAACAAATTGAATGGCTTGTGGAAATATCCCAAGCCATTTTTCTTTATCACTGTGAATATACCCATCACTTTAAATAACTAACCGTTCGAGGAGCAACATGACTCAAAGTATTAATCACAGTCGTCGTAACCTCTTTCGCCGTCGTAAAGATAATGCCTTAAGGCCACCTTGGGTGCGCGATGATATCGAGTTCACCGATGTGTGCACGCGCTGTTCAGCCTGTATTGAGGTGTGTGAAACGCAGATCATCATCAAAGGCGATGGTGGATTTCCTGAAGTGTCCTTTAAGGACAATGAGTGTACTTTTTGTACACTGTGCGCTAAGGCTTGCCCTGAGAATATCTTCGATTTAGCCCAAATACCTTGGTCGTATCAAGCCCATATTCAAGAAAGCTGTTTAACCTTTCAAGGGATCTGGTGTCAAAGTTGTAAGGATGCCTGTGAGCCTAGAGCCATCAGTTTTGAGTTCAATATTGGTCAAGCTCCACGTCCGCAAATAGACCTTGAACTTTGTACCGGATGCGGCGCCTGTGTGGCTCCCTGCCCTAGCAAGGCTATTGAAATAACCCGACCGACTTAATGCAGCAAAGCCATCACATTAACCCATACAGAGCTGTGCATATCATCGATTTTACGCTAGTATCGCGCCTCTATTGAACTCTGTTAATCCCTTCTCGAATTAAGTTAATTTATGATGATGTTTGTAAAAAAACTGTTCTTCCCCCCTAAAAAAAGTCCCTCTTTTAGTTTTATTTCTCGAGGCACTAAACTCACGGGGAATATTGAATTAACGGGCGATGTGCTTGTTGGCGGTGATATCCAAGGTCAACTGCTTTCTGAGGCTAATATCACTATAGAACAGGGCGGTACGATTCAAGGCGAAGTCAAGTGCCATGAGTTTGTCGTGAACGGACACTTCAAAGGCAGACTCATTTGTGAACGCTTAGTGATCCAGCATAATGGTGTTGTCGATGGCGAAGTGGCGAGCACTTCAATGCAAATTTTTGAGGGCGGCCAGTTTATTGGCATGCGGATTAAAGAAGATGCACCAACCATTTACTCCCATGCAATTGGCCACTCCCCTGTAACAGCCAATGGTAACTTATCGCACGTACAAAACGATGTTATAGAATCTCGCTAAAACAGCGAATAAATGATGCTCGCAAGCTCACCCACTTAGGCGAGCTTGTATTTTTAACGCATTATTTGCTCGATTTTTTTAATACCCCGACTCAAAACCCTTACCAGCCAAATAACTGCCTGCGAAATAGCACCCTTTACAATAGTTAAATAATTGTTATTTTGCCGAGAGTGATCACAGTTAATCCGCACGACTGCTGTTAATCTCACGGCTAATAGCGATGTTAGGGGGATAGCAAGGAGCAGAGTCAGGGCCACAGAATGCCCCTAATAACCCCGCAAAAAATAGTTAAGACTCATATAGGGCAACATACAAAATGAGCAACGTATTACTCAAACAAATATGTGAACTCGATGTTTTTACCTTACTGGTATTTAAAAGTATTTTCGACACTGGGCACGCGAACAGTGCCGCCAAAGCGTTGGATGTTTCTGCACCGAAAATCAGCCGTTGTCTCAACGCATTACGCCTGACCTTTAACGATGAACTCTTCTATCGCCGACAACAGGGACTAAAACCCACTCCTTTAGCAGAAAGCCTGTATGTGGCGATTTGCCAGTTTACTGAATCAGTTTACCACCTCGAACAATCTGCAACTCAGATACAAAATGCAGCCATCAATGCCGATTTACCACTACATATCGCCGCCTGTAATGGGCTATTGAGCTTTTTAGCGCCGCAATTAAGCACGCCTGAAGTCGCCCAAGCATTAGGACAAATACGTTTACATAAATGGCAGGAAAATAGCGCAGAGTTAATTCACGCAGGTGCACTGGATTTTGGCATCACCTTAGAAAGCGCTGAAAATAAAGAATTAAGTTACACCAAACTTGGCACGATCAATGGTGTCTACATAGTGGCGGCCAAACAACATCCTCTGTGGCAAATTGAAACTGACATTAGCTTAGAGCAAATTTGTCGCCATCCATTTCTATTTATAGAAGTTAAAGGCTTTAACAGTAAAATTGACCCCTTAGAATTGTTTTGCCAACGCAAAGGTATCTTACTGCCTGCGGTGGAGAAAGTTATCGACCGAGAGGAATGGTACGCCCATTTACTCACCATGAAGAGCGTGGCTTTCTGTTCCAGCATTGATATGCACACAGTAAAACATATGCCCGGATTACACTTAGCACGCTTAAATGATAAAGAACTCAACAGACTTCACGATTCTATGATGGCGCCGCAATATTATCTTATTGAAAAACCAGCAATTCATCGACGTTACAGTCAGAGTCAAAGCGCGCTTGTCGTGCGTTCCTTACTTGCCGCACTCGATCGCGCCCGCTAACGCGAGACAATCAGCTCCGCCAAGCTCGTGGACATAACATTCACTAAACCTTGTTTATACCATTGCGATGATTCGATGTTAAACGGGGTTTAAATAGAGAGATGCCGAAGTTTAAAACATCAAAATTTCATTGGTATGTTATCTCTTAACAATACTTATCCTCAGATTACATTACCGCCTCTTTTCCCCTGTGCTTTGATGATCTCAACGTCCATTCCATCACTGAGATTTAGGCCATCTTAACCTCAAGCATTTTGCTTAACTGAAAATGAATTCATGGCTGAAGCCCAAGTTGAAAAATAAAAATTGTGATGTTCATCATGGCTTTCCGGCTAAATTTCATTATTTAAAATATCAAAATGCAAATTTTAGAATTTCCATCTACGGGTGTTAAATCATCGTTCACATATCAGATACAAACTTGCAAATACCACTTTATAAGTAGGTGAATCCTCCTATATTAGAGGCACTGCACACGCAGTCTTATAGAAAGAAAAAGGGACGCGATGATGAAAAACTACAATAAATCTCTACTGGCACTGGCTCTCGTCAGTACCTTAAGTCTTACCGCCTGCGGGGACGGAAGCGATGGTCAAGATGGGGCACCTGGCACACCAGGTACACCCGGAACACCAGGCACTCCCGGAACACCAGGTACTCCGGGAACCCCTGCGGGATCCTTCGCAACGACTGCTCAATCTATTACTGATCTGGCTTTCACTTTAAGTCCAGCGGACATTAAAGTAACCAGCAGCGAAGGCTTTAGCGTTAAATTTACTATGACGGGAAAAAATGCAAATAAAGATGTTCCTTTTACAGGACTCGATAAAATTGCAATTTATTCCTTAACAGCAAATGAAAATACCTCAGGTACTGGCGCGCCCGTTCAATGGCAAAACAATGCCATGGCGAACGCCGCAGGTACTTCGCTGACTTGTACTCTAAATGGTCTAAACGGTACTAAAAACGCGTGTACTTTAACCGAAGATACAACAACACCAGGCACTTATACTGCAACTTGGGCACATGATGGCGCAGCGCCAATCATTAATCCCAATGATAATCCAAATGCGGTACACAGAATATTTCTACGCGCTTACAACGTCACAGACAGTGCAGGCGTAGCCTTATCTGACAAGATTTTATCTGTACCCGTTGACTTTATCCCTGCCACTGATGAACTTGCATCATCAGGTAAAGATACCGTCAGTAGCGCAGCTTGTGAAAAGTGTCACGGTGAAGCAGATGGCCATATCGCCAATATTTCAGCCCACCATAACTACCAAGGCGTTAAAAATTGTGTGACCTGCCATAACCCAGATCAAATCCCAAGTGATGCAGATCTAGCCGCAGGTTTAATATTTGACTTTGCACCTATGATCCACAGGATCCACTCTGGCGCAGAAAACGCAGCAAACTTCGATACGAGCAATAATACCGCTAAAGAATGGAGTGAAATTGGCTTCCCATCTGATCTGAAAGAATGTACGACCTGTCATACTACAGACCAACCTAGCTATAACACTATTTACGCCCAAGCTTGTGTAGGCTGCCATATGACAGTCAACTTTGCGACCAGTGAAAACCACTCTGAATTTGCCTTAGCTCAAGCAGATGATACTCAATGTAGTTCTTGCCACGGCACAGGTAACTTGTCGCCTGCGGTGGTGCATAGTGTCGGTAAACGTGCAGAGTATGCTTCTCTGTTCAAAGTTGACTTCACCAGTGCTACAACAGTTCCATCGGCTACTCTAGGCATGAAAACCTTAACCTTAACAGCCAATGTCACCTTAAATGGTGCGCCAATTGCTGATGGTACATCGTTAAAAGCCTACAACGCGACCACTAACCCAACAGCGATGTTTGTCGCTAACGGTCTATTGATCGGTAATGTGGCCTCTGACGGTACTGTGTACTCTTGGAGAGATGTTAAACCTGCAGCAATCAGCCTGAAACTGGAAAACGGTACGCTTGCTGGTGGCGTGTTAACTATCGTTAAAGATATCCCAGATGCGCAAGCTGTGGGCACTCTCTACGTAGGTTCAGAAGCCAACTTCTGTGCTAAAGCGGGTAAAGTGGTTAGCTGTAATACTCCAAGCTTAGAGTTTGGTCCAACTAGCCCTATCGGTAACGAAGCTGCAGTGAAATTCTATAGCCCTGATGGTAACGCAGTCACTAAAGCCCGTATGGCTGATCCTACTCGTATCACAGTCGCAGAAACTAAGTGTAATGCTTGTCATGGCACCTTAGATTATGCAAAAGGTTCTAGACACGGCGCTTACACCTTCGACCAATGTATGCACTGCCATAACGACACCACAGGCGCTTCTGGCCACGGTGCAACTGGCTATAAAGGCGATGATGGTAAGTTAGTTGTTAATCCTGAAGTGACCTTCAATAACAAAGACCTATTCACAGTTGCTCACCGTTTCCACAGCGGTAACTTCGGTGTAGTAGAAGGTATCTTCCGCGATGCGAAAGGTGGTTTGTTCGGTTATCCTGCTGTTGAAACAGATTGTGCGGCTTGTCATAAAGACAATGCCAAACTGTTTGCAACTGACGGCGGTTTAACTTCAGGCAAACGCTCAATCAAAGTAGGTGCTTACTACATTAGCCCAGTAGCTGAATCATGCCGTAGCTGTCACGCTCACTCTGATGCAGCGGCTGTCGCTCACTTTAGAAGTAACGGTGCTGTGGTTGAAGCTGACGCAATGACAGATCCTAACTTACCAGTAGAATCTTGCGCGACCTGTCATGCTGAAGGAAAAACCTACGGCGTAGATAAGGTACACGCAGAGGTAGCACACTAGTACTAGTACCTTTGGGTTGCCCCTGCACAACCCAAACTTCATCTCTGCAACTCATTGGGGACCCTTAGGGTCCCCTTTTTTATTGCCGATTATCTTCACCAATCCGTATTAATAACTGCGATAAAAACTTAATCCGCTAAGCGACTGGCTTGTGCAATACGTTGTCTAAGCAGCTTAATAAAGTCCTTAGCTTCTCTGTCCAAACTGTCGTGGGGAATATACAAGTGATAACCTAAACGCGTGTCTAACATCACGCAGCGATGCCCAAACATCGCCAATACACCGCGATAACGATCCCCTTCTATCACCAAAGGACCAAACTCTGCGCCGAGATAAATTTCTAAAGTCGCTAAGTCCGCATCTTGCGAGGCTGCAGTCACCAATAAAGGCCGCTGCTCGGTTAATAAGCCTGTCGCTAAACGCAGGGAAATATTGTCCAAAATAGGATTTAAGTGTTTTAACTTAATACCTAAATAAGATAACTCTATGGTATCTAACCCATTAGTCACCCGCGGGATATCGACCCTTTGAATATTATCCCAATCGATAGACACTTTGCCGCGGCGATGAAAATAGGTCAGCCCCTTGTCATCTAGTGCTAGAGTCGTTTCCGGCTCATACACCTTGGCTAAACCGAGAATTAATGAAATCGCGCCCAAACTAAAAAACATCAAACCAACAGCAAACAAGGCCGACCATGTCAGAAACAGCCCAAAACCCAGCAGCAGACTTAAGCCGCCTAGCCAAGTTAAGGTTAACCCATTTCGTTTTGATAAAGGACGCACAGACACACTTTCTGACTCAATTGTCATTGTTCATCTTCCTGTTAACACTCACTCTCTTTAGACCGAACTTAGCAAACCACATCTTTAACTTACGGCCTTTATCCATAACCACAAACGGCCAATGTATTCGTGAATCGCCCGCTGAGAAGCCACTAGATTATCCGCCGTCAAACGCCACCAAAAATCATCTCTCCCAATAAAATCCGTTGGTGCGGCTTCAGGATGTAAACCTTTAGCGGTGAAGATAGCCATCGCCCGTGGCATATGAGTGGCCGATGTGACTAAGCGAAAGGGCTCCTCCCCTAACTCCCACTTCAAGTATTGCGCTTCTTCTATCGTATCTCGCGCTAAAGGGAATTGAATGATCCGACGTTTATCAACGCCCAGTTCAACTGCGGCATTCGCCATCATTTCAGCATGGGAAACCTGCGTGAGTTCGCCGCCCCAACCGCTGACAATCAATTTACATTCTTGGCCTAAATGAAGCTGCCTGACGCCTTCACTCAGTCTTGCAAGCGCTACTGCAGATAAGGATTGCACCGCAGTCGCGCCTTGAATATCCGAGTGTGCCGAACCTAATACCATCACAAAACAAGCGCCAGCGATGGGCGTAGAATTAATAGGGTAAGCCGCTTCTAATGGCCGCACTAAGGTATTTACACTCAGTTGACTGCTTAAAAAGAGTAAGAGAAAAAAAGCGCAGGATACTAAGTATTTCGCCATGCTCCGACGGCGCCATACCAGAAAAGAAATCAATAATAACAATAGGATAAAGGGAATCGGCATTATCCCTTGTGAAACAACTTTCTTAACCCAAAACATGATGTCCATGCCAAGCAACCCAAAGGAGCGCAATCATAGCATCAAAATACGGCGAAACGCACAGCAGATAACATTAGCCCAGCGTTTTGCTGGGCTAATGTTTATAAAACGTATAAGCCATTAAGGATTGATCTCAAAGCCGAATAAGCTCACTAGATGAGTACAGATATCCAAGCGAAGATTACTTTTCCCACAACCAAGCGGCACCGCGCACTCCCGATGAACAACCGTATAGATTCTGCACCACAGGCGTATGACACTCACGCCCCACCACATAATGGGCCAGCAATGCCGGTAATCTTGGGTAAATCGCCGCGACATTCGACATTCCGCCGCCCAGCACTATGGCATCGGGATCGAGCATATTGATCACATGGGCGAGTGAACGAGCGAGCCTATCCATATAACGATCAAACGCAGCCACCGCAATAGCGTTACCTTCATCGACTAACAACATAATATCAGCACCTGATTTGGCAGCAGTACGCACTGTACCTGCAGCCGTCAAAGCCGCATTATAATCACGCACAAAGCCAGTGCCGGAGATAAAGGTCTCGATACAATCGGGATTGCCACAGAAACATCGGGTGGTATTGAACTCTTCCTTGGTCATCCAAGGCAAAGGATTATGACCCCATTCACCGCCGATACCATTACCACCGCCATGAACTTTGCCGTTAATTGCCACACCCGCGCCACAACCAGTACCAATAATCACGCCAAACACCACAGATGCACCAGCGGCAGCACCATCGACCGCCTCAGATACCGCAAAGCAGTTGGCATCATTGGCAACCCGCACTTCACGCTGCAACAATTCCCCTAAATCCACATCGAGGGGATGACCATTGATCCACGTCGAGTTAGCATTTTTGACTAAACCTGAATAGGGCGATACCACACCTGGAATACCCACGCCGACAGTGCCTTGCTCGCCAAGAGTCGCTTCTGCTTCCTTAACTAAATTGACAACCGCAGCAAGCGTGCCCTGATAGTCACGTGGCGTCGTCACACGTTTGCGAAATAGCTCATTACCTTCATCACTCAGTGCGACTAATTCTATTTTTGTTCCGCCTAAATCGACGCCCATGCGCATCATGAATTACTACTCCAGTGTTTAGCCCGCCCTTTCATCAACGAATATCGATGCTAGGCGGTTGTTATTTCACCCAGCCTGGGGCTGTGGCAATAAAATAAGGGTTTAAAATGTCAGGTTTTTGATTATAAGTTAATGGTTCACCTGACTCATAACAGACAACTGTGCCGCCTGCACTTTCGAGTACAGCTTGCGCCGCTGCGGTATCCCACTCGCTAGTTGGTCCCAGTCTGGGGTACAGATCGGCACTGCCTTCTGCCAACATACAAAACTTAAGCGAGCTACCCACGCTTAAGATGTCATGCTCGCCAAACTGTTGTAAATATTGCGCTAAACCTGGGCTCAAGTGCGAGCGACTGCCAACAATCATCGGCATTTCGCGTGGCGTATTGGCGCCCAATAAGGGGCTCTCTTGACCCGCTTGTTGACGCCATGCACCTAAATGCTTAGCGCCGTAATAATAGGTATCGAGCACAGGCGCATAAACCACACCTGCGATAGCAACCCCTTGATGAATAAGCGCAATATTGACGGTAAACTCGCCATTGCGCTTAATAAACTCCTTAGTGCCATCTAAAGGATCAATCAACCAATAGGTTTGCCATTGACGACGCACGTCCCACGCAATATCCGCCGCTTCCTCAGACATAATAGGAATACCGACAAACTGCTGCGCCAATGCCGCCACTATCATGTGGTGCGCGGCTAAATCGGCGGCCGTCACGGGGCTATCGTCACCCTTGTGGCTCACCGAAAAGTCATCTTGACCATAAACCGTCATAATGGCATCGCCCGCCGCTTTGGCAATCGCGACCACTTGCAATAGATCTTGTTTGGTCAATGTCTGTGCTATTGTCGTCTTGTTTGTCACTGAAACTTCCTTAATGCATTAAATATCTTGGCATTATGCCATTGTCATCCAAGGGGAATTTAGAACAAATTCATCATACATCAAGCAAAATAGACTAAGACTCGCGGCCTAAACCACGGCACACAAAACCACAGATTAACAAAGTGATTACGATACTAAGGCAAGCCATCGGCGCTGAGAAGGGGCTTGAGTCCAGCTGCATTCGTATTCACAGCCTATGTTTTCATATTGATAGTCTACATATGTCGCTTAAATCTGATTATTGGCGGGCTTATGGTTTTCGACAGCATTAAACGCTGGATAACGTAAACGCTTAACGCCTGATTAAAATTGCCTAAAGCAAAATGTGAGTCACACTCAATATCGTCAAGATAACCGCCGCAACATGCGATTCAGTTGCTGACACCAATCTTGCCACTCGATTTGTTCAGGCATCGACAGTGCATTATGGGCCACCAAAGTGGAGCGTAATTTACCACTGTTCAACACGCTATAACTCGGCCTTTTTGCCAAACTCACGCCGCGGTTTAATGCCTGTTTAGCGTAATCAGGACTGGTAATTGGCTGGATGACCACAGGTTGACTTAACAAATTAAGCGCTAGGGCTTGTCGCTGGATTTCACAGGCAAATTCATACCAACTGCATTGGCCTTGAGCGCTGTAATGGAATACGCCCGAGCGCTGCTGCATGACTAATTGCCAAATCACCTTAGCGAGTGCATCACTCCATGTTGGGCAGCCGATTTGATCGACTATCACCTGCAAGCTTGGCTGAGTACGCATCAAGTTGAGCATGGTTTTGACAAAATTATGCCCATTTTGACCGTAAAGCCATGAGGTGCGAACAATCGTTGCCCGCTCACCCAAGACCGCCAATACCTTCTGCTCACCGAGCAACTTACTCTTGCCGTAAGCAGACAACGGCTCGGGAGCATCGAGTTCAACAAATGGCCTTGGTAAATGGTTTGGATTTGAATTTGGAGCTAAGTCAGGGTTTTGATGCTGTTCAAAGTCAGCTTCTCTAGCATCACTTACAGCACGTTCAGTTGCATGGGCAATACCGCAAACAGCATGACCACCAAACACATAATCGCTCGACACATGCAGCAAGCGGGCGCCCGACAGTAAACATTGCTGCGCCAATAACTCAGGGCCGAGTGCATTCACCCGATTCGCTTCAATAGCATCATGCTCAGCAGCGTCGACCGCATTATAGGCCGCGCAATTGATCACCCAACTGGGTCGATAATGAGCAAATACGGCAGCAATATTGGCGGCATCGGTAATGTTTAACTGACTGCGATTTAGCGCATAAAGCTTCAGTGGCGCGACTGTGTTTGCGCTCGTGTTTGCACTTGTGCTGCTATTTAGGGCTAGCTCGACAATATCGGCAGCGACTCTCAGCAAGGCCTCTGCGAGCTGACTCTTAGCGCCCGTGATTAACACCACTTGAGGAGTGTTAGCGTCAGTGGCTCTTGCCGCCCCGCATTGAAGTGGCGTCACTTTAGTTGCCACTATTTTCATCACGGATCAACAGCATGGCTCATCGTCTTTCATCACGGATCAACAGCATGGCTCATCGTCGCTAAATAAGGGGATCAAATCAGCAACGGTTTCATGGCCACGGGCGGCTAGAAAGGCCAAGAGTGCAGAAGGACTGCGATTGAGTAAGCGCGATGGCGGATAAGCCACTTCATCGATGATCGCTTGCGCCCGCGCAAAACCGCCCAAGCTGAAAGCCACATGGGAATCAGAGCCCATAACTAAAATAGTGCCAAATTCCTTGGCCGCTTTAGCAATCGCAGTGCAATTGGCTTCGCTACCCTTACGGGATACTTCAAAGGAGGAATTGTTAATTTCAAGCGCTACACCGTATTCGGCAGCGGCGCGGGCAACGGCTTCAATATCAATCGGATAGGCGGGGTTTCCCGGATGAGTAATGACATCGACCTTGCCACTCTTAATCGCATTAATCATGGCCTCTGTGTGGGTTGCCTTATCCGATGGCGGATAAACCGGTTCATGGAATCCCGCGAGCACAATATCGAGCTGCTTTAAATAATCACCAAAGAAATCAATCTCGCCGTCGATATTTTTAATATTGGCTTCGATACCACGCAAAATCCCGACGCCATCAACCATACGCGGCAACACTCTTAAATTCACAAAGTGCCAAAAATGCGGCGCATCGGCCATCGCAGGCCCATGATCTGTGGTGGCAAATAGGCGAATCCCCTTCTGCTTTGCCACCGCTAAGTAGTCATGAATCGTGCTATAAGCATGGCTCGAAGCCACAGTATGGGTATGAGTGTCGACTTGGTACTGCATGGTTCACCTCAGTCAAATGATTCAATCAATTTAGAAAAATTGGCCACGATTTAGCTAAAGAGCGATAACAATTCATCGGCGCTTCCTTGCCATGTGCCCTTGCCTTTACCTTCGAGAATACTGTCCGCTAGGCTTTGCTTATGCTGCTGCATTTCTTGGATTTTTTCTTCTACTGTGCCTTCGGCAATCAGCTTATAGACAAACACGGGCTTATCTTGGCCGATACGATGTGCTCTGTCCGTTGCCTGCTTTTCCGCCGCTGGATTCCACCAAGGATCATAGTGGATCACAGTATCCGCCGCGGTGAGATTAAGCCCAGTGCCGCCGGCTTTTAAACTGATTAAGAACACAGGCGTATCGCCCTCTTGGAACTTATCTATCTGCGCTTGGCGCAGGCGAGTTTGCCCAGTGAGCTTACTGTAATCGAGCCCTAAGTCCACCAGCTCTGCTTCAATCAGGCTAAGCATGCTAGTGAACTGGCTGAAAATTAATATCTTACGCCCCTCTTGCACCATCTCGGGCAAGTTCTGTTTTAGCCAGTCTAACTTAGCATTACTCTTCACTTTTTGGGCTTGCTCTAACTTCACCAAGCGCGGATCGCAGCAGGCTTGGCGTAGCTTAAGTAAAGCATCGAGAAACTCGATACGGCTGCTAGCAACACCTTGAGAGGCAAACAAATCCCGCAGTTTTTTCTCCATCACCAGTCGAATACTCTCGTAGAGATTTCGCTGATCTTTTTCTAACTCTAAGCTCTGGGAGATTTCGGTTTTAGGGGGTAATTCACCGACCACTTCATCTTTGGTTCGGCGCAGCACAAAAGGCGCAATCCGTTGACTCAAGATTTGCGCTTGTTCCCTATCGCCATAACGTTCAATTTTGTGCCTAAAGGATTTGTTAAAGAAGGCATTCGTGCCGAGTAGTCCGGGCAAACAAAAGTCCATCAAGGACTTAAGTTCACCTAAGTGATTTTCAAGCGGCGTACCCGACAGACACAATCTAAACGGCGCTTTAAGAGCTTTAATCACTTGAGTCACTTTCGCCTGCGCATTTTTAATCTGCTGCGCTTCATCGAGCACGATATGTTCAAACACTTGCCGTTGGTAATAGTCACTATCGCGCACAATCAGCGGATAGGTCGTCACCACAATATCAAACTCACCTAAGCGCTCGAGCAAAGGCTTACGCAAGGCGCCATGAATGACGACAAGCTTTAACGAAGGTGCAAATTTCGCGGCTTCTTTCGCCCAATTACCCACTAAGCTCGTTGGGCAAATAATGAGGCTTGGAGCATGGTTAGCCCCTACGGGTTTTAGCGCTTGCTGCTTGAGTAAAAAGGCCAAGGTTTGAATGGTTTTCCCTAGCCCCATATCATCGGCCAAAATACCGCCAAGCTGATATTCCTTTAAAAAACAGAGCCAATTCAACCCTTGCTGTTGATACTGACGTAACTCAGCTTTTAAGTTGTCTGGGACTGCAACCTCTAACACGCCGTTAAAGTTTTCAAGTTTAGTTGCTAAACTGCGCACCCGTTCACCATTAAGCAGGCGAATATCACTGTCGGCAAAATCATTTAATAGGTGGGCACGGTATTTAGGCAAAGACACGCTATTGCCTTTGTGACTGTCAAACAGCTCTAAAATAATGCTGATCAGCGGCTTAATCACGCTAGCTTTGACTTTAAACCAATCGCCATTTGGGCTGGGCAGCAGTAATTCTGCATCATCGGCGGGCTCACCATACTGCTTAAGCCAAGTGGCAATTAAGGGCAGCATAGGCACTATTTGACCATCGATGTCAGCATTCAGTGACAGAGAAAACCACCCCTCTTGGGTATCATCCAGTTCAATCGCCAATGGAGTATCAATCACATTCAAACTGAAATGGTCGGCAAAATGCACTTGGTAGCCCAAGGCCTCTAGCGCTGGGATTTCCTGTTGAATAAAGTGCAACCAAGCATCAATGGTTTCTGGCAGTGGCCCTAACCCCCAAATACTGACATAGCTGCCACTATTCGGGATAAAAGATGGCGCCAGCTCCACCAGTTCCAATGCCATCAAACGATTAATCGCATCCATTTCCGCATCCAGTTGACGCGCGACTTGATAGGTTTTGCCTTGCTGAGTGACTAAGGACAAGGGCTCATCGGGATATTGGCCGCCAAGCACCACGTCTTGATAAACAAATTCCAGCAGCACTAATGGCTGCGCCATAGCAAACTCGGGTAATTCCTGCGAGGTTAAGGTCAACCAAACTTGCAGCGGCACTTGCAGCTCGACAAAATCAATCGAAGCCGGCGTAGGTACGGTTTTCGCAGAAAAATGCTTAATCAGTTTGTGGCTCACTAGTTCAATTTGTGAGCTAGGCACTGGCGGCATCTGACTGAGTAATAAGAGTTTTTCAACGCTGATCTCTGTCTCTAATGCGCCTATCTTAAAATAATCTAAATCGATATAAGTCGGCGGCTCACAGGGGATCAGCTCCCAATTGTCCTTATTAGGCAAGGTTAACTGCATTTGCTTGTGCTCGGCATCCTTATCCAGCCAAATGAATTCTGGCTTTAACGGTTCACCTCGGGTGAGCGGTAAACGACTCTCTTCCCAAAAACACCGTTCAGTAACAAGCATTTTTTCCAGCGCCATGGCACCTAACTGAGCTTTAAGATATAGACGCGAGGCTCCGTGACGACGAGTCGACATGATGAGATTGATGATGAGCACGTCTTCGGCGCTAATCCAAGCGGGCATGTAGTATTGCACATCGGATAACGCGATTTTAGAGCCTTTGTTATAGCCGCCCTTCTTCGCCAGCTTACCTTTTCTTAGTTCAAGGTAAACGCCGTTATCATCTTTGGATAACACGTACAGCACGCGGTCGTCATAGAGTAAATCGACATTTGAAACCGTGAGATCATCACTTTCGTCTAGCAGATGTAACCATTGAGCAATACGTTGATCTTCAACGGTTCTATCACTCAGTAAACTGTAAAGCACGGCGGCAATATGCTTGCAATGCCCAGTGGCGGGGCATGAACAGAAGCCGTTCATGATCAACTTATGGTTCACACTGACGAGGCGAATATCTTGCCGATAGGGCTGGGATTCCGTCCCCATGACGCGACCTTCAATATGACGAAAATCGGCATTCGCTTTGGCGCTCAAGACCCGTCCTTTCATCACATAATCACGGGCGCGCATTAAGGTTGGCGGCGTGAATAATGACTCAATCGTGGTGCGAGTCAATTGAATAGGTTCTTGGGGGGACAAGCGATTCATGTACAAACCTTGAAACTTAAAAATATCGATACCTAACAATAGCAAGCCATTGCCGAGCGACATTTATCAATGAGTTGTGTGGAATTGTATTGAAAGCCTTGGCCGAAAGCCAGAATGATAACCTCTATCGATAAACTCACCCTGCCTGCAAGATAAAAGAACAGACTTATTCGCAGGCAGGGCATGGATTTAAAATTGCCAAAAAACATTAATAAATAAGGCGTTAACCTTGCATCCCCCCCCAAGACGTTAACGGTTGCAACCAAGGGCTAAACTTTTGCTTTAGCCTCAGTACTTTTTGCATCAGTACTATTTTTATCAGCAATGTAGCGGTCGACCAGTGTTTCTAAGATATCCAAGGGCACAGCACCATTTTTCAGCACTACATCGTGGAAATCCCTGAGATCGAACTTATCACCTAAGGCCAACTTGGCTTTTTCACGCAGTTCGAGAATTTTCATCATGCCGACTTTATAAGCCGTCGCTTGACCTGGCATAACGATATAACGCTCAATCTCAGCCGTGACATCGCGATCGGACATGCCAGTATTTTTCTTCATATAGTCAATCGCTTGCTCGCGAGTCCAACGACTATGATGAATACCCGTATCCACCACTAGACGCACAGCGCGGAACAACTCTGCCTGCAGACGACCAATATTATCAAAGGGATCCTTTTGAAAACCGAGCTCCCACGCCAAACGTTCGCTATATAAAGCCCAACCTTCAATGTACGCCGTAAAAGGCGCCATCTTACGAATAAGTGGCATACCTTCTAACTCCATCGCCACCGCAATTTGGAAATGATGCCCAGGGATCCCCTCGTGGTAGGCTAAAGTGCGCATACCGTATTTAGGCGTGGCCTTGATATCATATAAATTGGCATAGAAACGCCCTGGACGACTACCGTCAATCGCGGGCTGCTGATAATAGGCACCCGGTGCTGTTTTCTCTTTAAATTCAGGAATACGCACCACTTCCATGCCCGCTTCGGGTCGAATACGAAAGGCATCACCGAGTCCCGCATTCACTTCATCAAGAATCGCTTGATAATCAACGAGGATTTGCGCCCTACCCGCATCGCTATCCTCGTAGTAAAACTTAGGATCGGCGGCTAATGCTTCAATCGCGACCGAGAAACCTTGGCTTATATCGTAACCTTCAGCGGCTAAGATAGTCATGATTTCACTTTGAATGCGATCCACCTCAGCCAGCCCTTTAGCATGGATTTCATCAGCTGTGTAGTTGGTGGTCGTAAAGAACTTCAGCAATTGCTCATAGGCAAGGTCGCCATTTGGCAGCGCCCAATAACCATCGTCCGTCCCCGCTTTGGCTTGTAACTGGGAAAAATAATCAATAAAGAGTTGATACGCTGGATGCACGTAACCTTTAATGTCCGCTTCAGCGGCGGCCAATAAGCGTGCTTGTTCATCGGCACTGATATCCGTGTCAGCCAATTTGGTTTTAAATGAACTATATAAAATATTGTCTTGAATCGGCGTCGCGACAAAATCATTCATCTCGGTGAGCACCCGCTCAATCACAAACTTAGGCGGAATAATCCCTTTCGCTTCACGGATTTTTAAGCCTTCGAGAGTTTGCGCAAACTTAAGTTTCACCTTTTGTAAACGCGACAGATAGTTTTCAGCATCGCCCACCGAGTGCACTTGGTGCTGCGCCTGCATAAAGCTGGGATAACCGTTTTGCACACCAAACAACTGATTAAGCGGATAGTTATGGTAACGATACGGCTCAGAAACCAGCGCGAAATCGGCAAGATATAGGGCAATATCCTTGGAGATACGTTGATTTTCATCTAAATCCGCATCGGAATAGCTCAGCAAGGTTTCACGCAAATCTCGCACTTGCGCGAAAGTCTTATCCATCGCCTCAGGACTATCGTCATCCAACTCGGCGTTATGGCCTGTAATCCCTACCGATTCTAAGAAGCCCAATGAGGTCAAGGTTTCAGGGCTTTCGAAAGCCATCTTGACCACACTTCTGTCTAGAAACGCGCGAAAGAAAAACGGCTTTTTCGCAAACCATTCATGGGCGGCCAGCGCCACGAATAACAGCACTAAGACTAAGCTGCCGAGTCCAATCCGTTTTAGTAGTGTTTTCAACATCATTCTCCCTTCTTATTATATTGGGTCTACAGTTTTCGCACTGAATCTAAAGCTCAAGCACGCTGTTATTTTGCTGACGAGAATATCACCAACACAAATAAGCAACAATTTAATAACGTAACTAAGCGTGACTGAATCCTGTCTCTGGCATTCAGGTCGCCTTTCAACTTCCACAGACACCTAATAGGCAAACTGTCGTCACTCAGTCGCGACAAACAGACAAAATATTTTTTACGCTCGATAACTTTCAAACTAGCTCCGTATCCAATTGAATATAAACAGTTATAAAGCATCACTTCCACAATATCTTTCTATAACCCACTCTATAGATGAAAGGTATTTCAAAATAAAGCTATACAAACCCCTAGAGTGTGTTAATCTGCACTCCGGCCTGTGATTCAGACCTATTTATAAGTAATATTATGTATTTGAAATCCTTCGCTACGCCTGTAATATTTTTTGCTGTCATGAAGCTTTCCACTCATAACTTATCATCAATGTAAATAATTCTATTTCTGGCTAACATACCGCATAATTGCGAATTATTTGTTTGAAAATTTTGGAGACATTCATGTCTAAAACTACTGGTTTAGTAAAATGGTTTAACGAAGATAAAGGTTTCGGTTTTATTTCTCCTGACAATGGTGGCGCTGACGCATTCGTTCATTTCCGCGCAATCGTTTCAGAAGGCTTTAAAACTCTTGCTGAAGGTCAAAAGGTTTCTTTTGATATCGAACAAGGCCAAAAAGGTCCTCAAGCTGCGAACGTAGTTATTCTGTAATTAGACTTTGTCTAATTTAAGTTAACAAGTTCCAGACAAAAATGCCGACACTATGTCGGCATTTTTATATCTGCAATTCAACCGTATCTAAAAAGCCAGTCTTTGGCTTTAGCCGTGCAAGAGTTTAGCCTCGGCTTTCTCAAGTCTTCGTGGTTTACCCACTATCAGTAAAATATCCCCTGCACGAAAAACCCAGTCCTGCTCAGGATGTTCCACTTCGGCGCCACTGCGACGAATCGCCCTTAACTCGACTCTTAAGGTTTCCCACATAATATCGGCAACGGTTTTACCAATCGCATCTGCGCCACGCGGTAACGCCACCGCATGCAATGACTCTAAGGTGAAGTCGGTTTCTGTACCGGAAAAAAAACCATGTAAAAATTGATAATGATTCCGCCGCTCTGACTCTAAACGTTTTAAAATCCGCGCTAATGGCACACCGCATTGATGCAATACCTGTGACACTAGCATCAAGCTACCTTCTAAAGATTCTGGGATCACTTGATTGGCACCCGCTTTTTTCAGCAAGTCTAGATCACTGTCGTCTTTAGTTCTGACTAAAATTTTAGCTTCTGGCGCCAATAACTTACATAAGGGTAGGACGTCTTCTAAACTGCGCGATTCACAAAAAGTGATGACGATCATCTTGGCCTGCTTAACGCCTATTTGTTTTAACATCGCCCGTTTACACACGTCTCCAAAATAAATCGGTTCGCCAGCACGGCGTGCCTCAGAAACACGAGTCGGATCGAGATCCATCACCAGATAAGGTACGGCTTCAGTTTTCAAAAATCGCGCTATGGTCTGCCCTACTCGACCATAACCGAAAATCATCACCAGCTCTTGCTCATCCATTAAAAGTGGTACGACTTCATCCACGTGTTTTGCCTGCCGGATCCCCAACACCCACTTAGCAATGTCCACGCTATGGCGAACTAACCAAGGTGCGAGCGACATGGAAAGCACGGCGACCATGACCAACATGGTACTGATTTCATTATCTAAAAGTTGATAATTAACCGCTAAAGCCAATACCACAAAACTGAACTCGCCCACTTGGGCTAGGCTCATGGCCGTACTCATCGAAATTCGAAAAGGCTCGCCTACTAGTCTTAAAATGCCATGAATGATCAACGCTTTACCAAGCACAACCGCCACTAAAACCAGCAATATCTGCCACCAGAAACGCATCACTAAGGTAAAGTCCAGCATCATGCCTATGGAGATGAAAAACAGCCCCATCAATAGATCACGAAAAGGCCGGATATCGGCCTCAAGTTGGCGGCGGTACTGGCTTTCCCCCAGCAGCATACCCGCCATAAATGCCCCCAGCGCCATGGATAATCCCAGCCATTGGGTGAACGCGCCAGTGACTAAGGCCACCACCAGCGTTGATAATACGAACAGTTCGTTAGAGCGGGAGCGGGCAACTTCGTCAAAAATCCGCGGCAGTGCCCATTTACCGAAAGCCATTAAGAGGAAAAAGGCCAAAATACCTTTCAACAAAGCAAAGGCGATATCCGCAACGATCAAAGGTTCGCCACCATTAGCCAGTAATGGCAATAGGATCAACAGCGGCACAACTGCTAAATCCTGGAACAATAAAACACTGACAGAGAGCTCACCGTGACGGCGCCTCAGCCATCCCTGTTCATTGAGTAATTTAAGGACTATGGCAGTGGATGATAAAGCGATAGCGGCACCGATAACCAAGGCTTCTACCCAGTTAAGACCACATAATAGGGCCACGCCCATGGTCAACAGGGTCGTGATCACCATCTGCGCACTGCCTAAGCCAAATACAGTCCGGCGCATGGCCCATAGCCGCGGCACAGAGAACTCCAAGCCTAAGGTAAACATCAGCAGCACAACCCCAAGTTCGGCGACGGATTGCATTTGATGCTGGGTAAACCAATGAAAACCGCTTGGTCCACTCACAACACCAGTGAGTAGATAAGCCAGAATTGCAGGTAACCCCAAACGACGCAGCACAGCAATGGCCACAATGGCAATCACTAACATAAGTAGTACTTGGATTAAAAAGCTATGTTCCATTGGGGCTATGACTCCTGTCAAAATGCTGACGTGTCAAAAAAACTAACGCTGAGTTTTAAGCTTAACTGAATGACTAACAAAGACAAATTTTATTAACAAATATTGCGGCACGGTATTTGCTTAGACTAGATAAGAGATGTATCGCACTAACATTTGCTGGAGTGATGATTATGGACTTTGGCCTAGCGACCGAGCTGTATCCCGACGAATATCGCTATCAAACAGAACATTATAGTCCCAATGATAATCCATTGGACTTGATACAAGTGATCCAACAACTGCATGCCAGTTTAGATCCTAGGATAGTCTTTGCCTGCTATGGCAAAGTGCTGGGACAACACTTGCCGATCCAAGGCGTGCGCTTAACCTATGGAGAGCACAAATTCAGCTGGGGCAAACGTTATGGTATCAGCGTCAAACGACAGCTGATATGTGCAGGTTTGCCGCTGACGATCCAATACCAGTTATTGACGCCACTAACGCCATCACAAGCCTCAAACTTACAGGATATTGAACCGCTGTTATTGCAACCGTTATTAAATGCGATGCAATATCAAGAAATGTCGATGCAGGCCATGTTTGACTCGCTCACTGGCTTAGGTAATCGCCATTACTACAGTCAAAGCATCAACAATGCGACCGCCAGAGCCCATAGAAAACAAGGTTCTGTTGCACTCATAGTGCTCGATTTAGATAACTTTAAACAGCTAAATGATAAATTCGGCCATAAATGCGGTGATTATATTCTGAAGGAATTTGGCGACATCATTCGTGCAACCATACGTAATACGGATCAAGCCTTCCGTATCGGTGGTGACGAATTCGTGATTATTGTCCAAGGTAATATTCATGCGGCAGGCCTATTGTGCGAACGGATTGTCTCGGCCATCAATCTGCACACTAGTTTCACTCAATTTGGGGTGAGCTGTAGCTTAGGTGTGGCAGAATCACACGATACCATTGAAGCCGAACAACTTTATGAACTTGCCGATAAGGCGCTTTATCAAGCCAAAGCCGCGGGACGTAACTGCTATAAACTCAGCCAAAATCAATTAGTTTAGACGCGCAAGGATGCCAAATGAAATGCGATAACAAACTCGCAGCGCGTAATCTGTGAAGGTTCAAAACAAAAGGAAGATTACTATCTTAAGGTAGATCTCAAGGAAGATTCGAATCAAACTGACGTGCTGCGACCTACGCTTTCTTACTTTGCTGCTTTCCTACTTCAAAAGAATAATGCTGCAACCACTCACAAAAACTCCAGCGATAACTCCCAACCCACCCCCCTTGCTTCGCCAACAGGCACTTAAACAAGCTCTTGAAAAAAAGCTTAAACAAGCACTTAAATAGAAGTTTGAAGCACCTGCAAACCTAGTTCATTCTGCTCAACAATAAAGCTTTTTTCAACCCAGAGCCCAATCGCCATCACCAGTTGCTCGTTATAAAACACAAAACCAACCTTTTCACGTACCCAAGGCGGCACGCCAAACTCTTGCCATAGTTTCTTTAATTCTCGGCCCTTGCCACGGGAATGGGGATGACAGCGATATTGCCCCGCGAGTTGATAACGCACACTCACCACTTCATCTGGCTGAGGAAAGCGGGCTCTAGCCCCTTGCTTTGTCACTATCAGCCTAATCTGCTCACCATTTGCTATGCCCGCTGGCGACACGACTAATTCGGCACTATCTCCCTGTAATAAAGAAATAAAGTAATGCTGTGGCAACGTCCAACTCACAGGCTGAGTGTGACGTTTGTGAGTTTGATACTTAAATAAATACACTTGATTAGCAAAGCGGCGGATTTCACACTCACCCACTCGAATATGCACTTTAGCATCATCTTTTGCGGTTAACAGCTGAGTGATGATCTGCTTAAGCTGCACCTTTGAGGGCAAGGCAAAACCTTGTGATTCGATAAATCCCCGCAAGAGTAACGCTTGCCAGTCGGCTGACTGCTCGGCAAAACCCTCGAGCTTAAATACACTTTGAGTATGGTAAGGCGCTTGGGTTAACCATAAAGGTAAACGTTCACTCACCTGTAAATCCAACGTTGCCTGTTGCTCGGCGCACAATGCCGCGCTACGACTCGCAGTTGTCGCAATACTCGGCCAGCGCGCTTTTAAACGGGGAATTATTTCTAAACGTAAAAAATTACGATCGAACTTATCGTCTTGATTACTTTCATCTTCGATATGCACTAAGCCTTGCTGTTTTGCGTAGGCTTCAATCTGCTCACGGCTGATATCCAACAACGGCCGCAGTTGTCTGCCTTGCGCTAATGCTTGAACTTGTCCCATGGCCGCCAGCCCTTTAGGACCCTGACCACGTTTGAGCGCCAGTAAGATAGTCTCAAGCTGATCGTCTTCATGGTGGGCCGTCAGCAACACATCATTAGCGCTTAAATGCCGTTCAATCGCTTGATAACGCACTTTTCGCGCTTCGGCTTCAAGGCTCAATCTGGGCCCGTGATTAACTGTCACTCGCTCAACCGTCACGGGTAAACCATAATGCTGACCGCGCTCAAGACAATGCTGCGCCCAAGCATCAGCGTTATCGCTTAGGCCATGGTGCACATACACCAACTGATAGTTAAACTTAGGATGTTGCCGCGCAAACTGACTTAAGCCAAAGGCTAAGACTTCGGAATCAACCCCGCCACTGTAAGCCAGCACTAACTTGCAGTCAGGCGCTAAGGATTGCGCAGCCAAAAAAGCACTGATATGCATGCTGAGATCGCCAACTGCCAATGGCTCGTAAAGCTTAGCCGACATAGGTTAACTTCATCTGTTTGCACCTAAGACATTCACCAACATTAGAATAAAATTCGCACCTTGTTTGGCCCGAGCAGCGATTCGAGCGAAAGCATCAAGTCATCGGTCGGATTCACTCGCCAAGCATCGGCTAACCTAAACTGACCTTTGGCTTGGGCTTGAGTGTAGTTGATCACCACAGGCACAGCGCCATTACGCCACGGGCTTAAGGCTTGCTCGAAGGTATCAAGGGCAGATGGCGTTAACTCACTGCCATCCATATCGATTTCTAGCGCCTTAGCAAAGTGGCTGCGCGCCTCACTGATATCTATGATGTTACGCGCCGTCATACGGTTGCCGCCGGCAAAATCATCATAACTCACCTCACCTTCACAAATGAGGATGCGGTCTTTCTCCAGCAGATGATTAAACTTTTCAAAGGCTTCGGTAAACAACATGATTTCAAGACGCGCGCTCTTATCGTCAAGCGTCAACAGGCCCATTTTCGAGCCGCGCTTAGTCAGCATCACGCGTGTCGCCACCACTAACCCCGCAGCCTTAGCGGTTTTACCGCGTTCGGTCGGATGCACATCTTTCAAACGACCGGACGTGTAATGCTTAAGCTCTTTTAAATATTGATTGATCGGATGACCGGTCAAATACAAGCCTAAGGTTTCACGCTCGCCTTCAAGCCAAATTTTATCCGGCCAAGGGGTGCATTCAACAAACTGCTGCTTACTATCTTCGGGTTCACTGTTGAGCAAACCAAACATATCGTGTTGACCAATCGCCTCAGCTTTAGCGTGTTGATCGGCGGCGCGAATCGCTTCGGGCAAGGTGGCCATCATAGAAGCACGATGCGGTCCAAGAGTATCGAGTGCGCCCGCGCAGATAAGCTTTTCAATCACGCGCTTATTGAGCTTTTTCAAATCGATACGGGCGCAAAAATCGAATAGATCCACGAAGGGGCCATCCTTACGCGCCTCTAAAATCGATTCAACTGGGCCTTCACCTACACCTTTAATGGCACCAATGCCATAAACAATGCGCAGATCATCATCAACGGTAAATTTGAACAAGCCTTTGTTCACATCCGGAGGAATGAGCGGTAGCCCCATACGCTCACATTCATCGACCAAGGTCACAATTTTATCTGTGTTGTCCATATCGGCCGACATTACCGCCGCCATAAACTGCGCAGGATAATGGGTTTTTAGCCATAAGGTCTGATAAGACACCAACGCATAGGCGGCTGAGTGAGATTTGTTAAAACCGTAGCCGGCGAACTTTTCCACTAAGTCGAAGATCTTCATCGACAAGTCGCCATCGACGCCGTTATTGATTGCGCCTTCTTTAAAAATGCTGCGCTGCTTGGCCATCTCTTCGGGCTTTTTCTTACCCATAGCACGGCGGAGCATATCGGCGCCGCCAAGGGTGTAACCCGACAGCACCTGCGCTATCTGCATTACCTGCTCTTGATACAGAATAATGCCGTAGGTTGGCGATAACAGTTCTTTTAGTGATTCATGCTGGTACTGAGAATCTGGATAAGATACTTCCTCGCGCCCATGCTTACGCTCGATAAAGTTATCGACCATGCCCGATTGCAACGGACCTGGGCGGAACAAAGCAACCAGTGCGATCATGTCTTCAAAACAGTCGGGCTGCAGACGCTTAATCAAGTCTTTCATACCGCGGGATTCGAGCTGGAATACTGCTGTGGTTTCATACTTTTGCAGCAGGCGGAACGACGCAGGATCCGTTAACGGAATCGCTTCAATACGCACAGGCGGACGACCGTTTTTGACTTCGACCTTATTCACCATCTCCAGTGCCCAGTCGATGATAGTCAAAGTACGTAAACCCAAAAAGTCGAATTTAACCAGACCTGCAGTTTCGACGTCGTTTTTATCGAATTGGGTTACTGGGTTTTTACCTTCAGCGTCGCAATAGAGCGGCGCAAAATCGGTAATTTTTGTCGGTGCAATCACCACACCACCCGCGTGCTTACCGGCGTTACGGGTCACACCTTCGAGCTTACGGCACATGTCGATCAGATCTTTGACATCTTCATCGGCATCATAGGATTCTTGCAGTGCAGGCTCAACCTCAAACGCTTTCGCCAGCGTCATGCCTGGTTCTGGTGGAATGAGTTTAGAAATTCGGTCAACAAAACCATAGGGATGACCCAGCACACGGCCAACGTCGCGAATAACCGCTTTTGCCGCCATAGTTCCGAAGGTGATGATTTGCGATACCGCTTCACGGCCGTACAATTCGGCCACGTGGTCAATAACCTCATCACGTCTATCCATACAAAAGTCGACGTCAAAGTCGGGCATGGAAACCCGCTCTGGATTGAGGAATCGCTCGAACAGTAAGTCAAATTCCAATGGATCTAAATCGGTAATCTTAAGCGCATAGGCCACGAGTGAACCCGCGCCCGAGCCACGACCAGGCCCGACTGGAATACCGTTATCTTTACCCCATTGAATGAACTCCATTACGATCAAGAAGTAACCTGGGAACCCCATCTGGTTGATCACTTTGAGTTCGATATCGAGGCGCTCGTCGTATTCACCGCGTTTCTCGGCGCGCACCTCAGGATCAGGGAACAAAAACTCAAGCCGCTCTTCAAGACCCTTCTTCGAACAATCGACCAGAAAGTCTTCGATGGACATATCGCCCGTCGGGAAGTTGGGCAGGAAATATTCGTATAAACGGATCGTCACATTACAGCGTTTAGCGATTTCGACACTGTTCGCCAACGCCGCAGGAATGTCGGCGAATAGTTCACACATTTCCTCTTCGCTACGCAAATACTGCTGTTCACTGTATTTTTTAGGTCGGCGAGGATCGGCAAGGGTAAAGCCATCGTGGATAGCGACGCGAATTTCATGGGCGTCGAAATCTTCAGGTTTAAGGAACACCACCTGATTGGTGGCGACCACGGGAATCCCTTTCTCCTGCGCTAAGGCCACAGCCATGTGCAGATAGCGCTCTTCGTCTGGGCGTCCAGTGCGGATAAGTTCAAGAAAATAGCGATCGGCGAAATGGGTTTGATAAAACTCACATAAAGATTCAACTTGAGTGCCATTGCCCTTGAGCAGCGCCTTACCCAGATCGCCTTCTTTGGCGCCCGATAACAGCAAAATGCCTTCGTTATAGGTGAGTAACCACTCTTGATCTATCACCACACGGCCAGCCACTTGGCCACGCAAATAGGCCTGACTGATAATTTGGGTGAGATTCTGATAACCGACATTGTTCATCGCAATGATGGTCAAGGCGCATAATTCGCCTTCAAATCCGGGCACTTGCATCCAAAAATCGGCGCCGATAATCGGCTTAATCCCCGCACCATGGCAACCACTGTAAAACTTCACCAAACCACAAAAGTTGTTTTGATCAGTCAGGGCGACAGCCGCCATTCCCTGCGCTTCCACCTGCGCCAAAATTGGCTTAACCTTGGCCACGCCATCGGTCATAGAGAAGTCACTGTGGACACGAAGATGCACAAAACGAGGATCGGACATAATTAGGATTATCTTTGAATAGCAGGTTAACAATAACTAGAAAGCAGCCTAACAAAGTCACGCAGCCAGAGCCAGTGACTTTGCAGGATAACGGCAACTATATACCCAAACAACCTCAAGATACCTATTTCGGCTTGTTTGGGTCAAATGCTAAAAATCAGCGCTCACAGTCCCAGTAATGCTTTGACGGGTTTGAAACTTTTACGGTACTGGTCAAACACACCATGTTCGGCGATGGCCTCAAAATGCGCCTTAGTCGGATAGCCTTTATGCTGAGCAAAACCATATTGCGGATAAGCAGCATCGAGCACGTCCATCTCACGATCCCGCGTCACTTTCGCGATAATCGATGCAGCACTAATACTGGCAATTAAACCATCACCTTTAATGATGCTGTGACTGGTAAGCGAGACGCCATTATGGGCAATAAAGATGGGGCTACGATTACCATCCACAAGCACAAGCTCAGGGGCAATATTAAGCCCAGCAACCGCGCGCTGCATCGCCAACATAGTGGCGTGCAGAATATTCAGCTCATCGATTTCAGCAGGACTGGCGCGGCCAACGTGATAACACAACGCTTTATCACAAATCTCATCGAACAGGGTTTCGCGGCGCTTCTCAGTGAGTTTTTTAGAATCATTCAGGCCACTGATGGGCTTGCTCGGATCCAAAATCACTGCGGCAGTGACGACGTCGCCGACTAAGGGGCCACGGCCGACTTCATCCACTCCGGCAATCAACCCCGTCGAAAAGGCCAGCAAATCGGCTTCAGTTAAACTTTTATAGGTTGCCACTAATTAGCCTCCGGCGATTTAGCCTGAGTATGTTTAGGCTCAACCAGTGCCATTACCGCTTCAGCGGCTTTTAAACTCGCATCACGGCGTAACACTTGGTGCAGGGCATCAAACTCAGCTTTGAGCGGCGTAAAATCTCGATTTAACTCGACTGTGACCGCCGCAGCTATTTTCTCTGGCGTGCAATCTTCTTGAATGAGCTCAGGGACGAGATCTTTTCCAGCCAGTAGATTCGGTAACGAGAAACGCTCGACCTGCATCATGCGCTTAGCAATCCAATAGGTCATAGGGCTAACACGATAAGCCACCACCATAGGACGCTTGACCAACATGGCTTCTAACGTCGCAGTGCCCGAGGCCAATAAAATGCCATCGGCCGCTGCCATCACTTCACGGGACTGGCCTTCAATCATGTGGATTTCAAGATCAGGCGCAAAATCCTTCAGTGCTTGCTCAAATTGGTCACGGCGTTTTTGATTCACCAGCGGGGTCACAAAACGTATATCAGGGAAGTTCTGTTTAATCAGTAAAGCCGCCTTCACAAAAGGCTCAGCCAGTTGCTTTAGCTCTCCACCACGGGAACCGGGCAGAATCGCTAAGTATTCAGCATCGGCATCTAATCCAAGCAAGGCACGGGCTGCAGCTTTATCACTTTGGAAAGGAATATCGTCAGCCAAAGTATGACCCACAAAGGTACAAGGCACCTGATGCTGATCGTAAAAGGCTTTCTCAAAGGGCAACAGCGATAACACCATATGAGTAGCCTTGGCGATTTTGAATATCCGTTTTGGACGCCACGCCCACACGGACGGACTCACATAATGGACCGTCTTAATGCCGCGCGCTTTGAGTTTAAGCTCAAGACCAATATTAAAGTCCGGTGCATCAATGCCAATAAAACAATCGGGCTTAAGCGCGGTAATCTCTTTAATCAGGGAGGCACGTACTGTTAATAAACGAGGCAAACGGGATAGCACTTCAACAATGCCCATCACGGCGAGTTCTTCCATCGCAAACAGGGATTTAAAGCCAAGGGCTTCCATGCGGGGACCACCGATACCGACAAAATGCGCATCGGGATGAGTCTTTTGCAGCGCCGCCATTAAACCTGCGCCTAAAATATCGCCCGAGAGTTCTCCGGCAACCATGGCAAACACTAATGGAGTTTTATTGCTCATAAACCAATCATGTCTCATGAATGAATGACATTGGATGACGGGGCGAACAACAGCTAAAACGCATCATGCCAAGCCATACTGCTGTAAATTAATGATTAAGCTCATTGATGGTTGAATGCACAAGGACATTACTAACGACAACGTCTAACCACCCAATAGGCTTAAGCCAATAATACAAAAGGGCATAAAAATGCCCTTTTGATGTCGTGTGGTCATCAAGTTAGCGAATAATGCCGCGACTCGATGACTTTACAAATTCAAGGAACAATTTCACTTGCTCATCGCTCTGTGCATCTTCAGCTAGGGCTTCCATCGCTTCGTCAACTGTTAAGCTGCTGCGATATAAGGTTTTATAAGCACGACGCACCGCCAGCTGGCTTTCTTTAGAAAAACCACGACGTTTCATGCCTTCGCTGTTTAAACCGCGTGGAATCGTCGGCTGACCCGCCGCCATCACAAAGGGAGGCACATCCTGCAGCACCAAAGAACACCCTGCAGTAAACGCATGGGCACCGATATGCACAAATTGGTGAACACCTGTCATACCGCCTAAAATCGCCCAATCACCCACGTGTACATGACCCGCGATAGAAGCGTTATTGGCCATGATTACATTATCGCCGACCACACAGTCATGGGCGATATGCACATAGTTCATAAACAGGTTATTCGACCCAATACGGGTTTCACTGTTATCTTGAACTGTACCACGGTGAATAGTCACGTGCTCACGGATGACGTTATTGTCGCCAATGATCAGTCGTGTGGGTTCACCAGCGTATTTTTTGTCTTGGCATTCTTCGCCTACTGAGGCGAATTGAAAGATACGATTACCTTTGCCGATAATCGTTGGACCTTTAACAACCACATGGGAACTCAACCAACAATCATCACCAATTTCAACGCCTGCACCGATATAGGTCCAAGGGCCAATGGTGACGTTATTGCCAATTTTTGCATCGGGATGCACAAACGCTAATGTATCTATCACTGACTAATCTCTCTGCGGGCACACATGATTTCAGCGGAACAAACCACTTCACCATCCACTTTGGCCTCACCGTAGAAGACGCCAATCCCGCGGCGCTCTTTAATCATTTTGACATCAAAATGGATTTGATCTCCTGGCTCAACCACACGTCTAAAACGCGCATTGTCGATACCAGCAAAGTAATACAACACCCCTGGAGGTGGCACATCACTACTCATGGTTTTAAAGGCTAACAGGCCAGTTGCCTGCGCCATGGCTTCTAAAATAAGCACGCCTGGCATCACAGGCTGAACCGGGAAATGTCCCTGAAAAAATGGCTCATTTATTGAAACGTTTTTGATCGCCTGCAGACTAACACCAGGAGTGTAATCAAGCACACGATCGATCAATAGGAATGGATATCTATGGGGTAGATATTTAAGTATTTCTTTAATATCCATAGTGTTCATTTGATTAGACACGAACCGAGTTCCTCAAATTGCCTTGGAGCAATTAATCTGGTGTTTTTAAATTTTTTTCCAACGTTTTAACACGCTGGAACAGTTCATCTAACTGACGGAAACGAACTGTATTTTTACGCCAAAGTTTATTGTCCATTGCCACTGTGGCAGAAGAGTATAAACCGGGCTCACGCATATTAGTGGTAATATTGGTAGCACCAGACACATGCACACCATCGGCAATGCTCAAATGACCTGCGATGGCACAACTACCGCCAATAATGCAATATTTACCAATAGTCACACTGCCAGCGATAGTCGTACTACCAGCGATTGCGGTATTTTCACCGATAATATCGTTATGGGCAATTTGTACTTGGTTATCGATAATCACCCCATCGTGGATCTCGGTATGGCCTAATGCACCGCGATCTACCGTTGAATTCGCACCTATCTCAACCCGATCGCCGATACGAACGCCGCCCGTTTGTGGAATTTTAATCCACTGGCCGCGTTCATTGGCATAACCAAAACCATCTGAGCCTAATACGGCACCCGAATGGATAATACAATTTTGCCCCAAATGCACATCGTGATAGACGGTAACATTAGCCCATAAACGCGTTTTTGAGCCAATAACCACATCTTGTCCAAGCACAACACCGGCACCTATCTGGACATCTTCACCTAAAATAACGTTCGCACCAATAACCGCATTCGCCCCAATCGCAACACCTTCACCTATATGGGCAGAAGCGTCTATTTGAGCCGAAGGATGGATACCCACCGCCGCTTTAGGCGTAGTGTCCAAGTACTGGGCAACACGGGCGAAACCAACGTAAGGATCTTTTACAATTAACGCAGTACCTTGATAATCCTGCGCATCTTTAGCTGACAATAACACCGCACTCGCTTGAGTTTCCTCAAGCTGAGAGCGATATTTACTGTTGGCTAAAAAAGAGATTTGACCCGCTTTGGCATGTTCTAAGGTCGCCACACTATTAATAACTAGCGTTTCGTCGCCTTGGATATCACCGTCTAATAACAGGCCTAGCTCTTTTAAAGTCACACTATTCATCTATTACTTGCCTTTGCTTAAGGCTTCAACCACTTTGCCACTGATGTCAGCGTTAGGCTTAACATAAATGACTGCACCACGTTGCAATACCAAATCATATTGGTCTTTTTCAGCGATAGTGTTGATGGCTTTTTGCACTTTAACTAACAGTTTATTTTGCTCTTCACCTTGGCGACGACGTAAGTCTTCATCCAATGCTTTGCCTTTTAACTGATATTCAGATTTTAGCGATTCCATTTTACGAACCAGTTCCGTTTTTTGTGCATCGTTCATTAACGCACCGTCACGTTGCTGCTTCTCCATCAGAGAGCGCATTTCTTCTTGCATTTTTTGGACATCAGCCATGCGATCGCCAAACTCTTTCTTCAGAGATTGAGAGATCTGTTCACGTTGTGGCAGCTGTTCGAACACAGCGCCCATATCCACTACGGCAATTTTCTCAGCATGTGCCATTAACGGCGCGCCTAACAAAACTAACGTCATCAGCGCGCGATTTACCATCTTGTTCAAAATAAACTCCTTGTTACCTTGTTATTGTCAGCAAAACTTGCCGAGTGTATGCCTTTTAAAAAGTTTTGCCAATATTGAAAGAGAATATCTCTGTTTGGTCGCCTTCGTATTCTTTAATCGGCCACGCTAAGCTAAACACCATAGGACCCATAGGTGATAACCACTGCACACTTAAGCCCCAAGAGGCGCGCAGGCGTGCTGGATCACTGTAGTCCTGTAACTTAGCAAACTCGTCTGCTGGCAAGCTATTTTTATAAAAATCGTAGTCAAACTCAGTATCCCAGACGTTACCCGCATCAACGAAGAAACTCGTACGTACTGAATTCGTGTAAGCCTCATCCAAGAATGGTGTTGGGACAATCAACTCCATGCTCGCTGTCGCAAGGGCATTACCACCGATTGAGCGACCAGAACTCACTTGGATACTATCAGGATCCGGCTGAGGGAAGTTACAGCCATCGCCGGATGGATCGAAGCAAGGTTCGCTGCCACTATACATATAGAAGGAGCGAGGACCGACCGAGTTTGACTTAAAGCCACGTAGAGAGCTACTACCACCCGAGTAATAGTTTTCCCAGAAAGGCAGAATTTGATCGTTATCGTTAAACTGACCATAACCGTTGCCATAACCTAATCGACCACGGGCCAAAAGCACGAAGCTCTGACTACGGTTGATAGGGAAATAGAAGTTAGTGTCAAAGTCTGTCTTAAAGTACTGTAAATCAGATCCTGGCGAAGTCATTTTACCGTTCAAACGCTGAGACGAGCCGTCTGTTGGGAAAGTGCCACGGTTCAAGGTGCTACGATACCAACCCAAACTCAATTCAAAGTTATCGAAACTTAAGTCCGCATTTGGATCGTTATCACGATAGATGTTATAGAAACGACGCGCTTGCTCGTAGGCGGAAATTTCAGAAATCGTGTTATGACGATAGCCGATGCCACCGTTGATACGGTTGTATTCATTGATCGGGAAACCCGAGTTCAATGCCACACCGTAAGAACTGTTTTTATAACGTTCTAAGTTAGCTTCATTGGCGTCAAACTCACTCCAATAAACGCTACCCCCTAAACTCACGCCATCCTTCGTCCAATACGGATCGGTATAGGATAAGTTAACGTTCTTAGAGTACTTGTTGGTGCTCAAACTCACACCAGCTTGGTTACCTGTGCCTAAGAAGTTATTTTGCTGCACACCAAACTGCAAGCTCAGGCCTGATTCAGTACCATAACCTACGCCAGCGTTGAATGAGCCAGACGGCTGCTCTTTCACTTTCACTGCGACATCGACTAAATCATCGGTACCTGGCACTTGAATGGTTTCAGTGTCAACAGTTTCGAAGAAGCCCAAACGGTTAAGACGCGCTTTAGATTGCTCAACTTGTGCAGAGTTTAACCAAGCCCCTTCCATCTGACGCAGTTCACGGCGCATCACTTCATCTTTGGTCACTGTGTTACCAGTGAAGTTAATCGCACGAACGTAAACACGTTTACCCGGTTTAACATTGATGTTTAATGTCACTTCTTTGGTCTTATCATCAATTTCTGGGTAGGTTTTGACTTCTGGGTAGGCATAACCGAAGCGGCCTAAATATTTGCTGTACATTTCTTCGGTGAAAGTCACATCGCCGCCGTTGTACATATCACCCGCTTTGATTGGCAGAATTGATTTCATCAACTCTTCACGGCCCATCAAATCACCCGTCAGGTTTACTTCTTTAACTTTATATTTCTCACCTTCATCTACGTTGATGGTGATATATAAACCTTTACGGTCAGGCGTCATCGCCACTTGCGTCGAGGTGACTTCAAAGCGGATATAACCTTTATTGTGATAATAGGTTTTGATGGTCTCGAGATCGGCCTGCAGCTTTTGCTTCTGATAACGGCGTTCGCCAAACAGATCCCACCAAGCCACATAATCTTTAAGTTCCAACATGCCAATCAACTCAGCATCGGTGAACTCATGATTACCGACCACGTTAATTTGGCGGATTTCGGCCGCTAAACCTTCGGTGAACTTAAATTTCAGCTCAACCCGGTTACGGGGCAAGTTGATCACTTGAGCTTCCACTTTAGCGCCGTATTTACCCACGCCGTAGTAGAAATCCTGCAGACCCTTTTCAATACCGGTCAACATAGTGCGATCGAGCGACTCACCGACTTTAACGCCAGAACCGTCCAGACTTTCCTGCAACTGTTCGTCTTTAATGTCTTTGTTGCCATCAAATGTCACGGCACTGATGGTGGGACGTTCAGTGACTTTCACCACTAATACGCCGCCATCTCGGCTCACGGAGACATTTTCAAAGTTAGTCGATGCATACAAGCTTTTAATCGCTTGTTGAATTCTTAACTGGTCAACAGTGTCACCTACTTTTACTGGTAAGCTTAACAGGGCAGCACCGAGTGCAACTCGCTGCAAACCTTCAACTTGGATGTCGGTCACTTCAAACGGTTGGAAAGTATCAGCCAACACAGTCCCTGAAAACGACGCACCGACGAATAACATCGAGGCAAAAAGTTTATTCAATCTCATAGAGCACTTCTAATTATTAGTCTGTCCTTGCTCAGAGTCGGGCAAAATCATTGAAGAGCGCAATGCTCATCAACATCAGCAGTATTGCTGCCCCAAATCTGAATCCTATTTCCTGCACCTTTTCAGGTACAGGTTTACCAGTTATTACTTCAATAAAGTAATACAGCAGGTGTCCCCCATCGAGCACAGGTAAAGGCAACAAGTTAATGATGCCTAAATTGACGCTGATGAGCGCGAGGAACCCGAGAAAATAGACCAGACCATAGTTTGCACTACTGCCCGCACCCTGTGCGATCGAGATGGGTCCACTCAGGTTTTTCACCGACACATCGCCGGTAAATAATTTGCCAATCATCTTAAAGCTCACAGCAACAAGTTGCCATGTTTTATCCGCTGCGATGCCGAAAGAATCGATTGGTCCATATTCAAGTTGTAAACGCATATTGTCTGGCCATGGCGCTTGGGTTGGGCTCACCCCCAGCATACCTATCTCTTGGCCATCGGCGTTTTTACTGCTTAACGGTGTCACTGCCACGTTAAACTGCTCGCCATTGCGACGCACAGTTAAGCTCACAGGCACATTGGCAGAATGTTGAATAATGTCAACAAAAGCCTGCCAATCGGAATAATTTTTACCATTTATCGCCACTAAGGTATCGCCGACTTTCAGCTCACTATTCGCAGCGGCGCTGTCAGGGCTAATTGCAGCTATTGTCGGGACAATTTCAGGGCGATAAATCCCTAAACCTAAAGTGGTAATCGGTGATTCTTTTTCAGGATCAAAATGCCAATTGCGGGTATCTAAAGTATAAGAGCGCACACTGGAATCTAAGCCCTGTAAACCGTTAACAGGTGTCAGCGATACACTCAGACTTTCATCGCCTATGTGGCCCGCTAAGGCTAAATTCACCTCTTCCCAGTTACGCACAGCCTGACCGGAAATGGCCGTAATTTGCATGGGCTCAGTAACTTGGATTTGCGCGGCGGCTGTCCCAGGCGTTGTCGATGTGATAACAGGTTTCAGTGAGGGCACACCAATCAAATACATGAAATACAAGGCAACAATAGCAAAAATGAAATTCGCAATCGGGCCAGCAGCCACAATCGCAATGCGTTGCCAAACGGTTTTACGATTGAATGCTTGATCTTTTAATTCATCGGGAACATCTTCAACGCGCTCATCGAGCATTTTGACATAACCACCGAGTGGGATCATGGCTAACACGTATTCAGTGCCATCTTTACCGACACGGCGCCAAATCGCCTTACCAAAACCTATGGAGAAACGTTCGACTTTGACACCACAACGGCGCGCGACATAGAAATGGCCGTATTCGTGGGCTGTGATTAACAGGCCCAGTGCAACGATAAAAGAACCTAAGTTCCATAAAAAATCTAACATCCCACTCCTTACGTCATTGATTTAATCATTCAGCCATTGCTAAGCGATGCTTGCTAAGGTCTCACGCGCATAGACGCGGGTTTGCGCATCTAAGGCTAAAATATCTTCTATGCTGCCCATAGGGCACTTAGGCACAGTCACTAAACAAGCTTCGTTCACTTTTGCAATTTGCGTAAAGCCAATTTGCCCCTGTAAAAATGCTTCAACGGCAATCTCATTGGCAGCATTTAACACTGTTGTCGCCTCTTGCCCTTGGGCACACGCGTCCATTGCCAGAGCCAAACAGGGGAAACGTTCAAAATCAGGTTCATAAAAGCTTAACTGTCCGACTTTGAAAAAATCTAAAGGTTCAACGCCAGAATGAATTCTTTGCGGATAAGCCATGCAATGGGCAATCGGTGTGCGCATATCTGGGTTACCCATTTGAGCAATAACCGAACCATCAAGGTACTGCACCATAGAGTGGATCACGCTTTGCGGGTGGATAACCACCTTCAGTTGCTCAGCCTGAGTGTTAAACAACCAACGCGCCTCAATAAACTCTAAGCCCTTATTCATCATAGTGGCGGAGTCGACGGAGATTTTAGGTCCCATGGACCAATTAGGATGTTTACAAGCCTGAGCTGGCGTCATGGCGGCCAGTGTCGCCAAATCCGAGCGCAGGAAAGGCCCACCAGAACCGGTTAACAGAATATGGGAAATACCCGATGCCGCTAAGTCACAACGGCCAAGGTTGGCTTGCACTTCTTGGGGGAGACATTGGAAGATGGCATTATGCTCACTATCCACAGGCAAGAGCACAGCACCAGAGCGCTTAGTCGCCTCAATAAACAGCTCACCTGACATGACTAAGGCTTCTTTATTGGCCAGTAATACCCGCTTACCCGCCTTTACGGCTTCAAGCGTCGGTACTAGCCCTGCAGCCCCAACAATCGCCGCCATCACAGTATCCACTTCGGCAGCGGTCACTAAACCGAGTAAATCATTGATGCCTGTGGTGACTTGGATATTGAGCGTCGCGGGTAAAACGGCACGCAACTGTTTTGCTGCCGCTTCATCCACCATATGCGCCACTTTTGGTCTGTGAGCAACACAAAGTGCGAGCATCTTATCGACGCTGGCGTTAGCCACTAGTCCGTACACGCGATAAGCGAGTGGATTCGCTGAGATCACACTTAAGGTACTGGCACCTATAGAGCCGGTAGCACCCAAAATCACCATATTTTGCATAGCGTTACATCCAGAATGCAATGTAGATCAGGGTAAACACCGGCAAGGCTGCGGTCAGGCTGTCGATGCGATCTAGTACGCCGCCGTGACCTGGCAAAATGGTGCCAGAATCTTTGATACAGGCCGCACGCTTAAACATACTTTCAGATAAATCCCCCACTGCTGACACTAAGGCAACAAATAAGGTTACTGCCACAACTAAGCCCAGTTCTTGCTCAGGCGAATAATACATCACAATCGCAACCACTATCATGGTGGTTGCTAAACCACCGAGTAGGCCTTCAAGCGTTTTCGCTGGGCTCACCGCGGGCATTAGTTTGGTTTTACCTATCGCCTTACCAACAAAGTAAGCGCCAGAATCGGCAGCCCACACAATCAACATCACCAAAAATACCAATACTGGGCCAAAATAAGGCGAAGCTTGTGAACCAATAGATTTGAGCGCGATAAGAGCGACAAAGCAAGGGATTAAGGTTAACTGTCCAAACATGGACTTAAACATAGGATTTTTTTGCCAAAACTTAGCGCTCTTAGGATAAGTCACCACTAATAATAGTGAGGCTAACCACCAAAGTGCGCCAATATAGAGAATGGCTAAATAGATAGGGTGTAATTGATGGCTTAACCAAACCGCATCGATGGGCACAATCAGATTCAGTGCCACCAACAAGATACCGACCGTACAGGTGAAGCTCCACTGAGTCACATCACACTGATTATCGATAATTCTTCCCCATTCCTTTGCTGCAATGAGAAAGACGCCGACCAAAGCCCAAGCGAAGTAGCTGGCAGGGAGCAAGAATATCGCCCCCAAAACTAATGGAACTAACCAAATTGCTGTTATTATTCGTTGTTTTAGCAAAAAAAATCCCTCATGAGGTTTTACAATGCACGCATCTCATCAATCTGACTTCCAGTCAAACCAAAGCGGCGCTGGCGACTTGCAAAAATGGCAATCGCTTCATGAAAAGCCTGTTCATCGAAATCAGGCCAAAGGGTGTCGGTAAACACCAATTCTGCATAGGCCGCCTGCCACAGCACAAAATTGCTGATGCGACAGTCCCCGCCCGTGCGGATCATTAAATCAACTTCACTCTGATTTTGCATGCACAAATGTGCACTTAAGGCTTCTTCGGTGAACTGACTGCTGGTCATTTCGCCAGTTTCAACCTTTTCCGCTAATTTTTGGGCTGCTTGAAGTATGTCCCAACGGCCACCATAGTTAGCGGCGACATTCAAAACTAAGCCGGTATTACCTGATGTCTTCTCTTGCGCGGCAGCAATTTGCTTCTGTAATCGCGCAGAAAAACGGCTGATATCGCCAATAATCTTCAGCTTAACCTGATTCTTATGCAGCAATTTAATTTCACGCTGTAATACGGTAAAAAACAATTCCATCAGCAAGCTGACTTCTTTATCGGGTCTACGCCAATTCTCGCTAGAAAATGCAAATAACGTTAGCGATTCAATACCCAATTGGCTTGCCGTGCTTACGGCTCTTCTAACGGCCTTAACACCGGCCTTATGCCCCAACACTCGTGGCTTACCTTGGGTTTGTGCCCAACGCCCATTGCCATCCATAATAATGGCGACATGCTTAGGTAACGACTGTTTCACGAGTTCGGGTAATTGTCCCGGCAAGGTCGTTTGAGTGTATAAATCACTCTCACTCGTCCTAGGGTGCGGATCAAGTTCCACTGTGGATGACATCTAATACAGCCCTTTAAAATAGACAAACGCCGTGTAGTATACCCCTACACGGCGCATCAACTCTAGCTTATCGAACTTGAGATTAGACTTCCATCAACTCAATTTCTTTGGCTGCTAAAATCTCATCAACCTTTTTAATGTGAGCATCGGTGAACTTTTGTACTTCTTCTTCGCTACGACGAACGTCATCTTCTGTACATTCTTTAGCTTTCTCAAGCTTTTTCACTTCAGAAATGGCATCACGACGTACGTTGCGGATAGCGATACGACCGTTTTCGGCTTCGTTACGCACCACTTTGATGAAGTCTTTACGACGCTCTTCCGTCAGCGCGGGTAATGGAATACGCAAGGTCGCGCCAGCAGACATAGGGTTCAGACCTAAATCTGAGCTCATAATGGCCTTTTCAACGGCTTGGATAGCACTACGATCGAATACAGTCACAGACAGAGTGCGTGAATCTTCAACGCCCACGTTTGCCACTTGGTTCAGTGGTGTCATAGTACCGTAGTAAGACACTTGAATTGAAT
Source organism: Shewanella hafniensis (assembly GCF_019655335.1). GTDB lineage: Bacteria > Pseudomonadota > Gammaproteobacteria > Enterobacterales > Shewanellaceae > Shewanella > Shewanella hafniensis. The sequence continues at coordinate 72,274 of NZ_BPFD01000002.1, forward strand.
CAAGCAGGCTTGGGTGAGCACGACCTGTACGTACTTTCGCCATTTGGTTTTTAGTCGCTTCTACACATTTACCCATGCGTTCTTGCGCATCTTTCTTAATGTTCTCAATCACGTTAAATGTCCTTCTTGGTCATTAAATAACTTTTTTTGCTCTGATCAGCGTGCCTTCCTCTTCACCCATGATAACGCGGCGAAGAGCGCCAGGTTTGTTCATGTTGAAGACTAAAATAGGCATGTCGTGATCACGCGCCAGAGTAAAGGCTGCTAAGTCCATTACTTTTAATTCTTTTTCCAGAATTTCCGCATAAGTGACTTCATCATACTTAACGGCGTCTGGGTTTTTCATTGGGTCTTCGGAGTATACACCGTCGACTTTCGTCCCTTTCAACACGACTTCAGCTTCGATTTCAATGCCGCGTAAACAGGCCGCAGAATCGGTCGTGCAGAATGGATTACCTGTACCGGCAGCAAAAATAACCACTCGGCCAGATTTTAGCAAGCTGATCGCTTCAGCCCAATTGTAATCGTCACACACACCCTTTAACGGGATAGCTGACATCAGACGGGCATTAACATAGGCACGGTGCAAGGCGTCGCGCATTGCCAAGCCGTTCATAACCGTTGCCAGCATACCCATGTGATCGCCCACCACACGGTTCATGCCAGCTTTTGCTAAGCCTTCACCGCGAAACAGATTGCCACCACCAATAACCACACCCACCTGAATACCCAGTTCAACCAGCTCTTTCACTTCCTGAGCCATGCGATCTAATACTTTAGGGTCGATGCCGAAGCCTTCGTCGCCCATCAGTGCTTCGCCACTTAATTTAAGAAGAATGCGTCTAAATGCGGGTTTTGGATTGGTGCTCATAATTTTTATCCTGGTTATAACAAGACCGCAGCGAATGCCACGGTCTTGGGGGTATTTAGCGTTGGCGATTAAGCCTTTTTAGAAGCAGCGATTTGAGCAGCAACTTCAGCTGCAAAATCTTCTTCTTTCTTCTCAATACCTTCACCAACTTCTAAACGAATGAAGTTAGTCACTGTAGCGCCTTTCTCTTTCAGAACTTCGCCAACAGTTTTCTTTGGTTCCATGATGTAAGCTTGGCCAGTCAGAGAAATCTCACCGGTGAACTTCTTCATACGACCCAGAACCATCTTCTCAGCGATCTCAGCAGATTTGCCTTCGTTCATAGAGATTTCGATTTGCAGTGCTTGCTCTCTTGCAACAAGATCAGCAGGCACATCTTCTGGATTAACGAATTCAGGCTTAGAAGCAGCAACGTGCATTGCGATGTGCTTTAAGGTTTCTTCGTCAGCTTCACCGGCTACAACAACACCAATGCGCTCACCGTGACGGTATGAAGACAGGTTTGCACCATCGATGTACTCAACACGACGAATGTTGATGTTCTCACCGATTTTAGTTACTAGAGCAACACGTGCATCTTCGAACTGTGCTTTTAAATCTTCAAGTGTCACTTTAGATGCTGCAGCAACATCTAACACTGCGTTTGCGAAGCCTAAGAAGTTAGAATCTTTAGCAACAAAGTCAGTTTGACAGTTAACTTCTAACAGAGCAGCGAAACCTTCGCCATTCTTGATTAAAATAGTACCGTCAGCAGCGATGTTACCCGCTTTTTTAGCCGCTTTAGCAGCGCCAGACTTACGCATGTTGTCAATCGCTAACTCCATGTCGCCGTCAGCTTCTGTCAGAGCGTTTTTACAATCCATCATGCCTGCGCCAGTACGGTCGCGCAGTTCTTTAACTTGGGCAGCAGTAATTGCCATTGTTAAATCCTCTATAAAAAATCGACTAATTTGCAGATATAAAACAGGGGCCGAATGGCCCCTGTTAACCAATCAAAAATCTTGGTTAATAAGGGTGATGAAACTCATCCCGCCTTATTATTATTCGGCTTCTACGAAACCGTCTTGCTCAGCTTGAACAGCCAAATCTTGACCACGGCCAGCTTTAGCAGCAGCAGCAACAGAAGTAGTGTACAGGCGGATGGCACGCATAGCGTCGTCGTTACCAGGAACGATGTAGTTAACACCATCTGGCGCAGAGTTAGTATCAACAACTGCAACAACAGGGATACCCAGGTTGTTAGCTTCTTTAATAGCGATATGCTCATGGTCAGCACCGATGACGAATAATACGTCTGGCAGGCCGCCCATGTTTTTAATACCACCTAAAGATTTTTCCAGCTTTTCAAGCTCACGAGTACGCATCAGCGCTTCTTTCTTGGTCAGCTTGTCGAAAGTACCATCTACTGATTGGCTTTCCAGTTCTTTCAGACGTTTGATTGACTGACGAACGGTTTTCCAGTTAGTCAGCATACCGCCTAACCAGCGGTGATCAACATAGTACTGGTCACAAGACAGAGCAGCTTCTTTGATCGCTTCGCCAGCAGCACGTTTAGTACCAACGAATAATACTTTACCTTTCTTTGAAGCTACATTGCTGATGAAAGCCAGCGCTTCATTGAACATTGGCACAGTATGCTCAAGGTTGATGATGTGAACACCGTTGCGAGCACCGAAAATGAATGGCTTCATTTTTGGGTTCCAGTAACGGGTTTGGTGACCGAAGTGGACACCGGCCTGAAGCATATCGCGCATTGAAACTGTAGTCATTTCTATTACCTTAAAATTTAGGGGGTTAGACCTCCACGTATCCCATGTCTTCGACCCCGCAGTTAACAGCTGAGGGCACCCCGAAGAATGTGTCGACACGTGTGTGATTTAGTATTTAGACAAATAGCCATGTATAATGGCCGCCATCTTTAGTCTTGCAAGTATCTAAACAGAGCAAATGCTGGCTTAGGCAATTCATCAAGACTTAAACATAACGGCGCGCTTTATACCATAAATAGCCCTAAAGCACAAATTTTTGCATTAGGTTGCGTGGCCAACAGACATTAAAGACACAAGAGAAAACGCAATGAGTATAGTCATCAAGACAGCTGAAGAAATTGAAAAAATGCGTGCTGCGGGCAAACTCGCCGCACAGGTATTAGAAATGATCGCCCCGTATGTTAAGCCGGGCGTGACCACCAATGAACTCAATGATCTCTGCGCCAAATATACCGAAGAGCAAGGTGCGATTTCGGCGCCGCTTAACTACCATGGTTTTCCTAAGTCCATTTGTACTTCAGTAAACAATGTGATTTGCCACGGTATTCCGAACGATAACCCACCATTGAAAGAAGGCGATATTCTCAATATCGACATCACAGTGATCAAAGACGGCTATCACGGTGATACTTCGATGATGTTTTTAATTGGTGAAGTGAGCGCTAAGGACAAACGCCTGTGCCGCATCGCGCAAGAAAGCCTGTATTTAGCCATTCGCAAGGTGCGTCCAGGTTTAAAACTGGGTGAAATTGGCAATACTATCGAAAAATTCATCAAAGCAAGCAAAACAGGCCTTGAGAAATATTCCATCGTGCAAGATTATTGTGGCCACGGTATTGGCTCGGGTTTCCATGAAGAACCTCAGGTCATGCACTACCGTAACGGCGATAACACAGTATTACGCCCAGGCATGTGTTTCACCATTGAACCTATGATCAATGCCGGTCGCCACACGACCATACTCGATCGTGATGATAAGTGGACGGTGACCACCTCAGACGGAAAAAACTCTGCCCAGTGGGAACACACTCTTCTGGTAACAGAAAAAGGGGTTGAAGTACTGACTCTGCGTGAGGATGAAGATTTCCCGCGTATCATCAATCACGAGCGATAGGCCAAACTAACAAGCATAAAAACAAGGGACTCGATGAATATAGCTCTGCTCGCAAAACAATCATTAATCGAACAGAATCAGATTCTTTTGGCCAGTTTTAAGGCTAAAACCCCGATTGAAGAGCTCGTCACGCAGCGCTGTCAATTTGTCGATGCCCTTGTCAAGCAAGCTTGGGAACAGCACGGACTAAGGGAATACGATATTGCCCTGATTGCCGTAGGCGGCTATGGCCGTGGGGAGCTGCATCCCCACTCAGATGTCGACTTGCTGTTCCTGTTTAATGATATTTTGTCACCCGCCGCCGAAGCAGCACTCAGTCAGTTTATTGCCTTTCTGTGGGATGCCAATCTCGAAATCGGCCACAGTGTTCGTACATTGAACGACACGATTATCCTCGGTCGTGAAGACATCACCATAGCCACTAACTTATTAGAAGCCCGACTGCTCGAAGGGCCTGAGCTTTTATTCGATCAACTTTACGATGCCATTCGTCAAAGTGATTTTTGGACCTCAAGCGATTTTTTTATCGCAAAACGGGATGAGCAAAATGCCCGCCATGCCAGAGCCAGTGCCTTCGATTTAGAACCCAATATCAAGAGTTGCCCCGGTGGCCTTAGGGATATTCAAACCATTGCTTGGGTAGCCATGCGGCACTTTGGCGCCGCTCGCCTCGAAGAATTAGTCCAATACGACTTTTTAGAACAAGGTGAATTAGAAGAATTGCTCGAATGTCAGCACTTTTTATGGAAGCTGCGCTTTGCCCTGCACATGGTGGTGGGGCGCGATGAAAATCGCTTACTCTTTGATGTACAACGCCAAGTTGCCGAACTTATGGGCTATGAAGACGCCACCCAGCTTGCTGTTGAGCAGATGATGAAACGCTACTATCGCACGGTACGCCGAGTGATGGAGCTGAACGAAATGTTGCTGCAGCTATTTAAACGGGCAACATTGGGGCACACAAAAGCCTTAGAAATTCAATCGATAGATAAACACTACCAGCGCCGTGGCACCTTTATAGAAGCGCTCAGCGATGATCTGTTCGATAGCGGCGAAGAAATTGTCCGGCTGTTTTTGTTGGTCGCAAAAAACTCCAACATCAAAGGCATTTACGCGCCAACACTGCGTTCACTGCGCCGTGCAAGACGCGCCCAACCGCAAGCCTTACAAGAAAATCCGCTTTGTCGCCAAACTTTTATGGAAATTCTGCGCCACCCTCGCGGCATTGTTGCTTTGTCTTTAATGCATAAACACGGTGTGTTATCGGCCTATTTACCCGCATGGCGAAATATTGAAGGCCAGATGCAGTTCGACCTATTCCACGCCTACACAGTCGATGAACATACTCACAGATTGCTGCTCAATATCGAACGATTCTCCCAGCCCGAACAAAAAGAAGAATTTCCCCTAGGCTCGATTCTCATCAACCAACTGCCGAAAAAGGGCTTACTGGTACTCGGTGCAATCTTTCACGATATTGCCAAAGGTCGCGGCGGCGATCACAGTAAATTGGGCTCAAGCGACGCCCTCGCCTTTTGTAAGCTGCACGGGTTAAACGATCACGATGGCCGTCTAGTCGCTTGGCTGGTTGAAAATCATCTGGTGATGTCTGTCACCGCCCAGCGCCGGGATATTTCCGACCCCGATGTGGTGGCCGATTTTGCTAGTAAAGTCCGCGATGCCGTGCATTTAAGTTATCTGTACTGCTTAACCGTGGCCGATATCTGCGCCACCAATGAAAAAACCTGGAACAACTGGAAAGGCTCACTGCTGCGTGACTTGTACTTTTCGACCCAAAGGGTACTCGCCCGCGGTAAAGAAAAACCCGTCGATATTCGTGCCAGAGTGCGTGAATACCAAGCTAAGGCGAAAAAAGAGCTGCTGCGCCGTGGACTGAAAGAAAAAGATCTCGATACCCTGTGGCAACGTTTTAAGGCGGATTACTTTTTACGCCACCAGCCCAATCAAGTCGCGTGGCACGCTGAAGCGATTTTAAAGCACAAACAACAGGATGAGCCCTTAGTCTTAGTGTCCAAACACACCACCCGTGGTGGCACTGAGCTATTTGTCTATTGCCAAGACAGACCAAAGTTATTTGCAACTGTGATGGCGGTACTCGACAATAAAAATATCAACGTCCATGATGCCAACATCATGACCTCAAAAGATAATTATGCACTCGATACCTTTGTGATCTTAGAACAAGATGGCGAGCCAGTGAGCCAGCTTTCACGCATCCAAAGTATCCGTAAGGCACTCGAAAAAGCCCTGTCGAGCGACAGTCCAAAACTGCCACGCTTTAGAAAACTGTCGCGCAAGATGAAACCTTTTAATGTTCCTACACAAGTGAGTTTCCTCGAAAGCAGTCGTCATGGTACAAGTATGATGGAGCTTATCGCCTTAGATTCGCCAGGATTACTGGCAAAAGTCGGCGATATCTTTTACCGTTGCAACACGACGTTACTCGCGGCCAAGATCACCACCATTGGTGAGCGAGCCGAAGACTTTTTTATGCTGCAGACCAATGACGGCCTACAGCTTAACGAAACCCAAGAAAATACCCTCAGGGACGCTTTAATCAGTGCCTTGAGTGCGAAGAATATCGAATCAGTTAATTAACGAGACCAGTGGGAGAAGTAAATGGAGGCTTTACGCCAACGTATTGAGGCGGCTTTTGAAGCGCGCGCCGACATCACGCCAAGCACAGTTGACGCCAGCGTGCGTGACGATGTGCAACATGTCATCAATATGCTCGATAAAGGTGAAGTCCGTGTCGCCGAGAAAATCGACGGACAATGGCATGTACACCAATGGCTGAAAAAGGCGGTATTACTGTCCTTCCGTATTTTCGATAACGTGGTTATCGATGGCGCCGAAACCAAATACTTCGACAAAGTGCCGTTAAAATTTGCCGAGTATGATGAAGCCCGCTTCAAAGCGGAAGCGATTCGTGTGGTGCCATCTGCAACAGTGCGTAAAGGCTCATTCATCGGTAAAAATACCGTCTTGATGCCATCCTATGTGAACTTAGGTGCCTATGTTGATGAAGGCACTATGGTTGACACTTGGGCGACCGTTGGCTCATGTGCCCAAATCGGTAAAAACGTGCATTTATCTGGTGGCGTAGGTATTGGTGGCGTACTTGAGCCATTGCAAGCGGGCCCAACCATCATCGAAGATAACTGCTTTATCGGTGCACGTTCTGAGATTGTTGAAGGCGTTGTAGTTGAAGAAGGCTCAGTGATTTCTATGGGCGTGTATATCGGCCAAAGCACTCGAATTTATGATCGCGAAACTGGCGAAGTGCATTACGGTCGTGTGCCAGCGGGTTCAGTCGTGGTTTCTGGCAACCTGCCGTCAGCCTGTGGCAAGTACAGCCTCTATGCCGCCATTATCGTTAAGAAAGTGGATGCAAAAACCCGCGGTAAAGTGGGTATCAACGAATTACTGCGTATTGTTGATTAACAGTATTCGTTCGATAACATGAGTTACGTAAAAAGATGCCCGAGGGCATCTTTTTTATTGTCGGTAAAATTTAGCCTACAGTTGCGCTGTTATTATCAGGATTAAAAATAAAGTGTTTCATAAAGCACTTAAATCAATCTCTCAACTTCGCGGAAAGCGTTTCTTGTCATGGCAATGGCCCGCCAGCCGATAATCCCCAATGGCTGCTGTGCTTTGTTTATCACCACAAGATATTCTGAATCCAAAAGATTCAACTGCAATAAGGCATCTTCCGATGTCGCCACCTCACTGATGGTAGGCACCGAATGCTGCATGATCTGATGGGCTTTTTTATGTAAAGGTGCCCTATCCTGCTCACGCTCAGCCGCTGTGCCAAGTAATGGACTAAACCAATGCTCCAGCAATTGATGAGTGATCACGCCAATTATCTTATGTTGCTCATCTAATACCACAGCCACCTTAGCGCGAGCAGCAGTAAGCAAACGCTTAACGTCGGCTAACTCATGGTCGAGGGAAATCGTGACGAGAGGTTCAAGGAGCGCGGCACCAATATGATCGCTAATACTCAGCTCACGATTAATCAAAATCGCTAAACAGGTCTCGACTATCTCAGGATCAAACAGAGTCCCTTTGCCCGCACGCAGCACTTCGGCCATTTTCTCCAGCCCTAAGGATGGACGATAGGGCCTGTGGGATAATATTGAATCGGCAACATCGGCTACCGCAATAATTTTTGCCTCATAGAGAATGGCTTTATCCTTTAACCCCTCAGGATAGCCTGAGCCATCGAGCCGCTCATGATGCTGTAAAATCATCTCTTTGATGGGCCATGGAAACTCCACATCCTCAATAATTTCAGCGCCATGGAGTGGATGGGTCTGTATTAATGCGTATTCTTCTTTTGAAAGCTTCGAAGGTTTGGTCAAGATCTGCGATGGAATGGCCAACTTGCCGATATCATGGACTAAGGCACCAATTTTAAGCCCTTCTAGGCGCTGGGGATCTAAGCCTAATTTCTCACCAATCAAATAACTTAATTGCGCCACCGATTTTTGATGCCCTGCGGTATAGGCATCTTTTAGTTCTAATGCCTCAGAAATAGCACTAATAAGCTGGGTTAACGACTGAGATAACTGCTCTTTTTGGGATTTAATGATTTTGGACTGGCGGGATACCGCGCGCAATGTGCGTGGTAGTTCAATGCTGTGCCATAAAATGCTGGCAAAAGTCAGTAATGATCTCGCATCATTACGACTATAGGGCTCGTTACGGTCAACCACGCACACTATGCCGACCAAGCGGCTGCGAAACAAAATCGGCACCGCCAAGTAACGCCCCGCAAGTAACAGTTTATCTAAGGGCAAATCCCCTAAGCGTCTTTGGGAGTCGGTTTGATTTTGGATGATCGGCTTATAATCTCGTACGCATTCGAGCCATACGCGGCTTTCAAGTTCTGACACTTGGGTATTATCTTTGATGAAATCGGCTTGGTCCGCCTCTGCGTTGGGATAGTCGGAACGTGCCGCGAGCGTGAGTGTTTTTGATTTTTCGTTATGCAACAGAATAAAGCCATAGCGACTACCAGTGAGCGACATCGCCTTAGCAACTGCGACTTTGAACACTTCTTCTTGGGAGGATTTAATCACATCTTCAATGTGTTGCAGCCAAGCATCGCTCGCTTGAATCGCTCGACGATAATCCGAATGCAACTCTTTCATCTGCGGATCTTCAAAATTAATGTCAGATAGAATCAAATACCATCCCATCTCAGGCAAAGAATGCAGCGCAAGATGCACACGTATACCCCGATGATCTTGGAGTTGAAAACCGAGCTCTTGCCCACGACGCCTTACAATATCGGCGCACAACTCGGCATTAAAGGCACTAAACAATTGGCTGATAGGTTGATTAATGATTTGCGCCGCCGAACGTGTACAACGCCGGTAAAAGGCTTGGCTCATCCGTAGCACGCGAAATTGCTCATCAAGCTGTGCCCAAGATAAATTCAAACTATCGGGTAAATCTTTCGTTCCAACGATAAGGCTTTGACTGGTTGGCATCCTGCACTCCGATCTTAGACTAGAGCATGGGCGACACGCTTATGCGCTATGTTCGCCCGAATGTTAACACTATAAAATCTCCAATAAACATAATGATAGCTGATTAAAATGGACCAAGCTGAATGCCATGATATCGCAATACTTACCATAACCTTAGCGCGACTGCCTGCGTATTAGAAAACGATCGTTTTATTGCCGTACACGACCACTTGCTCGTTAAGCACCAACTGCAGCGCTTTGCTCAGCACACTCTTTTCAACATCCCGCCCAGAACGTGCCATTTCTAAGGCGCTATAACTGTGATCGACAGGTATCACGTCTTGCTTGATGATCGGCCCTTCATCGAGGCAATTATTCACAAAATGCGCCGTCGCACCGATAATTTTCACCCCGCGCTCCCAGGCTTGGCGATAAGGCGCCGCGCCAATAAAAGCAGGTAAAAAAGAATGATGGATGTTGATGATGCGATTAGGATATTGCGCCACAAAATCAGGCGTTAATACCCGCATATACTTAGCCAAGACTAAATAATCGGGTTCGTATTGTGATACCGCAGCCAACAGTGCTTGCTCGTGTTGAATTCGGTCTAAGCCTTCGTGACTCACCAAATGAAAGGGGATGTTAAACTTTTCGGCCAGTTCGCGCAGCGCATCATGGTTGCCCACCACAGCGGCAATCTCGACACTTAAACCGCCGTAATAAGCTTTCATCAATAGATCGCCTAAACAGTGCGCTTCTTTTGTCACTAACACCACAATGCGTTTCTTGCCGGCGCTGACTAAGGTCATGTGATTCTTAGCAGGCAGCACGTCGCGCAGATCCTGTAATAACTGTTCGCTGTTAAAAATGCCCTCTAACTCAGTTCGCATAAAGAAACGCCCTTGGGCATTATCCACAAACTCACTGTTTTTGATAATATTCAGTTTATGGGTAAAACAAACACTGGTGATTTTGGCGATGAGGCCTTGCGCATCGGCGCAATCCGTCAGTAAGATTTTACGTTCTATGGATGGCGAAGTATTACCGCGAGTTTCAGTCATTTGTTGCAAAGTTGGCTCTCCTCTATTGTCCTTACATCGAGTTTGCCATAGCAAATCGTGCTGAACAGCATGAAAATCCTATAATGCGAAAATAAAAATGACATTTCAGAGGCTTGAATCAATAAAATGTAAAAATTAAGCAGTTAATTTTGTAAAAACACAATCCTAGCGGCGAGTATCTAAGTAACGCTGCAATACCTTACGCAAGGTTTCGGCCTTAGTGCCATAAACCACCTGCACACCTTTGCCCATCACAATTACACCCTTAGCGCCCAACTGACTCAAACGCACCTTATTAACTAACTCTGGCTTATGTACGCTCAAGCGTAACCGAGTCAAACAGGCATTCAGCTCAACGATATTGTCACGCCCACCAAGCGCCGCAATAATCGCCCGTAAACTTTCTTTAGGTCCTTTACTGTCATTGTCGTTATGCTCAAGCCTGCCGGGTGTTTTCAAATTAAATGCTAAAATACTCAACCTAAACAACAGGTAATATATGATGGCGGTCAAAGGCCCTAGGAAAATAAACCAGCTGGCATTACGGGACAATGGAAATAACAGCGTAAAGTCCACCAGCCCTTGGGAGAACACTATGCTGTGGTGAATATCGAGCATGATACAGATAAAGTAAGCGAGCCCAGTGAGTAAGGCGTGAATGATAAATAGGATTGGCGCCACAAACATAAAGGCAAATTCAATAGGTTCTGTCACCCCAGTTAACCAACTGGCCGCCCCTGCCGAGAGCATAATGCCCGCCACGCGATTGCGCTCAGAGGGATCGGCGCAGCGCCACATTGCCAGCGCCGCCGCAGGTAATCCCCACATTTTAATCAGGTAACCACCGGCAAGGTTTCCCGCCTGCGGATCGCCCGCTAAATAACGCGCTACCTCGCCACGAACGACTTCGTGCCCTAATAACTGATATTGGCCCACTTCTAAATAAAAAGGTGCATTCCAAATATGGTGCAAGCCAAGGGGAATAAGTAACCGCTCTAATGCGCCATACACGCCAAAGGCAATAGCTGGTTTTTGATAAACAGCCCAGTCAGATACCCGCTCAATCAATAGCGCTAAGGGTGGCCACACATGGGCGAGCACATAACCTAAGCCCATCGCTAGGGGAATGATCAACAAAGATGCACTGCGGCGTCCCTCAAAAAAGGAGAAAATCGCAGGCAAGCTTATATATTGACTCCAGCGCACCGCAAGACAAGTAATGCTGCCGAGCATCATGCCGCCCGCAATCCCAGTATCTAAAGTATCCATTCCCAATAGAGGCTGGGTTGGGAGTCGATACAAATCAGCTAGCGCGGCTAACGTCGCCGTCATCACCCCATAACCAAACACCGCCGTAAAGGCGGCAATGCCTTGATCGCGGCAAAAGCCAATAGCGACCGCTACGGCAAATAACATCGGCATGATGGCAAAAATGAGTTTACCCACAGCCAACATCAACACTGTCAGCTCTTCGGGCATAAAAGGAATGGGACTAACGGTTAAGCCGAGCATGACCCCAGCTGCAGGCAAAATGGCAATAGGAATAAGCAGCGCTTGGCTTAAGCGCTGGGCAAATTTAAACCATTGCTGAGTAACGAAACTGCCTAAGCGACGAGCTCGGTCTTGACGACTTGATTCCAGCGTTCTAGCCATTTTATCGCTTCAACCTCAGGTTCCATGGTTTCACAGGCATCGATTTCTAATAATTCTACAAGTGGTTTAGCACCAAGCTCACTCAAAAGCGCATCTACAGACTTACCGGCGCCGCAAAAGGTTTCATAACTTGAATCACCCAGTGCGATTACACTGTAGTTAAGCGCAGGTAAATAGGGCGCAAGATTTTTAAGATTATGATACCAAGGCTGAATATCTTCGGGTAAATCCCCTTGGCCTGTCGTAGAAGTGACCACAACTAACAATTCATCCTGCGGAGGAATAAAGCTGGCGACGTCATTTGGTTGCCACAATGTGACATCATAACCTAAAACTTGCATTTCTTTCTCTAGGGTTTCGGCGGCAAATTGTGCACTGCCATAGACAGTGCCAAACACCAGATTCACCTTTTTCATGGTACACTCCACATCGCGTTGCAAACCTTATTAGGCTGACCATACTTTATTGTTCAGCGGATGGGCAAGCTAAGGCGCAAAATTTTTATAAATCAAGTCATTGAGCATGAGGAAATATCTGATGCGACAGTCCACCCGCCAAAAACACCTCAAGCAACACCACAAAACAACCCATATTCGACGTAAAAACTATTTCCACTCCGCCCAGCAAAATCTCACATCACCACTTGTGTCTACCTCTGGATTCTCAACCTTAGCCGTGATGATGCAAGAACTGCGTCCGCAAACTGCACAAACTCCGCAACGCCTCGACTAACAACCGCAAGACTCATTTTGATGAAACTGTGTTGATTCGACCGTTATGGGTTCGATAGTTTTGATTCAATTGCTTTAGTGCCAATAACCAAGCCAAGCGAATGACTTTTGATGCCACTCACTTGGCTGACTGCCAATTATGTCGAGATTGTCTCAGTTGAGATTGTCAGAGTTAAGCTCATGGGTTACGCATTGCCAGTTGGTATTTCATCCGTGGCGATTAACAACTCAGCCTGTTGACTCAAGGTCGCCTCGTCCCAACCTAGCTCGGCAAACACGGTTTCCCACTCAGGCTCGATCTCGGTTTCTATGCTGAGCCGAACTTGAGTGACAGGATGGGTAAAGCTGAGCTTTTTCGCGATAAGCCACAGGCGATTAATGCCAAAATGCTCGCGGAAAAACGCATTTTGCTTACCGTCACCATGGGTGGTATCACCAACTATGGGGTGACGTAAATGCGCCATGTGTCTTCTGAGCTGATGCTTGCGCCCCGTTTTAGGGCTCAAGCGTACCAGTGCAAATCGGCTAGTGGGATATCGGCCTGACGGATACGGAATTTCAGTATTGAGTAACGGCTCATACGCCGTCACAGCCTCTTGCGCCGCTTTGTTGGGATCGGCATTCTTATCGCCCAATTCATCCAACTCAACCTTAAGCGCATAGTCTAAAATACCGCTCTCGTGCATATTACCGCGCACTAAAGCCAAATATTGCTTTTCAATCGTATGGGAAGCAAATTGCTCACACAGTGCATTGGCGACTTCACTGCTCTTGGCAAACAAAAGCACGCCAGATGTCGGCCTGTCGAGACGATGTACAGGAAATACATGACAGCCCACTAAGTCGCGGGTTAGCTGCATGGCAAAAAAACGCTCCCGACGCGCTAAATAACTACGGTGGACCAATAAGCCTGCAGGTTTATGAATTGCCACTAAGTGCGCATCTTCATAAAGAATTTCAATCTCAGGCGCCTGCTCTTCTGAATCATCCTCTTGGGTTGCATTCAGTGTATTTTCAGGCGTTTCAAGCCAGATATCATCTTGATTCATTTAACAACATATCCAATTCATTCAATACGCCAATCAGAGCTTGGCGCGGGGGCATATTCTGCCAAACATGTTCAGCCATAGGGGCTATCGCTATTTGCGTCGGCAATGGCGCACCCGTTTCGATTAACGTCTGCATTCTAGGCAGCAAAATAAACTGCAACCACTGCTCAAGGGGCATAAGATCACAGGCAAAAGGCGCTGTGCTTGCCATTGCCTCGGCAGAGGGCGCTTGCTCAGACCACAACTCGACCGCTTGTAGCGCTTGGGCAATCTGAGCCAATTTAGCTTGGGTTTGACTGTATAACATAGCTTTCAGATCCATTCTCATGTTAGCCATTGTGATTAAGGAACTTGCCACAATCCACAGGCCGAATAGGTCGATTAAAGTGCCGCAATCATACCATCCAGACGCACTTCCCCCTATAATGGCGCCAATTTATTGAGCCTCTTTGATTGATATGGCAGCCAAATGACTGAAATTACAACTTTAAGCCAGTTTTTAACCACAGCCAAAACCCAGTTCCAAGTGTATGATCTTGGCCGTAGGGTGCAACATATTGATATGCTCGCGTTTCACCAGATCGAATCTCTATCTACCCCTTATCCCTATCCCATTCAAGGGCATGCGCAATTTGCTATCGTCTTTTGGGATGCGAGTCAGCAACACTTTATTTGGTTTCTAAAACTAGCGTTAGATGAGCAAGGATTACTGTCGCCTGCACCGCGCTCACAATTTATCGAAATGATATTAGCGGCATTAGGGCAAGATCCCACTCAGCCACTCAGTGATGAGCAGCAAGAACGACTCGCAAATAATCCGTTTAACTTCAAGCCAAGCCAAGAAAAACTCGCCGTATTCAACGCGCTTGTTCGTAAACAACTCGGCCAACGCGCGTCATCGCAATACGAATTTGCCGTACAGTACCTGTCAGGCCAAGTAGCCCCAGCACAATGGCAACATATTGGGATGCAAGGCATAGCCGATGTATGTGCGCGCGCAAATGAATTTGATCATGAGCAGCACTTAGTATCGAGCTTTGACACAGCCGCCATCGAAGTGCAAATCGCCCTATGTCAGTGCCTTGAGCACTTACTGATTAGCGACACACTCGCCGATAAAATTCTCGCAAAACTTCAAGATGCAGCCCCAGAGCACCAAGCCTATTTCCTACGGGCTTTGGCTTCTAGCGCCAAACACAGCCAACAAGCGTTTGAGCATCTACACGGCCAAGCCTCTTTAGATACCAATGCCCTCATCAGTATTGCCGGACGTAACTGGTCGGTATTAAAACAAGATTCAAGTCGCAGTCTTTACTTAGAAGCCCTAGCACTGCAGCCCCAAGCCTTTTTTAATCAGGTCTTTGCTGATATTGTGGCTATTCCTAGTTTGCGCAATCAACTACTAGGCGAGTTAAGAAATCCCAATCGAAGCATTCAACTATCACAAGCCATAGGTGGTTTGTTTAAGGCAGCAAGCAAATGATGTCAGATTTACTGTTAATTATTGGCCTCGTCGTGATTGCCGCATTTTTTTGGCAGTTACGCCAAATGGCAGAGCTGAGCCGTATTTTTGTCGAAAAAGAATGCTGGCGACAAAAAGTGCAACTGTTAGCCATAGCAATGGAAACCGCCCGCCCAAGTATTGGCGGCACCACGGGGATTTGTTGGAAAGCGAAATATTTATTTGAATTCAGCACCGACGGCATTAACCAGTACAGTGGCCATATTTGGATGCAAGGCAAGAAAATTCAAAAAATAGAATGGCCTATCTTCCCAGAGCCCGAATGGCAAGAGGCGCCGACAGCGCAGGGGAAATTTGGCGGTTGTGGTACGCAAAGCGGCTGTAGCTCAGGCAAATGCCATTAAGCTTTTATCGACAATGTTGGCTCAAATAAGCTGTTCGCCAGAATTGAGAATAATCAGTTATTCTCTGGTGCTGCAAAATAACTCACTGTAAAAGTTAAAAAAGAAAGGGCGCGGCCCTAAAGCCACGCCCTCCTATTCTCTGTTAAGCTATCCCGCTATTTTTGTGCTCCCTGCACCATCCATGCGTCAATCTGCGTCCTGCTTCATCCCTGCTCAATCCTTGAGGTCCCTGTACTCATGTACTTCCCTATCTCTTGGTCATCCAGTCCCAAGCTTGCTCTTTCCTAAGCGGTTCCATCATCATCCATGAAACGGGTATTGCATCCATTCAATTGCACTCCCTGTGCCATTGCCATCCTATGCAATGAGTCTATCAATCCTTGATAGTCTCCCTTCCTTGGTATTGGCTATTTTTCATCCTGAAAGGCCTATATCCCTATTCCTTAAGTCACATTCCTTAGTCACTGTTCGATCATCCTGATCGCCAACATCCTGTTGCCCGTAACTCCTTCTACAAAATGAATTCTACGCCAACCAACAAAAGTACTCATTGCGGATTATTTAATAATGTTAACAAAAATAGTGAGCTTAACAGATGAAAAATAGACTAACCGGCTGATATAAATAAAAATAATAACCAAAACCAAGACATAACCACCCCTTTAACTTACAAATTACTTACATACTTGTGAGAGATCTCTTACACGGAGGATGGCAATTAGAATCAAAAGTAAGCAAACGCTAAATTTTCTCCCCTGAAGGACTTATGCATAAACCGCTATCGCTCAAAGTTCGACAAGCATTCTGCATGACCAAAACACAGTCAACACAGAGAGTAAATCATTGGGCAATAAGAGGAGTAGACTGGTAAACATGCTTTACGGTGATAAGTCTTTAAGCAGAGTTAAGCTAAAGTCCATGTGAATAGCTTTATAGCTTGGCAAAGCGAGATTAATGCTGAAAATGAACCAAAGAAAAGGGCGCAACTAAAGTGCGCCCCATTTATCCTTTGTAAGCCGTCCTGCTCGATTTGTGCTCCCTGCACCATCCATGCGTCTGCTTGCTTCCTGCGTCGTCCCTGTAATTCCTTTTCGTCCCTGTGTATCAAACTTGCGTGAGATAACACTCAGTCCTTTGACCTGTAAATCCATTTTACAGAGCCTGTCACTTCCTATGACTTCTTCCTATTGCATCCTGCAAAAATTTGTCTTCCATAGAGTAGTACAAGCTGTTCACCCTTATACTTTATCCTTGTCTCGACACATCCTGTCTCGAGTTCATGCTTAATCCTTAAGCGTGTCCTGTATTCTTCCTGAAATTCATCATCCTGACGATACGACTCACTGTCTCTAATCATCCTTGAAAAGCAATCCTGCTTTTCCTTAGCCTATCCTAGGCGAATGACAGTTTTCCTACCGTCAGCGATTTCAACCATGAAATCTTAATTCGTTGCTTCTTGCGTCCCTTTGGCCTGTTTCGCTTTCCTTGCTATCCATTTGCTTTGGCCATGAGTGAATTCTACGTTAACCATGACTTTTTTGTTCGGCTCAAAGAACGGACTACAAAATAAATTACGACCGAACAGGAGAAAAATAAACACAAACTAATGATTTAATTAAAAATTAAACCAAGAAGAACGAAAAACAATCAAAAAGAAAACATTATATCCTACAGCGTTTGTAAGCGATCTCTCACACGGGTATGGGCATCTCACTCGGGCGGCTTTTTTAACGCTTAAAAAAGCCGCGGATCATCTGAGCAAACATCACCCAATCTGCCATCAAACTGTAAAAGGGATACTGAAATGTCGCGGGTCGATTCTTCTCAAATACAAAGTGTCCCACCCACGCAAAACCGTAGCCAACGAGCGGAATAAACCAACATAGCCACCAGGCTTGTGAAACCAAGGCAATGCCAATAAGCAGCAAGACTAAACAACTGCCAACAAAGTGCAATTGCCGGCAAGTCGGGTGCTGGTGTTGGGATAAATAGAAAGGATAAAAATCGGCGAACCGTTTATAAGAGTGAGTCATCTTGTTGAACCGAATAGAATAATAACTGACCATGGACACTGCCGATATTGAGCTCGCCTAAAGAGACAAAGTCATGCTGGGTAAATAATTGCAGATGACTCTCCTGAGCGACAAACACACCAATGCCATCCAAATCCGGCTGCTCATCACACCAACTCACTACCGCTTGGACTAACTTATGTCCGAGTCCTTTATGCTGCTCGTTCGGTGCAAGGGCGATAAACTGCAAAATACCGCAGTGCTTACTGGGTAAGAGTTCGACAATACTGGACTCTTTTTTCATCAAAGCTTGGGTTGATTGCCAGCCCGTACCTAACAACATTTTTAAGCGCCAATGCCAGTAACGCCCTTCTCCCAAAGGCACTTCTTGCGTTACCACACAGGCTAAACCAACCAGTCTTTCATGGTCGAACAAACCTATGAGTGCTTGTTTTTGTTGCCATAACGTATTGAGTTCTTCGCGGATCGCGGCGCGCAATTTTTGCTCGTAAGCGGCTTTATCTGAGGTGAAAAGTGAATCGACAAAAAAAGGGTCATCATGGTAAGCGTTATAGAGGATAGAAGCGGCAATGCGTAAGTCTTCCGCTGTCAAATAGACTGCACGGCAGCCTTCCAAGGTCTCATTATCCATTATTAGTATTCCTTGACTTAGCTCACACTTTTTATGAGTAACAATTAATTTACCAAGGAAACAGAAAAGTGCAAATTTTAATCATAGATTGCATTTTTCAATCAGGCGTTTACTCTAAACGAAGGCACTATACTGAAAAGGAAATAATGATGGATACTACGCCAGTAGACTTAAGCCACTTATTCGAGCAACTCGGTTTAGACAGTAGCGATGAAGCCATAGCGCAATTTATTGCAACCCATGATATCGACCATCACATCCATCTAAGCCAAGCGCCCTTTTGGACCCCTGCTCAAAAGAGCTTTATCATCGAAGGCCTAGAAGCGGATGCTCAATGGACTGAGCCCATTGAGCAACTTGATACTCAGCTACGTAAATTATAAAACAAGACGCGCGGGGTTAAATTTTGCTGTAAGCCGTTTCGCCCCACCCCACTAAGGCATTGTTGCTCAGCACAATAGGTGTGCATTCGTCCTTGGTGGTTTTTCCATCGCCATTATTACGCTGGGTACGATAAAACAACACTAAGACTTCTTTATTCGATTCACCTTGTTGAGCACTTTGTTGAATGTAGGCTTCACTAAAATCAGCGGTGCCCATTAAGATCATCACTTGGTCTTTGGGCATCCCTAAACTCAGTTTGGTTAAGTTAGTACGGTTTTTATCCTGCACTTTTTCCCAAGATTCGCTGCTATCCCAACCCGATTCGCCATCACCGACATTGACCACACAGCCGCTAAGACCTAAGCTTGCAAGCCCTAAAAACGTGATGGCGATAAGTTTGTTATTCAATTTATGGTTAATCATGTGACATCCTATGTGATTATTATTTTTGCTTAAAAAAGCGATTTAGGCAGGACAAGAAGCAAAATAGATGCCAAATTACAAAACACTGTTTTTAAATGAAAAAAACTTACACGACCTTTTGAGATTAGTTTAAATCATTCAACAAATTAAGGAATTTTGCTAATTATGAGTCCACTTGACCAAGTATTGGCTGCGGCACGTGCGCTCGAGGCCTGCGGTAAAGTACCGAGCCTTGCCTTAATAAAAACCCGTTTAGGTAGCAGCCTACCTTTACCTATATTGATCCAAGGCCTACAGCAATTTAAATCTATGCCTAAGGCGGATCGCGAGCGTTTAGCCGAGTTGCAAGCCATCAGCCCGACAACCGAAGCCACTGCAACTAACGATACCTTGACGCTTGCACTGCTTGCCGAGCGTCTGCAGAAACAACAGACGCATTTTGAACGTCATGCTGAGCAGCAAAAAGCAGAAATAATGCAATTAAAAAACGAACTGCTTGAACTTAAACAACGCATCAACTTATTAGAATCCCAAGGAAAAACCGCTTAATGTTTGTCACTGAACTGCGTTTTGAATGCTTCGCCGACACCACTATCTCTGCCGCCGAAAAAGCCATTAATCAGCTCCTCGAAGCCTATCGAGCTAACGGCCAAATCTTAGGGCGAGAATTTGCGGTCGCCTTTAATGACGGTGAGTTTAGAGTGCGTTTACTGATGCCAGAGAAAAGCAGTTTAGCGCATAAATATCACAGCCCTTGGGTCAAAAAAGCCTTAGCAGAGTTAACCGACGCTAAGCTACTCGCGCCGCGGGAAAAGTTTATCGGTCAGGACATTAATTCTGAGGTCAGCAATACCGACACACCGAGCTGGCAACTGCTGTATACCAGCTTTGTACACATGTGCTCGCCCCTGCGCAGCGGCGATAATCTACTGCCGATTCCCTTATATCGACTTCCAGCAACCTTTAATGGCGATCACAAACGCATTATCCGTTGGCAGAGCGAATGGCAAGCCTGTGACGAGTTACAAATGGCGGCGGCCACCAAAGCAGAATTTGCCGCACTCGAGGAATTATCGAGTCCAGACAGTGATTTATTTCGTAGAGGTTGGGATTTGCGCGGCCGTATCGAATATCTCACGAAAATCCCGACTTATTACTACTTATACCGCGTAGGTGGTCAAGATTTAGCCTCAGAAAAAGCGCGGCCTTGTCCACGTTGTGGTAGTCATGATTGGAAACTCGATGAACCTTTATTGGATATGTTCCACTTTCGCTGCGAGCCTTGCCGCATAGTATCGAATCTGTCTTGGGATCATCAGTAACATCATTTTATCCCGCCAAAGACCTCAACCTAAGATAAGCCATGCTTAGGTTGAGCGTTCACGCTCAAACTCAGTGTGGTAGAGCATTCACACTCTGGCTAAACGTGGTAGAAGGCTGAGAGCTCGCCGCAAGATAGCGTCAAGCTCCCGCCAACTAGCGTTTACCGAAGAGGTTTTGCCACATACGTTTAAAGCTGGCAAAAATCCCCGGATGTTCTAATGCGGGCATCGGCAGTTCTTCATGTTTAACGGGCGGTGCTATCCGTGGCGATATTGCTTGGATAAACGCAGTCAAACTCGAGGCCAATTGCTCTGATTGCACTTCACCAGGGATTTCAATCCACACGCTGCCATCACTGTTATTGATGGTGAGCATTTTATCGCCCTCATCTAATAGGCCAATAAACCACGTCGGTGGCTGCTTGAGCTTTTTCTTCATCATCAGATGACCAATCAGATTTTGCTGCAGGCAGGTAAAATCATCCTCATTCCACACTTGCAGTAACTCACCCGTGCCCCATTTTGAGTCGAACAATAATGGCGCAGAAAAATACAAACCGTAAAAATGATTAATTTCCGGCCACAAAGTCAACTCAAGCGCATGCTCAACATTGGCAAAACTGCCTTCGACTTCGCGTTTCACCGGCTGCCAAGAAACCGCTTGGTCAAGATCAGCATGAAATTCGCCTTGAATACACACAGAAGGCTCACCCTGTGGATAATAACGCGGTAGTTCACCTAAACTCGTTAGGTAAGCTTGATGATAGTTTTGCAAAAATTTATCGAGTGCGAGCAGACAAGACACTTAAGCACAATCCAATTTCAGGTATAATGTGCGCCTATTTTGACATGGAAACAGTATTGATGACACAGAATCACGATCCCTATAGTGATGCGCAAGCGCTTGTTGGCCTGACTTTAGGTAAAGCCACAGACTATCAAGCCGAGTATGATGCGTCGCTGCTGCAAGGGGTTCCACGCTCACTAAACCGTAATGCTATTGCACTGACTGGGACCTTGCCGTTTCATGGTGCCGATATCTGGACGGGTTATGAGCTGTCTTGGTTAAATGCTAAAGGTAAGCCTATGGTGGCCATAGCTGAGTTTCATTTAAGCTATGAAAGCCTGAACCTGATTGAGTCGAAATCGTTCAAACTGTATCTCAATAGCTTTAATCAAACCAAGTTCGATAGCATAGATTCACTGCAAAAGACCTTAGTCGCAGACTTAAGTCAATGTGCCCAAGGTGATGTTAGCGTTAAAATCATCGAACCAAAAAGCTTTGGCATTCAGCGTATTATTGAGTTACCAGGCACGTGTATTGACGATCTCGATATTGAAGTCAGCGATTATAGTTTTAATCCTGATTACTTGGAAAACAGCACGGACGATAAGCAAACGGTTGCGGAAACGCTTAATTCAAACCTGCTGAAATCCAACTGTTTGATCACTTCGCAACCCGACTGGGGCAGCGTAATGATCCGTTATCAAGGACCTAAAATCGATCGCGAGAAATTGCTGCGCTATTTGATTTCTTTCCGCCAACATAACGAGTTCCACGAGCAATGTGTCGAGCGGATTTTTGTCGATTTGAAGCGTTTCTGTCATTGCACTAAATTAACCGTTTACGCCCGCTACACGCGCCGCGGCGGTTTAGATATCAACCCGTATCGCAGTGACTTCGAGCAACCTGGTGAAAGCCACAGACTCGCAAGGCAGTAATTAACGCCCATTCGACTAGCAAATTTCGAACTAACGTTTAGCACTGAGACAAAAACCAAGGTTAAAACCGACACTAAGCTCTGAATCACTAGCCCTAGTTGCTAACAAGATTCAGAGCTTTTTCATTGACTGTACTCGCACTGGCATCGAGCAATAAATTTCGCAGCCATTGATGACTCGGGTTTTGGGTGTATTTACTGCTCCACACCATATACAAATCAATGGGTCTTGTTTTCAGTGGCATAGGTAAAATTTGGATGCCGAACATCTCGGCGTACTGACTAGCGTACCGCAAAGGCGCTATGCCTATCGCCTCACTTTTGCCTACGGTAGCAAACATGCTCAATAAGGATGACTGCTCACTATACATCCTGCGCCTTGGCAACACGCCTTCGGTAAACAAATCCCCCGCAGTAAGATTAAAACGCCGCATATTCAAAAAAACATGTTTCTCCTCAAAATACTGCTCATGGGTGATGGCGCCTTGAATCCGCGGATGCTGCCGACTGACGATACACACTAAGGTTTCAGTGAAGAGTAACTTGCTCGAGAGCAAACTTTGCTGCGCGGGTTTAATGTCTATCGCCACCGCAACCCGCTCAAGCAAGATATCGCGATATAAATCAGCCTCCTGAGGTGGTGATTCACGGAAAATTACTTCAATGTCCGCATCCTGCAATAACGCCTGCACACCGGTTTGTAGCGCTTCAATAACCGACTCATTGGCATACACATAAAAGCGCCGCTGGCTACACTTTGGGTCAAAATGCTCAAACCCTAGCAATACGGTTTCAATATCAGCCATCGGCTGCTCAAACTTACGGTACATTTCCCGCGCTACCGCTGTCGGCTCAATTCCTCGCCCAACCCGATTAAACAATGACTCCCCGACCCATACCCTGAATCGGCTGATCGCATTACTGACTGAAGACTGAGTTAAATCCAGTTCATCAGCCGCTTGGGTGAAGGAACGAGTACGGTAAACCACCATAAACACGCGCAATAAGTTTAAATCTAACGGCTTTTGTGTCGGCATAAGGGAAAGCACTCATTCACAATATGAATATTACAACCCAAGCTAACTCGAGTTATCTAAATACACAAGCTGTCTATACTCAAACCATCAACGACACTATCTCTCTTATCTGTAGGTAAAATTATGCAAAAATCTTTGATGACATTGAGTATTATCGCAACGTTCTCCCTCAGCGCGACAGCGGCAGAACACGAGCATGAACATATCAGCCTGCACTATCAGGGAAAGCCTGCGACCCAGCAAACTACTGAGGTCAACAAGGCCACTGCAGCCACTCTAAATTACACCGATAAAAAAGCCTTTGAAGAGTTTTCTAAAAATCTCATCGCCGAACTCGATGAACCAACAGCCGCCATTTTGCGCACTGAATTTAGCTTTATCGGCGACAAAACCCCAGACACAGTCAATCCCTCACTCTATCGCCAAGCCCAGTTGAATATGGTGTCTAACGGCTTATACAAGGTCACAGAGGGGATTTACCAAGTTCGCGGTACTGACTTGTCGAACTTAACGCTTATCCGCGGTAAAACGGGGTGGATCCTTTATGACGTGCTGCTCACCAAAGAAGCGGCAAAGTTATCATTGGAATTTGCCCTAAAAAACTTGCCTGAGGGTAATGACTTACCTGTGGTCGCTATGATTTATTCCCACAGCCATGCGGACCATTTTGGCGGTTCCCGCGCCATTAAAGACATGTACCCTAAGGTCAAAGTCTATGGTTCAAATAACATTACCAAAGAAATTGTCGACGAAAATGTTCTCGCCGGTAATGCCATGAGCCGCCGCGCCGCCTATCAATACGGCGCAACATTAGAGCGCAACGAGCAAGGCATTGTCGATGCCGCACTCGCAAAAGGATTGTCCAAAGGCGAAGTGACCTACGTGAAACCCGATATCACCCTCAACAGCAAAGATAAGTGGGAAACACGCACTATTGATGGCATCGACATGGTGTTTATGGATGCATCAGGCACAGAAGCCGCCTCAGAAATGGCCACCTATATTCCCTCAATGAAGGCCTTATGGACGGGTGAACTCACCTACCATGGCATGCACAACATTTACACCTTGCGCGGTGCAAAAGTCCGTGACGCCATCAAATGGTCTAAAGACATCAATGCATTGCTGACACGCTTTGGCGATGATGCGCAGGTTCTTTTTGAGGCCCATTCAGCACCTGTCTTTGGCAATGCGGATGTCAATGCTTATCTCAGAATGCAAAGGGATAACTATGGTCTAGTGCATAATCAAACCCTGCGTTTAGCCAATAATGGTGTAGGTATTCAAGATATTGGCGATGCGATTCAAACCACTATCCCTAAAGCGGTGCGTGATACTTGGTATACCAATGGTTACCATGGCACCTACAGCCATAATGCCAAAGCCGTGTACAACATGTATTTAGGCTATTTCGATATGAATCCAGCCAACTTAAACCCACTGCCGACAAAGGATGAAGCGGCCAAATTTGTCGAGTATATGGGCGGTGCTAAAGCCGTACTCAAACATGCTAAAGCCGACTATGCCCAAGGCGAATACCGTTTCGTGGCAACGGCACTGAATAAAGTGGTCATGGCAGAACCCGATAACGAAAAGGCAAGACAATTACTGGCCGATACCTATGAGCAACTGGGTTACCAAGCGGAGGGTGCAGGCTGGCGCAACATTTATCTTACTGGCGCCCAAGAGTTACGCACAGGGATCCAACCCGGCGCCCCTAAATCGGCCTCGGCTGATATTTTAGGTGAAATGGATATCTCGACTCTGTTCGACTTCCTCGCCGTCAAAGTCGATAGTATCAAGGCCGCTGAACTTGGACTGTTAAGGCTTAATGTGATTAACCCTGACACTAAAGAAACACTCTACGTCGAGTTAAGCAACGGTAACTTAAGCAATATTAAGGTTGATAAACCAATAGAGGCCGATACCAATCTTTATATTGATAAGCGTGACATTACCGGGATTTTACTCGGCAAAGTGACCCTCAAAGACTTACTTGCCAACGGCACGGCCAAACTAGAAGGCGATAAAGCAGCCTTCGGTAAGATAGCGTCGACCTTAGTAAAATTTGATGAAAACTTTGAAATCGTCCCACTTCCGAACGCGAAGTAGTGACATCAACGCCCTGATAATTCAGGGCGTTTTTATGGAAAAGATTAACTAGCGTATATTCGCCTTGAACACTTCTAACACTTGGCTGGCGCTAGCGTTATTGGCTAACGTAAAGTACAAATAGCCATCACCGCGAAATGCCCTGTCTAATTCAAGCAGTAAATGGGTTTGCTCAGCTTCGCACACCACAGAGATTTCAATCTCACGTATCGTATTTAACCCTAGATTACGCGGCTTAAACTCAAATTCTTGATAACATCCAGAGGTTGAGCGAAAGGCGCGGGTATTCAAGAATCCCTGCTCAACATCGGCCTTATAAAGTACATAACCCATACTAAACATAGCATTAAGCACATGTTCAAGAACTGGTGTAGGCATGACAACCAAAACATCGGTGTCGCTAGGGTCAATCGCTGAATCAATATCTACACCTGTTTGCAGCCAAACTTGACACTGATTATTCCGCACAGGTAACTGAGTAAATGGCGTTTCAGGATGCAACTTACCACTGAAAGGAATGTTGCGCACTTCACCAGCTTGGATCTCAAAAGAATCGCTTAAACGCCAAGTTGCAAGTTTATGATTTTTAAAATAATCGCCATTATCTGTACTCACTTTAACTTTAGTCATTAACGCCAAGTCGAGTCCCGAAATTCTCTGCGCCACATTGCCGCCTTTAACGACGATTGTCGCGTTAAACATTTGGCCCGGCAACAAGCGATTATCTTCCAGTAAAGTATCGACACTCGCGCCGCCAATTCCGACAGAGGCAAGCATTTTTTTAAACATAGGGGTTCCTTATCCAGTGAACCTATTAACTATCATCAACCTAGTTCCAAGTGATTGAGGATAATGTTGTCAGATTAACAAAGCAGAATTAGTTCGCAGAACCTGGCGTTGGCGCTGCAGTTTTGCACTCAAGCAATAATTGCTGGAAATGCGCACCTAAGTCTTGTTGGGCAAATTGCTCGCTCGCAGTCGCCATTTGCTTAAGGCTTTGTAAGGCTTGATCTAAACCTTGTTGCTCAATGAGACTTTTAGCATAGGCCGCCGCATCGGCGCCTTTTTGCAGCAAGCTCGCGACCTGATCAAAACTGATGTCTTGTTCCATCACTTTCTGTAAGTCACCCAGCAATTCTGCCACCTTGGCCGACTCCACCAGCGAGCCCTCAACATTCACTAACTTGCCAAGCGGATCTTGGCTCAGTTTTTCAGCCACGCAGGCCGAAACTGTGCCCGCCGCTGCGCTTTGGGCCACAACATCTAAGCCATTAGCACGAATTTGCTCAACCACTTGCTGCAATTGTGGATCTTGGGCTAACCAAGCCTGCTCTAATTGTTGCTTTTCATCGCCACCAAAATAACCACAACCAGATAGCAACACCAGCATAGTAGCCGGCAACATGCACTTAATCTGTTTCATTGCTAAACCTCATTTAATCCATTCAAATTCAAAATATTATCGGCGTGACTATACCCAGCAATGTTTAACCGAAGATGAATAAAACGGTTGATAGCAAGATAAGACGGAGAAAGAACCATGGCTAAATGCGATCGCGAACTTCAGCGGTTTAACTGAGTTTACTGGCGTGAAAAAAACACGCTCTTTCGTCGTTAATCAGCAGCAAGTAAGCACTCTATACTACTCAGCTGTGCGGTTAGCGTTAAAGGAAGACTGGCGTTACCTGCATGCGCTAGGCTAATGGCAAAGCGATACTCCTCGGTCAAACGACCAAAATGTGCCTGCCAATGCATAGGGTCTGCTAAATCCAGTGTGTGTATTGGAATTTGTAGCGGGACTTGTAATGAAATATGTGGATAAACATTAAGCCTCTCTGCTACGCCGCAGGATTGCCTTAATGCGGCATCTTGACAGGATAGCTCAAGCGATTCGACTGCCAGTTGTTCGAACGGCTTTAGCTCAAAGGCGAAAGATTTAAGCGACTGCGCTAAACCGAGTCCTGTGGCCTTGATATAGGACTCCTTTAACGCCCATAAATCGAAAAAGCGCTGCCGCTGACTCGCTTCATCGGCGAGAGCGAGCAAGGCTGACGTTTCTTGGGGAGAAAAATAATGATTTAGGATTGGATAGATATCCGTCTTCGGCCGCGATCTTTCAATATCGGCCCCAAATAAACCAGACTCAACGCCATGAAACTGAGCCACACCAATCAATAACCAATCGCCGCTATGGCTTAGGTTAAACTCAAGCCCAGTTTGCTGCCGTAATGCCGTCGTTAAGCTCGGTTTACCCTTAGCGCCATATTCGAAACACCACGCCTGTGGCGATAAATCCGCATAGCGAGATAACACGGCCCGCAGCGCCGCCCTGACCTGTAATCCCTTCATTTGCGCCTTGGGGTCGCGATAACGCGCAACCTTTGCCAGTTCATCCTCACTTAACCAAGACTCGGCGAGTGATGTTTTGGCCACTGAAATATCATGCAGCGGAATAAAAAATAGATCCACATTCACGCCATTTTTGCTAGATGCTAGAGAGTCAGTCATTCGAGAGCCTAGCTGTACCAAGCTCTGCGGCTGATGAGTTATTATTGGCTGGCTTTCTGGAGAGCACTTAGCGGCATTCTGTTCAGGATTCATTTATGTGAGTTCATTTATATGGATTTATTATTGTTCGGGTTCATTTATCTGGATTTATTATTGTTCGGGTTCATTTATCTGGATTTATTATTGTTCGGGTTCATTTATCTGGGTTCACTATTAACTGACTCATTAGCCATCTTATATAGTCGGATCAGTGCTATATCAAGCCTTAGAGCCAATGCCAGCAAAAAATCAGTAGCAAAATAAGTGGCGAAATCTACAACGCAATATTTAGTGCAATGCCTAGCCCATCTTTAGCTCGTTTTCAACGCTATAAGCCACACAAACAGTCGCTCAAGTTAGCCGTTTCAGCCGCACAGTTTCACTCATCACAGAGGAGGCTTAAGCCAATATTGGGCTATTTTACCCCGCTAACTCAAAAAAGCGGCCTTTATCGCCGCTAAAAATTTAACTCTTCCACTATCAAAGTATTAAAAAGCCCAAGCGGCCAGCGAAAACCCAACATAACGCACAGAAAATACCTTTACTCAACAAAAGCCAATAAATTCCAGTCCCAGATGATTGTATCGCCCCGAAACCTCAGGTAATCTGCATCCCCATTAAGTGACACAGATGATAAGCACAGGTTTTACTATGGGTGTCGCGACATGAGTCCTCAATGTCAGTCGTGACTCAGCTACTATCGCTTATCAGTCCCAATAGATTATGTCGGATGATAATTATTATTAATGGCAGCTCGCGACTCTCAATCTAAAGCGCCGTCTTACGCCCCTAAGAGCACGACTCAAGCGGCGAAAAAAGACAGCGCACCTCGGCATCGAAACGCCACCACTACGCCTGAAATGCGACTCTTTATCCAGCAATCGGATCTGAGCGTCAGCCAGCTGGCAAAAATTTTAAATATTACCGAGGCAACAGTCCGTAAATGGCGGAAGCGTGAGTCCATTAGTAACAGTTCGAACACGCCCCATCACCTCAATACCACGCTCACGCCGATGGAAGAATATGTGGTGGTGGGATTACGCTATCAACTCAGACTCACCTTAGATAGATTGCTCAACGTCACCCAAACCTTTATTAATCCCAATGTGTCGCGCTCCGGCCTTGCCCGTTGCTTAAAGCGCTACGGCATATCGCGGCTCGATGAATTTGAAGCACCGCAAGTCCCCGAACGCTATTTTAATCAATTGCCTGTGACGCAAGGCAGCGATATCCAAACCTATACGGTCAATCCAGAAACCTTGGCTAAGGCGCTCGCATTGCCGAGTACCGACGGCAATACTGTGGTGCAAGTGGTGTCACTCACCATACCGCCGCAGCTCACTGAGCAAGCTCCAAGCTCAGTACTATTAGGCGTAGACACAGCAAGTGATTGGATTTACCTCGATATTTATCAAGACAGCAATACCCAAGCGACCAATAGATATATCGCCTATGTCCTCAAACATGGGCCGTTTCATTTACGAAAGTTGCTCGTTCGCAACTATCACACCTTCTTAGCCCGTTTTCCCGGTGCCCATGGCACGCCAAAGACAAGCGCGGCTAAATCCCAAAACAAGGTCACCGTATCTAGGTCGACCCGTGGAGACTCTTTATGAGCCATACCCCTTCTGTACCTAATTCTGCGACTGAGTCAAAAAAAGATAAACGACTCAACAAACGTTTAAAAGATATGCCCGTTGCCATCGTCGGCATGGCCAGCATCTTCGCTAACTCGCGTTATTTAAATAAATTTTGGGATTTGATCAGCGAAAAAATCGATGCCATTACTGACATCCCAGACACCCATTGGCGCGCCGAGGATTACTACGATGCCGACAAAAGCAAAGCCGATAAAAGCTACTGTAAACGCGGTGGTTTTTTACCAGAAGTCGACTTCAATCCAATGGAATTTGGTCTGCCACCCAATATTCTTGAGCTAACAGATACCTCGCAACTGCTGTCGCTGATTGTCGCCAAAGAAGTGCTTGCCGACGCCAATCTGCCCACCGATTACGACCGTGACCGTATCGGCATCACCCTAGGCGTGGGCGGTGGTCAAAAAATCAGTCAGAGCTTGAACTCGCGCCTGCAATATCCAGTATTGAAAAAAGTATTCAAAAGCAGTGGCCTGAGCGATGAAGACAGCGAAATGCTGATCAAAAAGTTCCAAGACCAATATATCCACTGGGAAGAAAACTCTTTCCCAGGGTCCTTAGGCAACGTGATTGCAGGCCGTATCGCCAACCGGTTTGATTTTGGCGGCATGAACTGCGTGGTCGATGCTGCCTGCGCGGGCTCGCTTGCCGCTATGCGTATGGCGTTGACGGAACTGACCGAAGGTCGCAGCGACATGATGATCACTGGCGGTGTCTGTACCGACAACTCGCCGTCCATGTACATGAGCTTCTCAAAAACGCCTGCCTTCACCACCAATGAAACCATTCAACCCTTTGATATCGATTCAAAAGGCATGATGATCGGCGAAGGGATCGGCATGGTCGCGCTTAAACGCCTTGAAGATGCCGAGCGCGATGGCGACCGAATTTATGCCGTCATCAAAGGCGTTGGCGCCTCATCTGACGGTAAGTTTAAGAGTATTTATGCGCCGCGCCCTGAGGGCCAAGCTAAAGCTCTCGAACGCGCTTACGACGATGCAGGTTTTGCCCCGCACAGCATTGGCTTAGTTGAAGCCCATGGCACGGGTACTGCCGCAGGTGATGTGGCTGAATTTAATGGCTTAAAATCGGTATTTGCCCAAGGCAATGACACAAATCAACATATCGCGTTAGGTTCAGTGAAATCCCAAGTGGGCCACACTAAATCCACAGCAGGCACTGCTGGGGTGATCAAAGCCGCGCTAGCGCTGCACCACAAGGTATTGCCTGCGACCATTAACGTTAGCAAGCCTAATCCAAAACTGAATATCGAAAGCTCACCATTCTATTTAAATACCGAAACTCGCCCATGGTTCCAGCGCGCCGATGCAACGCCGCGCCGTGCAGGTGTAAGCTCCTTTGGTTTTGGTGGCACGAACTTCCATCTCGTATTAGAAGAATACAAACCTGAGCACAGCCGCGATGAGCAATATCGTCAGCGCAGTGTGCCGCAGACACTATTGTTTGCCGCAGCCAATAAAGCCGCGCTGCTTAGCGAGTTAAAAGCTGCGCTGAGCCAAAGCGTGAACACAAGCGCAAACGCGAATAAGAGCAGCGCTGCGAGCCTGAACGCTATCGCTCAGCAATATCCGCTGCGCCCGCTGGCAGACACAGATGCCCGTTTAGGTTTTGTGGCTAAGGATATCGCTCAGCTACAAGCTCAGCTAAATCAAGCGATTGCGCATTTAGAAAGCGGGCACCTAGAAACCAGTGCAAGCGAGGCGTGGCAATTACCGTCTGGGATCAGCTACCGCTCCCATGCCTTGGTCGCTAAAAATGAATCAAAGAAAGTAGCGGCCCTGTTTGCTGGTCAAGGTTCACAGTACCTGAACATGGGCCGCGAACTCGCCTGCCATTTCCCGGAAATGCGCCAACAAGTGACGGCCAGTGATAAGGTATTTGCTCACCACGGCCAAACGCCGTTATCGAACATCCTTTACCCTATTCCGGCATTCGATGCCAATGCAGTTAAAGCCCAAGAAGCGGCGCTGACCAATACCCTGTTCGCCCAAAGCGCCATAGGCGCAGTTTCAATGGCGCAATATTCGCTATTAACGCAAGCGGGTTTTGCACCCGATATGGTGGCAGGTCACAGCTTTGGTGAATTGTCAGCCCTTTGCGCGGCAGGCGTGATTTCCAATGAAGATTACGTCGAACTGGCCTTCGCCCGTGGGCATGCCATGGCGCAAGTGCCGAGCGATACTGGGACTCAAGTTGATTTAGGAACCATGTTCGCGATTATTCTTAAGCAAAAGAATGATATCGATGCGATCAATAGCTGTTTAGCCCAGTTTGATGGCGTTAAAATTGCCAACTACAACGCGCCGACGCAATTAGTCATCGCAGGTGGCACAGAGCAAACTCAGCTGGCCGCGAAAGCCATTAGCGAACAGGGCTTTAAAGCGATTGCCCTGCCTGTCTCAGGCGCGTTCCATACCCCATTGGTTGGACACGCACAAAAGCCATTTGCCAAAGCCATTGATAAAGCTAAATTCAGCGCGCCTTCAGTCGCACTTTATGCCAACGGCACGGGTCAATTACACCCAACCGATGGCAAAGCGATTAAAGCAGAATTCAAGCAACATATGCTGCAATCGGTTCGCTTTAGCGAACAACTGCAGGCCATGTATGACGCTGGCGCCCGTGTGTTTGTTGAGTTTGGCCCTAAGAACATACTGCAAAAGTTAGTTGAAAATACCTTAGGTGAACACTTGAATGAGCTTTGCCTTGTCAGCATGAACCCGAATCCTAAGGGCGACAGTGACAGTCAATTACGCTTAGCCGCAGTGCAACTGGCAGTAGCCGGCGTGGCGTTAACTGAGGTTGACCCCTATCAAGCCGTCACGTCACAAGAAATTGCCGAACGTGAAGCGCCATCAGCGATGAACATCAAACTCACCGCCACTAACCATATTAGTGCTGCAACCCAAGCTAAGATGGCTAAATCCCTCGCCACAGGCAGCGTGACTAGCCAAGTGCAATATGTGGATCGCATCGTTGAAACGATTATCGAAAAAGAAGTCGAAAAAATCGTTGAGAAAGAAGTCATCGTCGAAAAAGTGGTTGAAAAAATAATAGAAGTGGAAGCGAATCAAGTGGCAACTGTTGAAATGAAACAAAAACTCCCAAGCGTGACGCAAGGCTTAAATCACCAACAACAAGCGACGGCGCAGGTGAGCCCAAGTACACAAAACGTCAGCGCCGATGCGTTAACCGCATTTTTCAGCGCACAATCTCAAGCAGCGCAATTGCATCAACAGTTTTTAGCTATCCCGCAGCAATACGGCGATACCTTCACCACGCTGATGACAGAACAAGCCAAGATGGCAAGCCTTGGCATTGCAATCCCAGAAAGCCTGCAACGCTCAATGGAAATGTTCCACCAGCATCAAGCGCAAACCCTGCAAAGCCACGCCGAATTTATGCAACTACAAAGCAGTAGCAGCCAAGCGGCCTTGGCGATGTTAAACAATACACCGATTAACTTTACCTCAGCGGTTACAAGTCAGCCACGAGCAACTGCGCCGACTCCTGCACCTGTTGCTCCAGCGGCTGTTGCTGCAACGACAATGCCACACAATGCCGCACCAGTGACTCAAGCTGTTGCAACGAGACCAGCAGTTAGCACATCTATTGCGCCTATTGTGCAAACGGCTCCCGTTGCTTATGCACCAACTGCGACTGTACAAGTTACACCTGCCGCTCCTGCATTAGTCATGCCTGCTGTAGTGATGCCAGAAGTGACACCTGTGGCAACAGCAACGAGCGGCTTAAGTGCAGCGTTAGTGCAACAAACCATGATGGCTGTGGTGGCCGATAAAACAGGCTATCCCACTGAAATGCTGGAGCTTGGCATGGATATGGAAGCCGATTTAGGTATCGACTCTATCAAGCGCGTTGAAATTTTAGGCACAGTGCAAGACGAACTGCCGGGCTTACCCGAACTCAGCCCAGAAGATTTGGCCGAATGTAGCACCTTGGGTGAAATCGTTAGCTATATGAATAGCAAATTACCAGCGGCTGACCAAGTTATAGTTTCTACAACAGCGCCAACAACTCCTGCAGCCAGCGGTTTAAGCGCTGCGTTAGTGCAACAAACCATGATGGCAGTGGTGGCTGACAAGACAGGCTATCCCACTGAAATGCTGGAACTTGGCATGGATATGGAAGCCGATCTCGGTATCGATTCGATCAAGCGCGTTGAAATCCTAGGCACAGTGCAAGACGAGCTACCAGGCTTACCTGAACTCAGCCCAGAAGATTTGGCCGAGTGTCGTACCTTGGGTGAAATAGTTAGCTATATGAATAGCAAATTACCTGCAGCAGGGGTTATTACTTCGACAGCAGCGCCAGTTGTTCAAACCATTGCCGCGCCCGCCGCCAGCGGTTTAAGCGCTGCGTTAGTACAACAAACCATGATGGCTGTGGTGGCCGACAAGACGGGCTATCCGACTGAAATGCTGGAACTTGGCATGGATATGGAAGCCGATCTAGGTATCGACTCCATCAAGCGCGTTGAAATCCTAGGCACAGTGCAAGACGAACTGCCGAGCTTACCTGAACTTAGCCCAGAAGATTTGGCCGAGTGTCGTACCTTGGGTGAAATCGTTAGCTATATGAATAGCAAATTACCAGCAGCGGTGGCTATTGCTTCGACAGCTGCGCCAGTTGCTCAAACCATTGCAGCTCCTGCCGCAATCGGTTTAAGCGCTGCCTTAGTGCAACAAACCATGATGGCTGTGGTGGCTGACAAGACAGGCTACCCTACTGAAATGCTGGAACTTAGCATGGATATGGAAGCCGATTTAGGTATCGACTCTATCAAGCGCGTTGAAATCTTAGGCACAGTGCAAGACGAACTGCCGGGCTTACCTGAGCTGAATCCTGAAGATCTCGCCGAATGTCGCACCTTAGGCGAAATCGTAAGCTATATGAATAGCAAGCTGCCCGCTGCGGGATCTGTTATTGCTACGCCGATTTCAACAGCAAATGTAGTCACTCAAGTTGTAACAGCCGTACCTGCCGCCAGCGGTTTAAGCGCTGCATTAGTCCAACAAACCATGATGGCTGTGGTGGCAGACAAGACAGGCTATCCCACTGAAATGCTAGAACTGAGCATGGATATGGAAGCTGATTTAGGTATCGACTCCATCAAGCGCGTTGAAATCCTAGGCACAGTGCAAGACGAACTGCCGGGCTTACCTGAGCTGAATCCTGAAGATCTGGCCGAGTGTCGCACCTTGGGTGAAATCGTAAGCTATATGCAAAGCAAGCTAGGCCAAAACGCGGTAAGCCAGAATACAGCTGCAGTTGGCGCTGTCGTTCAACCTGAACCTACTATCGATTTGCCCCCACATGATTTACCACCCCATAGCGAGGTGGTGCTAAAAAAGTTGCCAGCGGCGGCTGAGCTAACGCAACTATCGCCACAGCAATCGTCAAAGCAATCAGCGCAACAGGCTCTAACACGCGTTTTTGCTAAAGATGGCTGCATTATCATTAGCGATGATGGTCACAATGCCGGTGTACTTGCCCAGAAGCTGCATGCTCAAGGTCTCAAGGTCGCGGTTGTGCGCTCACCAGAAAGCCTTGTAACTGGTGCATCGCCGCTTGATAGCCATATTGCCAGCTTCACCTTGGCCGCGATTGACGATGCTAGCATTAGCAATGTCATTAATGAGATCAAAAAGTTAGGTACGGTTGCAGGCTTTATTCATCTGCAACCGCAACATAAAACCGCCGCCGATGCGAAAGGTTTAGTGTTGTCCAATGTCGCCAAAGCGTCGGTCGAGCAAGCCTTCTTGTTCGCTAAACACTTGCAACCTTTGTTGGTCACTGGACAAAGTAGCTTTATCAGCGTCAGTCGTATCGACGGCGGATTTGGCTACCTCAACCACAGCCAAATTGCCAATAGCGAATTAAACCAAGCAGCGTTATCAGGCCTGACGAAAACCTTAAGCCACGAGTGGCCAAGTGTGCATTGCCGCGCCTTAGATATCGCGCCCGCACTTGATGCCAAACAACTGGCCAATGCGGTTATCGCTGAGCTATTTGCAACTGATAAGCTATTAGAAGTCGGTGTTAGCCAAGGCGCAGCCCAAGCACTTGAGCGCGTGACCTTAGTGGCAGGCAAGGCAGATATCCGCCACGGCGCAGCGAACTTAACGAGTGCAGATAAAATTCTGGTGACCGGCGGCGCAAAAGGCGTGACCTTTGAATGTGCGCTAAGTTTGGCCAAACGCAGCAAGGCGCACTTTATCCTTGCCGGCAGAAGCAGCCAACAAGCGATTCCCGCTTGGGCACAGGGCAAAAATAACAGCGAACTTAAAGCCGCTGCTATTGCCCACATTCATAGCTTGGGCGAGAAACCCACGCCAAAACAAGTGGATGCCTTAGTATGGCCAGTGCAAAGCAGCCTAGAAATTGCAGCCGCACTAGCAGCCTTTACCGCGGTAGGCGCCAGCGCTGAGTACTTAAGTCTCGATGTTAACAACCCTGATGCGATCGCCAGCACGATAGTGCCGATCACTGAGTTATCACCTATTACTGGCATTATCCATGGTGCGGGCGTGCTCGCCGATAAACACATCCAAGACAAAACCTTAGATGAGTTGGCACGGGTGTATGGCACTAAGGTCACAGGCATTAGCAATCTGCTAGCCGCACTGGATTTAGATAAGCTAAAGCTGGTTGCCCTGTTCTCATCGGCGGCAGGTTTTTACGGCAATACCGGCCAAAGCGATTACGCTATGTCCAACGACATACTCAACAAAGCCGCACTGCAATTGGCGCAGCAACTGCCCAATGCCAAGGTGATGAGCTTCGATTGGGGTCCGTGGGACGGCGGCATGGTGAATCCTGCGCTGAAAAAGATGTTTATCGATCGCGGTGTGTATGTGATCCCGTTAAAGGCGGGTGCTGAGTTATTTGCTAGCCAATTGTTGAGCAACACAGGCGCACAATTGCTGGTCGGTACTGATATGCAAGGCAGCGCACCTCATGACGACAAGCCTAACGAAGTACAAGAAACTAAAGGTAGCAATCTAAAAAAGCCTGAAGCGGATCTGACCACTGACGCGTCGGATCCGCATGCTTTGGCATCAACACTTGCTGCAATCGCTTTCACGCAACCGCTAACACTGCAGCGCACACTGGACCCTAAGGCAATGATCTTTGTTGAAGATCACTGCATTAATGGTAATCCCGTATTGCCGACTGTGTGCGCGATTCAGTGGATGCGTGAAGCCGCCTTTGACGTGCTCAAGCAGCCTGTCAAAGTGCAAAGCTACAAGCTGCTGAAGGGCATTATTTTCGACACTGCCGTGTTACAAAATGGAGTGTTAGAAAGTGCAGCCCCCATCATGCTGGAACTTAAGCTAACGCCCTTGGATAATGCACAAGCATTCAATGCCTTAATCAGCTTTGAAGGTCGTCCGCAATATCAAGCTATTTTAGTGGTTGATGACACGGCTAGCAGCTTGAACAAAGCAACTGCTTTTGACGCGCAAAGCTTGGCAGGACTTTCTGCCATCACAACCGCGAGCCGCCTTTACAGCGACGGCACGCTGTTCCACGGCCCAAGACTGCAAGGTATTAAGTCGGTGGTGAAGTTTGACGATGCGAGCTTAATCGCCAAGGTGAGCCTATCCCATGTTGCGTTAGCGGACTGCGGGGATTTTGTACCTAATCTCACGCCTAAAGGCTCACAAGCCTTTGCGGAAGATTTGTTGCTACAGGCAATGCTGGTGTGGGCACGACTCAAATATGGCGCGGCAAGTTTGCCATCAAGCATTGGTGAGTTTATCTCCCATGCGCCCTTTGCCTTTGGCGATAAAGGCCATTTAGTGCTCGAGGTGGTGAAACACTCTGGCCGCGCCCTTGAAGCCAATATCGCGCTATATCATCAAGATGGCCGCTTAAGCTGCGAAATGAGCAACGCCAAAGTCACCATCAGCAAAAACCTTAACGGTGCGTTTTTAGCGAATAAAGTTGCCAATAAAGTTGCGAATAAAGCCATTGAAAGCGTGGAGGCAAAAGTCGAGTGAACTTAGCCTCTCCTTTAACAACGACAAATAACGCCAAGCCACTGCGTATTGCAGTGTTGCTTGGCGATGCGCTCAACCTTGACTCTCACTCAGCCCAAGTATTAGGGAGTTTTGCGGAACATGAAAGCGTTCAGATTTGCGCTGTAGATGCCGACCTCTCGCCAACACATGAACCAATAGTGCATAAGCAACAGTCGCTTACTGCATTATTGAGTCAAGCGGTGACGGCCCTTGAGCAAGGCAAGCTGGTTGAACTTAAATTCAATGATGGCAATCTGCCCCAGTCTCTGTATTTGCTCGATGGCTTACGCGCCGCCAAACTGCGCCTCCACGCCCACGGGTTCATTGCAGGCTTTGCCGCTGGCAATGGGGCGACAGGTGACGTGAATACGGCTGTAGCTAATGCGGCAGCTGTTGCTATTAAGGCATTAGCGGCGGCAAAGCGTAGTCCTGCACAAACCGTTCAGCATCAGCTCGTCGCCAACACTCTCAACGAGGCATTTCTTGCGCTGCGCCAAGGCGTAACCGCCCTCGCCGCGCGAACACAAGCGCCGCTTTATGGTAAAGAAGGGGAAAATCAGCAAACGGGTTATTGGTTTAGCGACCAACATCAAGCACGGGTGTTGTGCTTAAATCTTGTCGCAAAGACGTCAAGTCAAACGGATGAATCTCGACATCTAAACCAAAGTATTGTGCTGACCCAAGGCTCACAAGTTATCGTGCCCAAAGCCCTTGTTGATAAAAACCGGCTGTTTGTGCCGATAAGTGCTGACAATATTGATGCACTCATAGCGCAACTATTACAACTTTTGCAGCGAGTTAACACTCTAGAAAATAGTACGGGCACACTGGAAAATGGCGCCGGCTTGCACGCTGACTTTCGCGCTGAGCAACTCAAACCTTGGTTTGAACGCTATGATGCCAACGCACCACTGGCATTAGTCTTGATGGCGGCATCGATTGATGATCTGAAACTTGAAGCCAACGCCATGCTTGCGGCGCTTGAAAATGATGCGGTTCGTCATCAGGGTCAAGCCTTTAAGACCCCAGCAGGCAGCTGTTTTACCGCTAAGCCGCTAGGGAATGCAGGACTGACCTTTGTTTATCCCGGCGTTGGCACGGTTTACGCCAATATGTTCAATAACTTGCATGAATATTTCCCCACGCTGTATCACCAGCTAGAACGTGAAGGCGATTTAAGCGCCATGCTGCAATCTCCGCAAATTTATGCAGCAGATGTTAAAACCGCAGCAGACATGAGCTTAAGCCAGCAAGCGATTAGCGGCGTGGGGGCCAGTTATTTATTCACTAAATTACTCACCCAAGTTTTTAATATTAAGCCCAAAATGGCACTCGGTTACTCTATGGGCGAAGCCGCCATGTGGGCAAGCCTTGATGTGTGGCAAACCCCGCACGCAATGATCAACGCCACCGAAAATAGCGATATTTTCAACCATGCGATTTCTGGCGAGCTAACCGCAGTGCGCCGGGCATGGCAGCTTAAGGATAATGAAGCCATAGTGTGGAACAGCTTTGTGGTGCGTTCAGGTAGCCATGAAATCAAGGCATTATTGCCAGCGTTTCCTCGCGCCTACTTAGCCATCATTCAAGGTGATACTTGCGTCATTGCTGGCTGCGAAACAAGCTGCAAAGCCCTGCTTGCCACGTTAGGTAAACGCGGCATTGCCGCTAATCGCGTCACGGCCATGCATACCGCACCCGCCATGTTAGTCCATGGACAAGTACAAGATTTCTATACGCAAGCGCTAAAAGCTGAGGCGCTAAAAGCAGCGGCGCAAGACTCGCCTATTCGCTTTATCAGTGCAGCGCAAACTGCGCCAGTGGCAGTGGATAGCCACAGCATTGGCCGCGCGATTGCCGATACCTTTTGTTCGCCACTCGACTTTAGTGCGCTCATTCAAAATGCCACCGAGCAAGGCGCAAGGCTATTTGTCGAAGTGGGCGCCGATAGGCAAACCAGCACACTCATAGATAAAATCGGCCACGCCCATGCAAGCCAAAGCACTGCGAACGCGGCGACAGCCGCCATTGCTTGCAATGCCAAAGGTGCCGATGCGATTACCAGCTTACTCAAGTGTTTAGCTCAGCTGATAAGCCACAGAGTGCCGCTGTCGCTCGCGCCGCTCATGCCGCCATTTAGTGCTAACGCAGCCCCTTTATCATCAGCAGTATCACCACAAGGAGAACCCCAGTGAGTTCTCAG
The DNA here is from genome assembly GCF_019655335.1 of Shewanella hafniensis. Taxonomy (GTDB): domain Bacteria; phylum Pseudomonadota; class Gammaproteobacteria; order Enterobacterales; family Shewanellaceae; genus Shewanella; species Shewanella hafniensis. Next base: position 112,026 of record NZ_BPFD01000002.1, read on the forward strand.
CATTCCCCTAGGATTGATAGCACTAGCGTGCCTATGACTGCGTCAAACTATGAGTCAAAAAGCGCATCAAACTATGCATCAAAAAACGCATCAAACAGTGCGTCAAAAATCGCGATCGTCGGTCTCGCGACTCAGTATCCCGACGCCGATAATCCACACACCTTCTGGCAAAATCTGCTGGATAAAAAAGACTCTCGCAGCCAAATTAGCCGCGAAAAGCTCAATGCTAATCCCGCCGATTACCAAGGTGTGCAAGGTCAGTCTGATCGCTTTTACTGCGATAAAGGCGGCTACATTCAACACTTTGAGTTTGATGCCAAGGGTTATCAACTGCCTGAGTCCGCCTTTGATGGTTTAGATGAAAGCTTTTTATGGGCACTCGATTGCAGTCGTAAAGCTCTGCAAGACGCAGGGATTACCCCAAGCGATGCCGTACTGGCGCGCACTGGTGTCGTAATGGGAACCTTGTCGTTCCCCACTGCCCGCTCCAACGAACTGTTTTTGCCCTTGTATCACCAAACCGTTGAAAAGGCGCTGCAAAATAAACTGAATCAAAGCGCGTTTCAGCTGACTGATTTTGGCAACTCAGTTAACGACCTCAATGCCAATAGTCAGACCTTAAACATCGCCAATGGCGCGGTTGCCCACACAGCCTCAAAACTGGTCAGCGATGCACTCGGTTTAGGTGGCACTCAGTTGAGTCTGGACGCCGCCTGCGCCAGCTCGGTTTATGCGCTCAAACTCGCCGGCGATTACCTAACCACAGGCAAGGCCGATGTGATGCTAGCGGGCGCCGTATCGGGCGCCGATCCTTTCTTTATCAACATGGGATTCTCGATTTTCCACGCCTATCCAGATCACGGTATTTCGGCGCCCTTTGATAGCAACAGTAAAGGCTTGTTCGCTGGCGAAGGCGCTGGGGTTTTAGTGTTAAAACGCTTGGAGGATGCCGAGCGCGATGGCGACAACATCTATGCCGTCGTCAGCGGCATTGGTTTGTCGAACGACGGTAAAGGCCAGTTTGTATTAAGCCCCAACAGCAAGGGCCAAGTGCAAGCCTTCGAGCGCGCCTACAGTGCCGCAAATACACTGCCCGCCAATATCGAAGTGATTGAATGCCACGCTACGGGCACGCCACTTGGGGATAAGGTCGAACTCGCCTCGATGGAGCGCTTTTTTGAGGACAAACTCGCGGGCTCTGCAGTGCCGCTTATTGGCTCGGCAAAATCCAACTTAGGCCATTTACTCACGGCCGCGGGCATGCCGGGGATCATGAAGATGATTTTTGCCATGCGCTCGGGCCGCTTGCCGCCCAGTATAAATTTATCGGCGCCGATATCCTCACCTAAGGGGTTGTTTAGCGCTAAAAACCTCCCGACAGAAATGCATGCGTGGCCCGATAAAGCTGGCAATGACCGCCGCCATGCGGGTGTTTCTGTGTTTGGTTTTGGCGGCTGTAACGCACATTTATTGCTGGAATCCTATGTACCGGCAAATACCAGCAGCCAGCATACGCAGAGTGCAGCCCAAGTCAGTTATCAGCACACGCCGTTAACTATCATTGGCTTAGCATCGCATTTCGGGCCTTTATCGTCGATTAATGCACTGGATAACGCGATTAGCTCTCAGCAAAACGCCTTCATTCCACTGCCCGCTAAACGCTGGAAAGGCTTAGATAAACATCCTGACATCTTAGCTAACTTTGGCTTGCCTGCTGTACCGCAGGGCGCCTATATCGACCAGTTCGATTTTGACTTCCTGCGCTTTAAAGTGCCGCCCAATGAGGATGATCGCCTGATCTCCCAGCAACTGCTGCTGATCAAAGTGGCCGATGAAGCGATCCGTGATGCGAACTTAAAGCCAGGTGGCAAGGTAGCTGTATTAGTGGCGATGGAAACAGAGCTGGAATTACACCAGTTCCGTGGCCGAGTGAATCTGCACACTCAATTGGCAGACAGCCTTAAAAAACAAGGGATAACACTCACACAAACTGAGTATCTCGCCCTTGAAAAAATCGCCATGGACAGCGTGCTCGATGCCGCCAAACTGAACCAATATACCAGTTTTATTGGCAACATCATGGCGTCACGCATCGCCTCCCTGTGGGACTTTAACGGCCCTGCCTTTACCATTTCGGCGGCAGAATTGTCAGTCGCCCGCTGTATCGATGTGGCCGAAAACCTGTTATCCCAAGAATCCTTAGATGCCGTAGTGATCGCCGCCGTCGATTTAAGTGGCAGTCTAGAGCAAGTGGTGCTTAAAAACGCGGTATCTAAAGTGGCATTGAATGCAACAGACACAGGCTGGAAAGTCGGTGAAGGCGCCGGCGCGCTGGTACTCACTGCTGAAAATTCAAATACGAATGTTCAACTTAATGATGCCAATAGCAACAACTTTGGCAACAGCTATGGTCACATTAGCGGCCAAGTGTTTGGCGCTGTATATGACCCCCAAGGCAACAGCAACACGGCGCGGATTTGCGATCACTTGCTAACCCAAGCCAAGGTGAATAGCAGCCAGATTAGTTTGATTGAAACCAGTATTGCGGTTGAGCAACGAAGCGAGCCAGCGCTGACACCCAATACCCTGTTGCCGAGTGTGAGTGCGCGCAGCCAAGCCGCAGACACCCTAGGCCATAACTTTGCTGCGGCGGGAATGGCGAGTATCTTGAGTGCGCTGCTTCAGTTAAAAAATCAAGTTCAGCTGAAAAATCAAGCGCAGTTAAAAAACCAAACGCAACCGGACACTCAAGCGCAGCACGCGCTCGTAGCCACCTTTAGCCAAGGTAAGTGCGCGCAGTTATTGCTCAGCCAAAGTGCCATGCAAGCGCACAACTTGCAGCAAAGACTTGAACAAGACTTAACGCTTTCTGAGCAAAAACACTTGATAAAACAAGTGACACTCGGAGGCCGCGATATCTATCAGCATATCCTGGATACCCCGCTCGCTTACCTTGGTGCAATACAACAAAAAGCCCAAGCCATGACGGCATTGCCAGCGCGCAGCCAACGCAAGCATTTGGCCCAAATAGCAAGCAAAGACACTAATCGCGTTGCACCAAGCTGCCCAACTACGGCGCTACCAAAAGAGACATTAAGCAGTATGCCAATAAATGCCCTAAGCACGCCCAACAACACTGCCGCTCACGCAGATCTAAAAGACGCGGCATTTTTACGTAATCAGCAACTCGCCCGTGAAGCCCATTTAGCCTTTTTGCAAAGCCGTGCAGAGGGCTTAAAACTGGCCGATGCCTTGATGAAAGCCCAGCTTGCCACCGAGTTAGCCGTCAATGGCCAAGCGACGCCAGCGGAGCAGCAAGCCATTGTTCAGGCATCTGCGCCAGCGGTTCTTCCACATACTGCACTTTATCCAAACCAAGTGCTTTATCCAAACCATGCAAAAGTGCCTGAGTACACGCCGCCAACGCCGCTAAGCAAGCCTTGCATTTGGGATTATGCGGATTTAGTCGAGTACGCCGAAGGTGATATTGCTAAGGTTTTTGGCCCAGATTACGCCATTATTGACAGCTACTCGCGCCGTGTACGCCTGCCAACCACGGACTATTTGCTGGTGTCTCGGGTAACGAAATTAAACGCCCAGATGAACCGATATGAGCCTTGCACTATGACCACGGAATACGACATTCCTGTGGACGCGCCGTATTTGGTCGATGGCCAAATTCCTTGGGCCGTAGCGGTTGAATCGGGTCAATGCGACTTAATGCTGATCAGCTACTTAGGTATCGATTTTGAAAACAAGGGCGAGCGCGTTTATCGCCTGCTCGATTGCACTCTGACCTTCCTTGGCGACTTACCGCGCGGTGGCGACACCCTGCGCTACGATATTTCCATCAACAACTTTGCCCGTAATGGCGATACCTTGTTGTTCTTCTTCTCCTACGAATGTTTTGTGGGCGATAAGCTGATCCTGAAAATGGATGGCGGCTGCGCCGGCTTCTTCACCGACAAGGAACTCGCCGACGGCAAGGGCGTTATTAGCACCGAAGCCGAAATCAAAGCCCGTAACCTTGCGCTCAATAATCCCAATAAGCCGCGCTTTACTCCGCTACTTAACTGCGCACAAAACCAATTTGATTACAGTCAAATCCATAAACTGCTCAGCGCCGATATCGGTGGCTGTTTTGGCGGTGCCCATGCGGCGCATCAAGCCCAATATGGGCTGCAGCCCTCTTTATGTTTTGCTTCTGAAAAATTCCTGATGATTGAACAGGTCAGCAATCTTGAGGTGCATGGCGGTGCGTGGGGCTTAGGTTCAGTTGAAGGCCATAAGCAGCTCGAAGCCGACCATTGGTATTTCCCGTGTCATTTCAAGGGCGACCAAGTGATGGCGGGATCATTAATGGCCGAAGGTTGTGGCCAATTACTGCAATTCTTTATGCTGCATATTGGTATGCACGCCAGCACAGAAGAAGGAGGAGTAAAAAACGGTCGTTTCCAACCGCTCGAAAACGCCTCTCAAAAAGTGCGCTGTCGCGGTCAAGTGTTGCCGCAATCTGGCCTGCTCACCTATCGCATGGAAATCACCGAAATAGGCATGAGCCCGCGCCCCTATGCTAAAGCGAATATCGATATTCTGCTCAATGGCAAAGTGGTGGTGGATTTCCAAAACCTTGGGGTGATGATCAAAGAAGAAGCCGAATGTACCCGCTACCTTGCGGATAACGATGCCAACACAGCTAATAAGAATGCGCAGCTTACCTCGACAACACCAACATCCTTAGCTGCGCCGCTAATGGCCCAGCAGCCCGATTTAACTGCGCCAACCAACAAAGGCGTAGTGCCGCTTAAGCATGTGAGCGCGCCGATTGCGCCAGCGGATTCTAAGTATGCTAACCGCGTGCCCGACACCCTGCCGTTCACGCCGTATCATATGTTCGAATTTGCCACGGGCGACATCGAAAACTGCTTCGGCCCTGATTTCAGTATCTATCGCGGCCTAATTCCACCGCGCACGCCCTGCGGTGATTTACAGCTCACCACCCGCGTGGTTGCCATTGATGGCAAACGCGGCGAGCTGAAAAAGCCGTCATCATGCATCGCCGAATATGAAGTGCCAGCAAACGCTTGGTATTACGCTAAAAACAGCCATCAAGCTGTGATGCCCTATTCTGTGCTGATGGAAATATCACTGCAGCCAAATGGCTTTATCTCAGGCTATATGGGCACCACCTTGGGTTTCCCCGGCCAAGAGCTGTTTTTCCGTAACTTAGACGGTAGTGGTAAGTTGCTGCGTCACGTGGATTTACGCGGCAAAACCATAGTAAACGACTCACGTCTGTTATCGACTGTGATTGCCGGCAGCAACATCATTCAGAATTTCAGTTTTGAATTAAGCTGCGATGGCGAGCCTTTCTACCAAGGTAAAGCGGTATTTGGTTACTTCAAGGGCGATGCGCTGAAAAACCAACTTGGGATAGACAACGGCAAGACAACTCAACCTTGGCATGTGCAAAATGGTATAGCCGCCGATAGCCAAATCAATCTGTTAGATAAACAGCATCGCAGCTTTAACGCCCCACAAGGTCAGCCACATTACCGTTTAGCGGGCGGTCAGCTTAACTTTATCGACAAGGCTGAAATCGTGAAAGCCGGCGGTAAAGCGGGCCTTGGCTATTTATACGCCGAGCGCACGATTGACCCGAGTGATTGGTTCTTCCAATTCCATTTCCATCAAGATCCGGTAATGCCAGGCTCATTAGGGGTTGAAGCCATTATCGAGCTGATGCAAACCTATGCGATTGACCAAGACCTTGGTGCGGGCTTTAAAAATCCAAAATTTGGCCAGATATTGTCGGATATCAAATGGAAGTATCGTGGCCAAATTAACCCATTAAACAAGCAGATGTCGCTGGATGTTCACATTACCAGCGTGACAGACGACAATGGTAAACGCATCATTATGGGCGATGCCAACTTGAGTAAAGACGGCCTGCGGATTTATGAAGTTAAAGATATCGCCATCTGTATTGAAGAAGCTTAATCACCTTGCTCATTTAGAAAGACGCTAATTACAAATAATGTGTCGCCTTGGCCAGAGTGCCTAAGGCGGCAATAAAAAGAGAATACCTATGACAAGCCATACTCTCGATCAATTTAATAGTAATAACGAAAAACTCAGCCCTTGGCCGTGGCAAGTCAACGATGCAGCGCTGAGCTTTGATATCGACTCATTAGGCAAAAAACTCAAAGATTTAAGCCAAGCCTGTTACTTAGTCAATCACAGTGAAAAAGGCTTAGGCATAGCGCAAACGGCCGAAGTGACCACAAGTGACAGCCAAGCGCCATTGGGCTCACACCCTGTCAGCGCCTTTGCCCCTGCCCTTGGCACCCAAAGTTTAGGCGACAGTAATTTCCGCCGCGTCCACGGCGTCAAATACGCTTACTACGCCGGCGCTATGGCTAACGGTATTGCCTCGGAAGAACTGGTTATCGCCCTTGGCCAAGCGGGTATTTTATGCTCATTTGGCGCGGCGGGGTTAATTCCATCCCGTGTTGAAGCGGCCATTACTCGCATTCAAGCGGCGCTGCCCAATGGTCCCTACGCCTTTAACTTAATTCACAGCCCAAGCGAGCCCGCATTAGAGCGCGGCAGCGTTGAACTGTTTTTAAAACATAGAGTGCGCACGGTCGAAGCCTCGGCATTTTTAGGTTTAACGCCACAAATCGTCTATTACCGCGCAGCAGGTTTGAGCCGCGACGCACATGGCGACATAGTCATTGGCAACAAAGTCATCGCAAAAATCAGCCGCACCGAAGTCGCAACTAAGTTTATGGAGCCGGCGCCGGCCAAAATCCTGCAGCAATTAGTGAGTGATGGTCTTATCAGCCAAGACCAAATGGCAATGGCGCAACTTGTGCCCATGGCGGATGACATCACGGCCGAAGCCGACTCAGGTGGCCATACCGACAATCGTCCATTGGTCACGCTATTGCCGACGATTTTGGCGCTCAAAGATGAAATCCAAGCTAAGTATCAATACAAGACACCCATCCGTGTGGGTGCAGGCGGCGGCGTCGGCACTCCCGATGCAGCATTAGCCACCTTCAACATGGGCGCGGCCTTTATCGTCACAGGTTCAATCAACCAAGCGTGTGTGGAGGCGGGCGCGAGCGAACACACCCGTAAGTTACTCGCCACCACAGAAATGGCCGATGTGACTATGGCACCCGCCGCCGATATGTTCGAAATGGGCGTGAAATTACAAGTGGTTAAGCGCGGTACTTTGTTCCCTATGCGCGCCAATAAGCTATATGAAATCTATACTCGTTACGATTCGATTGATGCCATCCCTGCGGACGAGCGTAAAAAGCTCGAAGAGCAGATATTCCGCGCATCACTCGATGATATTTGGGCGGGCACTGTCGCCCACTTTAACGAGCGCGACCCTAAGCAAATCGAGCGCGCACTGGATAACCCCAAACGTAAGATGGCGTTGATTTTCCGCTGGTATTTGGGTCTGTCTAGCCGCTGGTCGAACACAGGTGAAGTCGGCCGCGAAATGGATTACCAAATTTGGGCAGGCCCAGCGCTCGGCGCATTTAATGCTTGGGCAAAAGGCAGTTATTTAGATGACTATAAAGCCCGTAATGCGGTCGATTTAGCCAAACATTTAATGGTGGGCGCGGCCTATCAATCCCGGATTAACTTGCTGTTATCCCAAGGGGTTAGCATTCCAGTTAGCCTGCAACGCTGGAAACCGCTAAATCGTTTTTAACCCCTAACGGACTATCGAGACATCAAGTAGGGACTCAACTCCCTACTTGATGCAATCTTCTTCACTACCTCGTTAAATCGAAGCCGCCGACCTTATTACCAATCTAATCCCTTGAGTTATTGACTCTGTTTGTGCCAATGCCGCTAAGCACTGGCACTCCAGTGGCACGCCGTAAACCCATCTTTGGGGGCTCAACGGAAAAGTCCCTTTTCCGATGGCCACTGCCGCGACAATGCACGCCAGCAACCAATCGAATACATGCTGCCTAATTTAAGAATGGGCTGCGAGGCAAACTTTGATAGGACATATCCCTTCCCCAAAACTCTACATATACCACATGATTTGTGAATAAAGTTTTTTGTCATTCAAAAGTATCGTTTTTTTGCTGTGCTCCTCTATTTTCTGACTGCAACTCTTACCGAAGCTTAGGTAAAAATTGCCTATTCCACGCTTCGCACATTCGTATCCGCTTAAAACTAATTCTTTAAATTTTATTTAAAATCAAGGTTTTAGTTAAAATAAACAAAGTTGGCATTATGTTCGCAAGTTAGAAATAACCATTAGCCGTTACCTTACAAATGACACAAACGGTCATGCGAAGGATTAAGACAAGGGCAGGAGGTTATTATGTTAGGTTGGACATTAGTATTTCTAGTTGTCGCTGTTATTGCCGGACTGTTTGGATTTACGGGTATCGCTGGCGCGGCAGCGGGAATCGCAAAAATTATTTTCTTCTTATTTATTGTGTTACTCGTAATTTCACTGCTGATTAATGCCCTCAAGGGCAAGTCACCGCGACTTTAATTTTTTTAGAAAAGGAGATGTATATGAAACCATTTACTCTGATGACAAGCGCTTCACTGGCATTACTGCTCGCTTTAGGTTTAACCGCCTGTAGTGATAACAAAGCCGAAGATGCCGGCGAAAAAATTGATGAAGTGATGACTGATGCAGGTAATGCCATTGAAGATGCCTGTGAAGAAGTGAAAGAAGGCGTTAAGGCTAAAGATACTAAGTGCTAATCTGACACTTTAACCTAACTTGAGGGTGGCAATAGACATATCTACTGCCACCCTTTTGATCTAATGTTAACAACGCGATTCACCGATTCAGTCAGCCGTTCAACATGCAGCGGTTAAATCAAAAAACAGCATTGGAGGGCGCGTATGCTAAGCAAAATCCACATCAAATATTTCTACTTTATGGGTGCCGTGTTACTCGCCTATTTTGCAGTAACGGGCACGTCTCCCCTGCTCACCTTTATTTGGGCTTGGACAAGCCTGTCGCTATTTTTAGTCGGTTCAGCCTACTGGTTTAATCTCGCCAGCATTTTTAGAAAGCGCCAAGATGGCACTATCCCTTGGTATATTCGCTGGGGCTTTATTCCGTTTTTATTGGGCAGTCGGCTGTATAATCATTGGGCCAGAAAACGCGACTCTGTGCCGTCGATGCAAAAGATAGATGAGCAGTTGTATCTCGGCTGCCGATTATTTTCTGCGGATCTGCAGAAAATCAAAGCCAATAAGATTACCGCCATTCTTGATGTGACCGCCGAGTTTGATGGCTTAGATTGGTCGCAGTTTGAAGATCATATCGAGTATTTGAACATTCCCATCCTCGACCATAGCGTGCCGACCAGTGCCCAGCTCAATCAAGCCGTTAACTGGTTGCATCGCCAAGTGCGCGCCAATAAACAGGTGCTGATCCACTGTGCTATGGGGCGCGGCCGCTCAGTACTGGTGCTCGCCGCCTATTTAGTCTGTAAAGATAAACAGCGCAACTTCGCCGAAGTACTGCAACAAATAAAGCAAGTTCGCAAAACTGCGGGCTTAAACAAATGGCAATTACGCGCCCTTGAACACATGCTTAAGCAAGGCAAAATCAACATCCACAAAGTGGCGTGGATTATCGCCAACCCAGTCTCCGGCGGCGGCAAATGGCAAGAATATGGCGAGCAAATCCAAGACGAACTAAAAGCCTATTTTGACCTAACGATAAAACTCACCAGCGAAAATGTCAGCGCAAACACCTTCGCCAAAAAAGCCCGCAGTAGCGGTGCAGATATCATCATCGCCTGCGGCGGCGATGGCACAGTGACAGAGGTGGCATCGGAAATAGTGAACACCGACATCGCCTTAGGGATCATTCCCTTAGGCACCACTAACGCCCTCAGCCACGCGCTATTTGGTTTAGGCAGTAAGCTTATTCCTGTCTCTCAGGCTTTAGATAATATTATCCAAGGACATTATCAAGCTATCGATACTGCCCGCTGTAATCAACATTTAGTCTTGCTACTTGTGGGGATTGGCTTTGAACAGCAGATGATCGAATCTGCGAGCCGTGAACGTAAAAATGCCCTCGGCCAGTTTGCCTACCTCGATGGCTTATGGCGCGCCGTGAATGCCGATATCACTTTAACCATACAGCTCAGCTTAGATGATGCCGAGCCCACAACATTGACCACCCATAGCCTTATTGTTGCCAATGCCGCGCCGTTTACCAGCGTATTAGCGCAGGGCGATGGCGAGCCTAATATGACAGATGGCCTGCTCGATATTACCTGGCTAGATGCCGGCAGTGAGCCGACAGACAAGCTCCTTAGCCTAGCCGAATTAGCCATTGCAGGATGGGTAAAAGAAGGCAATAAAGACACACAGTCAAAGCCACCTAACGTGCCATCTAGCACAACCAAGGTTCACCACGCCCACGCAAAAAAAGTGCGTATTAGCAGTGAGCCCAAGTGTAAATATGTGATTGATGGCGAAATTTTTGAGCCCGCGGATCTCACCATTGAAGTTCAACCCGCATCTCTCAAGGTATTTGTGCCTTATCAAGAATCGACTGAAAATGCTATCGACCCAAAAATCACGTAAATGACACTATCGCGATGTTTATTAAGATAAAAACAGCAAGCGCAATAAGCACTCGCATAAAATTAAATTCACTCACTTTGGGGTGGGATTTTTGAGGACTATTGCTAAAATCCTGAAACTTACAGCCTATCGCTTGCGCGCATTGCTGCAAAACTTGCTGTAATTCCTGCTTGTCAGTGCTGTTAGCCAATTTCAGTTGACTCCCTTTAGGCTGCTGCACTTGTAAATAGGCGAGATAGTGATCGACCGTATCTTCCGCTTGGCGGTTACGGTCAAGCTGGTGCCAATGGGTTGTTTGTAGCAGATAGAGTTGCACAGCATTAATATCTGAAAAGGCATAGGCGCGCCAACGCCACAATCCAGGCAACTTCCCATTCAATACACCTTTACCGAGCCACAATTGCTGTCGCTCGGTATCTAACCAAGATTGTTGCCGAACTAACGCTAGCGGCAGTACAGGGAACAACAGAAAAAATGCCACCCAACCAAGCACAAGCCGTAACACGGGCTCGGGTTGTAACCAGGCCGCCCTCGCACAAAGCAATCCAAGCACTAACAAGGCAATGGCAAAAAACCACAGTAGAGGTCGGTACTGGGTACTCAACACCTTGAGATAAAGCGCACTCTTAGGAGGTTGATTAAGTATCACTGAACTTGTTCCTTGTTCCTTGTTCCTTGTTCCTTGTTCCAAAAATTATCTCACCATCCCAAATTGACCTGTACTAGTAACAATATGAGGCATTGATAGTTTACACAATCAACACCTAACTTATTTTTAGATCCTTTCGAGTTAAACCAACGACTGACATCCATGGAAATAACCGTTGCGATATCGCTCATATTGCAACGAAAAGCTGCAACTTTGCAGTTGCAGCTAAGGTGTTATTGACCCGCAGCGGTATCCTCACCGGTCCAGAGTCGCATGATGCGATAAGGTGGTTTGGCTGTTTCAGCTTCGCCATTAAAGGCTTTTGCTTTATGCAATTGATTCACTGAAATATATAACCAGCCCGTTTCACCAAATTGCACACTATCGGGAAAATCCAGCAATGGAGAACTGACCACTGTTGATAGCGTACCTTTGTTATCTAGCATAGATATGGCATTGTGGTTCAAATTGGTGAAGTAATGATTACCTTGTTTGGACGTTGCAGCGCCATCTGACACTGGCTTAGCTCCGACTAATTTTACAGTCGCGATAATTTTATCATTATTGCCTGTTTGTAAAGCCGCAGTCGATAACTGATACCAGTGAGTGCCATTCATTGCACCATAATAGAGTGTACTTCCATCGGCAGATAAACTGATGGGATTGACCGCGACACTAGCAACCTTGCCATTAAACAATGTTGTTTTGTTATCTATGTTCATTACTGCATCCGCTTCGGCCTGCAGCGAACTATGACCTGAAAAACGTACGGTATGACCATCGTCGATACGCACTGCTAAGAGGCCTGGGTTGGCGATATCGGCTAAATAAATCCAGCCTTTTTGTGAATCGACAACCAGATCCTGCATAAAGCTGCCTTTGGGCGCGAGTGCTTGGGGTAGGACAATTTGTTTATATAGACTGCCATCCTTAATGTTGAATCCCCAAATCCTCGTCTGACCTAATTCTAACCCCATATCTGCGGTCCAGAGGTGTCCAGCCTTGTCCTGAGCAATACCTAATAAGGTATCAAATTGAGCAGTATTGGCAGTCGAAGCTTTTTGCAAATCCATTGAAGGCCAAGCTTTATAAGCGTTGGTCTCACGATTAACTTCAATCAATTGCAAACCTGATGGTGTATCAAATGGATGTACTGTGGCAAAAATCCGACCTTGTGCAGTGACGCTGACATTGCCAGGTCGTATTGGCAATTCAGCGACTGTTTCAAGACTTCCTACTGCTGGGGTGGCGTTTACAAAACTACTGGCAGTCAAAGAAAGCCATAGTGCTGTAGTAAATAAGTGTTTCATATTCTATCTCCGCTTTTCTGTTTAAGGGCTGTAGAATAGGAGTTATTATTTACAAAAAAAATAGTGTAAAAATCGGTTCTGTTTCAATATTAATTTGATAATCAGCACTATTCCGCCGTCGGCTCACCCGCTTCGACTTGTTGCTCGTACTTGCTGAGCTTGTTGTAGAGGGTTTTTACACTGATCCCCAGTTGCTCGGCAGTGTCAGTTTTATTGCCTTGAGTGGTTTCTAATGCTTGATAAATGGCGATTTTTTCTAAGTCTTCTAAACGCATGCCCTGCGGAATAACCACTTGGTCATCGGCAGATGCCCCCATTTCACTCGCCTGTGGCAGTTGTAAGTGACTGGGTAAAATCTCTTGATCTGCCAAAATATAGGCTCGCTCAATGGCATGTTTTAATTCACGCACATTCCCTGGCCAAGGATATGCCGCAATCATCTGCGCACTGTCTTCAGCGAGGCTTTTATTCTGCTTTTCGGCCACATTACGATAGGCAAGAAAATGCTGCGCTAGCCCGAGAATATCATCGCCACGTTCCCTTAATGGCGGAACGCGGATAGGGAACTGGGCCAAACGGAAATACAAATCTTCGCGAAATTGCCCAGCCTCAATCGCCACTATGGGATCACGATTAGTTGCCGCCACAATCCGCACATTGGCATGCTGCACTTTGGCACCGCCAACGGGACGATATTCGCTATTTTCAAGCACTCTGAGTAACTTCACTTGATGCTCAATCGGCATTTCGGTGACTTCATCAAGAAATAAGGTTCCACCTTCTGCCTGCTCAAATACGCCTTTGTGATCGCGATTCGCACCAGTGAAAGCGCCTTTGACATGACCAAACAGCTCACTATCGACCAACTCAGGGCTTAATGCACCGCAGTTAATTGCAATAAAAGGCTCGTTCAATCTAGGGCTGGCAAGATGTATGGTATTGGCAACAAGCTCTTTCCCTGCGCCACTCTCTCCAATAATCAGCACATTACTGTCGGTCGCAGAAACGCGACGTATCGTACGATACAGCTTGTGCATAGCTGCAGAGGAACCGACAAGCAAACCATATTGGTCTAGCTCGCTGGAAAAAGGCCGAGGCCGGATTGGTGATGAGACTAAATACTGGGCAAAATCGGCGAAGATGTCACTGATCAACGTCATATCGTAGGGTTTACGAAAATGATAACAGGCAAAATTCGACATTAACTGATCAAGATTGGGGTTCGGCTGACCGTCGGAGAGAAATATAAACTCGATATTAGACAAGGCCGTATTGTCCAGCAGCCCAAGATAATCCTCGTGGCTAAGGCTAGACAGCTCAATGATGGCAACATCAACGTGGTTCGCCTCAAGCTGCTCTATCCAAGGTAAATCATCGACACTGCGTAGCTTATTAAAGTCGGCTGCGCCGGCGAGTTCAATGATAGCTTGCTCGGCGTTTACATCCTGCAGGTGATAAAAAAGTGTCAATCGAGCCATGCTATCCCACTCCCTGTGTATGAAGGGCTACTGTATGTCAATCGTGAAATTTTAACAACAGCAACGGTAATAGTTGCCGATATTCTAAGAGGATGGCGCAAGGAACCGAGAATATCAGCCTAAAAATCAGCCTGTTAACATACCATTAAAAATGAGAACAAAATATGCATGGTAGCTGAACGAAACGCAATTAGTTAATCCAAACCGTTAAACAGGACTGTGCCGAACACTGGCATTTGGAGGCATTCATGAAGTCTAATGTTGTGCAACATCAGACTGATATCCGCGCCGATATCAGTTTGATTGATGAAATAATAAAGCTCAATCAAGAAGGGCTAACATTCTACAATCAGGCAATGACGTACGTCGAAGACTATAACCTTAAGCGTATTTTTTCGACCAAAGCGAATATCCACCAACGAATGTTGACGCGTTTTGAACAGCTGCGCCCTCTAACTGGTGAGCCTATTCATGGTCTAAGTCATGCAATACCAGTGACTTACACTCAAGTGACCAAATTGCTGCAACAATGCCATATGGCACAAGCGATGGCCGCACTTGTCGCCATTGAACAACAAGTGTTAATCCAGATGAAACAAGCGGTAAGGCAAGCACATCAGCCACAGCTTGCCAATCAGCTCGCAGAAGGTGCCGCTTGGTTGCAAATCAGTTGCGATGGTATGAGTTCACTCAACCCCAGTTAATCCTTGTAGCTGTTAGCATCAGTGCACATCAATATGATGTCTCTGTACTAATACGGCTTGCTACTGCATACGCGAAACCTTAAACACTCAACCGCACTTATTGGTGCGGTTTTTTTATGCTCTAAAGATGGCTTTGCTTACCAGCAAAAATTACATTTTGTCGGTAAAAAAGACCGACTTAGGGGAAATCGCTGAGACATGAAAATATCAAAATCATCAACTAAAATCATTTAAGTCAATAACTTAATAAAACTGGCACGATTCACGCATTATCTAACATCGAGAAAACAACGGAGGATATGATTATGAAAACCACAACAGCATCAGTACTAGCGACCTTACTTGTCGGTTCAATCAGTTTAAATGTCGCCGCAGCTCAAGATTGGAAGGACGGGGCAAAGGATGCGTGGATCGATGGTAAAGCTGAAACCACTTTACTGCTCAACACTAACCTCAATTCCTTTGACATTATCACCGATGTGAAAGACGGAAACGTCACATTAACAGGTAAAGTGGAAAGCAGTGTCGACAAAGCCCTCGCCTCTGAACTGATCAAAAGTTTAGACGGGGTAAAAGATGTCGATAACCAACTCACTGTAATGAATGAGAAAGAAGGCACCAGTGACGTTGTCGCGTCGTTGACCGATTCTAAGGTTGCCACAGTCGTCAAAACCCGTTTACTGTTTTCAACCGATGTTTCTGGCACCCAGATTAATGTGGATGTCGCCAATGGTATCGTCACCTTAAAAGGTGAAGTTGCTAGCGATGCCGAACGTCAGTTAGCGCTGAAAATTGCTGAGAATACCGACGACGTAAAAAAGGTTGTCGATAAAATCAAAGTCGTAAAAAACATGTCTTAATGCAAGCAGTTAGTCTTGACTCAACGATTTGATCTAATTGGTTATAAAAGTGAGTCATAACAAAGCGTCACAAAAAACCAGCCTAGGCTGGTTTTTTTATGTCTATTATCAGATTTAATCAAGCTAGGTTTTCTATCTCGACTAAGGAAGACTAAATTGCGAGAACAAAAATCGAAGTGGGAAAATAAAAGCTGCGCTAAAATGCGGGCTCAGCGCTGGCTTCAAAGCCAAACTGGAACTCATAAAAATGCTGACCATTTTCGATACTGATGGCCATAGTGCCCGTTAAGCCCTGCAACTCGCCCGCGCCAGAATGGGGAACCACTTCTAAGATCAAACGGTTTTGCCCATCGGTCATAATGCCAAAATGTTGCAGCACGAAACTGCCCTGCTTACCGCATACATTGCCAACCACTTGTTCAATCGCCACATAGCCAGCCGAGCCTTTGACTGACGTCATCGCACTGAGCATTTCACCTTGACTGCGGCCCTCAAGCTCACCATAAAAGGTTTTATCTAAGCCCATACGCCCTAACGTCACGCCGCCAACCCCTGTAGCATAGGGGCTATCTGGGGTGAGCTTAACATCAAATTTCCCCGTAATTTTGCTAACTTGCATGACACTCTCCTTGTCAAAACCTTATGCCAAGTCTATCTACCCGAGATTGCTTGCCGCTGCGGCAAGCATGATTCACGGAACGAAAAATAACTTAGCACAAGCCTGCGCAGATCCATAATCGCATTTACACACTTACCTTACACACGCCCCTTGCACACGCCAACTGACTACTGAGTTAAGTGACTGATGCCAGTTTCACTCACTGCCACTTCTGTGGTTTTGACGATTTCAGGGCTCTCAGACATAGGTTGGTCAGGCGCTCTATCACGATAAGTCACAGCAATTTTAAATGGGGCTTCAAAAGGATAAACAGGTTCAATACTATCCACCTCGATTCGATCGCCAAGCATGACACTGCCTAAGTGTTTCAAGCTATTGTGTTTAAAATCCAGATTAAACAATCCAAGATACCAAAATACGCCCGAACCTTGAGTCGTCACAATAAAGGGCGCCACAAAGGGCATAGTTTGCATTTTAGGATCATCTTGAATCGGTGCGTCACTTTGGGTGTCCGGCTCTAGAGCGGGATCGAAATTTAACGGGGTAATGCGTAAATAATCCAGTAATGCTCGGCCTTTTACGTCACCGTCTTGATAATCCCCCATTGCAAATTCCGTTTGCTTGATCTTAATGAAATGGGTTAAGGCAACGGACTTGCCGCCCTCAGGCAGCGTTATTTCAACAGGATTGGCGGTATTTAAGCTAAAGAGTTTAAGCATCACTTCCGATGCATTCGCCACAGGCTTTACCTCAAAAGGTGTCACAGTTTCGATCTCATTCGCCTGAGCCTGAGTTTTTTCATGCGCCATGGCTTCATCGTATTGCATGACCTTACCATCTTCCATCACCATATAAATATCATCATTGGTCATGTTGAAACGGTAAATACCCGCGGCAAGTATGGCGAATATCACTAAGGTGCCCGCTAGGGTTAACTTTACAAACGTACTCATTTTCTCTCCCCAATCGCGCGCTTTGTGCGCTGCTTTTCTAACACTGATCAACTTCAAATCAATGTCGGAGCAGTATTACAGATACTGAGTTAAAGCGGAGTGGGTAAAGTGCAAAAAAGTGACGCTATTTTGAAATTTGTCAGGCTAAGTTCAGCAACATGTCCTTTACTCAGTGAATATTATGGGCCGAGTAAATACTCAGCCCAACACTTAGCTACTTCTCGTTTTTCCACAAGGCTGGGGTTTGACTCGGTTGCCAATTACTTTGGGAGAAATGGGCTTGCACTAAGGAATAGATTTTATCTTGATACGAGACAAAATCAGGCTGCTGATAATCATGCTGATCCTGCCAAGCAGGAGCATAGTTATCTAGCGTGTCGAAACGGTATCCTTGGCGCTGCGCTTCTTCAACAAAACGCTTAATTTTAGGCAAATTGATGGTCGCACCTTGACCACGGTGCGCATTCTCAAACAGGAAGTCGTGGGTCAAGATCACCACTTTACCGTCGTGCAAACCATCGCTGCAGTCTAAGTTCTGCGTGCGACTGTTGAGAGGGTTCATTGTGGTGCCCGCACAGGTGTTGATCACTTGATTGATTTTATCCACCAGCTCAACCCCATCGGCCATGGATTCAGCGGGAAAAGCCACGCCCCAATCCTCTGGCCCCCAATCAAAGTCCCAACCAAATATTTTATAGTCACTCTCGGCGAGCATGTTTTGAATTTGCACCGCAACTTGCGAACTGTTGGTAGAGGTTTCGGCGGTACAAGCAAAAGCTGGGTCCCAAGGCGGCACAGTATCTGAGGTTGCACACAAGCCGTCACCTTTAAGTTTACTGGTCACGCGCCAGCCATTGGTATAGGGCAAACGAGCCAACTTTGTCATCTTGTTGTTAGGATAACTGGCGGCATTAGGGATAAACTCAACCACTTTGGCGGTGTTCGTCACAAAGTAGGTAAAGTCGGTGGCCGCATCTTGATAGGATTTCACCGGCCATAGACCCACTTGATTGCAATAAACCGCCCCCGATTGAACACCATCGGTGCAGTTATGCAGCATATGATCGTAACTGTGGTTTGCCAGAATATGACCATCGTCTAATAAACGTTGCAGGGCGACAGCCGCTAACGCTTCGTTTTCATCCCCTTCGCCATACATATGAAATGCATTGATAAAGAAGGTCGCCTTGATATTGGCATCCTTTAGCGCATCCAATACCCCTAAAGTCGCGTCAATTGGACCATCATCAAAGGTGAGGTAAATGGTTTTATCGCTGGCGTGGGCAAGACTTACGCTCGCTATACAGAGTCCAACTGCGGCGGCTATCGATTTCAGTTTCATGATCTCATCCTATAGATAATGTTTGAGGCTAATGATTAAAAAGCAATGAGTTAACGCCAATGCATCTCTATTCGCACACAGTCTCGCACTCATTCGCTCGGCTTATCTATAGTGAGTAATCTAGCCAGCGTTAGTTATACCATCCTAGCAACAAGCCATACTTTTCTACGCTAAGTCGTTAAATCGTCCATCAGCATTCAAGTTGAAATCACCGCCGCCCTCGCGTTAAACACAATAGAAAAATACCAATCCTAGTGTGAAAAGTACCGCATCAACAATTCGATAACAGGTAAGTTAACTGGAGAAAAAAACAACACTAAAGCACTACAGGGACGCTATAACATGTCAGAAGGTCAACTATTTAAGAGCTCTTTGCTCGCATTGTGTATCGCTAACGTCTTATTCGGGATGAGCTCAACCGCAGTCGCGGCGGAGCAACAAGAGGCAACGGCAGAAAATATGGAGGTGATCCAAGTCCGCGGCATACGTCGCTCGATTGAAGCCTCGATGAATACCAAACGCTTCGCCGACTCCACGGTCGATGCCATCACCTCGGAAGACATAGGTAAGTTTCCCGATAAAAACATCGGTGATGCGCTGCAGCGAATTTCAGGAGTCACAGTCGATAGGCAATACGGCGAAGTAAGCGGTGTCACTATTCGCGGCACAGCGCCAGAGCAGAGCCGTATTTTGCTGAACGGTCAAACCGTTGCCAGTACTTCTTGGTATGACCTTGGTCCTGCCACGCGGACCTTCAATATGGAATTGTTGTCGGCAGAGCAAGTGAGTGCGGTTGAAGTGCACAAAACCCCGACCGCGAGACTTGAAGAAGGTGCGCTGGGCGGTACTGTTGATCTCAAAACCCGCAAGCCCTTAGATCTTGATGCCCACACTTATCAAGTGGCTGGCGAGCTGAGCCAAAGCAGTCTTTACGATGAAACGGACCCGAGCGGCTCTTTCCTCGGGAGCTGGAAAAATGACGACGAAAAGTTCGGTATTTTAGGCGCCTATTCAGTAGAAAAAATTACCAGTGGCCGCCAAGTGCTGGAATCACTCAGCGGTTATTATGAATACTTCGCTGCCGATCCCGCGCAAAATCAAGAATCTACCGTAGGTGCATGGGGCATTGGCTCGCAGGCATTTAGGGCAGAACGTGAACGGACCAGTGCCCAAGTCACATTGCAATTTGCACCGACTGAAAAAACAGAGTTCACCTTAGATTACTTTAATTTTGAACTCGATATCCCCCACGTAAACCATAACTTCTTAACCGTTGGCGCCCGCGGTTCGGGCTCAACCAACGTAGTAAATAACGCCCAAGGCGGCACAGCATCGGCAACAATTCTGCCAGCGTATGCGTCGATTATTTATAACCCTGTGGTACGCCACGCGGTCAATATGAAATCTGACGTACTCAACTTAACCGGAAAATACGTCGGAGACAGTTTTACGGTAAGTGGCGTCATTGGCCAATCGACCTCAGATGGCGGCACCCAAGGCGGCTCATCTTCTTGGTGGATCCCTGCGACGGACCAAGGCGGCAAAATTGGCGATCCCGCCTTCCCTAACGGTCAAGGCAGTGTCGATGGCGGCTTTAGTTACGATGCCACCGGTCCCTACCAAGTGGTGCTGACGAGTTTAGATGCCAACGATGCCAGCCAGTTCAAGCATGCGCAGGAAGCCAACTACGAAACCACAGTGCAAGATCATAAAGTGACCTACGCGCAGTCTGACTTCGAATATCAACTCGATCATGATTTTATTAACAAAATTGCGGTCGGGATTAAGTACAACACCAGTGATTTCGAGCGTAATGCTTTCAACCGTAACCCCGCAGAAATCCTAGGTTTCGTGCCCAATGGCAACCTTGCCAACTGGAGCGATGGTGTACTGTCTGGGCTACATTCCCAGAGCGGTGGCAATGTGCTCGACTCCTATGCCAAGTTAGATGAAGACAAATGGTGGGCCTTTATCAGTGAGAAATACGCCAATGGCGAGTTAGTGGAAGTCGCCGATCTCGGTAACACCTTCACTGTCGAAGAGGATATGTTGGCCCTGTACGCCCAAGCGGATTTCAGCGGCGAATTCTACCGTGGTAACTTTGGCGTGCGTTACGTTAACACAGACCAAACCTCAACCGGTTTTGCCGATGGCAAGCCCTACAATGAATCCGTCAATTACGATAATTGGCTACCGAGTATCAACGTCGCCTTCGATCTGCAGGAAGATTTAATCCTACGTGCTTCGGCCTCTTCAGTAATGGCACGTAACAACTACAGCGATCTAAAACCTGGCCTAGCCATAGCAAAAAACTTTGGTACTGCGAGCGGCGGTAATCCCAATTTAAAACCCTATAAGGCGAACCAAGCCGACCTTGGCATCGAATGGTACTTCACTGAATCTTCTATGCTGTCGGCGGCCTTGTTCTACAAAGATATTGACAACGTAGTGTTTGTCACCGAGTCGACTCAGTACATTGAAGGTTGCGGCGCGTCAGAATCTGAGTGGGATAAATGCCGCGTCACAGCCCCAGCCAACGGCGGCAGCGGCTCAGTGACTGGGCTTGAAATCCAGCTGCAACATAACTTTGAAAGCGGTTTTGGCTTCTTGACCAACTACACCTATGTTGACAGTAAGAGCACGCGCCCCGATGGCACAGAGCAGATGATTGAAGGTGTGTCAGAAAACTCCTTCAACGGCTCACTCTTCTACGAAGATGATCTGTTCAGCGCCCGTATCGCCTATAACTGGCGTTCAGAATACTTAGGCGTGGGTAATATTCAAAACGTGTTAAACGACAGCTATCAACAAGTCGATGCCTCGATTATTTGGCATGCGATGGAGAACTTAGATGTTTCACTGGAAGGGGTAAACTTAACCAACGAAGTAGTGCAATCCTATGATGTTAAATACGGATTAACCCAAAACACCATCGAATTTGGTTCACGCTATTTCGTCGGTGCCAGCTACAAATTTTAAACTTAAGTCACACCATAGCCGACCTTAGGGTCGGCTTTTTGCGTTGATAATGCAGCGGGGATAAGCCATGAAAGTAAAGCAAGCAATCAGAAAAATCATTATCTTAGGTGGCGGCACCGCAGGTTGGATGGCAGCGGCCGCCCTCGCGAATAACCCCGTATTTGCCGCCATTGAACTCTGTCTAGTGGAATCTGACAACATAGGCACCATTGGCGTTGGCGAAGGCTCGACGCCACACCTAAAACGCTTTATGGACAACTTAGGCATCAGCGAAAAAGATTGGATGGAGCCATGCCACGCCAGCTATAAAACCGGCATCGACTTTATCAATTGGAATGGTGATGGGCAGCAATACTTCCACCCTTTCTATTTTCAAATGGATGTAAAACCCGCCGAAGTTTTCTTTATCAACGCCAATGCGAGGCGCCGCGGGCATGGCAATGCCGTTAGACCCGATGCGTTTTTCTCCAGCGGCGTACTGGCCAAACACAATCTCAGCCCAAAGCCGAATAAAGCACTGCCCTACACCAACGAATACGGCTATCACTTCGATGCGACTGAGCTAGCCAATTACTTAAAAGATTACGCCTGCCAACGCGGCGTACGGCAGATCATTGCTGATGTGGTTGAGGTGTCAACCTCCCCAAACCAGCAGATTGAGACGCTGATCCTGGCAAATGGTGAACGACTTAACGCCGATTTTTTTATCGATGCCAGCGGCTTTAGCGCTAAGTTAATTCATAAAGCCCTAGGTGTACCCTTTCAATCCTTCGCTGAGGAGTTACTCAACGACAGCGCCGTTACTGTACCCGTATTAATGGACTCCATTCAGACCCAAGCACAGCAGGTCAAGTATCATACCCGCGCCACGGCGCTCAGTGCGGGCTGGCTATGGCAAATCCCCCTCACCCACAGGCTTGGCAATGGTTATGTGTATAGCAGTCGCTACCTCAGTGCCAATGCCGCGGCCAAGGAATTGTTGCACAGTATTAATCTGCCTGAATCGACCCAAGTGCGGTTTCTCAAGCTGCGGGTTGGCGTCAGTGACAAGGCTTGGCACAACAATGTACTGGCGATAGGGCTTGCGCAAAGTTTTATCGAACCGCTCGAAGCCACGTCGATCATGATGACCCAATTCACCCTTGAAAGATTTATGTCGCTATTCGAGCGTTATCAGTTAAATAAGCAGGCAGAAACCTTAAGTCGACAAACACTCAATCAGGCAGTCATGCAGTTAGTGCTCGGCATAAAGGATTACATTCAGGCCCATTATGTCACCAGCCAGCGCAGCGAAGCCTATTGGGTCGCAGCGAGAAAAGTCGCCATTTCCCAAAGGCTGACGCAACTGTTGCAAGCTTGGTATCAAGGGGATGACTTTGATTTACTGCTTTACCAATACGATCAGCAGCTCGCCTACTTTCGCCCCTCTTGGTATGCACTGTTAGCGGGAATGGATTACCGCGACCCAAAACTCAAGCGCCCATTTGAGCCGATTTCAGCGGAGATCACGGCGCAAGCGATAAGCTACTGCCAGACCTTAGTGGAGCAGTATTTTCAGCCTAAGTATTCGTGATAGTAAGGGGTTAAATCGCCCTTTGTTTACTGCTAAAGCGCTGACGAAAACGACTCGGCGTGACGCCTTTAAATTGAATAAAACGCCGATTAAAATTAGATAAATTATTGAAACCACATTGATCGCTGATGGTTGAAATCGGGCTCTGGTTCGAGAGTAATAACTTGCACGCCTTAGCGATCCTGAGTTGATTGATAAACTCAGTTAAGGTTTTCTCGGTGCGTTTTTTAAAGAAGCGATGGAAATGATTGGTGCTCATGTGCGCCAACTTTGCCAAATCCTGTGCCGACAAGGCCTGAGTGTAATTGTCATAAATATGCTCAATCACTTTATCGAGTTTTTTCACGGTAAAGTCGAGCTTACTGCCGTGGGTGAACAAGGTGCTCGATAAGAGTTCTTGCTGACTATCCTGTTGTAATAACGCTAATAATTCCAATAACAAAATATAGCGTTTAAAGGGATTGGCCGTCTCCATCGCGATAAACACGCTATGGGCCTTGCGCGCCGTTTCCTCACTAAACAGTACGCCCCGTTTGGCATGGGTCAACAACGAATGCAAGGACGCTAACTCGCGTTGCTCATTCACAATTTGGTGCAGCCAGGCCGCAGGAATTTGCGCCACATAGACGACTTCCTGCACCCTCGTATTCGAAGTGCCGTCTTTTAGCGCGTTGCCATTTGATATCTCGTCAGTTGAAACACCAAGGTTCGCCTCGGATTGCCAGCCGTGGGGCATATCTGGGCCTATGATCACTAAATCATAATCGCCATAACGGGCAATATGATCGCCCACATAACGCATTCCATAACTGTTGAGGGTTAAGCAGATTTCATACTCGGGGTGATAATGCCAGTTGAGATCCATGTGCTCCCATTCATAACGAAAGTAACGCCAAGAGCTATTTTCATCGGGGATCACTTTTTCACACAGAGGTTTCATCCATTAAACTCCAATTGCTCATTCCTTTACCTAAGCTTCAATCAGCTCTTATAGTTCAACGCCATTCACTCAAGCTAGCCGTTATGCCAACCTGTTAAATTATTCAATTACTTAGACCTTATTTTTAATACCAGCTTTGACCTATCAGCGCGGCGAAATCGCTGTGCCTTCGCGCACTATTGTCTATAGCAAGCCAGCCTTGCAGTGATACTAAAATCTGCCACTTTGATACTATTCTATCCAATGTTAATTAAAGGTAACTATTTTACAAGTACACAGGTTATCAGCAGCAGCGATGTACTGCTTGCAACACACTATCTAGCGCCCGTATTAACTGCACCTGAAGTCAATCAGCACAAACACAATTTGACTATGTGAGAATAGTATCGACAGAGGCGCCATTCGTATCACCACCAAAGCGAGCGTCAAGCCACAATGAATTTCACTTAATTCAATTGGCTAAGCACATGAAACACAAACTCATCATTCTGTTTGTCCTCTGCACTTTCTTTGTGATTTCCTTGATGACCAACAGCATGGGGCCGATTTTCCCTGCGTTAATTGACAGTTATGCTATCGGCCTGACGTTGGCGGGGTTATTTCCCTTTGCGTTTTTTATCGCCTACGGCGTGACATCGATTCCTGCAGGGATTTTGGTGGACAAGTACGGTGAAAAGCGGGTGATCATCTTAGCCTTTAGCCTAGCGTTTATCGGCGCCGTCACTTTTGTGTGTCTGCCCACCTTTAGCATCGCCATGTTTAGCCTGTTTTGTATCGGCACTGGCATGAGTTTATTGCAAGTAGCAGTCAATCCCTTATTGCGCCAAGCCGCGGGGCCTGAGCATTTTGCCTTTTTCTCTGTACTAGCCCAACTCGCCTTTGGCGGCGCCGCGACCTTAGCGCCGCTGGTGTATCAGCATTTTGTCGCCTTAGATCAAGCCAGTGTTGCATCAGCCAACTATGTGCAACAGCTATTGCCCGAGAACATGAGTTGGCTCGCCATGTATTGGTTATTCGCCGTAGTCGCGCTCGCCATGGTGCTCTTTGCCAGCCTAGTGAATATGCCCAAAGTGAATAAACTGGCAGATGAGTCGGCGGGTGCCCTCGAGACCCATTTACGCCTTTTCAAAGATAAAACCGTTTTGAAATTCTTCTTCGCTATCGCCGCCTACGTTGCGCTTGAGCAAGGGCTTGCTAACAGTATCTCAGTCTTTTTGCTTCAATATCATGGTCTTGATACCTTAAGTGTCGGCGCCAATGTGGTTAGCGATTTTTGGTTTTACATGACGCTCGGCTGCCTACTCGGTTTGCTGCTACTTAAACTTATCGACAGTCAGATCTTGCTGCTCAGTTTTTCCCTTAGTTCACTGGTTTGTTTTCTGGTGGCGATTTGGGGACCGAGCCAACTAACATTAATTTGTTTCCCATTGGTTGGCTTTTTCATTTCTATCATGTGGTCGGTCATCTTCTCGCTAGCGCTCAATTCTCGCGTTCAAGATCATGGATCATTCGCCGGCATTCTCTGTACTGGCATTATCGGCGGCGCATTTATCTCACCGATCATTGGCGTTATCAGTGAACTGTCCGGCGAATTACGGCTCGGGATGCTAGTGCTGTTAGTCCCGATGACTTACATCGGCTATGTGGCTCTAACGGCTCGCCCCTTAATTAAAAACACCACATTATTTTCAACAAAAGCGGCCTCAAAGAATGACGAGCCGATGGCAACAAACAACACGAGAGGCAACAAGCTATTATGAGCGTCCTATGTTTAGATCTTGGGGGAACTAAACTGATGTTGGCACAGGTGGAAGGTAAAACCTTACTCGACACTTGGCGGTATCCCGTTCCCGCCGATGGCAATTTCGAACAGTTATTCGATTTCCTCGTGACCTGTATCCACAGCCACCTCACGCCTGAAACCTATGGTATTTCCATCGGGATACCCGGCATGGTGGATATGCACAGCGGCACCTTACTCGAAGTGCTCAACATCCCTGCATTAACGGCAACGCAGTTAGCTCAGCAGCTTAAAAATACCTTTGAAATGGATGTGGTTATAAATAACGATGCGAACCTCTTTGCCCTTGGCGAAGCTGTGCTCAATCACAATCAAGACATGCTCGGGATTACCTTAGGCACAGGCGTAGGCGCTGGGGTGATTTTTAATGGTCAGCTGTATTCGGGTAAACATTGCGCCGCAGGTGAAATCGGCAGTTTGAGCTATCGCGATGGCATTATTGAGCACTACTGCTCGGGGCAATACTTCACCGTTCACCATCACATGAGTGGCGAGCATTTGTACCAAAAAGCCTGTGAAGGTGACAGCCAAGCGCTGCAAGCCTTCGTCCATTTTGGTGAACACTTGGCGCACATGATCGCCCAAACCTTACTGGTATACGATCCTAAAGATATCGTCCTTGGCGGCTCAGTCAGCCAAAGCTTTCCCTTTTTTATTGAAGCGCTTAAACAAAAATTGCAGAGCTTAGTCTATGGCCCGCAACTGGCGGACTTGACGATTTCAGCCAGTCAACATCACAATGCGGCACTCATAGGTGCCGCGCAGTGGTTTTTACAACAACAGAAATCAAGCAAGTTCAACTAACATCACAATGCTCCAGCAATTCATTGGCGCGGCGCAATGGTTTTTACAACAAAAGGACTCAGTTAAGTGAAAGGACTAATTAAAGGGAAAAGGAAGATAAAGTGGCAGAGGATTAAGACGGCCTTAGTCAGCGGCGTCATGGCCGTGCTTCCCTTGACGCCAGTGCTTTCAGTACTTGCTATGCCATCGGTACAGGCCGCCAACGCCGTGCAGGAGGCAAATCATGTCGCGCTGAATCAATTGGCCGATAAACTTCAATTAAGTTATCAGTTAACAGCCAGTTACCTTGAAACCTGTCCCGCTAAAGAAGCCCAATGCTATCGCTCCGCCATTGAGTTAACCTTGCCCACTCAGCTATCCAACGACAAGCTATCCAGTGAAGAGCTAAATCATGGCGACTGGCAAATTTATTTCAGCCAGCTATCGCCCGTTTATTTTGTCGATGCGGGTGACTTTAACATTGAACATATCAATGGCGATTTACACAAAATCACTGCTAAAGCCAGCTTTAAGGGCTTCGTCGCCAATCAAGTTTATCGTATTGAGTTTTATAGCAAAGGCAGCCAAATCACCCGTTCCGAGTTTATGCCAAACTTCTTTGTCGCTATGGGCGATACGGCGCAGGTCATTAAGAGCACTCAAACAAGGCGCGATCCAGAAACAGGCTTAACCCAGCAAGACTACCTGGCGCCTTTTAATGCTGAAAAACAATTTTTACTGGCAAAAAACGATGCAACCCCCTTTGCCGATGGCCAGTATTTAGCCGAGCAATATCAAGCCTTAGCCGCAGACAAAGCACCCGACATTAGCGGCAAACTCATCCCCACGCCACTTCATAGCCAAAGCCTAAACTCGGCGCCTTTATCCCTTGCTAAAGGTTATCGACTCGCGGCTGCAACTGTCGATTTTAAGGGCCGGCAGACGGCGTTGGATTACCTCGATTCTTTAGGCTTTTCGGCCAAGGACAAAGGCACGCCGCTATTATTGCAACTCGATACTCAAGCTCCTAAAGTCGCCAGCACTGAAGCCCATGATAGTGAAATTAAAAACAGCGAAGCCTATCGGTTAACCATAACGGCCGAGCAAATCAGTATTCGAGCGGGCAGTGAAGCGGGACTCTTCTATGGCCTACAGAGCCTAGCTGGGCTGATCAGTTTAAGTGACGATCAACTGGTCGCCATCGAGATCCAAGACCAGCCTCGCTACGCTTTTCGCGGCCTACATATCGATTTAGCCCGTAACTTCCACTCGCTCGATTTTATCAAACGCATTATTCCACAGCTCGCCGCCTATAAAATCAATAAGCTGCATTTGCACTTAGCCGACGATGAAGGCTGGCGTTTAGCCATACCCGGCTTACCCGAACTGACCGATGTGGGTGCAAAACGTTGTTTCGATTTAACCGAGCAAAGCTGTTTATTGCCACAACTGGGCAGCGGCATAGCGGACGTAAACCCCGTCGATGGCTACTTAACCGTGGCGCAATACCAAGCAATATTACAACTGGCTGATGCTCACCATATCGAAGTGATCCCTTCACTGGACATGCCGGGGCATTCACGCGCCGCGATAAAATCCATGGAAGCGCGTTATCACAATTACCTCGCCAAGGGAGACAAAGCTAAGGCGGAGGAGTTTTTACTGACTGAATTTGCAGATAAAACCCAATATTCGTCGATTCAGTATTATCACGACAATACACTCAATGTGTGCTTGGCGAGCACCTACCACTTTATCGATACTGTGATTGATGAAGTTAAAAAGATGCACCAAGCCGTAGGCGTTCCCTTAGTGCATTACCACATAGGTGCCGATGAAACCGCGGGCGCTTGGGTCGACTCTCCAGCGTGTATCGCAATGAAGCAACAAAAAACCGATGAGTTAGCCGGACTGCATTCGCTCAATGGTTACTTTATCGAGCGCGTCGCTAACATGTTGGCAGAAAAAGGGATTATTGCCGCAGGTTGGAATGATGGCATGGGTGAAGTTCGCCCCGAAAACATGCCCGCCCAAGTGCAATCTAATGCTTGGTCGCTGATTTCGGATAACGGTCATCAAATCGCCCATAAGCAAGCCAATTTAGGCTGGAAGGTGGTGATCTCAACGCCGGAAGTCACCTATTTTGATTTCCCCTATGCTAGCCATCCAGATGAGCGCGGCAATCATTGGGCCTCGAGGGGGATTGACAGTTTTAAGGTGTTTAGCTTTATGCCAGACAACCTGCCCGCCCACGCCGAGCGCTGGCGCAACACGCTTAATCAGCCCTTTACCTCAGATGATACTCAAAGCCAATTGCATGCTGGCCACGGTTTTTATGGCCTACAGGGGCATCTTTGGAGCGAAATGGTGCAATCGGATGAGCAAGCAGAGTACATGTTATTCCCGCGTATGATAGCCCTCGCCGAACGGGCATGGCATAGGGCGCCATGGGAATTAGCCTATGATTATCAAGGTAAAATCTATAGTCAGCAAACTCAACATTTTGCCCGCCAACTCAATGGCCAAGCCGAGCAAGTGCTCAAACAGGATTGGCAAACCTTCGCCGCGGTTTACGCCAATAAAGTACAACCTAAGTTAGCAAAAGCGGGGATTTTCTACCGCATAGCACCGCCTGGAATACGTGTTGAACATCAGCAGTTAGTGCTCAATAGCTTGTATCCCAATGCCGAGCTGGAATACCAACTCGACTCAGGACCTTGGCTAAGCTACCGCCATGCTTTCAAGCTTAATGATGTCAAACACATCCGCGCCAGAGTCAAAGATGGCACGCGTTATTCTCGCTCATCGACTTGGCAAAATCCCCGCGAATGATTCATCGCAAAAAAGTCGGCCATCACAAGTGATGGCCGATACATTAATTAGCTATTTAATTAATGCCGCTGGTCGATAGGTTAAGTCTAAGCTTAACGCTCTTAAATTGAGGCTTTTCAATCACAACGCAACTCAGGCTATAATCTCAGTATTCGCGAGCACACTGTACCAGTGCAACACGCTGCCTGTGCAATGCGCTTTATCGGTGACTGTTCACCATAAAATTTTATCTAACCTAAGGATCCACCTGCCGATGACAACTGCTTCGACTAGCCCCTTTGCCGTGTTAAATCAAACCACTGCAACCTCGTTTAATGAGCAGAAAAATCTGATTAAACGGGTATTTAAAGGTAAGCCAGTGCAATGTCCCAGCTGTAAACAGACACTTAAAGTCATATTGCCAGAGCAGGCAAAAGCCGAACAAGCCGCAGGAATATACTGTGCCAAGGGCTGTACTGATATCGAGCTGGATATGGAAGCCGTCGCGGGACTCTAGCAAATTAGAATCAACACTTTTGACTTAAAACTTTGTAATTAACACTACGGCGGTATCAAAAATAACTCGCCGTAGCAGCACTAATTGCTTAGCTATTTATTGACATTGTTCGTACGAAATTCAATCTTTTCAAGACTCAATTCTTGATAATCAAGACACTTGCCATTGCCATTCAAGCAAAGGTTCAGCACTCGCTTGCAAACCCCGGCTCAGCGTCACGTTGAATACACTTTTAGCGGGAATACTTCCCACGCCCTTGGGCGTGCCTGTCATCACAATATCGCCGTCATCGAGACTGATAAAGGCTTGCAGCTCAGATAAAATAGTCTGAGGTTTGTAGATCATTAAATCGATATATCCCTCTTGCACCAAGTTGTCGTTGATACTCAAGGTAAAATGCAGCGGCGCCTCGGCATCATCAATCGCCACAAAGGGACTGAATAATGCCGCACCATCGAAGGCCTTTGCCCGTTCCCAAGGTAGTCCCTTGACTTTTAACTTGCTTTGTAAATCACGTTTAGTGAGATCTAAGCCAATGGCAACGCTGCTAAAACGGCCATCTTGAAACATAAAACACAGCTCGGTTTCATAGTGCAAGGTTTCACCTTGATGCTCAGCAAGCAGTACAGTCGAAATCGCCGAATTGGGCTTTAAAAACACCACCATGTCATCGGGTATGTCATTGCCTAACTCATGGATATGGTCGACATAATTACGTCCAATGCAGACAATTTTTGTCGGTACGATACGCTTTTCACCCAACACGACTGATTTCATTTTCAATCCTTTTAAGATACGGTCGAGATTATTTTTAAATAATCAAACCAAGAAGTTAACCTTAACTAGCGCTAAACTCTCAATAGAAAAATTCACTTTACTTGTGACGAACTCTGCTACACTTGAATTAATATTTCAATAAAAACAGCGATCTAATCATTATTAAACCCATTTTACAGGGACAGTCCTAGAAGAGGTTTTCGCACTATGTTGACGCTTACCATAAAACAAAAAATCATATTTAGCTTTAGTGCCATCGGCGCGCTGCTCATCGCTGGCAGTAGCTTCTTCTATTATTCACTCTCACAAGTACAAACCGCCTATCAAAATATCGAAACCTTAGCCGTACCCGTGCAAAAGCAGAGTAATAGCTTACAACTGGTGCTGTTAAAAATGTCACGCCTTGCCACCTTGGCCCACAGCCAGCAAGACACAGCCGCCTTAACCAAAAGCCAGCAAGCATTTACGGCGCTGCAGAAGAAATATCAAAGTATCGAAAATGAGTTAATTGAACGAGTCGCTGATCAGCCTAAAATGCAGACTTCTCTAGATGAAGCAAAAGCAAGATACCAAGCCTATTTGCAACAAAGCCAGGCCATGTTTAGCGCGAAACTCGCCAATGAACATGCAAAGCAGCAATACCAACAACTCTTTAAGCGCTTTAACGATGCCAAGACCAACGCCAGTAATGCGATGATCGATCTCGAAACCCTGTCCATCCCCGATAATCCCACTCTGCTCGAAGAGATTGTCGGTACAGGCACGCGTATCGACGACATGTTGTATACGCTAACCAACACTATGGGAGAGCTGATCCACACTCAAAGTTTGGAGGTGATCCAATCGCACCAGCAAGATGTCGGTATTTTACTGGGGAACCTCACCACTAACTTTACTTTTTTAAAACAACAAACTGATGGGCTTGATACCTTAGGCTTGCTGCAAACCTTCGAACAGCAATATGCGATTATCAATACCTTACTCGCGGCGCCTGCCGAGCTTTATAAAGCACAAGAAGCCGTGGTTGAAGCACTGCGACAATCAGAGCAGCATTACCTCGATGCCGATAAAGAATTTAACGCCAGTAACCTCGCTTTAGACAAGTTAATCACCTTAGCCGACCGCCGATTTAGCAGCCTGCAAAACATTGCCAGCGATGCCATTGAGCAAGGGCAAACCTTAGCGATAGTGCTCGCCATAATGTTTATCCTTATGGTGAGTTTTATTTCCTTCTTTACCTCCAAGGCCATGCTCAATCCATTAGCCTTAGTGAATGGCGCGCTGGCGAGCATCGCCCGTGGGGATTTATCTAAACGCATTCATAAACGCCATGACGATGAATTTGGCACCCTAATTGATAACATGAATACCTTGAGTGACGACCTTGCCAAGCTACTCACCAATATCAGCCAAAATGCCCATTCACTGGACAGCTCTGCCACCCAAACCAACGAGCAAGGCCAGCGTATCGCCAATGCAGCAACTGCGCAAATCAGCCGTGTCGATGAAACAAAAGCCTTAGCAGAACAGATGTTTACCAGTTCAAGTTTAGTGACCGAACAGGCCAGTGAATCGGCTAAACAAATCAGCCAAGCCTCTAAATACGGTAATCAAGTGAAGCAAATTGCCGATGATAATCGCACCAAAATTGCTGAGCTGAGTGCCCGTTTAAGTAGTTCGGTTGAGGTCATGTCTCGCTTAAGCATTCAAAGCGATAATATTGGCAGCATTTTAACCACCATTAGCAGCATTGCCGAGCAAACCAATTTGTTGGCTCTGAACGCCGCCATTGAAGCCGCCAGAGCAGGGGAACATGGGCGGGGTTTTGCCGTCGTGGCCGATGAAGTGCGATCCCTTGCCTCACGCACCCAAGCCGCCACCGCTGAAATTCAAACCATGATCACGGCCCTGCAAAAAGAAACCTCAATGGCAGCGAATGCGATTACCACAGGCCAAAATCAAGCAAACGAGTGTGTCGGACAAAGCCAAAATCTGCAGGATGCTATCGCCCACATAGAAAGCACTTTGCATACACTCAATGACATGAGTCTAGAAATCACCCACGCCGCCCACGAGCAGTTAGATTACAGTCAACGTATTGAATCGAGCATGAGCGAGGCGGCGCAAGCAGCGGATCAAAATGCCAATGAAGCCATGGACATGGCCAAACGCAGCAACGAAGTCACCACGCTTGCCCATTCACTCACCAGCTCAGTGGAACGGTTTAAACTCTAGTGAGTTTAGATATTTGGGCATGTCGAAAATGGCATTCGTAGGATGACTAGGCAGAAGTTAGCGAAGTAAAAATAAGCACTTAAAAAGGATCACTGAAGTCGCAAAACCATCTTAGCGACTTCTGTGGCTGTATATCCAATGCCAACAAGTTTGCGGTTAAGCATATTCCATCAAAAATTCATCGAGCTGTTCATTGGCCATTTCAATTTCGTCGCCTTCAAACTGGGCGATATGGAACATGCCCTCGCCTTCGTTAGTAACGGGAATATTGCTGATCCCTATGATGATGCCGTCGGTTGGTGCACGAATCGCCACACTATCACCGCCGTGGGGGCTGACGATATGGGCGATAATATAACCCTTAGTCACCCGCTGGCCGAGCTTAAGCTTCATATTCACTAAACCATCGGACTCACTGCGCACCCAGTAACTGCGAATAGCGCTGACACTCGACCCCTTATTAGTCACCCGCCCTTTTAACATGCCTAAACTGCGCATCACATTGAGCACGCCCTTAAGGCCAGATTTTATCGACAATTCACTGAAACGTAGCGCCTCGCCCGCCTCGTACAAAATACACGGAATGCCCTGCTGATTAGCATAACCCCGCATGGAAACACTGCGCGCTTTTGAATGCATAATCAGCGGTGCACCAAAGGCATTCGCCATAGCCAGCATAGTCTCATCGCTGGTATCACAGCGAATTTGCGGCAAGTTGTCTCTGTGAATCGCGCCCGTATGTAAATCAATCACATGGGTTGCATGGACTAATAACTGAGTGGCAAACAGGTTGGCTAACCGGCTTGCTAGTGCCCCTTTACTGGAACCTGGGAAGCAACGGTTGAGATCGCGTCTATCGGGTAAATAACGGGATTGTTGAATAAAACCAAACACATTCACAATCGGCACCACAATCAAGGTGCCCGTCAGATTCTTGGGATTGACTCTGGCTAATAGTCGCCGACAAATCTCGATACCATTGAGTTCATCCCCATGAATGGCGGCGCAAACCAGTAAAGTTGGGCCAGGTTTGGCCCCGTGAAACACTTCTACATGAATATCGAGTTGCGTATCGGTATACAACTTAGCGGCGGCCAGCTTGATCCCCAATTGAGTCCCTGCTGTGACTCGTTTACCTGCTAATTCAAATGCTTCACGTCTTTTTACCATGGCAACTCCCTTGTACTATCGAATGTTGTCCCGCGCGGCTGACTCATATTGGCTAATAGCGCTCGGCTATCGCTTATCGCCAGATGTCTAACACTAGAAACTAAAACTCACGTGAAGTTTAAACGATTTATTGCGGCTCAAATTGGTTCAACCAAGATTTTAAAATCTGCAACAACATAGGCCTATCTTCTACGCTCACGCCCGCTAACAGCGCACTCTGACATTGAATATGCTGCGGCAATGCCTTATCAATGAGCGCCTTACCCTCAGCAGTTAACGAGACATGGACGGCGCGGCGATCTTCCTTACTGTGCTCCCGCTCAATCAGCCCCTTATTTTCGAGTCTGTCTAAACGACTGGTCATAGCGCCAGAACTTAGCATCATGCTCTGATAAAGTTGCGAAGGCGAGAGGGTAAACGGCTCTCCCGATCGCCTTAACGTCGCGAGCACATCGAACTCGCCCTGACCTAAGCCAAATTCGCCATGGCATTGCAGCAACACCACTTCGATATATTTCGTTAAACGCGCGATTCGCCCAAGCACAGCCATAGGGATCAAATCCTCAGTCACCCCTTGTTGCTGCCATTGGCCAACAATATTATCCAAACCATCTTGTCTATCCAGGCCATCTGCTTTGGTGTTCGAAGCCGCTTGGTCTTTATTCGAAGGACTCGCGTTTTTATCCGCTGAACTCGCGTTAGTACCCGAAGGACTCGCATTAGTAACCGCAGGATTCGTGTGAGTGAGTGTCATTTTCGCTGTCATAGCTTTATCTCAATATAAAGATTCTTTACATCATTCTTTACATCTTAGTCATTTTCTCGCAGAATTAAAATATCTTTATATCGAGATACATCTGAAAGAGATTCTTTTTAAATTGTAGTGGTGTAGTTTCAACCTACTGTTGTTGAAAGGAAATCATCATAAGTATGCTAAATGCTGCTACAAATCACTTTTTCAGCAAATCAAACTCAGCTTATTTTTGGAGACAATCCATGCGATCCCCCCTGACAGAGAAAGCGAATTTATTGCTGCTCGGACTCGCGTTCATCCTTATTGGTCTAAATCTACGACCCATTCTCGCCTCCGTTGGGCCTTTACTACCCAGCATACAAAAGGATATCAGTTTAAGTTTTACCTTAGCGTCTATGCTGACATTGCTGCCCGTGCTTGCTATGGGACTGGGTTGTTTTGCAGGCTTTAGTATCGCCAAACGCTTAGGATTCAATACCGTAATGACAGGATCATTGCTACTGCTGATCGCCGCTACTGCAATGCGCTTCTGGGCGATAGATGCCAATTGGCTTATCTGCTCGGCATTACTGGCAGGGGTCGCAATCGCCCTCATTCAAACCATAATGCCCGCCATGATTAAGCTTAATTTCGGTGAACGGGTCCCCTTAATGATGGGGCTTTACGTCACCGCCATTATGGGCGGCGCCGCATTAGCGGCGAGCAGTGCGCCTTTTATCGGGATGAACTTAGGTTGGCGAGCGGGTCTAGGTCATTGGACTTGGTTAGGCATATTCGCACTCGTGCTGTGGCTCCTGATTAAACATAAAGCCGCATTACCGAGCCAAGCAAAAGAGCAAGCTTTGCAACTTAACTTTTGGCGTTTTCGTCGCAGTTGGTTATTGGCGATATTTTTTGCTTTAGGTACAAGCTGTTATGTCTGCGTGCTTGCATGGTTAGCCCCCTACGCGGTCGAGCTAGGTTATAGCCAGACTCAATCTGGATTAGTGTTAGGTTTCTTAACCAGCATGGAAGTGATCGCGGGCTTAGTATTTCCTTGGCTTGCCAGCAAGTCGACGGACAGACGCGCTATAATAGCCCTACTGTGCTTGCTGCAACTCATCGGTTTTATGGGACTGGCACTCGCCCCTCAAGTGTCGCTATTTTTATGGGCGGGACTGGCAGGATTAGGCATAAGCGG
The DNA here is from genome assembly GCF_019655335.1 of Shewanella hafniensis. GTDB lineage: Bacteria > Pseudomonadota > Gammaproteobacteria > Enterobacterales > Shewanellaceae > Shewanella > Shewanella hafniensis. Next base: position 148,069 of record NZ_BPFD01000002.1, read on the forward strand.
GATTTTTCCACTCGGATTAATTGTGACTATGGATCATCAACAAAATCCGATGTTAGCGGGTAAATTAACCGCCTTTGTACAAGGTGTGGGATATACGATTGCCGCCATTTCGCCTTGGATTGCCGGATTAATTCGCGATAATTTCAACAGCTTTAACAGTGCTTGGTTATTACTCGGTGGCATCAGCCTGATGGCGTGGATACTATCTTGGCAATTTAATCCGCAGGGTTATGCACGCCAATATCAAGTCGCGCGCTGCGTATCTTAAGTACCTAATCGGGTGGAATGGCGCAGCAGTTTACGGGAATAATGTCGGCATAAAAAAACCGCCATGTCGATTAACGAGCATGGCGGCTTTTTATGGTGTGCGGCTCGATAAATCGAGCCCACACTAGGTTGAACTTAAGACTTTTTAACGAAGCACGTCAGGATCACAATACGAGTCCCGTTAACACGGCCTTCGATATGCTCTGGGTTGTTAGTCAAAGCAATGTTACGCACCGCTGTGCCGCGCTTAGCCACAAAGCTCGTGCCTTTCACGTTTAAGTCCTTGATGATGACCACAGTATCGCCAGCGTTAAGCACGGCACCATTGCTGTCTAGCGTTGGAGTCGTGTCGTCACCTGCTGCGGCAACTTCGGCATCACCCCACGCTTTTAAATCGTCTTCAAGGTAAAGCATATCCAGTAAATCTTGCGCCCAGCTTTCGCCATTTAAGCGCTTAAGCATACGATATGACATCACTTGAACTGCCGGAACCGGGCTCCACATGCTGTCGTTCAGACAACGCCAGTGGTTCATGTCCATGGTATCCGGTGCCGCAATTTGGCCACTGCAGGTTTCACAAATCATGATCTCATTGTCACGGCCATCGGAGGCTGGCAGATCATAAATAGAGAGTTCAAGCTCGCTGCCACACAGTTCACACTTGCCGCCACAGCGACTTAGCAATTCATTTTCAGTCATTTTTCTGTTCTATATGCCTAGTAAAAAGCGGATTATGCCATAAACTGGCTTTTTTCGGCAGGGGGCTTAAGCAATATAACCCTATTTTTTATAAGTTTTATAAACCGCGCCCACACTGACTTGGTGATTAATCTTTAAAATTCATAGGCTAAACTCAAGCGAACATCGCGCCCCGCAGCGGGTATCCCATCGGAGAGAAACGGCACCACTTGCAGATTGGTGAGGTTTTTCACCATCAAACGCACGCTTAAGCCCTTTAAACTGGCTTGAGGTTCATAGGCGAGATACACATTCTGCAGGAAGTAATTCTCGCTCGGCGATTCGGCATTAAAGATATCGCCGTGGGGAACATTGGTTTGCGCATCATACCAAGCGCCCTGCCAAGCGATAGAAATGTCATCTGTGATATACATGCCCAAACGCAGACGAATATCGAGCGGGGCTATGTTAGCTAAATATTCATCGTCATCTTGGCTATCTCTGAGTGACCCATTGTGTTGCCCTTGCAGCCATGAAACCGCCAGATCACTGAACACATCTTGATAGCGATATTGGGCTTCAAAATCGGCACCATAAATATTATAACCATCAAGATTGGTGTAACCACTTTGAATTAACTGGGTTTTATCAGACTTAGCTCCGCGGCGCTGGGCAATATCATCGCGACCTAGGTTAGCAAACAGGGTGATTTGGGTCGACAGCGCATCCTCATTGGCAAACAGATGCTGGTGCTGTGTCATCAAGCCTAACTTGAAGGCATGTAAGCGTTCGACATCAATGTCACGACTCGTGCCGGTAATGCTAGCTTTGGCGTATTGCACGGCATAAATCTCATCCACCACAGGGGCTTGCAGACTATAGGTGTAATCAAAGTTTAACCGAGCATAGTTTGTCAGTTGGTAATCTATGCCTAATCTTGGTGAGAATCCCGAGTGGTGAGTCGCGCTATAGTCGTGGCCCGCAGCGATATCGTTGTAATCTGGTGCAATATTTGGCCGACCTATGCTGTAGATAAAATCATATCGCAGCGAGGGAGTGACGGTTAAGTCGTTGGTGAGATGAATCGCATCGCGAACATACACGGCATAGGTGTCTTGGCGACCTTCGGGTTGATAATAAGGTGTGTACCAGCCAAAGTTTTTCTCAGGATTCTTCTCATAGCTCTTGTTAAACACCAGCGAAGTGCGATCGAGACTGCGGTACTGTAATCCTGTGGTGATTTCATGATCGCCAATCAAACTCAAGTTGTTGATATCAATGTAATCACGTTTGTAGTCTAGCCAAGATTCGTGACCGAAGTTGCCAACGGAAACCGTCATTTTCTCCCACGCGATATCGGGTCTTATCCAGTGGCGCGCGTTCGCCGAATGGGAGATCACCACTTGAGTATCGATCAACGGATTGCTCGGCGAGTAACGATAATTGGCTGACCAAGTGTTGTCTTCATAGGTGTTGTAGGCGGTGGTGGCATACAGCGCCTGCTCGTAGGAGCCGTACTTTTTGATGTTGTAGTCTGAGATGGCAGGCATGGGGCCACGGCGATTGGCCCAAGGTTTGCGGCCCTCATCGAGATAATGGGTCACGCTCAAGGCAAGTTGGTGATCGCCCTGCTCATAATCCATCTTGCCTAGATAGTTATCTTGCTCATAGCCCGAATATTCAAACTCATCGCCATTGGCTAAAGTGACATCCCCCGCATCACGGCGTGTAAGATGCAGCAAGCCAGATAAGTGTGAATTCACTCGGCCATAAACTGTCCCCGTATAACCCATAGCGTCATTATTACTGGCGTAGCTGGTTTTGACTCGCGCGCCAAGGGATTGATCATATTTAAGAAAATCATCGGCCGATTTAGTGACCACATACATGGCCCCACCAAAACCGCCATTACCCGAGCGCACATCATGGGCGCCTTTAATCACTTCCACTCGTTTGATGAGATCAGGATCGAGGAAAAATGAACCATAGCGATACTGCTCAAATCCCACCGGAGCATTATCCACATAAACGTTAAAATCTTCGGTCTCGCCAAAGCCCCAAATATTAATCCGCTCACCGCCGCTGCGAGTACCGCCATCGATATGCGCCCCTGCCATATCATCAATCACTTCGGCGAAGGTCGTTGCCTGCATCTCCTCGATTTGTTCCATGGAAATAATCGCTTCACCGGGTTTAGCGACTGTGATGGCCCTACGATATTGCTGCCCATGAACCTGTAGGATTTCAATTGGCTCAACCTTAGGCTCGCCCAATACCTCAGCGGCGTACAACGGCATTGAGGGCAATATACATAATCCCATAAGCGACAGATTTCTATTCGCTTTCCACTTCTCAAACTTAGGCAAGCAACCCATTTAACGTCTTCCTATTAACAAACCAATCTAAAAATAGGGCGGCATTATAGGCACTAACGAAGAAGATAAGAATAGTTCTCACTTGGCTTTACGTGTAAATAACGGTCTGGTTGAAAAACAAGATAGAAACGGTACGCTTCAAAAAATTTAAGTGAAGATCTTGCCTAAGGATGGCAGTATGACTGCCATATTTGATAGCCTTTCATCCTCTATAGAGTGTACGACCTTGAAATAGTTGAATATACGGCAGCTCGCCTGACGTTCGCCCTGCTTGTATCTCTAGGCTGTTGGCACTCGTTTCACATGCATTAATAAGGTTCACCGATAATGGCCACGCTCACGACTAAAATGCCTATTGCGACTGGTGCAACGTTCAGCGCTGCAAGTTTGCAATTTTTAAATCAACTGGCGCAAAACAACTCCCGCGACTGGTTTAAAGCCCATCAGGCGGAATACGAAGAAACAGTGAGAACCCCAGCGCTACAGTTTATCGAGCAAATGCAGCCCAGTATCCTCGCCCTCTCGCCTCGGCTCACTGCCGTACCGAAAAAAGTCGGTGGCAGTCTTATGCGCCCCCAGCGAGACAGCCGTTTTAGCAAAGATAAAACGCCCTATAAAACCAATGTTGGTATTCAATTTCGCCATTTTCAGGGCAAAGACGTGCATGCGCCGGGACTGTACTTACACATTGCCGGGGATGGCTGTTTTATTGCCGCAGGGATTTGGCACCCAGAATCGAAGGCCTTAAATGCCATTCGCACTTGCATCGATGAGAATCCCAACGGCTATAAAAAAGCGCTACAAACCTTACAAAGTCATGGATTTAACATGGACGGTGATAGCTTAACTCGACCACCAAAGGGATTTGATAAAAACCACCCTATGCTGGCCGAGCTAAAACGCAAAGATTTTATCGCCATAAAAAATATTGCTTTTGAAGAACTCTGTCGCCCAGATACCGCTAACTTCTGCTCAGAGCAATTTTCCCACTGCTCTCAGTTGATGGCCTACCTGTGTTTCGCGCTGGATTTGGACTTCAGACAATTGATTTTTAACCAATTGATTCGTAAAAATAGACCGTTAAAAAATAGATTACTAAAAGCAACATGGCCTAGGCGAAAAACCTAGGCCATTCAAACTACAACTTGCACCTTAAATGGCTTAATTTGCACTTAAACTTTTGTATTTAAAGTGCCCAAGTAACTCTGTAAAACTGCAAAGGCATTGTCTAGCAGCTCATATTCACCCGCTTTACCTAACACCCTAATTCCTTGTAATTGCAATACTAAAAATGCAGCGACCTGATGTGGTTGTACATGGGGGAGTAACTCGCCTCGCGCTTGGCAATCCCGTAACACTTGGGTAAATGAAGCCTGTAATCGGCAAAATAATCGCTGACATTCCTGCAGTACACTCTCATCGTCAAGGCTCTTTTCAAGCACGGCATTTTGCATAAAACAGCCGTATTTTTGTTCCCTCTGCAGGGCAACAAAGCGCGCTAGATAAGCTTCTATTTCGGCCAAGCCCGCTTTTTCATGCAACAGGGTATCTGAGGCGCCAAAGGAGTAGTTATCGAGGTAAAAACGGAGGCACTCGTGGTAAAGATTCTGCTTATCCCCGAAACTGTTATAAAGACTAAATCGATTAATACCTAAATGGCCGACGAGATCGGAAATCGAGGTTTCGGCAAAGCCCTTTTGCCAAAAAAGCTCCATCGCCAATATGAGTTTTTCCTGCCGATCAAAATTACAACTTCGTGCCATAAGCCTGTGACCTAATCTCTTGAATACGTGCTAACGATCAGCTTTAGCACTCCTCAATCACCGCATTTCTGTTTACTAAAGAAAGTTGAGGAGTAAATCATTCTTGACTGATCGTTTAGATATGGCGTAAATTCTATCCTAACCGATCGTTCCGTTAAAGTATTATATGCTTAAATCGAGCATAAAGCATTGATAAAAACTACAGGACATTAAATGAAACTCTATGAACTAGCCCCTACGCCTAGCGCGCGCCGTGTCAGTATTTTCCTAGCGGAAAAAGGTATTGATATCCCGAGGGTGAACGTCGATATCCGCGGCGGTGAAAATTTAAGTGCCGAGTTTAAAAGCAAAAGTTTAAATGGCCGCATTCCACTGCTCGAACTCGATGATGGCAGCTACCTATGTGAATCCATCGCCATTTGCCGTTATTTAGAAGAAATCCACCCAAGTGTTAATTCGCTATTTGGTAATACGCCACTTGAGCGCGCCAAAATAGAAATGTGGCAACGTATCATAGAGTTACAAGGCTTAATGGTCGGCTTTCAAGCCTTTCGTAATTTAAGTGGTGTCTATAAAGACAGGGAAAATTGTGTCGAATCTTGGGGTGCAGAATCACGCCAAAGGGTCATTGACTTCCTACCGACATTAGACCAACAATTGAGCACATCACCCTTTGTGGCAGGCGATGAATTCAGCATCGCCGATATTTCGGCTTACGTTTTTATCAGCTTTATTAAAAATTTAGATATTGAAGTCACTGACAGCTTGCCGCATCTTAAGGCTTGGTTCATCACTACGGCGCAGCGTCCTGCCATAGTATCGTTAACCCCTACAAAATAGCGGCACGAAAACCTTAAAGGGCCAAAAAGTGAGTAGCTATAAGCGTTATAACCTAAAGGAATCATCATGATAGATTTATACACAGCCGCGACCCCTAACGGTTTTAAAATCTCCATCGCACTGGAAGAAATGGGGCTAGAGTATCGCGTCCACAAGCTAGATTTCAGCATCAACGAGCAAAAACAGCCTGAGTTTATTGCCATTAATCCAAATGGTCGCATTCCCGCCATTATCGACCGCGATAACGAGGATTTTGTGGTATTCGAATCGGGTGCGATTCTGCTATACCTCGCCGAAAAAACAGGTAAATTCCTGCCTGCTGATCCTAAAAAGCGCTCACAGGTGATCCAATGGTTAATGTTCCAAATGAGCGGCGTCGGCCCTATGATGGGACAAGCCAACGTATTCTTTAGGTACTTCCCTGAAAAAATCCCTGCAGCAATAGAACGTTACCAAAAAGAAGGTCGACGTTTATTTGAAGTCATGAATACTCAACTCGCAACAAATCAATACCTTGCAGGTGACGAATACACGATTGCCGACATCGCCACTTGGCCTTGGGTCCGTATCCACGAGTGGAGCGGCATCAACATGGAAGGTTTGACCCATTTGCAACGTTGGTTAGATGAGCTTGCGCTCAGACCTGCGTGCCAAAAAGGCATAATCACGCCGCCACCAGTAGAAATGAGTGATGAAGAACGGGCTAAGCAAATCCAAAAGATGGTGACGAAATAATCACCTTCCAAGCGGTAATTGAGCGTTAGCCTGCAAAACTGCCGTTAGGTACTGAATACACTATAAGATAAGTTTCAGTAACAGAACCACAAAAAGCCCCGCAAGTTGATGCGACTTTGGGGCTTTTTTACTGCCTGTTATCGGGCAAAACTGCTACACTCTGCGCCACTTATTTTTCCCCTCTGTTACGGCTATGTTCCTTACATAAGGCGCCGTCACAGAAGCATGATCTAGGCTAAATTTATGGGTAATCCAAGCAGCTTCTCTTCCGGTATGGCATCCAAATCAGATACATCTTCGGCGTTAAATGTCCAAGCGAACACCCTAGCGCAAAAACGTGCGCTCAGTTACGCCAGTACAATTAAGCAGTTATTCGATGAAATTCAAAGCAGTAAAATGCCCGCCGACCGTATTTTGGCGAACTACTTTAGAGAACATAAAAAACACGGCTCAAAGGATCGAAAAGTTATTCGTGAATCCTTGTTTAGCCTGTTTCGCTGGTGGGGTTGGTTTCAGCGAGTAGGCGATCAACAAACCTCTGCCGTTTATTTTGCCTGCCTAAGCGCCAGTGCTCTATTGGAAGCCCATGCTTGGCAAGATATCGCCAACGCTTGGCATGAGTTATCGCAGTCGCCTATCGATTATCAGCAAGCTCAAGCGCTTGCCGTTGAAAGTCTCGACGACAAACTCATGCTAATACAGCATTTATTCCCAACGACTGAGTTTAAGGCACAGGATTTATTACCCGACTGGTTCTGGCAAGTGTGCCCAATTGATGCGGCGCAGCAAACACAATTAATTGCCGCTATGTCGAGTCGCCCACCGATTTGGGGACGCGCACAAGGGCTCACAAGTCAAGATGCGGCGGCACAACTGCAAGCGCTCGGTATAGAAGCGAGTGATGGTCATTACTTTAGCGACGCCATCAATCTTGGCAGCAAAAGCATGAATCTTAATGAAATTTCTCTATATAAAGACGGAAAAATTGAGATCCAAGATTTGGCTTCACAGGTGATAGGGCAAATTTGCGCGCCTGAACCCGATGCCCATTGGTGGGATGCCTGCAGTGGTGCTGGCGGCAAAACCCTGCAACTGCGCTCGTTGATGTTAGCTAAAGCTGCTGATAACCAAACGTCATCTGCGGGCAGCATCATATCGTCGGATATTCGCTCCAATGCCCTAGAAGAACTGACTAAACGTGCCCAAAGAGCCCACTTTAACGACATTAGCGTTGCCCGTTGGAAGAGCGATGCCCTGCCGGTACCAGCGGATCATTTCGACGGTGTGTTAGTCGATGCCCCGTGCAGTTGCACTGGCACTTGGCGACGTAATCCCGATATGCGTTGGTTGGATGGTGTTGAAGCCGTGGCCGATAAAGCCGCCTTACAGCTCGATATTTTAAGCCGCAGTAGCCGCGCAGTTAAGGCCGGCGGTATCCTCGTTTACGCCACTTGCTCCTTATCGCCCATCGAGAACCAAGATGTAGTGACGGCGTTTTTACAGCAACATCCAGAGTTCACGCTCACGCCAATACGCCATCCTTTTAGCGGTGAACAAACAGAAATGTTGACCGTGTGGCCCTTTGAGGCCAACAGTGATGGCATGTTCGTCGCACGTATGCTGCGCAGCAAGTAACACTAACTCATTATTTTGTATCAAAACTTGGCGCCTTTCATTCTGGGCGCCAGTTTCAATCATATAATATAATTTCCGATGATAATTACACTTACCCTTTAATTATCATAAAGATAACCCACGCATCCCCCATTAAAATCTCAGATACTGCCATTTCAGTGGCAAGATATAGCCTTTGGACAAAACTTTTCACCATCAGTGATGAAATATTTCGCTTTAGCTTCATCTCTCCTTTGGGTAAAAAGATCGGGTGCTGCGAATGGCACAGGTATTTTTGGAATTTTGACCATGTCACACTCCTATGAATTTGACGACGATGATGCGCCATGGGGCGATAACGTCAAAGGTAAGCAAAAGAATAAACGCGTGAAACAGCGCCGCAGAGATACTAAGCGACGTTACTCGGACGATAATACAGAGGTGGATTTCTACCAAAATAAATCGAAGTAACTAAATCTAAGTACCCTTGCTCTCACTGGTTTGTTTTACAAATTCGTTCTGTGCTAAACCTGCCAAATCTGAGCAAGTTGGATAATATCCAACTTGCTACTCAACCCCCTTATCCCCTCTCAAATACTTAATCATTCCAGTGTAAAATCAATGGGCTTAATTGCTTATTGGCCCTATGCTTTTTGGGCTATAACTCCCAAATCATTGGACTTACACTGAAATTTAAGGATGAACGCCATGGAAAAACAGCGCCCCGACTTTATTTATCCCCAAGGCAGTATGTTGATGCACTCGCCCTTAGTGCTAAATAAAGCCGATATGTACGGTTTTTTTCTTAAGGGGAAACAGGAAAACCTGCAACGCTCTATCGATAAAACCCTGAATCAAGTTGCCGGTAGTGCAATGTATTTTAAGGTGTTATCTCCCTACGTACTGACAACCTTCACTCAAATTGAAAAAGCCTATTCCGCTTATCCAGAAGACAGAGCCAAGGGTTGGATCCAAGAAACAGACATCATCACTTGGGTCATGGTCGGGCGCCAAGATAGTAGCGACAGCACACAAATCAGCCAAGTGTATTTTCAGCCGCTACACATTTGGGTTAACGATGCTATGGCCTTAATTAATGGCCGTGAACTCTTTGGTTATCCTAAATATTTATGTGAATACACTATGCCTGCTGTGGGTGAACCTCTGACGCGATTATCCCTTGCTACCAAAAGCTTTTTACACTTTTCGCCCGAAACCGAACTTGCCCTGCATCCATTAATTGAGGTGAATTGCGATGCAAAACCCGAGGCGCAGCTTTCCACCCTTGAAGCGATAACTCAAACCTGGCAACTCTTTAAAGAACAAACCGATTTTATTCCAGAACTCGACCAGCTTGGCGAAGAGCAGCTGTTTCATCTGTTATTTAAACCCGCTATCGATCAAGTATTTCTAAAACAGTTCCCCGACTCTTCGGGACAAAAAGCCGTTTATCAAGCCATCGTCGCCGCGCCAGCCCAAGTGAATAAAGTGCACAGTGTTGCCCTGCTCAAAAATGATTTTGTCGCGACCATTTTTGATAATGCCAGCTTCCCGTTACAGGACACGCTCGGGGTCGAGATTGGCGAGCAGCATGTCTTACTGCCTTACCATGTGAACTTTGATTTTGAAGTCCCACCCGGTGAAGTATTAGTCGATAACTCCGAAATCAAAAAACAGAAAATAGCCATTCTCGGTGGCGGTGTCGCGGCAATGACCGCAGCCTGTTATCTGACCGACAAACCTGGCTGGCAGAATCAATATGAGATAGATGTCTACCAACTCGGCTGGCGTATCGGCGGCAAAGGGGCAAGTGGCCGCAATGCTGCTATGGGACAACGCATTGAAGAACATGGCTTACATATTTGGTTTGGTTTCTATCAAAACGCGTTTGCCCTGATGCGTAAAGCGTATGAAGAATTGGATAGGCCAGCACATGCGCCGCTCGCGACCTTTCTTGATGCCTTTAAACCCCATAACTTCATCGTATTACAAGAAGAGGTCGATGGCCGTTCTGTGAGTTGGCCGATCACTTTCCCGACGCTACCTGGCATCACAGGTGATGGCACCGAAACCCTCACCTTCTGGAAAGTTGTTAAAGTCGCCTTTGCGTGGATCAAAGAATGGCTCAAGGACATGGATGACTTGCTTGATGCCGATGAAAAAGCCACGGGAACACCTAAAAACTGGCTCGATAGCAGCTGGTTTGAACGCTTAAAAGATAAGTTAGAGGATTCAGTCGAAGATGCCAAAGAATCACTCGACGCGCTCGGCGATAAGCTCGAATGCCATTTCAATCAAATGATTGGCCGCGAGTGTGATGAGCATGTTCACAGTGAAAGTGACGATGGCTTGGTCGAATCGGCCGTCGATGCCCTGCATCAACGACTCGTGAAACGTTTTAGCGGCCATTTAGATAACAATGACGAACTGCGTCACTTGTATATTGCTGCCGATCTCGGACTCACGATACTCAAGGGCATGTTTGCCGACGATGTATTTGAAAAAGGCTTTGACGCCATCAATGGTTATGATTATCGCGAATGGTTAACCAAACACGGCGCCAGCCTTAAGTACACAGTCGACAGCGCACCCGTGCGCGGTTTTTACGACTTAGTGTTTGCCTATGAGAAAGGTAACTTCGATAAACCCAATGTCGAAGCGGGCACAATTATCCGCGCAATGCTGCGTATCGCCCTCTGCTATCAAGGTGGCGTAATGTGGAAAATGCAGGCGGGAATGGGTGATGTTGTGTTTACCCCTTTCTACGAAGTGCTCAAACGCCGTGGCGTCAACTTCCACTACTTCAATCGCGTCGATAACCTCGAATGCCGTAATCAAAGTATTCAAGCGATTGAGATCACCGAGCAAGTTGCCTTGGCGCCGACAGTCACAAGCTACGCTCCCTTGGTCGATGTGAAAGGTCTCGCTTGCTGGCCGAGTACGCCCAATTATGAGCAGCTTGAGCCTGAGCAATCGGCACTGCTTAAAGCCCATAATATCAATCTTGAACACTTCTGGAGCGATTGGGACAGCGTGTATGAAACTCACTTTGGCAAAGCCCTGCCGAAAAAGCGCTTAGTCAAAGGCGTAGATTTCGACAAAGTGATCTTCGGTCTATCCATAGGTTCTGTGCCCCATGTGGCGAGTGAAGTCATGGCACAAAGCCCAGCCCTCACACTTTGCGTTGATAAAGTGCAAACCGTTTCGACTCAAGCCTATCAACTGTGGATGAATCAAGATCTGAATGGGATAGGCTGGCCTAATTACTCTGAAGATGGAGAGGAACCCGTATTATCGGGCTTCACCGAACCCTTCGATACTTGGGCATCGATGAACCAACTACTAGACAAAGAAGATTGGCGCGGCTTAGAACCTAAAAATGCCAGTTACTTTTGCTCGGCATTACCTGTCGAGGCCTATCCACCAAGCTCGGATGTAGATTTCCAACAACGGAAAACCTTAGAAGCAAAAGCGGGTGCTATCCATCAACTCAATACCGAAATCCATAAACTTTGGCAAAATGTCGGTAATAGCTTCCCTTGGGAATGGTTACACGATGAACAAGACCGTCAAGGTGTTGCCAGCTTCGATAGCCAATATTGGCGCGCAAATGTAGACCCATCCGAGCGTTATGTCTTATCGGTAAAAGACAGCTCGCAGTATCGCATCACGACAGATGGCACAGGGATAGATAACCTGTATATAACGGGCGATTGGATAAAGACAGGCCTTAATGCGGGCTGCGTCGAAGCGGCGACGATGGCGGGTATGCACACCTCAAAAGCCATATCGGGTCATCCAGCCTTAATAAAAGGCGAGAAAGACTTCTAAGTTCCTGTTGAGCAGCTACATGCTAAACAAAAGAGCACGACCGATACAGACAGTTGTCTAAAATATTCGAGATATTAAGTTAGGTATGTTGCTGGTTTAATCTGCTAGCCATATTTAATCTAATTAT
>NZ_BPFD01000003.1 GCF_019655335.1 Shewanella hafniensis
GGATATGAGGACATAGTGGATGCCTGCAGCCAGGCATGGAACAGCTTTATCAGTTGTACAAAACGCGTGGTAAAAATGTGCTCTCGGGAATGGGCAAAGGTGACTGAACTTTAATGCGGAATGGTATAATTTGACCGGAAAAGTGCAAGGAGTGGGTTGTCGGCATGCGACCCTGACAAAGGCCAGAGCCTTGGGGGTGACAGGCTATGTCACCAATTGCCGCGATGGCAGTGTCGAAATCTTAGCTCAAGGCAGTGATATTGCGGTGAACAATTTAATTGCTTGGTGCGAAGTGGGCGTGCCCTGTACCGAGGGCTTAACGGTCACTGTGGGAGAAGACGAAGCCGATGATATCTACCTCGACTTCTCCATAGTACAGTCTTAAGTTAAAAGTACAGTCTTAAACAGCTGTCCTGTCTTAAGTCTTTTGCGGTTTACGTATAGGTTCAGTATTGTCCAACCGTTTGTATTGATTCAGTATTCAAACTTATTTGCTGTGCACTAGGTTGTGCCATCTTACGAATTTGGATCACCATGCCCATTTCGGGGTGATCTAAATAATGGATTTCTTCACTCTTCACCCGACGGTTTTGTTCCAAAGGCACTGACATTAAAAACGGTGTCATGACTTTGGGCGCCGTGAGCGTTGCGCTGCTGTCTGATGCATCGCTTGGCATTACTGGTAATAACTTCCGGCCTTCTTTACGCAAATTCAGTGCGGTTTCAATATACAAATAGTGGCTTAAATAAATATTCAGTGTGCCATCTAATTCCCACACCGGTGATACCACTGGCGCAAGCATAGGCGTGCCATCGGCATGAGTCATAGGCTCAGCTTGAGCTTGCTTAATGATTTTTCTGCCATCGAAGTGATATGTACCTGAGAAATCTTTACCCGCAAATAAACGAATAGGCACTGAACCACTTTTACCACGCATTGGTTGTTGCCACGCCATGTGCAGTAAACTGCGCGTGCCGCGTTCACGGGAGATACTATTGATAATACTCGCAAACTGGCTTTGGCTGCGTGCTAATAACACTGGACCGCCATTGGCGCTGGCATAACTGTTTGTTGCGCTGCTGATTTCTGATGGGATCACTGGCGGATAGCGATATTCAACACTGGTCGGTGCGGCAGCTACAGGCTCAGACGTTGGCTCACCGTTTAAGGTTTCGGCGCAATGGCTATTGGCATCGGCATCAAATACTAGCGTACAAGGCGCCGACTCACTCGCCATTGGGGTGACTGCTTGTGCAACCGCTGGAGAGATCAAGTCTATCGCGTTATCGGTTTTTGTCTTGATCGGTGCTTCTGGCCATTGTTCAGTCGACTGACTTTGGCGTTCAAATACATAGACTTCAACTTCGAACCAAGCTTCCGCTTGGACGACCTGACTGTGCGATAGTGCAATGAGGGTAGCGATAGAGACCGCGAGTTTACGTAACACTATTTATCTCCAAGACGATGTTGCGATTGATGTTGAGATAGTTGTTCGAGCAAGAGTTTGACCAAAGCGAGCCTGTCTTTACTGGTTTCGGCCGCAAGGCTGAACTTTAACTTATTCGGTCCTTCCATTCGATAGATTTGTGGCTGGCTTTGGAGCAATCCAATAATAAACATAGGGTCTATAACGTGATCATCACTAAATTCGATGCTACCACCTTTGCTGTGCACTTCTATTTTAGTCGCCCCTAAGCGAGTCGCCTCATGTTTATAGAGGGTCATTTCCATTAAGTTGCGCGTCGGTTCGGGCAATAAGCCAAAACGGTCGATTAATTCGACTTTTAGTTCATCCAGCGCCGCTTGTGTTTCGCAACCTGCAATGCGTTTATAGAGGGATAGACGAATATTGACGTCACTCACATAGTCCTCTGGCAGCAGGGCGGGGATACGCAGTTCAATCTCGCATTGCTGATTGAGCATTTGCGCCAGCGAGGGCTCTTTACCTTGTTTTAAGGCCTTGACTGCCGCTTCGAGCATTTCCATGTATAAGCTAAAACCAATTTTCGAAATATGGCCGCTCTGCTCATCGCCTAAGAGTTCACCTGCACCGCGGATCTCTAAATCCTGCGTCGCCAGCATAAATCCCGCACCGAGATCTTCAAGAGCATCAATGGCTTCTAAACGCTTACGCGCATCTGGGGTCATACGTTTAGGATGCGGCGTCATCAAATAGGCATAGGCCTGATGGTGCGAGCGTCCGACGCGGCCACGCAATTGGTGTAACTGTGCCAGACCAAAGGTGTCGGCGCGCTCAATAATAATGGTGTTGGCACTGGGCACGTCGATACCGGTTTCGATAATAGTGGTACAGACTAACACGTTGAATCTTTGGTGATAAAAGTCTGACATCACCCGCTCAAGGTCACGCTCACGCATTTGCCCATGGGCGACGACGACTCGCGCTTCAGGCAGTAAATCGATAATGCCTTGGGCACATTTCTCAATGGTTTCAACATTATTGTGCAGATAATACACTTGGCCGCCACGGAGAATTTCCCGCAAAATAGCCTCGCGCACGGTTGCAGGATCGGATTCCCGCACAAAGGTTTTTACCGCTAAACGTTTGGCGGGCGGGGTGGCGATAATCGATAAATCGCGCATGCCCGACATGGCCATGTTTAAGGTCCGTGGAATAGGCGTCGCGGTCAGGGTTAAGATATCGACGTTGGCACGCAGCGCCTTGATTTTCTCTTTCTGACGCACACCGAATCTGTGTTCTTCGTCGATGATCAGCAGGCCTAAATTTTCAAACTTGGCCTCAGATTGCAGTAACTTGTGAGTCCCGATAACAATATCGACTTTGCCTTCTTCCAGTTGCTGCAGCACTTGATTCTGTTCTTTGGCGGTACGAAAACGTGACATCACTTCGGTGACTACGGGCCAGTCGGCAAATCTGTCTTTAAAGTTTTCATAGTGTTGCTGGGCAAGCAATGTGGTCGGAACCAGCACGACCACTTGTTTGCCGGCGTTGACGGCCACAAAGGCGGCGCGCATAGCGACTTCGGTTTTACCAAAGCCCACATCGCCACAGACTAATCTGTCCATTGCGGTCGGCGATTGCATATCGGCTAACACGGCGATAATGGCGCTTTCTTGATCGACGGTTTCTTCAAAGGGGAAACCGCGGGCGAATTGGGCGTATTCTTCTTCGTCAATGGTGCAGCTTTCGCCGGGACGCGCTTGGCGACGGGCATAGACATCGAGCAATTCGGCCGCAACATCGCGGATTTTTTCAATGGCTTTTTTCTTGGCTTTAGCCCAAGTCTCGTTGCCGAGTTTATTTAAGTGGGCGTCTTCATCGGCGCCAACACTATAGCGACTGATAAGGTGCAATGAAGACACTGGCACATACAGTTTATCGCCGCCGGCGTATTCCAATTGCAGGTATTCGGCGACCAGTCCACCCGTATCTAGGGTGACTAAGCCCCTATAAAGTGCAACGCCGTGTTCTAAATGCACTATGGGCTGGCCAACTTTGAGTTCGGCCAAGTTTTTAATCAGGGCATCGTTACTGATCTGACGCTGTTTTTCACGGCGGCGTTGCTGGGAAATCCGATGGCCGAAGAGCTCAGTTTCACAAATAATGCTGACACTGTTTTTGGCATTGATGTCTAGTACACAACCCCGTGACAGCGGCGACACGATAAGGCCTAACTTGGCATCACTTTGAATAAATTCATCAAAATGGTTAAACAGCGCAGGTTTAAGCTGAATTTTAGCGAGCAATTCAAGCAGTGCTTCGCGGCGACCCTCGGACTCGGCGCTAAACAACATGCGTTTGGCGCTGCTGGCATAATCTTGCAGTGCTAGCAGCGGTTGCTTTAATTTATGGTTGGCGCTGATGTCGGGCAGGGGGCTGGCGGCAATCACCACCGCTTTCGTTGTTTCAGTGCCATCCGTCGGCACGTGCATTTGATAACGTGGCAGCGGTTTAAAGGCGGCAAATAACTCTTCGATGAGTAGATACAGTTCTTTAGGCGCCAGTAATGGCCGCAGTGGATCGACGCGCCTGTCTTGATAGCGATGCTCGACTTCTTGCAGATGGGCGCGCGCCGACTTTTCGATATCGCCTAAAGTGACGAGTTGAGTATCCTTGGGCAAGTAATCGAATAGGGTCGCTGTGTCATCAAAAAACAGCGGCAGGTAGTTTTCAATCCCCGCCGGCATCAAGTTGCGGCTCACCAGCTGATAAACCGATTCTGGCTCTTTGACTATGACCTCGAAACGGCGGCGGTATCTTTGCCTAAACCCTTCGATGGCTGAGCTATCAGTTGGAAACTCCTTCGCGGGCAATAGGCGAATCGAATCGACAGGTTGCAATGAGCGTTGGGTTTCTGGATCAAAATGGCGGATGGTCTCCACTTCGTCATCGAATAGCTCGATGCGCAGCGGCATATTCATCCCCGTTGGGAAGATATCCAGAATCGAGCCGCGAATCGCAAACTCGCCGTGTTCATACACTTGCTCAACTGAATGGTAGCCAGTGTCGGTTAAATGCTGGCGTACATCATGTAATTTGTAGCTATCACCTTTTTTCAGCACAAACACGTTGGCGCTCAAATAGGCCTTAGGTGGCAGGCGCATCATCAAGGTCGTGACGGGCACGATAACGATGTTTTGCTCAATCTGCGATAACTGCGACAGGGTTTCGAGTCGCTGGGAGATCAAATCCTGATGGGGCGAAAAACTGTCGTAGGGCAAGGTTTCGCGGTCAGGGAATAATCTGACCTTAATGCCTGTTTTACCGAGCAAATAACTCAGTTCTAGCTCTAAGCTTAAGGCGCTTGGCGTATCACTGGTAACAACTAAGGTCGTCCCTTTATGTTGACGCGCTAAACTGGCGAGTGTAACGGCTTGGCAAACGCCGCCCACGGTGGACAGAGTCTGGATTTGAGTGCCATTTTTGACGGCTGGCGGCGTTAGGGCTGATATGTGAGTCATTGGCGTGCGATAAACTGATTCATTCACAAAGAGTTGCAGACATTGTAGAGACTTGATGGCGCAGGTGCCAGCGAAAAGTCAGCGGCTATTGACGCTCGTCTCTGGCGAGTTTACGTAACTTGAGTTGTTTCTGCTGTACATTAAGGCTGGCTTTGACTAATTGTTCCACGTCAGCCTCGAGAATTTGACTGAATTCAAAGTCGGTTTGCCATTGCGGGGCAGGAGCCGCCTGTGTATGTTGCTCGGCATTTTGTGTGTCACCATTATGAGTATTGCTATTGGCGCCGCTCTCGGTAGATAGCGTTTTTAGCGCGGTAGAGGCGGTTACTTTGCCAAAACACAAAATGGCGACTAATTCGTCATGAATAAACAGGGTGATTTTATAGTGTGAGCCTATGGTTAAGGCTGTGGGCGTGAGCAGTCTTAGGCCGCTGCCACCAAACTGATTGCCAATGCATTTTTCGCCCTCTTGGGTTTCTTTCTCTAATACATGCTGCAGCACTAAATCCACTTTGCGGGATTGCAGCTTTAAAAAGTCCACGACAACTTTTGCCTCGTTATCTAAATGGCGCAGTTGTAGCAAGCAGTTGGCTTCAAGTGTTTTCACTTCGCTGAGTAGTTGAATACCCAATGATTGCATTGATCTCAGTGCCATTTCTGAGGGTAATGGCTCGGAACTCGGCCACAGACTTAAGTAGGCGGTGAAGTGGTGAGGCACACTAAAATACGGATTGGTGTCAGTGAACAAGGCTTGCCTCTTTATTTATAGGACCAATACCCCTATTATCGTGCCCATCTTCATGATTTAGCAAGTTCAGCACACAGGACGCAACCCTCTTTCAATGAATCCAGGATTCCCTTTCTATATTGGTTACCGTTATTGGCGGGCCAGAAAAGCGAACGCGTTCGCGTCGTTTATTACTCTATTTGCCGTATCGGGCATTTTTTTAGGTGTTGCCGCGCTTATTGTTGTGAGTTCTGTGATGAATGGTCTCGAAGGCCAACTCAAGCAACGTATCTTAGGCGCGGTGCCGCAATTAACCCTTTATAGTGAAACGCCTTTAGTCGATTGGACTGAGCAGGCGAGTGCGCTTAAAGCCTTACCGGGCGTATTAGGCGTAACGCCGAGCGTGTCGACGCAGGCCATGGTGCAATCGGCGGCGAACATTCGCGCTGTGCAAGTTTATGGCGTGTTTCCCGAGTTAGCGGAAAAGTTGTCTTCGGTTGCCCAGCACACTTACTCA
Organism: Shewanella hafniensis; assembly: GCF_019655335.1. Lineage (GTDB taxonomy): Bacteria > Pseudomonadota > Gammaproteobacteria > Enterobacterales > Shewanellaceae > Shewanella > Shewanella hafniensis. The sequence goes on from NZ_BPFD01000003.1 coordinate 6,190, forward strand.
GGAGCATTTGAGCAACTGACGAGCGGTGACTACAAGGTGATTTTAGGCTCTGAACTGGCAAGACAACTTAAAGTCGCCCCCGGTGATACGGTGCGGTTATTAAGTGGCGATGGCGTAGTGTATTCGCCCTTAGGCCCTGTGCCGAGTCAACGTAAGTTTTTGGTCTCAGGCATTTTTGAAATGGGCTCTCAGGTCGATGCGGGCGTGGCGTATATCCATTATCAAGATGCGAAACGGCTGATGCGTCAACCCAGTGAGGCTATTGATCAGCTCAGACTCTATTTAGCCGATCCCTTTAGCGCACCGGCTTTAGCGCCTAAAGTGCAGGATATATTAGCTAAACATGGCATTAAGGCGACAACCAGCGATTGGCGTGATACCTATGGCCACTTGTTCGGCGCGGTCAAAATGGAAAAGAACATGATGTCGCTGATGTTGAGTCTGATTGTAGCCGTGGCCGCTTTTAATATTGTCTCGGCGCTGGTGATGATGGTGGTCGATAAAACCACTGATGTGGCGGTGCTCAAAACCCAAGGGGTAACTACGCCCGCCGTGATGGGCATTTTTGTGGTGCAGGGGTCGCTTAATGCGGTGCTCGGTTTAGTACTGGGGCTGGCGGTCGGGATACTCATTACCTTGAATCTGAATGGCATTATGACCACCTTAGGGATTTCCATTTTAGGTGTGGGGCAGAGCCTGCCAGTGAAACTGGAATTGATGCAGTTGTCAGTGATCGTGATTGGTACGCTACTGGTAACCCTGTTGGCGACCTTATATCCCGCACTGCGCGCTGCTAATGTGCAACCCGCGACTGCGCTCAGATACGAGTAAATACGCCAATAGCTGCACACCGTCGCCACTGTTGAATTGAGTGACGGTTTAGCAAGATGCGAATAATTAAATGCATTGATTTGATGACATAAATCGATGCCAAAGCCTGTTTAAGAGAGAACTTCAATGCAAGACGTGTTACTGCAAGTGCAGAGTGTCAGTAAGAGTTATCATGATGGCGCCGTGACCACGCAAGTGTTGTCTAATGTTGATCTGCAAGTGTTTAAGGGCGAGCAGTTGGCGATTGTCGGCAGCTCTGGCTCAGGCAAAAGTACCTTGCTGCACATTATGGGCACGTTAGATGAACCAACCGCAGGTAAAGTCTTGCTGTTAGGCGAAGATTTATATCAAGTGTCCAGTGCACGCCAAGCGCAGATCCGTAACCAAGACTTAGGTTTTATCTATCAATTCCATCATTTATTGCCAGAATTTACCGCGTTAGAAAACGTCGCTATGCCAGCGTTTATTCAAGGTAAAGATCGTAAACGGGCGCTCGCCGATGCTAAAGCCTTATTGGAGCGGGTCGGTTTAGGGCATCGCATGACGCACATTCCCGCCGAGTTATCGGGCGGTGAACGTCAACGTGTTGCTATTGCAAGAGCCTTGATTAATAAACCTAAATTAGTGCTGGCCGATGAACCTACGGGTAACTTAGATGCCAATAGCGGCGATGCGGTTTATGAGTTGATCCGCGAGTTGGCCGATCAGTTAGGCACGGCGTTTGTGGTGGTGACCCATGATCATAAATTGGCCGCCCGTATGGACCGCCAGCTGATGATGAAGAACGGCTTCCTGCAATTAGCGGCGGAAACCCAAGTATGAAAGGACCGTTAGCCTTATCCATTGGTTGGCGTTTTTATCGCGCCCGCCAATCGAACAGCTTTATTAGCTTTATTTCCTTCGCATCGACTGCCGGTATTGCCTTAGGCGTGGCGGTATTGATCATAGTCCTGTCGGCAATGAACGGATTTGAGCGCGAGTTAGAACATAGATTGCTTGGTGTCGTGCCGCAGGCGGACATAGTCGGTGTGAGCGAGCCAATCGCGAACTGGCAGAGTGTAGCCGAGGGGGCGCTGTTAATTGAAGGCATTCGCGGCGCAGCGCCTTTTATCCGTATGCAAGGTTTAGTGCAAAAGCCCGGTGGTTTTCAGGGATTAGCCGTGGTGGGGATTGATCCAAAAGAAGAAATCAAGGTCTCGACATTGGCGCAATTTATGAGTGATGCCAGCTGGCAGAGTCTCGGCCAAGATGAAAATCACATCGTCCTTGGGCAAAGCTTGCTCACTAAGTTAGGGCTTGAGATTGGAGATACGCTGGCCTTGTATGTACAGGATATGGATCCAGAAGCGGCGGGCAGTTTACGTGCGGCGAAGAGCCATCGTTTTGTGGTATCTGGCGCTTATAATCTTGGTGGCGAGCTTGAGCTGACCACGGCTTATATTCCTATGCAGTACGCGGCGCAGATCTTGAACATGAAGAGCGGCGTGACTGGCGTGCGTATTAGCGTCGATAAAGTGTTTGATGCCCCCGTCAAAGTGCGCGAGCTTGGTTATGCGCAAAAGCAGTCGGTGTATATCAGTGACTGGACCCGTACCCAAGGGCATTTATATCAAGATATTCAGTTGGTTCGCACAGTCATGTACTTAGTGCTAGTGCTGGTGATTGGTGTCGCTTGCTTTAATATCGTTTCCACCTTAGTGATGGCGGTGCGGGATAAAGCCTCAGAAATTGCGATTTTGATGACCATGGGTTTGAGTCGTTTGGCTGTAATGGGGATCTTCATGGTGCAGGGCGCCTTGAATGGTCTGCTTGGCTGTGGTCTTGGCGGCATTATCGGCGTGAGCGTGGCACTGAATTTAAGTGCGATTGCCAGCTCAGTTGAGCAGTTGCTCGGTATTCAACTGCTGTCAGCCGATGTGTACTTTGTCGACTTTTTACCGTCTGAGTTACATGGCTCAGATGCGGCGCTGGTGATTGTGATGGCATTTCTCATGAGCTTAATCGCCACGCTTTATCCTGCTTGGAAGGCCAGCCAGATTGCGCCAGCACAAGCTTTGGCAGGTAGATAATCTATTGAGTGGTTGTACGTCCTGTGAGCTGGTTATCGTTGAAAATCAGTGCACGCTTGCAGGACTATCTTCTTAAAGTTTTAGGAATGAAAGCCCCATAAACAAAAAGGCCAGTGAGCGCTCTTAGAAGAGTTTGCCACTGGCCTTTTTTATGTCTAACGTTTTGTATCTATGCGTTTTGTATCTAGCGTTTTGAAAGCGAAGCGGTAGTCGAGCTTAATACTTCGAGCACTTGACACTAACGCTTCGGAACTAAACTTCGAGGCTAACGCTTCGAAACTAATCGCTTAATATTAACGCTTTAAACCTTCGTTCAATAATGGACGCATGATTTTAACTAATTCTGTGGTCACTTTAGGTGAACCTGCAACTATGTTACCAGAAATCAAATAGTTATGGTTGCCAGTGAAGTCGGTAACTGTACCGCCCGCTTCGCGGCAGATAAGATCACCAGCAGCGATATCCCATGGCTTTAAGCCGATTTCGAAGAAACCGTCTAAACGACCCGCAGCAACATAGGCTAAATCTAATGCGGCAGAACCTGCGCGACGTAGGTCAGCACATTGGCCGAACACTTCGCCGAAAATAGCCATATAAGTTTCAGTGTGTTGACGGGCCTTGAATGGGAAGCCTGTACCAATCATTGTTGGGGCTAATTCATTCACGTTAGTCACACGCAGACGGAAATCATTGAGTTTTGCGCCTTTACCGCGGACGGCAGTAAAGAGTTCTTCACGGACAGGATCGTAAACAACGGCAACTTCAGTTTTACCTTTATGTTGCAGAGCGATAGAAATCGCGAAGTGGGGAATGCCTCTAACAAAGTTGTTAGTGCCATCCAGAGGGTCAACTATCCAAACGTAGTCGCTATTCTCACCGCGGTTTTCGCCTTTCTCTTCACCCACGATAGTGTGATCAGGGTAAGATTTACGAATTTGGTAAGTAATAGTCGCTTCTGCTTCCTTGTCTACACTGGTAACAAAATCGTTGATACCTTTTGAACTGACTTCAATACGGTCAAGTTCGGTATAGGCGCGCATAATATTTTGGCCGGCCGCGCGGGCAGCGCGTACAGCAATCGTCAGCATCGGATGCATTGCAATCCCCTGGATGTTAAAGAACGTTAAAATAGCGGGCGGCATTATACTCGATTTGATAGTTATATCAAATACCGATTTTCATATAAGCATTCGGCAATGGCTGTGATAATATTCGTCCCCAACGTTTTATGAATTAAATTAAGTTGTTTCATGCTAAGTAATATTCGAGTGGTTTTAGTGGGGACTTCGCACCCCGGCAATATTGGTTCCACTGCCAGAGCGATGAAGACTATGGGTCTGTCAAATCTGTACCTTGCAGAACCGCGTGTTGAACCCGATGGGCATTCCATTGCATTAGCCGCGGGTGCATCGGATATTCTGAAACATCTTGTGAAAGTGGATTCACTCGCTGAAGCGATTGCTGATTGCAGTCTCGTGATTGCAACCAGTGCGCGCAGCCGAACCTTAGACTGGCCAATGTTAGAGCCAAGAGAAGCAGGGGTTAAATTAGCGACCGAGGCACTTAAAGGCCCCGTTGCCATAGTATTTGGCCGTGAGAACCACGGCTTAAGTAATGAAGAGTTGCAACAGTGTACTTATCATGTGGCGATTCCTGCGAATCCTGAATACAGCTCGCTCAACCTTGCGCAAGCCGTACAAATCATTTGTTATGAAACCCGTGTTGCCCACCTCGCACAAAAAGAAGTGGCCGAAGAAGCGCTAACCGAGTATCCCTTGGCCGCCGATCAGGAACGTTTCTTTGCACACCTTGAGACGACGCTGTTATCAACCGGATTTATCATTAAGAATCATCCCGGACAAGTGATGATGAAACTGCGCCGCTTGTTTAGTCGTGCGCGGATTGAGAGTCAGGAGATGAATATCCTCAGGGGAATCTTGACCTCTATTGATAAAGTCACTGGTTCTAAAGATAAATAGCCAAATCCTCATCATCAATAATCACCGTATAGAATGACTGCAAAGGGATAAACAATGGGCGTGATAGCTAGGCTAAAAGAAGATATTGAATCTATATATCACCGTGATCCTGCTGCGCGCAGCGCGTTTGAGATCTTGGTTAACTATCCGGGCATGCATGCCATTTGGTTGCATCGGATAAGCCATAAGTTATGGAAGCGTGATTGGCGTTTAACGGCTCGTTGTTTATCGACTTTCTCCCGTTGGCTGACGGGCGTTGAAATCCATCCTGGTGCGACCATAGGTCATCGATTTTTTATCGACCATGGTATGGGGGTGGTGATTGGTGAAACGGCTGAGATCGGTGATGATTGCACGCTTTATCATGGTGTCACGCTTGGCGGAACCACATGGCAAGCGGGTAAACGTCACCCGACGTTAGCCAATAACGTGGTGGTAGGCGCGGGAGCTAAAATCCTCGGTCCAATTACTATGCACGACGGTGCGCGTGTGGGGTCAAACTCAGTCGTAGTGAAAGATGTGCCAAAAGATACCACAGTCGTGGGTATTCCTGGGCGTGTAGTAGCCACGCCGTCACCGCAATCGAAAGAGAAAACTGAACGCCGCAGCGCGATGGCAAAAAAATATGGCTTCGATGCGTACGCGGTATCACCGGATAATCCCGATCCTGTTGCCAATGCAATAGGGCAGATGCTCGATCACATGCATCTGATGGACTCGAAAGTTCAAGAGTTGTGTCAAGCCATTCAAGGGTTGGGGGGTAATGTCTGCACCGAAAAACTGCCAGAGCTGGATATGGGCGAGTTTAATGATGCAGAAAAAGCGGCAGCGGAAAAACGCCATAGTGCATTAGATGAGTTTGATCCGAGTATCTAAGTTTCAAGAAATGGTTCAACGAAATGATTTAACTTAGTGGCCTTACTTGCTTAAGGGCTGACTCTCGCAAGGGTCTACTTTAGCATTTTACTTTAGCTTATCCTGTTGTAAAGGCGCATATTGCGACCAAACCTGAGTTTGATCGCGTTACAGTGCAGCGATGACTTTTATTGTGGGTTTATATCGTGCTAGAAGTCGATTAATTGGCGCTCTAGCATTGAATCTTAAGCTAGAAAAAGGTTAAATACCCCACCAAGATGAAAGGGTATTGGTTATTTGCACACTCATATACTTGAGTGTTTTAGTAGGTTTTAATACTTGACTGAATTACTCGGGTATGTTGAAATAATGCATACCTGTTCGGGAGCTATGGTAGTTATGAAACTTACATCAAAAGGTCGTTATGCAGTAACCGCTATGCTAGATGTGGCAATCCACTCAGCATCGGGACCAGTTCCCTTAGCGGACATCTCTGAAAGACAAGGGATTTCGCTTTCCTATCTGGAACAACTCTTCGCTAAGCTAAGAAAACACGGCTTAGTTGCCAGTGTACGTGGACCGGGCGGTGGTTATCGCTTAGGCCTAGAAGCCAATGATATTTCAGTCGGCATGGTTGTCCATGCTGTAGACGAGTCTGTCGATGCGACTCGTTGCCAAGGACTTGGCAATTGTCAGAGTGGAACTCGCTGCTTAACCCATTCACTTTGGGGCGATTTAAGCAAACAAATTTCAGATTTTTTAGATGGTATCAGTCTTGCTGGCTTGATGCAGAAACGAGATGTGCAATTTATCTCGCTTAAGCAAGACACTATGCAAAAGGAACAAAGAGTCAGTTTATAACGGCCTTTGTTATATATAAAAATAATTTTTGTACGTTGTATGTAGCCTCTACCAGAGACTGCTCAGTACGGAGTGTGTTATGAAGCTTCCTATCTATTTAGATTACGCCGCCACCACGCCTGTTGATCCAAGAGTCGCGGAAAAGATGTTCCAATGTATGACAATGGACGGCATCTTTGGTAATCCGGCATCACGTTCACACCGCTACGGCTGGCAAGCTGAAGAAGCGGTAGATATTGCTCGCAATCAAATTGCTGAGTTAATTAACGCCGATCACCGTGAAATTGTGTTTACTTCTGGTGCAACTGAATCAAACAATCTTGCGATCAAAGGTGTTGCTCATTTCTATCATAAGAAAGGCAAGCACATCATCACCAGTAAGACTGAACATAAAGCGGTTCTCGATACTTGTCGCCAATTAGAGCGCGAAGGTTTCGAAGTGACTTATTTAGAGCCTGCGGCAAACGGCATCATTCCGATGGAACGTTTAGAAGCGGCAATGCGTGACGACACTATCCTTGTCAGCATCATGCACGTCAACAACGAAATCGGTGTGATCCATGATATCGATGCAATCGGTGAGCTATGTCGTTCAAAAGGCATTATTTTCCACATGGATGCAGCGCAAAGTGCGGGCAAAGTGCCTATCGATGTGCAAGCCACTAAAGTGGATTTGGTTTCGATTTCTGGCCATAAAATGTATGGACCTAAAGGTATCGGTGCCCTGTATGTTCGCCGTAAGCCACGCATTCGCTTAGAAGCGCAAATGCACGGTGGTGGTCATGAGCGCGGTATGCGTAGCGGTACGTTACCAACGCACCAAATCGTAGGTTTAGGTGAAGCGGCTGCAATCGCAAAAGCGGAAATGGCCTCTGATGACGCCCGTATCGGTGCATTACGTGACAAATTATGGAATGGCATCAAGCACATTGAAGAAACCTATATCAATGGTGATGCGATTGACCGTGTTAGTGGTAGCCTCAACGTCAGCTTCAACTATGTTGAAGGCGAGTCGTTAATGATGGCACTGAAAGATTTAGCGGTTTCATCGGGTTCGGCTTGTACTTCAGCCAGCCTAGAGCCTAGCTACGTATTACGTGCACTTGGCTTAAATGATGAAATGGCACATAGCTCGATTCGTTTCTCTATCGGCCGTTTCACCACCGAAGAAGAAATCGATCACGCTATCGAAGTAATTACTCAATCTATTGATAAATTAAGAGAAATGTCTCCTTTGTGGGAAATGTTTAAAGATGGGATCGACCTGAACCAAGTTCAATGGGCACATCATTAATTCTGACCTTTACAATAGATAATTTTGGAGCAGTACCATGGCTTACAGTGAAAAAGTGATAGATCATTATGAGAACCCACGTAACGTTGGTTCTTTTGATAAAAACGATCCTTCGGTCGTGACCGGTATGGTAGGCGCGCCTGCTTGCGGTGACGTAATGAAACTTCAGTTGAAAATTGGTGCTGATGGCATCATTGAAGACGCTAAGTTTAAAACCTACGGTTGTGGTAGCGCGATTGCATCTAGCTCACTGGTAACTGAGTGGGTTAAAGGCAAAACTATCGAACAAGCTGCGGCGATTAAGAACACAGATATCGCTGAAGAATTGGCATTGCCACCGGTGAAAATCCACTGTTCAATTTTGGCTGAAGATGCCATTAAAGCTGCTATCGACGAGTACAAATCGAAACAAGCTAAGTAACATCTGGAGTTAAGATGGCGATTACAATGACCCCAGCGGCAGCCGATCGTGTCAGATCTTTCTTAGTCAACCGAGGCAAAGGCGTAGGCCTGCGTCTCGGCTTAAGAACATCAGGCTGTTCTGGTATGGCTTATGTACTTGAGTTCGTTGATTCTTTAAATGATGATGATGAAGTGTTTGATATCGATGATGTGAAAATTATCATCGATGCTAAAAGCCTCATCTATCTTCAAGGGATCGAGCTGGATTTTGTTAAAGAAGGGCTGAATGAAGGCTTCCAATTTAATAATCCTAACGCAAAAGGTGAGTGTGGTTGCGGTGAGAGTTTCACTGTTTAACCGCTAAAGTTGACGCATGAATTATTTCGAGCTGTTTAAATTTTCCCCTGCCTTCGATATTGATACCGCCTTACTTGCAGAACGCTACCGCGAACTGCAACGGGCGGTTCATCCCGATAAATTTGCCAATGATACTGAGCAGCAGAAATTGTTGTCGGTGCAGCGCACGGCGCAAGTCAATGATGGTTTTCAAACCTTAAAAGATCCCATTCGCCGCGCTGAGCATATGTTGTCGCTGCGTGGCATTGAATTAAGCCATGAAACCACCACAGTGAAAGATACTGGCTTCTTGATGCAGCAAATGGAATGGCGCGAGGCGTTGGAAGACATACGCGATAGTGCCGATCCTCAAGCGAGTATTGACGAGCTATATCAATCTTTTGCGCAGTACCGCGCGCAACTCACTCAGCAATTGACTCAACTGTTAACCAGTGAGCAGGCTGAAGATGCATTGTTAGCGGCGGATCAAGTTCGCAAACTCAAATTTATGGCAAAATTACACGACGAGTTGACCAGAGTCGAAGACGCTCTGTTAGATTGATTTTCCGTGTTTATGTTACTTTGCTGACTCAAGCACGCTTGGGTTGGCATTACTAAGTTGGATATATATGGCCCTTTTGCAGATAGCTGAGCCCGGTCAAAGTGCCGCGCCGCACCAACATAGACTTGCCGTTGGCATAGATTTAGGTACGACCAATTCTTTGGTGGCGGCTGTTCGAAGTGGCGAGACGGCAACCCTGCCGGACGAACTTGGACAGCATTCATTACCTTCTATCGTGCGTTATACCCAAGATTCAGTCGAAGTCGGCGCCCTTGCGGCGTTGAGTTCGGCGCAGGATCCGCAAAACACGATCGTTTCGGTTAAGCGTTTTATGGGCCGCAGTCTGGCTGATATCAAAGCCGGTGAGCAATCATTCCCCTACGAGTTTGCTGAAAGCGAAAACGGTTTACCTTTATTTGTGACGCCCCAAGGCGAAGTGAATCCCGTGCAAGTGTCTGCGGAGATTTTACGTCCGCTGATCGCCCGTGCTGAAAAAACCTTAGGCGGCGAACTGCAAGGTGTGGTGATAACCGTACCTGCGTATTTCGACGATGCCCAGCGCCAAGGCACGAAAGATGCCGCAGCTTTGCTGGGTGTTAAAGTGCTACGTTTGTTGAATGAACCGACGGCTGCTGCGATTGCCTATGGCTTAGACTCTAAGCAAGAGGGTGTGATTGCCATCTATGACTTAGGCGGCGGCACCTTCGATATTTCTATTTTGCGCTTGAATCGCGGTGTATTCGAGGTGCTTGCTACGGGTGGTGATTCAGCGCTTGGCGGTGATGATTTTGACCATTTATTGCAAGCACATATGCAACAAGTGTGGCAGCTTAGTGACATCGACTCACAATTAAGCCGTCAGTTGCTGATTGAATCGCGTCGAGTCAAAGAAGCCTTAACGGATGCTGTAGAAACTGAAGCGAAAGTGATCCTTGCCGATGGGACTGAACTGACGCAAATCGTTACTAAAGCTGAATTTGATGCCATGATTGCGGCGTTGGTTAAGAAGACCATTGCCAGCTGTCGCCGTACCCTGCGTGATGCGGGCGTGACAACGGATGAAGTGCTTGAAACTGTGATGGTTGGCGGTTCAACGCGCGTGCCATTAGTGCGTGAACAGGTCGAAGCTTTCTTCGGCAAACCACCGCTGACATCTATCGATCCCGATCGAGTTGTCGCCATTGGCGCGGCCATTCAAGCCGACATTTTAGTGGGTAACAAACCTGAATCGGATTTGTTATTGCTCGATGTGATCCCTTTGTCATTAGGCATAGAGACCATGGGCGGCTTAGTGGAAAAAGTGGTATCGCGTAATACCACGATTCCGGTCGCGCGAGCACAGGAATTTACCACCTTTAAAGACGGTCAAACGGCCATGGCATTCCATGTGGTGCAGGGCGAGCGTGAGCTGGTTGACGATTGTCGCTCACTGGCGCGTTTTACTTTAAAAGGTATTCCGCCGTTAGCCGCTGGCGCTGCGCACATTCGGGTGACATTCCAAGTGGATGCCGATGGTTTACTTAGCGTGACCGCGATGGAGAAATCCACCGGCGTGCAGTCAAGTATTCAAGTTAAGCCATCATTTGGTTTATCGGATACTGAAATTGCCACTATGCTGAAAGATTCGATGAAGTATGCCAAAGACGATATCACTCGTCGTATGCTGGCCGAACAGCAAGTGGAGGCGGCGAGGGTACTCGAGTCTTTACATGCCGCGTTAGCGAAAGATCGCGACTTGCTGAATGCCGATGAGCGTGGGCAAATTGACGCCATCATGGCCAATGTGGCGCAAGTGGCCGCGGGTGATGATGCCGATGCAATTAAACTCGCGATTGAAAAACTGGATGAGCAAACCCAAGATTTTGCTGCCAGACGTATGGACAATTCTATTCGAGTGGCATTTAAAGGCCAGTCGATCGACAACATATAGGTGATGTAATGCCCCAATTAGTCTTTCTTCCCCATGCCGAGTTGTGCCCAGATGGCGCAGTGCTTGAGGCGAATGTTGGTGAGACCATTCTTGATGTTGCGCTGCGTAATGGCATCAATATCGAGCATGCCTGTGAAAAGTCCTGTGCTTGCACCACGTGTCACTGTATTGTGCGTGAAGGCTTTAATGATCTTGAGCCAAGTGATGAGCTGGAAGATGACATGTTAGACAAAGCTTGGGGACTTGAGCCCGAAAGCCGTCTATCTTGTCAGGCGAAAGTGGTCGACACTGACATGGTGATTGAGATCCCTAAATACACGGTTAACATGGTCAGCGAAGGCAATTAATGCTGCCGCGATAATTGTTAAAACCAGTCCATGTGACTGGTTTTTTGCTTTTGGCGTTGAGCATTTGTGCAACTAATCTTGTCTATGCCTCTAGTTGTTTGATTTATCCCTGCGCAGGCGTATTATGCGCTCAAAATTAATGGTTGCCGGAGACCAAATGAGAATAGCGATCTTATCGCAAGGGCCTGAGCTATATTCAACGAAGCGACTCGTTGAAGCGGCGCAATTACGTGGTCATGAAGTACACGTAATTAATCCCCTTGAATGTTATATGAATATCAACATGCGGCAATCGAGTATCCACATTGGTGGGCGAGAGTTACCCGCATTTGATGCCGTGATCCCCCGTATTGGGGCGTCGATTACCTTTTATGGCTCGGCAGTGTTGCGCCAATTTGAGATGATGGGCGTCTATGCTTTAAATGATTCTGTAGGGATCTCGCGCTCACGTGACAAATTGCGTTCTATGCAGCTGATGTCACGCCGCGGTATTGGTTTGCCTATTACCGGTTTTGCCAATAAACCGAGTGATATTCCCGACTTAATTGATATGGTGGGTGGCGCGCCTCTGGTGATTAAATTACTCGAAGGCACCCAAGGTATTGGCGTGGTATTAGCCGAGACCCGTAAAGCGGCTGAGAGCGTGATTGAAGCCTTTATGGGCCTTAAAGCCAACATTATGGTGCAGGAATATATCAAAGAGGCTAATGGCGCAGATATTCGCTGCTTTGTGCTCGGCGATAAAGTGATCGCTGCCATGAAGCGCCAAGCTATGCCCGGAGAGTTCCGCTCTAACTTGCACCGTGGTGGCACGGCAAGTTTAGTCAAATTAACCCCAGAGGAACGCTCAGTCGCCATTCGTGCGGCTAAGACTATGGGGCTTAATGTGGCTGGTGTTGACTTGCTACGCTCAAACCACGGTCCTGTGATCATGGAAGTGAACTCCTCACCCGGTCTTGAAGGAATTGAAGGCGCCACCACGAAAGATGTGGCGGGTGCTATTATTGATTTTGTTGAAAAAAATGCGATAAAAGTAAAAAAGGTGACGCAAGCACAGGGTTAATGCTCTTGCTGTCGAGTATTGACTGCGGAATATCAACACTTGATTCACCTCCTTATGGGTAACGCCGTTTAGCAAGAACTTACCCATTAAAGCGAACTGAATAGGGGCAAACGATGACATTAACTTGGATAGATTCGTTAGATATTGCGTTGGAATTACTCGAAGCACACCCAGAAGTGAATCCCACCCAGCTGCATTTCACCCAATTGTATGAGTGGGTGTTAGCCTTGGATGATTTTGCCGATGATCCTAAGCACTGTAATGAAAAAATACTGGAAGCGATCCAGCAGTGTTGGATTGAGGAAAAGTAGTGAGCACAGTGGCGATACGGTTTTTTATGTGAGGCATCTTGTCCTTTTGACGTTTAACTAAGGTGATTTACCTCACGTATTTGCAGTGGCGCAGAGAATATTTGGCGAGAGTTTGATCACAGTCAAGTTCATTTTAAGCGGATATCGTACCTTGCTGTATATTGGTTAAGGCATTTAAATGGCTTAACTTTGTTATCGCAACTGCAAGGATGTTCACATGAAACTTTTGCTTGTATTGTTATGTATGCTTGTCCCTTCAATGGCTTGGGCTCATCCAGGACATGGCGGTGTCGGTTTATTCCATCACTTGTTAGATCTTGCTCCCGCAATCATTTTAGTCGCTTTGATTGCTTGGGCAGGTATTTGGGCTAAAAATAGAAAATAATCCCATTTTTTAATGAGTTAATGAACCCTGCTGATGATTTATCTTCCTAGCGGGGTCTTTTGCGTGATCAAGCTGATTACGAATAAAGCGAATGTGCGCAATATCTCAGACTTATTTGCTATAAAGATAGGATTTAGCTTTTAAATTTCGTATAATCCGCGCGAATTTTTTAAACTTGCTGACAAAGGAAGCTAGTTATGGCGATCGAACGCACATTTTCTATTATCAAGCCTGATGCTGTTGCAAAAAACCACATCGGTGCTATCTACAATCGTTTTGAAACTGCTGGTCTTAAGATCGTTGCATCAAAAATGTTACACCTGACCAAAGAACAAGCTGAAGGTTTCTATGCTGAGCATAGCGAGCGCGGCTTCTTCGGTGCTCTGGTTGCATTCATGACTTCTGGTCCTATCATGGTCCAAGTATTAGAAGGCGAAAACGCTGTTTTAGCTCACCGTGAAATTTTAGGTGCAACTAACCCAGCTCAAGCGGCTCCTGGTACTATCCGTGCTGATTTCGCAGAAAGCATTGACGAAAACGCGGCTCACGGCTCTGATGCTGTTGAATCTGCAGCTCGTGAAATTGCTTACTTCTTCAGCGCTGAAGAACTGTGTCCACGCACTCGTTAATTCGATGCTAAGACTGAAAAAGGAGCCTAGGCTCCTTTTTTATTGGCTGCAATTTAGTGAATATAGATTGCCATTGCTTAATGACGATAGTGCCTCTATTTCAATCCCGTCTCGACTCACCCTTTTTAAGCTGATTTAGTGTTTGTTTTTATTGGTCTTTTAAAGTTCTGCACATTTTTTTAATTTTCTTGCTTGAAATTTTCTCTCTCGTCCTTATATCTATTTCAGGATCGCTCGATGAGGATCCTAGTGTGAATTCTGTGCCGTAAGGACAGAAGATTTAATCTGGCAGACTCTACAAGCGTTTTCATCGTGAAAACCGTCCGCCAATTCTCCATATTGCTTAAGACAAGGATATGAATATGCGTACTTATGATTTAACACCACTTTACCGCAGTGCCATTGGTTTTGACCGTTTAGCGCAATTGGCAGAACATGCCGCCGCCAATAATGGCAACTCAGGTTATCCTCCATACAACATCGAATTACTCGGCGAAAATCGTTATCGCATAACGATGGCCGTAGCCGGATTCTCAATGGACGAACTTGAGATCAGCAGTGAAGGTGAAAAATTACTGGTGAAAGGCAATAAAGCCGAAAGCCAAACCGAGCGTAAATACCTGTATCAAGGCATAGCTGAACGCGGTTTTGAGCGTACTTTCCAGCTGGCAGACTATGTCACTGTGCTCGGTGCAAGTTTAGAAAATGGTTTACTCAATATTGATTTAGTGCGTGAAATTCCTGAAGCATTGAAACCACGCAAAATTGAGATCACCTCATCGCGCTTATTAGACAGTCAGTCATAATTGACCCTGTGATAATCGCCTAAAAACAAGGGGAGCATAATGCTCCCCTTGATGTTTTTGTGCTTATGCGAAAATGTCCGCGAGATTTATGTGTGAGCGTTAGGCTTTCATGGCTTTTTCACCGCGAGCCAAACCGACTACGCCTGAGCGAGAGACTTCGACCAATTTGGTCACTTCACCTAGCGCATGGATAAATGCATCGAGTTTTTCTGATGTTCCCACCATTTGGATGGTGTATAAATTGGCGGTGACATCGACAATCTGACCGCGGAAAATATCCGCCATACGTTTCACTTCTTCCCTAAACTCGCCTTGGGCGCGGACCTTAACAAGGGCAAGTTCGCGTTCAATATAAGCAGACTCAGTAATATTCGATACTTTTAACACATCGATTAACTTATGCAGCTGCTTCTCTATCTGCTCCAACACCATTTCATCGGCAACGACAGTGATGTTAAGTCGCGACAGGGTGATATCGTCCGTTGGCGCCACCGTTAAACTTTCAATGTTATAACCGCGCTGTGAAAACAAACCGACCACACGAGACAGGGCGCCGGATTGGTTTTCTAATAATACAGATATAATTCGACGCATTAGCATTTCTCCGTCTTAGTCAGCCACATTTCATTCATCGCACCACCGCGGATCAACATGGGGTAAACGTGCTCAGTTTCGTCCACCATGATGTCGATAAAGACCAATCTATCTTTCATCGCCAGCGCTTCAGCCATTTTTGACTCAAGCTCGGCAGGATCGCTTATCGTCATGCCAACATGGCCATAGGCCTCAGCAATTTTGGCAAAATTTGGCACTGAATCCATATAGGAATGTGAGTGACGGCCGGAGTAAATCATGTCCTGCCATTGTTTTACCATGCCAAGGAAACGATTGTTTAAGTTGATGATTTTTACTGGCGTATCATATTGCAGTGCGGTCGAAAGCTCTTGAATGTTCATCTGGATAGAACCATCACCCGTGACGCACACAACGGTGGCATCCGGCATCGCCATTTTAACCCCCATTGCGGCGGGCAGGCCAAACCCCATAGTCCCTAAGCCACCTGAGTTGATCCAGCGGCGCGGTTTATCGAACGGATAGTACAAGGCGGCAAACATTTGGTGCTGGCCCACATCAGAGGCAACATATGCATCGCCATTAGTCAGTTTATACAAGGTTTCAATCACTTGCTGTGGCTTGATGCGGCCGCTGCTTTTGTCATAGGCCAGACAATCGCGGCTGCGCCATTGTTCAATATCATTCCACCAAGTGGCGATGGCATCGCTGTCGTTGTGTTCGTTAGACTCATCCAACAGTGCCAACATACTGTCTAAAATACTGTCGGCGGAACCCACGATAGGGATATCGACTCGCACGGTTTTAGAGATGGAAGATGGGTCGATATCTATGTGCAAAATGGTCGCGTTCGGGCAGTATTTTTCCACATTATTGGTGGTTCTATCGTCGAAGCGCACACCAATACCGAAGATTAAATCGCAGTTATGCATCGTCATGTTAGCTTCGTAGCGACCGTGCATCCCTAGCATACCTAAACTGTTTTTGTGAGTGCTTGGAAAGGCACCAAGACCCATCAAGGTGCTGACGACGGGAATGTTTAATCTTTCAGCCAATTGCAGAATTTGCTTATCACAACCTGAGATTATCGCGCCGCCACCCACATAAAGTACCGGTTTTTTTGCGGCTAACAGAGCTTGAATACCACGGCGGATCTGACCCTTATGGCCTGAAGTCGTCGGATTGTATGAGCGCATTTTGACGCTTTCTGGGTAACAATATTCGTGCAGCAAGGCGGGGTTTAAACAATCTTTGGGTAGATCGACAACCACAGGGCCAGGGCGGCCAGTAGAGGCAATGTAAAAAGCCTTTTTAATAATTTCAGGAATTTCAGTCGGATCTTTGACTAAAAAGCTGTGCTTCACCACAGGGCGTGAGATACCGATCATGTCGCATTCTTGGAAGGCATCGTTACCGATAAGATTACTCGGCACTTGGCCCGATAACACCACTAGCGGAATAGAGTCCATGTAAGCGGTGGCAATACCGGTAATGGCGTTGGTGGCACCGGGCCCTGAGGTGACTAATACCACGCCCACTTTACCCGTGGCACGGGCATAGCCATCAGCCATGTGTACGGCGGCTTGTTCGTGACGAACGAGTATGTGTTCAATACCAGGGATAAGGTGCAGTGCGTCGTAGATATCTAAAACTGAACCGCCAGGATAACCAAAAACGTGATTTACGCCTTCATCAATTAAAGAACGCACTATCATGCTGGCGCCGGATAACATCTCCATGTGAAACTCCTATTGCATAGTACCGTTACGGTAAACAGTATCTTGTTACAGCGACGGTAATCGCTCTAAAAATTAAGCCTGAAGGGTAATTCAGACTCCGAAATGCTGAACTGACTTCGTCGAAGACAAGTGACTCATCCCTTAGGATGCAGCAACTGTTGCAATGAACAGAATTTCATCATATTCAAAAAAAACAACATTTCAAGCCTTTTATGTAAAAAATAACCAACTTGAAACAATTTCACGTTTGAATGGCTGGATAACTTGCTGGAATTGCCAAGTAATCTAGGCTGATTTATGGGCTTATCTTATATTTTTCAGATTGTTAGATGCTTAATAAGCAAAAAACGGCACTAACTAAGAGTGCCGTTTTGGTGTGGGACGTTAGATAAGCAGAGACTTAACTGTTGCGATTAAATATTACCTATTTGCTACATTCGAGTATGCCAATGCGCTGTTTTCACGCGATCAAACATGTGTTGCCGATGTGGTATTGGTAGCCATGGCTCTTAGAAATAGACCCTTAAAAATAGATCTCTAAAAAGAGCGCCTTAAACCGTCGGTTGGATTTGATGCTTAGGACGGTTGAATTGGCAAATACCGACTAACACAACAGAGCCTAACATGAGCGCAGAGAAGGGCACGGCTGTGCCATCGTAAAACACCGCCAATAATGGCCCCGCCAATGCGCCGCAGCCAAACCTTAAGGTGCCAATAACCGCAGTCGCGGTTCCTGTTTCTTGCTTGAACTTCATCAGTACTATCGCATCGGCATTGACTGACATCACCCCTAGGCTGCCCATCAAAGGAATAAGCATAAGAACGGTAAAGTGATAGCTCATCTCCAGCAGGTTGACGGTTAATAAACCGGCCCCAGCAATTGCCCCGAAAAAGGTCGACACATGCAACATACGCAGCGAACCATAACGGCCCACGATGCGCGTATTAATGATATTGGCCAGCATCAAGGCGCCGACGTTCGTGCTAAACAAAATAGCAAAATAGGATTTATCTAAGGCAAAGACTTCCATATAAACGAAGGGCGATGCGGTGAGATAACAGAAAAATGAAAAAGACGTTAACACGCCACTGGCAATATTTAACTTAACACCAGGGCGAGAAAATACAGTCGCATAGGCACCAAGAAACGATTTTTGGCTGCGGGTATCCATATCTTTATCACTGGGCATTTTTAGCGCAAACAGCACCAGTAATAACAGGGTCGCGGCATAGGCGGATTGAATGAAGAAGATCAAATGCCAATCGCCGAGTTCGAGGATGACGCTACCAATGCTAGGTGCCAGTAATGGCGCTAACATCATGATTAAACTCACGTATGACATACCCTTAGCGGTATTGTCGCCATAGACTTCTTTGATGTATCCCGGCACCACCACAGTCGCTGCTGCGCCGATAAAGGCCTGCAAAAAACGTAGTCCTAGAAAGACTTCGACTTGACTGGCAAACCCAATCAGTAAGCTGGTCAGCATGAAGCCACTCAATCCCATTACCACCATAGGGCGACGGCCAATCCGGTCGGCTAGGGGGCCAAAGCACAACATGCCCAGTGCGTAACCCGCTAAGTAGATACTCAGGGACTGTTGCACTGTCGTTACATCGGTATGAAAACTGAGGGCCAATGTCGACATCGCAGGTAAGTACATGTCGATGGCCAATGGCGTGATCGCGACAATCGCCGCAAGCATGGGAATAAGCAGCGCTAAATTGGGTATACGTCTGCCGTTATGGGCAGAAGGTTGTGATTGTGGGTCCACTGTTACCTCGGGTGGCGAAAGAATTGAAAGCGTATTTCACAGGTTTATGCGGTGTGGTTTAAATTGTACTAGGACAATTCACGATTAATCCGCCATTTTTAAGCCAGTTCCTGCGCTACCAGTTTCTACACTAAGAGCGAGAGCATATGATCAAGATCATTGGCGGGGTTTAGGCAAAAGTGAATTGCGTTATTGTCTATTTGCACAGTTCAGACAGCAAGCAATAGCATAGTAAAGTGCTAGGACAAATAAACCAATCTTTGCGCTGATTTCTTTACTGTATTTTACCGATTAAATTGTAACTAAGTGGTAAGTTTGATTATCGAGGCATCACTTTAGTGGATTGAGCCGTTATCTTCACAAGATTCTTCATTTAAATCTTTCTTATCAAATCGTAGCCCTTTGTAACTCTGTTCTTTACACCTTAGTCCTTCACATCCTTATGGTTCAAACTGACTCATTCTAAAGTGCGAGCTGTCATCTGAGTGTCACGGCTTTGTCATCCCAGCGTCTTTTATGCTGACTAGTTTAGTGGGCTTTAGCTTCACCCTACTAAAAATAAAATATTCAGGAATGACACGATGAAAACACAACGACTCCCGCTAGCCGCTGCCATTATGGCGAGCTTATTACTCGGAGCCTGCAGCGGTGATGATGGCGCAGCAGGTGATAAAGGCGACAAGGGCTTAAATTCACTGGTTAACGTGACGGCATTGAATATCGGTGATGCCAATTGTCCCGCCGGTGGTCAGCGAATCGATACCGGATTAGATGCTAACAATAATGGACAATTAGATGACAGCGAAATTGCCGCAGCGCAAACCCAATATGTTTGCCAGCCACAAACTGCAGGCTTAAAAGCTGAGTTAATTGGTCGTCATCAGACTGGCGTTTATGGCTTAAGTGCCGCTGAAATCGTTGAATATCACAGTGCATCTAACCGTATTTTTGTGGTCAATGCCATTAGTGGCAAAGTGGACATTATTGATGGCAGTTTATTAGCAACGGCATCCAATGCCGCTGATCCGTTAGCATTGAATAATCTGGAAAAATTTGGCGAACTTGATGTGGCTAAAGATGTTGGCCAAACCTTTATGGGTAGCGTTAACAGTGTGAGCATTTCAGGTAACTTGTTAGCCGCTGCGATTGAACGTGGCGATGTTGCCGGCAATAAAACCCAAGCCAATGGTTTTGTCGCTTTTTATCAGCTTAACGGCACAGATGCACCGCAGTTTATCAGCGCGGTAGAAGTCGGCGCTTTACCCGATAACCTGGCATTTACCCACGATGGTAAAAACTTATTAGTAGCCAATGAAGGCGAGCCAAATCCAGCCTATACCTTAGATCCTGAAGGCAGTGTGGCGCTGATTGCAATTACTGACGGTAAGCCTGCAGCCACTGCGACTATTATCGGTTTTAGTGAATTTAATCAGGGCGATGCACGAGCCAGTGAGATCACGCCAGACATTAAAATCAATGGCCCAATGGCGAGTGTGGCGCAGGATTTAGAACCTGAATATATCGCCATTAGCCAAAATAACAGCCGTGCGTTTGTCAGTTTGCAAGAGAACAATGCCATTGCCGTAATTGATATCGCCAATGCCAAAGTTACCAAGATTTTACCACTAGGCCTTAAGGATTACGGACTTGAAGTGAATAAAATTGATGCCAGTGACAAAGACAATCTTGTCAACCTGCAAAGCTACACAGGCGTCTATGGTATGTATCAACCCGATACTGTCGCGACCTACCGTTGGAACAATACCGACTTTATCGTTACGGCCAATGAAGGTGACTCCCGTGATTATGCAGGTTTTTCTGAAGAAGCCCGCGCAGGGGATTTAGTGCTCGACCCAAATCACCCACAATTTGCCGCCGCAAAAGATAAAACGCAGTTAGCACGCCTTAAAGTAACTACTAGCATGGGGGATGACGATAAGGACGGCGATTACGACAAGATAGTCAGCTTCGGTGCTCGCTCATTCTCGATTTGGAGCGCAGACGGTCAGCAAGTCTTTGACAGTGGAAGTGATTTCGAACGTATTACCGCAGCACTCTTAGGCAGTAACTTCAACAATAATAATGAAGAAAATAAAGGTGATAGCCGCAGCGATGACAAAGGACCAGAGCCAGAAGCCTTAGCCCTAGGGCAAATTGGGCAACGACTATATGCCTTTGTTGGTTTGGAACGCACTTCAGGCTTTATGATCTATGACGTGACTAATCCTTTCGATGTGCATTTTATCGACTATGTTGTGAATCGTGATTTTGAGGCCGACTTTGTTATCGATACCGATACGGGTGAAGTCAAAGGGGATGCAACATTGGCGGGTGATTTAGGGCCAGAAGGGATGAAGTTTGTCAGTGCCGATAAAAGCCCTAACGGTAATCCTTTGTTAATCATAGGCAATGAAGTCAGCGGCACGACGAGTGTTTACCAACTAAAGATTAAATAATGGTGCGCTAGTAGTTTATAACTAATTACGTGTTCATCAAGCTCGTCAGTTACCTCATCGCCAGTAGCATATGGCTACTGGCGCTTTTTTATGCTATCTAATTTTATAAATTAGCCATTTAGTGTGAATTAACTTCATCTTAAATAGTAGGTAAAAAAGCGCTAAATTTTAGGGATTTTAAGCGTGATTACACTACCGAATAAGCATTTTGTACGAGG
The DNA here is from genome assembly GCF_019655335.1 of Shewanella hafniensis. Classification (GTDB taxonomy): domain Bacteria; phylum Pseudomonadota; class Gammaproteobacteria; order Enterobacterales; family Shewanellaceae; genus Shewanella; species Shewanella hafniensis. The sequence continues at coordinate 27,611 of NZ_BPFD01000003.1, forward strand.
AAGAGAATAGTCGCCTCGATACACTCAATCGCATGTTGAAATTGACTGTCGTTTTCGGCGCCGCCAAGGCTTAAGCGAATAAAATTGTCATGGCAATTAAAGTCATCTCCGTTACGGATCAAAATGCCTTTAGCGGCCAGTGCAGTGACAAGGTGATGGGCCTTGATATCTTCTGGCAGTTGCAGCCAACCGTTCAGTCCTCGCCAAGTTTGGTTTAATCCCAATCGTTCGCCCATAGCGATACCGAGACGTTGGCGTTGGCGCACTATGGCGTCGCGATCGGCAGTGATTTGGCCTTTCTTAATCAACTGACAGGCGATTTCAATATTCAGCGGCGATACCATCCAGCATTGGCTATGAATCGCGAGTCGTACTTGGGCGATAAGTGGTTCAGGCACCAGAATAAAACCTTGCCTTAGGCCGCCAGAAAACAATTTGGACAGGCTGGAAATATAAATCACCCGTGGGATAGCCAGCTGCTTGGCTAGTTGCCACAGGGGCGAATGCCACTCTTCAGGTAAACAATAATTCACATCATCTTCAATAAGATAAAACTGATACTGCTCGGCCAATTCAAGAAGTTTTTGCCGCTGTGATTCACTGTACTGAATACAGGTAGGGTTTTGATTATTCAGGGTTAGATAGACTAACTTGGGATGATGGATTTGCACTAACGCCTCAAAACGGGCGAGATCCACGCCATCATGGGTGAGGGGGACTCCAATGCTGGTCACGCCAAGCTGCTTAGCGCAAATTCTCACGCCTGGATAACTGTATTGCTCGTGCAGCAGCACATCACCTGTCGATAAAAATGTACTCAAACAGGCAAAAATCGCTTGCTGACCGCCGTGGGTAAAGATCAGTTGCTCAGGCGTTTGTTGTATGCCGCGTTGGTTAAGCCATTGGTGAAACACTTGTTGGTGTTGATCTAATGGACTGGCGCGATAACCCAGTAACTGACTGAGCTTTGTCGGGTCTTTTGCTAATTGGCTGAGGCAATCACTGAGAGTGCTGATTTGATCTGTGAGTGGCTGCTGGCAGGTCGCCATATTCAATTGTACGTTAGCTATATCAGCTACTGGTGAGGCGTTGACATAGGTGCCATCACCCACGCGTGCTTCAACATAACCCCTTTGCTCTGCCAATGCATAGGCACGGGTTACTGTGCCAATAGTGATACCTAAGGCATCGGCTAGGCGGCGCTGCGGTGGCAGTTTACTGCCTTGGGTCAACACCTTCTGCAAAATGCCTTGTTCTATCGCACTGACTAAGCGCTGATATTTAGGGCCTGAAAAAGCGTTTAGGTCTGGCGTCCAGATTGTACCCATGACAATAAATCCATTGATCTCAAATATTCTCCGTATATTATTTATCGCATCTATTTATGTCAATAAATGTATGCATACAATTTAAGGTGAATATGAATACTGCACTACTCTATGATCCACAATTATGGACCTTGATGGCTTCTGCCGCGTTGTTTTGTGCAACCATGACCATGACGCCCGGACCGAACAATATCCTCTTAGCGAGCTCTGGTGCACATTTTGGTGTGCTGCGTACCGTGCCGCATATTGCAGGGATCCGCTTGGGTTCGACCTCTTTACACCTTGCGGTATTATTCGGGCTTGGCACCTTGTTCGAAGCACTGCCAGTATTGCACCAAGTCTTAAAATATTTCGCTTTAGCGTATTTGCTGTATCTGGCGTACAAATTAGTGACATCGCCAGTACAGAGCACGCATTTAGATGACGGCCGAAAACCTATGACCCTGATTGAGGCCGCCTTATTTCAATGGATTAATCCTAAGTCGTGGATGTCGACCATCACTCTGTGCAGCGCTTTCACTCTCGGCGGTGATGGCTTTTGGCTCAGTGCCTTTCTTGGGGTATTAACCTTTAACTTAGTAGGATTTCCGGCTTCATTTACTTGGGTGTTTGTTGGTGCGGCGATCAGTAAGAAACTCAATACGGATAGACGTAAGCGTCATTTTAATTGGTTTATGGGCAGTTTACTTTTAGTGTCACTGCCGATGATATTGCGCTAACTTAGTGTGCAATCAGCGCCTAACTCCATAAATATTCTGAGGAAAATAATCGCGTAATGATTGGCTTTATGCCATAACCAACATACTATTGCTGGCTGTTAGGTCATGACCTTTTCGCTGAATATTTTCAGTCTCGGTTATACTGGTTAGTGCTTATCTTGATAGTGTGTATATGGAGGTTGCCGAGTGAAGTTCCCTAGTTTGATTTCGTTTATGCCGGGATTGGCGCAATTATTACAATATGAAAAGCAATGGCTTAGGGATGATGTACGTGCTGGCTTGTCCGTTGCCGCCGTGGCATTACCCGTCGCCATTGCCTATGCCCAGCTGACAGGCGTCAATGCTGCTGTAGGTTTGTACTCCTGCGTATTGCCAATGCTGATATACGCGCTATTTGGTACTTCAAAGCAATTAATTGTTGGCCCTGATGCGGCGACCTGCGCCGTAATCGCCGCCGTTGTCACGCCACTCGCTGCGGGTGATAGCATGAAGCACTGGCAGTTAGTCATGACGATGACAGCCATGACAGGCTTTTGGTGCCTGATTGCGAGCCGCTTTAAGCTGGGTGTGCTCGCTGACTTTCTGTCAAAGCCGATTTTAATGGGATTGCTGAACGGGGTCGCGATCACCATTATCGTCGGACAATTTTCGAAGATTTTTGGTTTTACCTTCGACGAGCGCTATTTAATCGAACGTCTCAGTGGCGCCCCTTCTTATTTATCAAGAACCCATTGGCCGACCTTGGCGATGGGGATTGTGACGCTCGCGACCTATGCCTTAGTGAAGCGGTTTCGTCCCCAATGGCCCGCATCTATGTGCGCAATGGCAATGGCGGCGTTCCTCGTTTGGGTATTTAACCTGACGAGCTTTGACATTAGTGTTGTCGGAGAAGTGACCTCAGGCTTACCTTCATTTCAAGCACCGGCTTTTGATTTGGGGATTGCCCGTGAGTTGGTGGTGCCCGCGCTCAACTTAGCCATGGTGAGCTTTGTGAGCATGATGCTGACGGCCCGAAGTTTTGCGGCAAAAAATGGTTACGATATAGATGCAGATAAAGAATTCAGGGCATTAGGTTTAGCCAATATTGCATCCGCCATCTCCCAAGGGTTTGCGGTGAGCGGCGCCGATTCCCGCACTGCGGTGAACGATGCCAATGGCGGCAAGAGCCAGTTAGTGTCCATCATAGCGGCAGTGTTGATTGGCGTTGTCGCGCTGTTTTTTACTGCACCATTGAAGTACATCCCTAGTGCAGCTTTAGGCGTGGTATTGGTGATTGCCTCTATTTCGCTTATCGACCTTAAGTCGCTGTGGAATCTGCGTGTGCTCGATAAGTCAGCGTTCTTGCTTGCGTGTATCACTTTATTTTCCGTGCTATTTATTGGGGTGATTCCTGGGATCACTTTGGCCGTGTTATTGGGATTATTCCAGTTCCTCGCTACGGTAATGCGCCCAACGGATCAAGTGCTTGGCTTAGATCATAAGGGTGTTATCCGTAGCGTCGATGATTCGGGTAAAGCTAAATCTGTGCCTGGCGTATTTATGTATCGCTTTAATTCGCCGTTAACTTACTTTAATGCGACGTATTTTAAACGCCGTTTACTGGAAAAGTTTATTCGGGAATCTGAGCCAGTCGATTGCATCATTATTGATGCCGTGCCTTGTTTTACCCATTTAGATTTAAGCGTGATGGCTATGTTGGCTGATTTACATCAATTGCTTAAAAAGCGTGGAGTACGTTTAGTGCTTGCGGGGCGTAAACGACAGATGCTGAGTTGGTTCGAGCAAGCGGGTATGCAGACAGGGGAAGGTGGGATTTTGATCCGGCCAGATTTGTATCTCGCCCTTAAAATGAATCAAAGCTATAAACAAGCCTTGGCTGAAGGGCAGGCGCCCGTGATCCAAAAAGTCCCTGATGACTCGGTATTGTTGCATAGCCATTTATAGCGAATGGTTTGAATTTAAAGATTAAGTCAAAGTGGATTCATTCAAATAGCGCAGCCTAAGGTTGCGCTATTTTTTATGGATTTTAGTCATGTAAGTCTATGTTTAAAGGCTTATTTATGTGCTTTTATTGGTATGGAAAAGCCTTTAATTGTGCAGGTCAATGATGTCGTGGCAAGTGTTGTCGCCCAATCTGATTGCGTTTGACGGTTTAGTCTTTGAGAATTCTATCGAGGGGAATAAAACCGTGATAACCGTAATATCCCATAGGGCCGAGGATCAGACTAAGTAGACACCATACCCATTTTTTGTTGGTGCTGAGATCCACTTTACTCTTGAAGGCCCTAAGGGCGAAAAGACAATGCAGTAGCATCAGGCCCCCAAGCATAAAAATGATATTGATATCCATATGTTCCAACTGCCTTATCCTTGTGTTCTATCATTCACGCCTTTGAAAGACGTTAAGCGCGGTTACATTTATCTTTAGAAGCTTGCCTTGTGACGGTAGCTAAATTAGCGACCTCACTCACTGGCAAATACCTTACTCGAATATTTTACCGATGGCTATAACATAAAATAAAAATAATCTTTAAATCTTATTGGCTTACCTGTCTCCTAACAAGCAAGTTGGGGAATGGCTAGCGTCCCAGATCACATATTTTTCCATCGCATGAATAAATATTTCACTCGAAATGAGCTGTTCTAGCCAAGCGGCGACTCGCGGAAAATCAACACTCAGCGGATGTTTAAGATCCACTGCGGCAAATTGGCGTATAAAAGGCACGATGGCGTAGTCGGCAAGGCGAGGTGTATCGGCGACTAAAAAGCTGTGTTGTCCTAAGCATGTTTCAAGTTGCAGGAGGAAATGACTCGCTTGCTGATAATAATAAGCTTGCGTTTGCTCAGGGTAGCGGTCGGCATATTTATAGCGGTCGAGCCATGGCTTAAATTGCTGATCATTTTGCGCGATAAGCTGTGCCATTTTATCTTTAATTACAGGCTTTTGCTGACATAGCAGATCTAAGGGATCCGTTCGCGTGAGTGCCCAACGCATGATCTCAAGACTTTCGGCAATCACTTCGCCATTGGCTAGCACTAATACCGGCACTGTTCCTTTGGGTGAAGCGGCAAGCATCTGCGCTGGTTTAGCTTTAAGGATGATTTCGCGGACTTCAACATTGCATTGGGCGAGTAAGAGTCCCAAACGCGCTCGCATGGCATAGGGGCAACGACGAAAAGTGTATAAGATGGCTAGAGTCATTCGGATTTCCTCTACTGTGCGGCGCCATGCGTGGAAGTTGATGCGACAAGCCGATGTCAGCGTGTTTATGCATGCTTATTGACGACGCGAGTATGCCAGTATGAATGTTATGTACCAATAGGAGAATACTGCGTAGACCTAATGCAGCGTACATGCGTACAAAGGGCGCTGATGGTAACGCTTTCATCTTGATATTTCTGCTTAATTCGCCAGCTAAAAAAGATTTATCTGACTTCTGTGCGTAAAAAATTAAAGACCCTGTATTTTATCTGTGTTTATCTTGCTGTGACTCAGGTAGAATTCCGCGCTATTTTGGGATCTGTAGCCAGTCTACAGATGATTAATGTGTTTATGCACTGGAAATTAAGTTCCAGCCAGCAAAGAGGGTGTTATGGCTAAAGTTGTCGTGTGTGCGTTATATAAATTTGTGTCTTTACCGCATTTTGAATCTATCCGAGCGCCATTGCTCGCTATGATGGAACAGGCCGAGATCAAAGGCACTCTGCTCCTCGCAAGCGAAGGAATTAATGGCACAGTTGCCGGCACCCAAGAAGCAATTGAAGCATTATTGGTTTGGCTTAACGGCCAAAATGGCCTAGACAATATCGTGCACAAATTGTCATTCGACGATGAAATGCCGTTCTACCGCACTAAAGTCAAACTGAAAAACGAAATCGTGACTATGGGCGTTGAAGGTATTGATCCACTTAAAGTGGTTGGCACCTATGTGAAGCCTCAAGATTGGAATGCGCTGATTTCTGATCCGGATGTGATTTTAGTCGACACCCGTAACGATTATGAAGTGCAAATCGGCACTTTCAAAAATGCCATTAATCCTGTGACTGAAACCTTCAGAGAATTCCCGGAATATGTGAAGCAAAATCTTGATCCTGCTAAACATAAGAAGGTCGCCATGTTCTGTACTGGCGGTATTCGCTGTGAAAAATCAACCGCGTATTTAAAAGAGCAAGGCTTCGACGAGGTGTATCATCTTGAAGGCGGTATTCTTAAATATCTCGAAGAAGTCAAAGCGGAAGAAAGCCTGTGGGAAGGCGAGTGCTTTGTATTTGATAACCGCGTTGCGGTAAATCATGACTTGAAGAAAGGCCAATACGATCAATGTAATGCTTGCCGTATGCCAATCACTGAAGCTGAAAAACAGAGCCCTGCCTATGTGCAAGGTGTCAGTTGCCCACATTGTATCGATAAAATTTCTGACGAGCAGCGTAAACGTTTTGTTGAGCGTGAGCGTCAAGTCAATCTGGCAAAAGCCCGTAACGAAGCGCATATCGGTAGCGATGTGAATCAAGTGATTGAAGCGCGCCGTGAGAAAAAAGAAGCGCAGCGTCGACTCGCCGCCGAGAAAAATAATGCGAAAAAATCGCAAGTGCTTTAACTTTATATTTTATTGGATTAGCAGCAAGTTAGTCATGAGTTTGCACTGAGCTTGTTTGTCACTCAGCTAGCTCCTACATTGCTTTCACTGTAAATATGGTTTGCACTATGGCCCGACTCGTTCGGGCCATTTTTTTATGCCGGAAATCTTAAATTTATGATAACTTTCAGTCGCTAGTATTAAGACATGCGAGTATTACTCGTATTAAAAAATAAGGTCGAGTGCCATCAAACGAAAGGAAGCAATTCAGTGCAAGGTAGGCAAAGCGCATGAGCATTTGGAAAGAGCTATACGATATTTTCGATAAGGAACGCAGTCGCTGGCAGCAATCGAGCGCCAGTAAGCAGGCGATTGCCTTTGAGTTAAAAGCCAACTTGGGTTTTCTGGCCGATGCCTTAAGCAGCGGTTTATCGCAAAGAACGATCGCTAGCGGTTTAGAATGCAGTATTTTTGAGGTAAAACTGAAAGAGGGCGCTGCCCTTACTGCGTTAAATCGCCGTAAAGTGACCCTGAAGTTTATTGGCGAATTTGCCGAGTTTGCTAAGTATGTCGGTAAAGAGAACGACGCTTTAGTCGAGAATGCTTACGCTAGAATTAAATCACTGCAGAAGTTAGTCGCGGCTGAGCCGAATAAAGATCATGATCTTAAGATTAAATCCCTGTTTCGTTTCTTAGTCTTTTTAGTGGCGCACCTTGAGGAGCAGCCATTGAGTCGCACATCAGCGAAAAAAGCTTAAGGTTGATTAATGGCATTGACTAGCTTGTTATTTGAGAGACAAAAAAGGCGCCTGTGGCGCCTTTTCTATGCTTGCGAGCATTGCTCAGCTTTTTAGCGCAGTCTTTAAGGGGCGTGTTTACGAGTCATATTTCAACACACTCTTTAAAGGCCGCTATTGAGTTTAACGCTTAGGTGGCTCATCAGCTTTATTGGCTTCTGAGTCCGTAGTACAGGGCTTATTTGAAGCCGTTTCTGCGTCATTCTCAGCTGTCGAAGGCTTTATCTGCTTATCTTTACTATGTTGGCCGAACTGCGGCAGTTTGAACTTAGCACTGTACTTCAGCGCAGCAAGATTGCTGGCGATAACACCGACGATCAAAATAATAATGATCCAGACTTCTAAGGTCGACATACTCAGCTCCTGTTTCGAATTGACTCGCGCACACCTAACGGGCGATTAATCAACCGCTAAACGTTGCTCACATTTACGAATGTCTTCTGGCGTATCAACTTCAATAGAATCAAAGGCGCTAATGGCGATTTTGATTTTATGGCCGTACTCTAATGCACGCAATTGCTCGAGTTTTTCCAGATCTTCTAGACGACCTAATGGCAGGGCGGCGAAGGCCTGAACGAATTTGCGGGTATAAGCATACACACCTAAGTGCTTGTAAACGGGGTAATCTTGGGTGTCGCGGCCAAAAGGAATACGCGAACGAGAGAAATACAAGGCATAGTTGTTGTTATCGAACACCATCTTCACATGCATAGGATCGTCAAGCTCGGCTTTATTGACGATTTGAAAGCCTAAGGTGGCCATTTCAAACTCACCTGGGTGACGCTCGAAGAGGCTGATGACTTGCTCGATGGATGTTGGGTCAATAAGGGGTTGATCGCCCTGTAGATTGATCACTAAGTCGTCATCTTTCAGTCCCAGTTGGTTTATCGCATCATTGATACGATCTGTACCCGATGCCGCTTCTGGGCTGGTCATGACCACTTTGCCGCCAAAACCTTCAACGGCCGCTTTAATGCGCTCATCATCGGTAGCGACATAAATATTGGTGAGGCCTTTGGCTAACGACGCGCGTTCATACACGTGTTGGATCATTGGCTTGCCGTTAATCGGGGCTAAGGGTTTGCCCGGGAAGCGGCTTGAACCGTAACGAGCCGGGATTAACAGAGTCACATTCATCAAATTATCCTACTTTTATCAAAGATATACAGTGTAGATATACAATGCATATAGACAAAAGGGCTCACAATTGAGCCCTTTTAACATGTGTTAGAGCTTAGATGCGACGGAACAGCGCAGTCAACATTTCATCTGTGACTTTCTCTTCCCAACCCGCGCCGTAAACGTTAGCCCATAGTGGACCCATACTCTTAGTCACGGCAACCATTTTTGCTATGGTTTCGTCTGGCAGATCTTTACAGATGTTCTTCGGCAGTGTGATGTTGTGTTTCTTCATCATCAAACGGAACTCTTCAACACCTTCTGGATAGAATTCTTCTAACACGTCAAAGGCGATACAGTTGCCGATACCGTGGTGGTAACCCAAGATATAAGACAGACCGTAAGAAACCGCGTGACAGGCACCCACTTGGCTGTAAGCGATACTCATACCGCCCATGAAAGACGCCATCATCAGCTTGTCGTCTTTTTCTACGTGGTCGTCTAAGTACACTTGGCGACATAAATCCATGGCTTTTTCAGCGTAGGATTTAGAGAACTCGTTTAAGAAGGTACCTTGTAACGATTCAACACAGTGGATATAGCAATCCATACCTGTGTAGAACCATTGGTCCGTTTCCACGCCTTCGATTAACTCAGAATCCATGATGATTTGATCGAATACTGTGTAATCTGAGTTCAGGCCTAGCTTACGCACTGGACCACATAATACGGCAGTGCGTGACGCTTCTGCACCGGTACCAGAAATCGTTGGGATACCAATGTGGTGTACCGCTGGGTTCTTGATCAAGTCCCAACCTTGGTACATGGCAGAGCCACCTGGGTTTGTCAGCATCAGCGATACCGCTTTAGCCACGTCCATGGTTGAACCGCCACCTAAACCGACGACGCTCACTGGCAGTTTGCTATTGAAAGCTTGAACTTGTTCAGTCAGGGCATCGATTTGAATTGTGCTTGGCTCTTCATCAACGTTAACCCAAATCACCATATCTTGTGCTTTAGCTGGAATGCGGCCCTCAAGGGCTTTGCCTTGATGCACGTCATCGACTAAAAACACCACAAAGTCGTCGGCGGTTTTACGTTCAGCAGCTAACACTTCATCCAATTGGACGAATGAGCCACGGCCGAAGATCATTTTTTCAACTACTTTAAAATTCTTAAAACTCATTGCAACAAACTCCCGTAGAATTATTGGGCAAATGCTTTCTTGATGTTCTCGATACGCTCGACGATCTGAGCATCGGTCCAAGACAACTTGATGAGCATAGAAATGGTGCGGCTCATAATGGCATCGGATTTAGGCACAGAAACTTGAGTATAGTCAGGTCTATCGGCGATTAATGTGATTGGTAACGCAGCAGATGCCTTAAGCTCCTGAATGTGTTTCCAGTTTTTCAAATAATGCCAGTTGTTTACATACCAGTAGAAGCAGCCATCGACGCCGTTTTCAGCCAGTTTTTTGCTCACTTCTTGCGTGCGCGCTTCGGTTGGCAACATAAAGGTTAAGAAGCCCGCAGAGTCGCCTTCTGGATCGGGGATCAGGCGGAAAGTTACTTCAGGGATAGCTGCGGCCATTGCATCTTTAATGGTTTTTTTGTGTTTACGTTGGATATCGATAATGGTATCGAGTTTACGTAATTGCGCTAACCCTAAGGCGGCGTTCATTTCCGAAATACGGAAGTTCAAGCCAATGATAGGGTGTGACTCAGCGCCGCGGTCTTTACCAATGTGGTCATGGCCGTGATCGGAGAACATGTGCGCGTTGTTGTAGATTTCAGTGTTATTGGTAATCACAGCGCCACCTTCACCACAGGTGATGGTTTTGACTGAATCAAATGAGTAACAACCCACATCACCGATAGTACCTAGGGCTTGGCCCTTGTAGCTGCCACCAATGGCTTGGCAAGCATCTTCTAAAATCTTGATGTTATGTTTTGCACAGATGGCTTTAATTTCGTCCATCTTCGCCATAGAACCACACATATGCACTAAGTTGATCGCTTTAGTGCGTGGAGTAATTGCGGCTTCGATACCTTCTGGGGATAAACACAGTGTCTCGTCGATTTCGGCAAAAATCGGAATCGCACCTGCCATAAAAATCGCTTCAACTGAAGCAACAAAGGTAAAAGGTGGCACGATAACTTCGTCGCCAGCACCAATGCCTGCAGCCATCATGGCCGTTTGCAGCGCAGCAGTACCGCTTGATAACAGGTGAGCATGCTTCACGTTCATTTTCTCGCAGAGCAGTTGCTCCATATCGCGAGTCTTCCAGCGATCATTACGCATATGGTCGAAGTTGTAACGGAAGGTAAAACCGTTTTCCATAACGTCAGCGACTTCCTGCTTTTCTTCAGGACCAAATAATTCAAAACCGGGCATGGAAGGTATCTCCTTAGAATATGTGGCGCATAGGTCGCGCTGCAATTAACTGGCGGATTATAACTGGGGTAATAGACCCTTGCGATGTTTTATTGCTGAAAATTGTCATGGAAAAAGAAAAACCTGCACAGGGGCAGGTTTTATCTGAGCATAGATGGCACTCAGCGGGAGCTTAAAAGCACATATTCAGGCTGTTAGCGTGGATTAGCTAAGCCGTGTTCACGGTCGACCGTGACATCTAAATCTGTCAGTAAACCGTTATCAATGCCGTAAATCCAGCCGTGTACTGCCACTTCTTGGCCGCGATCCCAGGCTTCTTGCACTATGGTTGAACTGGTCACATTAGCAACCTGTTCAATCACGTTGAGCTCGCACAGGCGATCAAAACGTTTAGCTTCATCCATCTGTTGTAATTCTTCCTGATAAATACGGTAGATATCACGTAAATGCCCGAGCCAGTTATCGATTAATCCCAAACGTTGCTGACCCATTGCCGCGCGCACACCACCACAGCCGTAGTGACCCACTACCATAATATGCTTCACCTTGAGCACATCAACGGCGTATTGCAACACAGATAAGCAGTTAAGATCGGTATGGATAACCATGTTGGCGATATTACGGTGAACAAAGACTTCACCCGGCATAAGATCAATGATTTGGTTAGAAGGTACGCGACTATCCGAGCAGCCAATCCACAGGTATTCAGGATGTTGTTGTTTCGCTAATTGCTCGAAAAAATCAGGATTTTCTTGGCGTATACGTCCGGCCCAGCGGCGGTTGTTGTCGAATAAAGGTTTGAGTAGTTTCATTTTAACCTATTGTTTTATTGACATATAAAATGTCTTCTCATGCTCTAATTCATGCAAGCAGCACATTTTTAGCAAGAGTATACCAGCAAAATTGGCTCTGCTGGTCTATCCAATTAAGGTTTGAATCGGGATATTGAGCAATCAAGATTATTTTTTATTAATAGTTCTGTAAATGGATAGCTTCCCTCTGGGGATCTAAGCGCCATTTGTTCGCGTGTTTGTGGGTGATATTGCGCTAAAGCTGAGTGAACACCTTGTCCGCTAAAAATTAAGGCGGACAAGGATGATGTGTTATGGGTTAGAACTTACTGATCACTTTTACGCTATCGTTCACCTCGCTGACGTCAACAAACCCGATCATATTCGGATTGGCGGCAATCAATGAGAGCATTTCAGCGCTCGAGTCGACGACTTTGGGTGGTTGACCTTGGCCTGAAAAGACCAGTTTTGACCAATAGGCTTTGAGCTGACTCTCAGTTTTATTGAGGATTTGCTTCACGAAGGCATCACGAGCGGGTGAGCCTTCGGGCTGATCGAGCGCAACCACAGTCCCTCCACTCGGGAAAGACTTGAGTTTACCTAAATAGATACGTGAAATATCCGCAGCACTAATTTCGGATGTATTTGAAGGATGTACCACGACGGCAATTTCGGCTTGCACATAGGCACTGCCAAGTAAAAGTGCACTAGCAACTAAGGTTTTCATCATCAACCGAGATCTTATTAATAGTTTCATGTTTAACTCCTTAAAAAACTAAGTCTATTGCCATACTCAACAACTGTTCATCGGAGGACGGTTTGTCATTGCTGTAGTTGGTGTACTCCAGTTTTAGTGCGGCTGAGGGATGGAAATCCCAGCGTGTACCTATGATGTAGTAAGAGCTGTCTTCTTGTTGTGCTTCAAGCGCTGCTTTTGTACCGAAAACCAGAGGCGCTAGCGCAGCTTGGTTTGCTGGTGGCAGACTATTGTATAGCGGCAACATGCCGTCATAGGCATCGTATTGTGGATCACCTTTGTCAATACCGTAGGTTAAATGAAAAGTGAAATCTTTATAGCGGATCCCGCCGGAAATAAAGGCTGAATCTTGGATGTTAAAACTGCTAGGATCGACGTCAATTCGGGTGTATTCAGCCAAGATAAACCATTTACCCGCATCATATTTAACGTTAGCGCCTATGAGTAACGCGCTGTCGTTAATGGGTAAAAGATCATCTACCACTTGCTGACTAAATAACCCTGTTTGGGCAATCGCATCGCCTAGGCCCAGCAGAGCAGGTAACTCGTAGGAGAAATCAGTCACTATGCCAATATTTAAACCGTACTCAAACCCTGAGGTTACAAAGTTAAAGTTCATTATGTGGCCCTCGGCGGAGAAGGGCGCGGGAGGTGTTGATGAACCTATAGGCGCATAGTCAGAAACAGAAGTCGTAATATACTTATAGGTCAAACCGACTTCGGTATCGCCCCATAAATCGGAATATACTAAGCCGACACCTTCACCTGAATTAAATGGCAACGAATAAACGCCGCGGGGCGGGGTGATCCAGTGATAGGCATAGCCTACGTCAATATAATCAGAGTATTTATAGAGGTTAAAGCGTTGGCGGCCCGCCATCAGCATAAGTTTGTCGCTGATGTCGTAGGAGATATAAGCCCATTCGAATTCGGCACTGTAATCGTTATTGCCTCTGGATAGCACTTGCGCCGTGGCTCTTAGGCCACTACCCAGATCGGCGGTAAATTGTAAGGCAACTTTAGAATCGTTATTAAAGTTGATTTCTTTGTCATAACCATAATAGCTTTTATCGTCACTGAGACTCGAGCCCGCGACAATAGAGGCAAATCCATTGATTTGAACATCGGCATAAAGAGACGGCATATAAAGTGTGCTGAGCACGCAGAGGGCAACTGTACTTTTTCTCATGGCAGAATACCTTGTTGAGGGAATACAGTAATAAAGGTAGTTGATAAATGGTAGATTTCACCTTTATGCAACATTTTTTGAGGCGCTGACGACAAAATGGTGATTTCTATTTGTTAATGCAGATTTTATGGGGAAGTCTTTGAAAGTTCAGTGGGCTAATCTGCGAAGCAAAATCAGCTAAAGCCCAATGTATGCATGGGATAAATAGGGATTGAACCTGGGTTCGGTATTGATGATGTGGATTAAGCTGAAATAGCTGTCTTCAAGATGCGAATGTCCACATCTTGAAGATTTTATTGAGTGACGGTATTTCGCAACGGATCAGTGATGTTGTGCGAGAAAATCGGCTAAGTGTTGATTGATAAATTCGGCTTGTTCAAGGGTTGAGATATGTCCCGCCGCAGGAATATGCACCAACTGACTGCCATCGATGGCATCGCTCATCAGGTAGCTTTCTAGCACACTGCGTGCTTTATCCTCAACACCCGCCATGATAAGGCAAGGTAGCGTTAGCTGCTCGGCATCTTCCATAGTATCGCGACGACCAAAAATCATTCGTCCAAGTTTCACTATCGTGGGGATTTTTTCCGCTGAGATTGTGGCAAGTGAGTGTTCAAAGCCAGCGACCAGTTCAGGTGTGTTATGCGCGGCATTGTTTGCGAAGAACAAAGGTGAAATCGCACTGATAAGCGCCGCAGGAATCGCCTTAGCGGCGGTAATCATATCCAGCATGCCATCATATTTCGCGCGGGTCACTTCGGGTTCGAAACCGATAAAACTGTTGAGCATCACGAGGGTTTTAACTCTTGTTGGTGCTTTCAGTACCAATTCTGCGCCCCACATAGCACCAACAGATTGTCCGATAACACTAAAGTCAGTGATATTGAGGGCATCCATTAAGGCCAACATGTGATCGGCAATATCGAGTAGCGTTTTACCATTATCGGGCAGTAAATCTGACTGACCATGACCCCACAGTTCTGGCACGATACAGCGGTAATGGGCACTTAGCGCGGCAATTTGAGGCGCCCACATGGCGCTATCCCACAAATAACTGTGACCAAACAAGAGTACAGGGCCTGTACCGACATCAAGGTAACTTAATTTACGATCGGCAATCATGAGCTGCTGACGGTGTGAAGAAAAATCCATAAAGCCTACTTAATCAAATATATCGTTATGTTAAGCCGTATTCTGGCGCCAATTTGGGCGATAGATCGCTGGGCTTAACCTTTACAAAATCTGCGGCGAATATCCCACAGCTAAGGCTGAGCGATACGCAGCACGTATTCATCCACTAGATAGTCTAATCGGGCGAGTACCGCATCTTTGAGCAACATATCACTGTTTTCTAAAAGGATTGCAAGTTCGGCACGATCGAACTGTGGCAACAGTAATTGCGCAACGGGGAAAAAGCTGATGTGCCAAGGCTCAGGACTGACCGCGCTTTGCCCCTGTTGAAACGGGAAATAAAAGCCAAAATCATGGGCATTTTCCACCAGCCAAGCATGCAATTTTGCGCAGGGGCCAGTTTGGCCATATTCAGCTTCGATAAGGCGAAGGGCTTTGACATCAATTTGATCCGCATCGAACACATCGAGATCGGTACCCCAGTGGTGACGTGAAGCACCGGGTAGCGCCGACCAGAGCAAAATCAAGTCGACGATGGCATCGTCACTCAGTCCCTTAATGCTCACCGCCTGCTCATTGGCATCCAATACCGCGCGTTTACCGCTGGCCTTGGCATTCCAAATTGCCAGTTGTCGCTCAAAAGGGCGATGGGCAGAGCAGATGGCGAGTGCTATGCCCGCATCTTTGGCTTTTTGAGCCATCGCATTAAAGGCGATGGCGGTGTTCGCTTCGAGCCAAAAGCTATGATACCCATGGTGATACGGACTTAAATATTCCACCAATTCAGTGGCGTTTAAGCCGTAAAGCCTAGCGGTTTCGGGACGGATCTCGAGGTGTGTTAGCACAATAGTTGTTCCAAAATCACTTCATAACACAGGGCTAGCTGCTCAAGGTCGTCCACTTTAACGCATTCATTCACTTTATGAATGGTGGCGTTCACTGGGCCAAGCTCTAACACTTTAGCACCCGTTGGCGCGATAAAGCGTCCGTCCGATGTGCCGCCCGTGGTTTGTGGATCGGTTTCATAACCTGTGACTTGGCGAATTGCAATACGGGTCGCGTCAAGCAGTGGGCCATCGCCAGTTAAAAATGGCAGACCATTGAAAATCCAGCTGATATCGTAATCTAGGTCATGGGCTTTCAATAAGGCTTCAACCCGCTCAATCAAGATTTCGGCGGTCACCTCGGTGGAGTAACGGAAGTTAAACATCACGTCCAGTGCGCCGGGGATCACATTCGATGCGCCGGTACCGCCATTAATATTGGCGATTTGGAAGCTGGTGGGGGGAAAGAACTCATTGCCATTATCCCAGTGCATCTGACTCAGCTCGGCTAAGAAAGGCGCGGCTTTGTGGATTGGGTTATCGGCAAGGTGTGGATAGGCCACGTGGCCTTGAATGCCTTTCACGGTTAAGTTGCCGGTTAAGCTGCCGCGGCGACCATTTTTTACCACATCGCCCAGCTTTAGGGTCGATGAAGGTTCGCCGACTAACGCCCAGGTGATCTTCTCATTGCGCGCTTCTAAGGTATCAATGACTCGCGTCGTACCGTTAATAAATGGGCCTTCTTCATCGCTGGTGATCAAAAAGGCGATTGAACCATGATGATCTGGATGTTTAGCGACAAAGCGTTCGGTGGCAATGACCATAGCCGCCAATGAACCTTTCATGTCCGCAGCGCCGCGGCCATATAAGTAGCCATCAATGATGGTGGGCACAAAAGGCGGCGTGTGCCAGCGGCTTACATCGCCCGTTGGCACAACATCTGTGTGGCCGGCAAAACAAAAGACCGGACCTTCATTGCCACGGCGAGCCCACATATTGGTGGTGTCTTCAAATACCATAGGTTCGATATTAAAGCCGATGGCGCTGAGTCTTTCAGCCATTAAGGTTTGGCAGCCTTCATCAAGCGGCGTCACCGACGGGCGCGCGATCAGCGCTTTTGTCAGTTCAGTTACAGGATAATCGTCGGCTGGCATCATAGTGAAAATACTCTTTTATAGGCGACTTCATCAAAGCCAATCAGCACGTGTTCACCGACGACCAAGACGGGGCGTTTGATCAGTGTCGGTTGCGCCAGCATAAGTTGAATGGCTTTGGCTTGATCGATATCGGTTTTATCTGCGTCACTGAGGGCACGAAAACTTGTGCTGCGCTTATTGAATACGGTTTCCCAGCCTGAGGTTTTACACCAGAATTCGAGGTCTTCTTGACGTAGGCCGTCATCTCTAAAATCATGGAAATGAACTGGAAGTTGATGATTTTCAATCCATTTACGTGCTTTACGCACTGTATCGCAATTCTTAATACCGTAGAGGGTCAAAATGATGCTCCAGTGTGGATGGACGCTTGGCTGGCAAGCATTGATTTTGCTGGCATTGTGGCATTGTGCGCCGCATGTCACAAGTGGGATGTGTTGCCGATATCTGGTGAGTAACAAAACGCTAATTTTCTAGGGATAATAATCGCTATTGCCTTGCTTTGTCTTGACTTTTTAACACTTGTTTAACTTAAGTGCCTTGTATATATTGTTTTTTCATTAAAATCAGTTTGATATCTGGCGTTGACTCTAGCGCGACTTTTAAAGGATTAAAATGCACAGCGATGTTTCTTTGCAGCGATTTAAGCAATTTCCGCGCTTGATGTGGATATTTTTGTTTGGGTCGTTTATCACCCGTGGCAGTTATTACATGGTATGGCCATTTTTAGCTGTTATTTTATATGAGAAATTTGCGCTAAGTGCCACAGAGGTCGGCATGGTCTTGTCCAGCGCCGCGATTATTTCGGTATTTACCAGCTTTGTTGGTAGCTCATTATCCGACAGAATAGGTCGTCATAAGCTGATGTACGTGACGGGCACTCTCTATATCATCTCGTTTTCGTTATTGGCTGAAGCCAATTCTGTCGAAGGGTATGTGGTTGTGATGACATTGTGCTCTATGGCCACTTCATTATGGCGACCGCTGACATCGGCGGCTATTGGCGACATTATTGCCGATCCTAAAACACGTGAATTGGCGATGCAGTCGCTGTATTTTATCGTCAACGTTGGCTGCGCCGTTGGCCCTATGCTGGGGGTATGGCTTGGTCTTACGGGCAAGCAGTCCAGTTTTTACCTTACCGCAGTGGCCTTTGCCGTGCTGTTAATTATGTTGTACTGGGGATTTAACCATCAAACCCGTCAGGATGCGGCTTTGGCGGCTGGCGCCTCATCGAATGACAATTTAAGTGGCGGTACGAGTGGCACTGAAAGTGATGGTGCAAGTGAGTGTGCATGTGACTGTGTAAATGGCTGTGTAAATGGCATAACAAGTGATGGTGTTAATCGTGGCGTGAATGGCTTATTGAGTGATACTGAGACGAGCACGAAAAAAACGGCTGCCGTGAGCCGTAAGCAAATTGTCGCCATTCTATTGCAAGATAAACTGCTGCAATGTTTAATTTTCGCCAATATTCTGTGTATGTTCATTTATGCCCAAATGGACAGCTCGTTGATCCAATATCTCACTCGCGCTGGGGCACCTGATTTACTGACGTTAATTTCTGGCATGATTTTCACTAATGCTATGGTGATTATCTCCACTCAATTTTTGCTATTGAAACTCATGGCCCGTTTTTCGCTCGTCAAACGGATTCAAATCGGATTGCTGTTATTGATCTGCTCACAAGTCTGGCTGGCATTTAATCCACTGGATCTTTTTTGGGGCTGGATAGGCGCAATTGTGGTGATGAGTGTCGCCGAGACGATTTTGTTTCCTACTATGAATGTGCATATTGACCGCTTAGCCCCTGATCATCTTCGCGGCGCCTACTTTGGGGCTGCCTCATTCTATGATTTAGGCTTTGCGCTCGCGCCCCTTGGTGGCGGCATAATATTGGATCATTTTGGCGGTCAGTGGCTGTTTTTGACGGGCGCGGCACTCTCGGCATTAGTGATTTATCTGTACAGTATTTTAGATAAATTGCCGCGACCTGATTTTGCCATGTTTAAAGCGGATTAATGTACGAGAACTCTATCTCAGCTCGTTGCAGCTAACGTGATGCTTAGCGTGAGAACGGCCGAAATAGATTCTCCTAAGTCTGTGTATCGAGACTGCTACAGCTTGGCGAATGCAAATACCGTTTTAGGCTCGGTTTTCAAAAGCATAAAAGGCTGGCTCATGATGGTGAGTCAGCCTTTTATTATTCAACAAACAACCGATAGACGATGCAATATTTTAAATTAGATCTGCACTGTAAAAATCACATCTTTACCTGCGGTAACACTGCCTTGGGCCTTGTCTAGGTATTTGACGTCTTCCATGTTTGCCAAAACGACAGGGGTGAGTAGGCTGTCGACTTGATCTTTAAGATAATCAATGTCGAAGGACAAAATTGGATCGCCGACTTTCACTTCTTGGCCTTCTTGGGCTAAACGTTTAAAACCTTTGCCTCTCAGTTCGACTGTGCCGACACCAAAGTGAACAAATAATTCTAATCCTTGGGGAGACTCAATGCTGAACGCATGATTTGTCTCAAAAATTTTACCTATGGTGCCGTCGATAGGCGCCAGAATTAATTCGCCTTTGGGGGCGATAGCGATGCCATCACCGACAATCTTTTCAGCAAAAACCACATCGGGGACTTTTTCAATGGCGACAATATCGCCGGAAACGGGGGCATATACCATGATACCGCCAGCTAACTGAGTCTGACCCGATACCAAGCGCCTAATTCGGCTTAAAAATCCCATAATCTAGAGCCTCTTTTGCTTGTTTTTGTCATTGTTTTTGTTCTGTAATGCAGCATAACGAATAAATGTCTCTATTTATAGCTTGTTATACACTGCTGTAGACCTGCAATTCTATCTTGTTGTAATGCAGTGTGCGCCAGCGCCGAAAATTGTTGGATGTTACCTTGGCAAATCGCGGCCTTGACTTCTAACAGTGAACTTAGGTTAACACTGAGTTCGTCCAGCCCCATGCCGATTAACAGCGGTGCAATTTGTGGTGAACTGGCCAATTCGCCGCACAGCGACACTTTTACATTGGCCGCTTTTGCTTGGACTATTGTCATGTTAATTAACGCTAAAATGGCCGGCGAAAGGGACGGATAGTCGCGGGTAAGCTGTGGGTTTGTCCTATCGGCTGCCATTGCATATTGGGTTAAATCATTGGTGCCAATGCTAACAAAGTCGAGTCGTGGCAGCATAGCATTGAGGTTGAATACCGCAGCAGGGGTTTCGACAACGATACCGTAGCTGAGTTCACCGTAGCCTTTCTCTTCTTCTTCCAGGGCATCTTGGCACTGGGCAATCAGTGCAAACACTTCATCCAATTCTTCGACTTGATTGACCATAGGGAACATCAAGCGGATTGGACCATGGTTTGCAGCGCGCAAAATAGCCCTCAATTGGGTTTTAAATAAGTCTGGGTGTGCCAAGGTATAGCGAATGCCGCGCAGCCCTAAGGCGGGATTGTCTTCTATTTCTTGGCACAGGCAGGGCAGTTCTTTGTCGGCACCGATATCTAAGGTGCGGATGGTAAAGGTTTTACCGCCTAGTGCATGTAAGGCATCGCAATATAAGCTGTATTGGGCTTTTTCATCGGGTAGGGTGCTGACGTCCATCAACATAAATTCGGTGCGAAACAAACCTATACCATCGGCGCCAACATCACTGACATGGGTGATGTCGTTGAGATTACCCACGTTGGCCATCAGCCCCACGATATGGCCATCTTGGGTTTGCGCAGGGCCATCTTTGTATGTTTGCAGTGCCGCCCGTCTTGCCTGTTCGTGGTGGAAAGTGACAGTGAGTCTTGCCTGTTGATCAGGATTGGGATTAACGCAAAGCTCACCATTGAGCGCATCGAGTACTAAGGGCGTGCCATTGGGGATAGAATCGGCATCAAACTGGCAACTTAGGATGGCAGGAATACCGGCTGCTCGGGCTAAAATCGCCGTATGACTGGTTAAACCGCCAGTTTTGAGCACAATACCGCAGAGGTTTTCCCTTGGCAGCAAGGCAAATTCAGCGGGGGTTAAATCCTGCGCCAACAAGATAGTGGGTTTGTCGAGTTTGTCGAGTCCTTGGCCTAAATGGCCGTTGATCGCCGCGACGACTCTTTGGCCTAAACAGCGAACATCTTGGGCTCGATTGGCTAAATAGGGATCATCTAGGGATTGCAACTCGTTGGCTTGATGGGCAAATATGCGTTCAACCGCCACACTTGCCGACAGTTGTAAGGTACGAATCGCATCATTTACTTGCTCGATTAACTCATCGTCTTCCAATAATAATAAATCGGCTTCGATCAGCTGATAATTTTCGGAGTCGCTATCGAGCGCAGCTTGGCTGTGGGTCAGTTGTGCCTGCAGCTCTTGTAAGGCTTTGGCAAACTTGCCCTGTTGTTGGGGAATTTTCGACAGGGGAATAGGGCGATAATCGAGGTGGTGTTCGGTGTGAATAAGGTGAAGAGCCTGACCAAAGGCAATTCCCGATGACACTATAATCCCCGTTATTGACATATCCCTTCCTAAATTAACCACTGAACTGAATGCTTGTTAGCGCTAGCGAGTCTAGTTGAGTGGCGTTGAGTTTGTAAAGCGTTGGCATGTAAACTATTGGCACGTACAGAACCTGTTAAGTCTTAGATATTGGTGCGCTAATCAATACACTCGTAAATAGGACAAAGGCCTAGCTAGCTTAGCGTGATCAGCAGTTCGGAGACTTTCTCAACTGCGTCTTGTTCCTGTTCACCTTCGGCAAACACTCTTACCGTAACGCCAGAATATAGCCCTAAGGTTTGTAGTTTAAACAGACTCTTAGCACTGGCTTGCTTACCATTACATTCGACCATGACATCACAGTCAAAGGTTTTGGCTTCTTTAACCAGTAAGGCTGCTGGACGGGTGTGAATGCCATGTTTGGCGGTAATGGTGACTGTTTTTTCGTACATAGTAGATGAGCTCATATTTAAAGGGGTATTACACTTCGTCTTTCGATTCTATGATGTGGTAGCCCTGTTTTTTCAAGGCGGCGACGGCACTTTTGAGGCGATTATTTTTTACTAAAATGTAATCGGTATCAAAGGTCGAAATCGCAAAAATACTGATTTGTTCGTCCGCTAAGGTGCCAGACACTTTAGATAAAATGCCTGTCATCGAAAATCCCAGTGGCCCGAGTACTTCAAAGCAACACCAGCCCGGTTCTTGCTCTAGGCTGTCGAGTTCCATTTCACTGGAAACGACTAAAGATAAACCTTCTTGGGTCTTACCAATGAAATACATGTCCTGTGCAAAAATCTCACTGGGCAATACGGCATTCGGGCTAAAGCTATGAATTGTGTACTGTTCAGGGTGAACGGCTAAGGTCATTCGCATGGCAGTGTCTCGGTTGGATTTTTAAGGCTAAAGCATACCGCATATCAAACGTTAGCGTGACAGAGAATTTGTGGTTAATGGGATTTTTTCATTAGTATTCATCGTTGCTGAGATAAGTTGTAACTTGGGTTACTGGAAATGTGAGCAAAGAAAAGGGCGCCCTTTGCGCCCCCTGTTGGTAAGTTATACAGCCAGACTCTAGTTAGATTTTAAACTGGCCTAAGGTGCGGGACATGTCTTGGCTAATGTCTTGCAGTGACTGAGCTGCATGGCTATTACTTTCGTTAGCTTTGACTGAGACTTCGGTTAATTCTGAAATATTACAAATATTTCGATTAATTTCTTCGGTCACCAGTGATTGCTCTTCGGTGGCGCTCGCTAGTTGGGTATTCATATCACTGATATGGGCAATCAATTGCAGAATCGCCGCCATGGCTTTACCCGCTTCGTGGGCTTGTGCTTGCAACTCATCGGATTGCAGTTGAGTTTGATTGTTGCTCTTCATTACTGAGCCAACGCCGGATTGGATCTCGCTAATGATTTTTTGGATCTCATTGGTCGAGTCTTGGGTGCGAGTAGCAAGGGCGCGAACTTCATCGGCAACCACGGCAAAACCGCGGCCGTGGGTCCCAGCTCGCGCAGCTTCAATGGCGGCATTAAGGGCGAGCAAGTTGGTCTGCTCGGCAATGCTGCGGATCACATCGAGAATGCTACCGATCTGCTGTGAGGCGACGCCTAGTTTTTGGGTAATCACTTCAGAGGCTTTTAATTCAGCTACCAGCTTTTCAGTATTGCTGACCGTGTTATCAATCACCACTTGGCTTTGCTGCGCTTGTTCTTTTACGCTATTTGCCGCATCGGCCGCTTGCTGGGTGTTGCTCGCCATTTCATGGGTGGTCGACAGCATTTGATTGACGGCGGTGGCAACGCTGCCCGTTTCTCTGTGGATATGCTCAGCACTTTGATTGGACTCTTCAACCGCAATCATGAGCTGTTTTGCGTCTGTGTCTAACGCTTGGCCTAAGGGCTGTAAATGGCCGACCATGTCGCCAATTTTTTGTGCAAACATATTAAAGGCGCGGGCAAGATGGGCAATTTCATCTTTACCTTGGGCATTAATCCGCTGACTTAAGTCGCCTTCTCCTTGGGCAATATCTTCAAGGGCATCAATAGCATCATTCAATGGCGAGGTGATGGAATGATTAAGCACAAGGAAGAAGGCAAAAATCGGCACTGAAATCAAAAACATGATAATCAGGTAATCGATAATAACTGATTTTAAACTCGCTTTAACATCACTGAGATAAGCACCTGTCATCACTGTCCAGCCCCATTGTGGGTAGTAACGGGCTTCGGCGAGCTTATCTTCGATAGCGCGAGTCATAGGATCGGCTATGGGGTATTCGAGGGTGGTTTTCGATTTAGCCCGCGCTAAAGGCAGCATAGTGGCTAAGGGATTTGTGCCATTAGGTAATTTAAACGTTAATGCTGAGGTGCCAACAAGACTTGCATTGTCACCGTGGGCGAGGATTTGATTATTATCATCAATAACAATGAAATAGCCTGAGCCAGAATAGCGAGTCTGATTGATTAACTCCGCAGCAGCTTTCTTGGCGTCTTCTTCGCTGTATTTACCTTTGAGCGCATCCTGACGATGTACATCTATCACGCTTAACATGCTGGCGAGTTGACCGTCTATTTGTAGCCATTTCTGCTCAATTAAATTGCTGTACTGTTCTTTAATCGAAAAACTGGCAAAACACACAGTCCCTATCGCGGCCATAAGAAGCATCATCATTAAGCGTTGCAATATGGTAAATCGGCGCAAAAACGTGATCATTTAGGTTTCTCAAAGGCTAATAATTGTTGCTTAATATACCTGCGAATCAATCTCAATTGAATCGTCTGTGACATAAATTCAGCAAAAGCCGTTATAAAATATGAGTTTCTTTGATCTAAAGCAGGGAATCATGATAGGGAATTTTAATCTGTTGCATTATGGGGCATGTTCTTATTAAGTTAGACCGTTTTATAAGTCGTTTCATGTTGAAGGTTTTATCTGATCTATTAAATATCAATAAGTTAGCATTATGTTAATTTTGTCATCTTGCTATATTAGGCTAATCAATTGTTTTAATTTTGATTTTTTACGCTTTTACGCGCAAGATTAATGCATTATTCAGTTTGAGAATCGATTATGACCACAAATACTATCGTAACGTCGGATGATATTTTACTGAAGTTATGTCACTCAGTCGCCCACGTGCTCTCTAGCACCAGTGCCAGTAATGTTACCCACGCGGGTATGGTTCAAAGTATCGCGCGCACGCGTCTAAAACCCGATCTTGGTTGTTTCTCGATTTTTGATGGCGGTTTTTCAGGCCTAGTGGTGATCAACTTTTCCGCATCAGCGGCGATTGAAATCTACCGTCGCTACATGCTGAACATGGGGATGCCTGAATCTGAATTAGCGTTTTCGCACACGTCAGATGAAGTGGGTAACGTTATGGGTGAGTTGATGAACCAAATCTTAGGGGATTTTATTAATAAAATTTCAAAAGAATTACAAACGTCAATCAGCCAAAGCCAACCAAAAATGTTGACGATTAATAAAGAGTTAACTATTTCAATCGATGCTAACTTAGATGATGCTGTGGCCCGTAGAGTGTCGTTTAGAACTGAAAACAATCATATTTTTTACCTCGAATTTGCCATGGATAAAACCGAATTTATCCGTTTAGATGAATTTGTCTACGATGAAGAGTTCGACCCCGATAGCCTGTTAGAGCAGCACAGTACGATTGGGGGAAACAACGACTCAAATTCGAATGTTTCGCCTTGGGTGAAGATGGCCGATAAACCGGCTATTGCGACTCGCGCCATTGATAATGAAGCCGATGATTTGCTCGATCAGCTTGGCATTTAAGCAGAAACCCCAGTGTAAGACGGATGTTAACGCATTCGTCTATACAAGTTAGTGTAACTGTTTTAGTATCGACGCAAAATAATCACTAAGGTTACCTCCTCTCTATGGCATCGAAAGCGACCTCGATTGATATTGCTTATCGTGCTGGTGTATCCCAGTCTACGGTTTCCCGTGCCCTTAGAAACAGTCCGTTAGTCAATTTAGAGACCCGACAACGCATTCAAGCTATTGCTAAAGAGCTGAATTACAAGGTCGATAAAAACGCCAGTAATCTTCGCACCCAAAATAGCCATACCTTAGCGCTGCTATTGTGTGAAGACCCTACTAATGATGACTCGTTAATCAATCCTTTTTTCCTGTCTATGCTGGGCTCCATCACTCGAGCAACAGCGCAGCAGGGTTATGATTTACTCGTTTCTTTTCAGCAATTATCCAACGATTGGCACGCCGATTATGAAGACAGTAATAAAGCCGATGGCATTATTCTGCTCGGTTACGGCGACTATATGGATTACGAGCAAAAGCTAGAACGACTATTAGCGCAGAATACCCATTTTGTGATTTGGGGCGCCGAGCATAACAATAAGTCTGTGCTATCGATTGGCTGTGATAATCATCAAGGCGGCTTGATTGCAACAGAGCATTTAATTTCTCTGGGCCGCAACGCTTTTGCCTTTTTAGGTGATGCTTCGAGCCACAGTCCTGAGTTTAGGGACAGATATTTAGGGCATGTGAAGGCGCTGCAAACGGCGAATATTCCCGTTGATCGCACTAAGCAAGTGTCGGCCATCAGCACAGAAAGTTCTGGCTATGATGCCGCTATGGTGTTGATTTCACAAGGTGCTAAGTTTGATGCGATATTTGCCGCCAGCGATTTGATCGCCATTGGCGCGATTCGGGCGCTGAAGGAAAAGGGTATTTCAGTTCCAGAGCAAGTGGCCGTTGTGGGATATGACGATATTCCGGTGGCGAGTTTTGCCAATCCGCCATTAACGACCATTAAACAGAATACCCAATTAGCCGGAGAAATCTTAGTCGACAGTGTACTCAAACTTATCCGCGGACAAGAGGTGAGTGCGCAGCTTATTCCGACAACCTTAGTGGTTCGCAGCTCCTGTGGCATTGATAGCGCGCCGCTTAAGCCGTTATCGCTAGCATAATGTTTTTGTCGGCAACCGATTGAATCGTTAATTTTACCTGTTGAAACTAAGCTGATGGAACAAAGCCGATAATCCTAGGATATATCGGCTTTTTACTGTCATTTAGCGGCGTTGTTTATAGATCACTTGCCTGCGTATTGACGCAAAAATTTTGGTACGTCTGCTTTGGTTTTCTTAGCGATTTTTTGCAGTAACTCGAAGGTGGGGGCATTGACGCCGAACTCTTGCTGAAGGTCTGCCAGCATTGCCAGCCACAAATGGCCAGTCATTTCGGCATCGGCTAAGGCGCGGTGAAAAGTGCCATCGGTTGGCAACTGTTTATAGCGCACTAAAGTCCCTAACTGATGGTTGGGTGCCGCTTGATACAAACGTCTCGCCACCAGCAAGGAACAGCCAAATTGCCCAAGATAACGATGGCGAATTTGGGCAAACTCCGCGTCTAAAAAGCGCTGATCAAATGCCGCATTGTGGGCGACTAAGTTGTGATCGGTAATAAAGTCGGCAAAACGTGCCATCACTTCATTGCAGGGCGCCGCGTCCCTGAGCATTTGATTGCTGATCCCTGTGTAGTCCTCAATAAAGCGACTTATTCTAAATCCAGGGTTCATTAACTCAGAAAATCTTTGAGTGATCACGCCGTCTTCAATCAGCACAGCCCCGATTTCAATCGCGCGGTCCCCTTGATTGGGCGATAGCCCCGTGGTTTCAAAGTCGAGCACGACTAAAGTGTTAGCAGCTGATGTAGGCATAGATCTTACATGGACTCTATAAATGATGTGTCAGCATTGCCTTCTTTGACAGCGCAACGCTTTTAGATAAGCCGATTGTAATTCAATACGTTAGTAAATTCACTATCCCATTGGCGCTGACGAAAGACTTAATGCTTTGTTGATCCGGTCGAGCTTTCTTGGTTTCGCTTCCTGTTAGCATTTGCTGCTATGAATAACAGTTTGCTTTGTGAGTAACCCATGCAACTCGATATAAACGGCTTAACGCCCGCGCAATTTTTAGCAGAATATTGGCAGAAAAAACCTTTGGTTATCCGCCAAGGATTCAAACACTTTCA
This sequence comes from Shewanella hafniensis, assembly GCF_019655335.1. Lineage (GTDB taxonomy): Bacteria > Pseudomonadota > Gammaproteobacteria > Enterobacterales > Shewanellaceae > Shewanella > Shewanella hafniensis. The sequence continues at coordinate 54,929 of NZ_BPFD01000003.1, forward strand.
AGATTTAATCTCGCCCGAAGAGTTAGCTGGGTTAGTCATGGATGAGCAGGTGGAATCTCGGCGAGTGTACCAACAGGCAGGGCAATGGCAGGCAGAATTTGGCCCTTTTGATTCCTACGATCATCTCGGTGAACGGGATTGGACTCTGATCGTGCAAGCCTTGAATAACTGGGTGCCCGATGCGGAAGCCTTGATCCAATGTTTTGATTTTATTCCGCGCTGGCGTTTAGATGATGTGATGGTGAGTTTTGCGACGCCAGGTGGTGGCGTGGGGCCGCATATCGATCTGTATGATGTGTTTATTTGCCAAGGTTCGGGACGTCGCCGTTGGCGCGTGGGCGATCTGGGGCCGCACAAAGAGTTTGCCGCCCATCCCGCTTTGCTGCACACCGAAGCCTTTGAGCCGATTATCGATACTGAGTTGTTGCCCGGCGACATCCTTTATATTCCCCCCGGATTTCCCCATGACGGCATAACCTTAGAGCAGTCGTTAAGTTTTTCAGTCGGTTATCGCACAGCTTCCGCCAAAGATATGATAAGTGCTTTGGCCGATCATTTGTCTGAACAGGATTTAGGCGCACAGCAGATTAAAGATCCAGACCGCGAGCTGACCACCCGCAGTGGTTGTGTCGATAATAGCGATTTAGGGCGGTTACGTACCCAACTGACCAATATGTTGACCGAGGAACTGGTGAGCGAGTTTTCGGGCCGCTATTTAACTCAGTCAAAATGCGCCTTAGATTTACCCGATGAGCCATTGGATATCACACAAGACGAAGTACTGGCTTGGCTTGATGAGCAGCCGCTTATTCGCCTCGGCGGACTGCGCTGTTTGTATTTTGATATCAATGTGGCACAGGGCGTTGTCTATATTAATGGTGATAAGTATCAGCTTTCAGCCGAATTGGCTGCAGTGATCCCACTACTATGTGATAGCAATCAGTTAGATAAATCCTCCTTAGCGCCTTGGTTAGCCCATGCTGACTTACTCACGCAGCTTACCGAGTGGGTGAATCTAGGCTACTGGTACTTTGAAGATCTCAGCGATGAAGAGTGTTAAGGCGGAATGAGACAAAGCTTGGTATATGTTAATACCGTTTTAGCGTTAACGCCCTACGGGCTTAGCGCTATATGTTTTTTAGATCTAGATGGGTTTTAGTGCTATATGGAGTTTAGAGTTAGTTTAGAGTTAGTGTAGAGTTAGATGAGGTCTGTGATTCGCAGACGATCATTAGCCACTGGCTCTGTTGATTATTTCACTATGGGCAATTGTGCCCATTGGGTGGTGTAACGAGGGGAAAGCTGCTCACGCTTCATTCCCCAAGTTGGGTCAATACCTTGTCCTGCAAACCAAATTTTTCCATGACCGCTGTGGTTCACTTTATCGAGTAATTGCATGAGTTCCTTGCTTTTAGGCCTAGGTGTGACGTCATCGAATAATCCGAGCTGAAACACGCCTGCGCCAAAAAAATCCCCTAACATAACCCCTGCTTTTGCATAGGCATGACCTTCACGCCAAATGCGTTGCAGTAGGCTTTGGCCAAGGGTGACAAAATCCCGAGTATCATTGCTGGGGCGAACTAAACTGCCCGACAGCGATTTGCTGTATTGGGGAGTTGCATCGCTAAAAGGGCTAGTACGCACAAATACTGACATCGCTTTAGCGTATTGGCGCTCGGAACGCAGTTTTTCACAGGCCCTAAAAGTGTACTCATTGATCGCCTGTTGCATCGCTTCTAAATTATCAATACGACTGCCAAAGGACCGGGAGCTGATAATTTGTTGCTTAGTGGCGGCGACCTCTTGTATGTCATCACAGGCAATGCCGTTAAGTTCGCGTACCGTGCGCTCAACGGTGACCGAAAAGGTGTCGCGGATAAGCTTGGGATGCGCATCCGCCAATTGCAACGCGGTATTTATACCCATGATGTTCAAGCGTTTTGTAAGCCTACGGCCTATTCCCCAGACTTCGTCGACAGGGATAAGCGCCATCAGTCGCCGTTGGCGTTCACGGTCGCGCAAGTCAACCACGCCCCGCGTCGCGGGATAACGTTTCGCGGCATGGTTTGCCAGTTTAGCGAGAGTTTTTGTTGGTCCAATGCCGACGCAAACGCTGATCCCAATCCACTGCGGTATTCGGTGATAAATATCAAGTGCAAGCTGATGAATATCAATGCATTTATCGAGACGAGAAAGGTCTAAAAACGCTTCATCAATACTATACACTTCTACTTTCGGTACCATTTGCTCTAAGGTGGTCATCACTCTATTTGATATGTCGGCGTAGAGGGCATAGTTAGAGGAGAATACCGCAACCTGATGCTGGCGGAGTTGGTTTGCGATTTGATACACAGGCACCGCCATCTTGATGCCAAGGTGTTTTGCCTCTGCCGAGCGGGCGACGACGCAGCCATCGTTGTTGGATAACACCACAATCGGCCTACCAATCAAATCTGGCCTAAACATCCGCTCACAGGAGGCATAAAAATTATTGCAATCGACGAGGGCGAATAGTGAGGACGTCATTTGAGCTTTTTCACCACGTTGGTCACCACTCCAAAGATGTTTAACTCAGACTCATCATTGATGGCAATCGGGGAGAATAAGGCATTACGTGGCAGCAATTGCACCACAGGGCGCAGCTGTAATTGCTTTACGGTAAATTCACCGTTGACTGCTGCGACAACGATATCCCCGTGTGCCGGCTGTAATGAGCGATCCACCACCAAAATATCACCGGAGAAAATCCCCGCGTCGATCATCGAATCCCCTTGGACTTTGACAAAAAACGTGGCGGCGGGGTGTTTGATGCATAACTCATTGAGATCTAATGTTTGTTCTACATAATCTTGGGCAGGTGACGGAAATCCTGCGGCAATCAAGGAGCTAAATAGCGAAAGCCGATATTGGGTATGTTTGGCGAAGCGGCCTAGGATCATCATAATAAATCACAATATACTGTACGTATGAACAGTATAGTCTAACAATGAAACTTATCGAAAGAATTTATGTGGGGAGAGTAGGAGCTAAATCAAGCATTATAAAACCCCTATAAAAAAGCTAGAACAACTTATGAGAGTTGTTCTAGCCAGCGATATACCGAATTTGTAGTTCGACTAATATGTTATTTCAATACACTATTTCAATGCCGCTGGGACGATAGGGTAGTGATCCCAGACTTGGCCGTCGGTCATAGAACGCACCAGTTTGATGTATTCGGCATGGGTCCAGGCTAGCGGCGTGGCTGAGTTGGTGCCTTGTCCGAGTTGGTAATGGTAGCGGGTGGCATCGCCGACACCGTCCCACGCTTGCTCGGGTAACATCATGCCAGCATTCGCAAACGTTTCCATGCCTTGCACATAGGTGTTGATCAACTGCTGCTTGGTTTGCTGGGCGTTATTGCCTGTTAGCTCGCCTTTTGCTTGGGCGAGTGCTAATTCAAAATGACCACGTTCGCCAGTGAAGAAGGGCCAGACTCGGCCACGTTGATCGGCGCTGTTGCTGCCCGACTCCGCATAATTATGGCCAGTCACCGTATCCTCGCCGTAGCCGTCGTTGCCATAACGTCTAAAGCCTGGGATTTTGCTGCCATCTTTGGCGGTGAACTCGTATTTAATGCGTAGGTTGTGCTCAAGTTCAGTGTTATCAATTAATTGAAGGCTTTGATTGATGAGCTTATCAGTTGCACCGCGCACGCCATAACGTACCAGTTCTAAAAATCCGCCATCGAGGATCTGGCGTTGATCTAAACCTTGCTTACCGTTATTTGCCGCCAGTGTATCGCCAGTATTTGGCTCGCCATTCGGGCTTAAACGTAAATAGTAAGGCGCGCTGACGCCTGCGTTGTTCTTCAATAGCCCTTGGGTGGTGACTAAGTGTTTTTCTAAGCTATCACTTAGGCCTTTGGCGGCGGCAAGATAACGGCTGCTGGAGTCGGGATCCTTGGCTTCTTTGGCAATTTCACTCGCGGCAACAAGACCGGCGATCACGGCAGCCGTTGTTGAGGGTGAGTAACCCGCTTGTTCTTCCCAACGTTCTTGCTGGGTTTTGGGCGGGGTGATTTGGGTGTGATTCCAATCCAGATTGACCTCACCGCCGCTGATCAAAAAGTCCGCTGCACCTTTGAGCATCTCTTGATACCAGTGACTGATCTCATCAGGGCTGAGCACGCCCGCTTGCCAGAGTTTCCAGCCGAGCATAATCGGCATGGCGGTTTGATCGAGCTGCACGCCAACCCATTCAATTTGGCCATCCACATGGGTCTTTTGTAGGAACCAACCGGGCGTACCCGTAAAGCCGGGCGTCTTTTCGGTCACTTGCACTTTTTTCAGGTATTCGAAGGCCACCTTGGGCGTTTGCGTGTCACCCATGGCGAGGAAGGCCATGGCACATTGATAAAAGTCGCGCGGCCATACCGCTTTATAGCCAGTGCTCGGCACGGCTGCCGAAACCGTATCGCCCCAAGGGTTAGAAAGTGAAGCGATAAGTGCGCCCGCATAGGTTTTATCTTCCTGCGCTTTCAAGACCATAGCACTGGTATACAGCAGTTTGCCGTTATCGGTCGTGTTGTTGGCCATGTTAGCGATGGCGGGCAGTGAGCTTAAGTAATCATGCCAGCCGATATGGGTGGCATCGCCTTTGTAGGCGCTGAGCACTGCATCATAACCTGCGGCCAAAGTGGCATCGGCATTGGCTAAACTCTGGGCTTCATCTTTACCAAAACCGATGGCGAGATTAAAGGTGACGGGTTTGGCTTTGATGAGCGTAGGGTAACTCGCGGTAAAGGCGATATTGCCGACGGTCGATTTATCTTGCGCACTGGTCGTTTGATAGGGCGTATCGAGTGTGCCGTTATCGGCCAAATCGGCTAGGCCATCGGAGACGCCGACAAAGCCAGTGGTGGCTTGCACAAAATTCAGATCGGATTTTACCGTCATCACGCTGCTGTCTTTGGCTGCGGTATAGGCCACTAGCGCCTGATTATTAGCATGAGTGTTGGCATGATTGTCTGCATGAGTGTCGATGCGGCCGATATCATTAGCGCCCGCGTTATCGATATGCGGATTGACATACAAATGCGGCGTAATGCCGTCTTCAAAGGCGGTAAAAGTGACGCGCATCATTAGGGTGTCGCGGTCGGGATCGGTAAAGATATGCTTTTCAATCTGATACTTACCTTCAACATCTTTATTGATAATTTTATAGGCAAGGGATTGTGGGCGACCGTTAGCATCGGTATCTAAATATTCTATGCTGCTGATGGTGTTATCTTTTTCGGTATCGACAAAGCCATTGCCCGTGATCACAAATTGCAGTTCTTTGAGCTGCGCATTGTGAATAAGGCCATACATGGTTTCGGTTAAAATACCTTGGGCGAGGGAGAACCAAACGTGGCTAATGGGATTTTGCTTGGCATCTTGGTATTGACCTTGGGTGTAAGGCTCGTAAGACGTCCCAATACCGGTTTTACCCGAAAATGCCCAAGTCGGCGCTTTACCCGGTGCGCCGGGCGCAACCTGCTGCACACTTGGCGCGGCATTCACACTTGTGGCAGTTGTTGCTGAATTCGATGTGGGTGAACAGGCTGTGAATCCTATTGTCCCTAATAGACTTGCGGCGACGGCAAGCGCTAGGCGGCTGCGCTTTGTTAACGCTTGTGTGTGACGGTTTTGGTTGGTGTGCAGATCCTGCTGCGGCGTAGGACTCGATTCCATCTCGTTCTCCCCAAATAATGGTTTTATTTTTATAGTGATTGAAATTGATAAAGATATTTTATGCTGCTGTGATTAGCCAAATGACCGAATTCACCGCGCTTAACATGCATTGCTGCATATCGCCTAATGTATATCGTTGCTATAAAGAGCTAACTTTTATTTGTTAATTTGCCTGTGGCTTTCGTGATTAAGTGGGTCTTGCGGTTCATCGCTGCACTTTGATTATTTGGGTTATTTTGTTCGACAACGTCTTGGTCGACAAATAATACGGCAATGCCTGCACACATCATCAAGACGCCACCTGTGATCAGTGCATAAATAGGTTGACCATCGAACAGACCATTGAGCACTAAACCCAGCACACTGGCGGCAAGAAGCTGCGGGATGACGATGAAAAAGTTAAAAATCCCCATGTAAACGCCCATTTTTTGCGGGGGTAACATGCCCGACAACATGGCGTAGGGCACAGATAAAATGGACGCCCACGCAATACCGACACCTATCATAGGCAGCCATAACAGGCTTGGGTCTTTAATAAAGAAGAAACTAATCAAACCTATACCGCCACAGAACATATTGACTGTGTGGGTCAGTTTGATGCCGATACGCTTAGCCAGCATAGGAATAAAAATCGCGGCAATGGCGGCAAAACCATTGTAGGAGGCGAATAGTACGCCGACCCAATCTGCGCCGTCGTTATAAGCTTGGGACAACACATCGCTGCTGCCAAAATGGTAAGACGTCACGGCGGCAGTGGTGTAAATCCACATGGCAAAAAGTGCGAACCAAGAGAAAAACTGCACAATCGCCAGTTGATGCATGGCTTTGGGCATATGGAATAAGTCATCGACCACGCTAAATACCATGCCGAGCTTATGGCGTTCAGCGGGTTGCGAATTGCCTAAACGCAGCGCGCAATACAGTTGCAATGGACCAAAGGCGAAAATCCCTAAGCTTAAGATATACAGTTGCTTGTCTAAATCCTGCGCCCAAATAGCGAAGGTGAGCAGGGCACCGAGCCCCATCCACACGAAGGACGCAAATTGATATTTTTTTGCGCTGCGGATACGGGATAAGGTTTCATCCTCAGCATCGATTTGTTTAGCATTAAAGGCGGCTAACTCTTCGGGAGAATATTCCCTTGTCGATACGACAGTCCAAGTGACCGCGAGCAATAACACTGTGCCACCGAAATAGAAGGCATAACGCACTGAGTCGGCAATCTCACCCGCTGGTGCGGTATTAGCGACATTAAAAAAGTGAGTCAAAATATAGGGTAAAGCTGACGCTACCACAGCGCCAATGCCGATGAAAAAGCTTTGCATAGCATAGCCTTGGGTACGCTGGCTTTTCGGTAAATTATCACCGACGAAGGCGCGAAACGGCTCCATGGCGATATTGATCGAAGCATCCATGATCCATAACATGCCCGCGGCAATCCACAGGGTAGGCGAGTGCGGCATGATAAAAATGGCGAGGGTAGTAAAAATCGCACCAATCAAAAAATAAGGGCGGCGGCGGCCAAGGCGTCCCCAGGTCTTATCACTCAAATAACCAATAATAGGTTGAACCAACAAACCCGTTAGCGGCGCGGCAATCCACAGAATGGGGATCTCATCAATAGAGGCGCCTAAGGTTTGAAAAATGCGGCTGACGTTGGCATTTTGCAGGGCAAAACCAAATTGAATGCCTAAAAAGCCGAAGCACATATTAAAAATTTGCCAGAAATTCAGTTCAGGTTGTTGCTTGAATGAATGCGGCGCCTGAGGCACGACAGCTTGATGGCTATCTTGTTGATTCGCCTGTTGATGATTCGAAGACATTGAACTTCCTTTCTGTTGCCGGCAGTATTTCTGCCTTGAGTGCTTATTGTTTTAATTGTTTTGCCGAGCAATGGATGGTTTCGCACATGCTATGAATGCGTCTGCTCTGTGAAAAAATGGCGAATATACCTCTCCCTCAGAAGCATATTCGCCGATAAATTCATTTCACATTTGGACTTAACACCTTAATTCAAAAGGGTTAGTCCAAGTGAGTGGCCAAAGCCAGTCAGCAGAAAGAACTTAAGCCTGATAGCAATCCTTGTAGCACTATCAGAAACGACCTCACAGATTTCAAACCCCACAAGCAGAGGGTGAAACGAGCGGATTTATAGTAGCCTCGGCGTGGATTTGTGCACAACCGCTTACATACGTATTCATCATGGGTTGATAACTCGCGGTAAACAGACATGCAACCTACTATTGACCATTTTTAACTTGTGCGACGGGTAAGTTCATTTGACACTTTAGGGCCGCACTATATATTAGGACCGCACTATATAGTCAGCAGGGGGCGAACCCTATGCCCCAAACTTGTGAATAAGAGGATACCTATGTTTGTTGTTTCGCTCACCTATAAAAAAACGATTGCCGAAGTGGAGTTACATTTAGCCGCGCACATTGCCTACCTTGATGAGAATTATGCTGCAGGGACTTTTATTGCCTCGGGTCGTAAAGTACCACGTACTGGCGGCGTTATCCTCGCTAAGGCTGATAGTCGTGCGGCGCTAGAGGCTATTTTGCAGCAAGATCCGTTCTGCATTGCCGATGTTGCCGAGTTTGAGGTGATAGAGTTTGTGCCAACTAAAACCGCGCCCGGATTAGAGTCGTTAATTGAAGTGATTTAATGACCTTTTAAGGCTGTCGTAAGGACTGATATCGACAGGTTTGATTTCGTCGCTAGATTTTGTAGCTTGAGCGGAAGGTGCCTAGCGGCTGAGATTGGTGCGATTGAATCCGTTGAACTAGTACAGTGGGGCGCGATAAGTAGGATTTGATGGATCAAATTTGGACTGAATTACAACAGGCTAAGGTTTTTAAAACCTTTTCTTATACTGGTGAAAGCGTACATTTCTACCATGCCAATGGTTTTGCATTACGTGTTTATGCGCCCTTATTGGCCAAGTTGCAGCAAGCGTTTAGCCTTAATGCACTCGAGTTAAGGCCGACATGGCCCGATGTTGGTTTGCCGCCAAAGCGCCGAGATTGGCAGCTCTATGCCGATGATTTGATCTTGCATATTGAACGGCATTGCAATGCGCCGATTGTGGGAATGGGTCATTCGATGGGGGCAACCAGCACCATTCTTGCCGCGAACAAAAGACCCGATTTGTTTAAAGCCCTGATACTTATTGAACCTGCAATGGTGTCGCGCCCTATCGCTTGGTTTGCCAAGTTAATGCCTAAATCATTAATGAATTTGACCGCGCCCGCCAAAAACACCTTAAAAAAGCGCGATGCGTGGGAAAGTCGTGAGCATTTCCTTGAATATTGCAAAATGAGTAAGTTATACAAACGCTTTGATGATGAGGCGTTTGCCGCCTTAGCCCAATTCGGGGTTTATCAACACAATGATGGCCAATTCACGTTGAAGTTTCCTAAACGGTGGGAAGCGCATAATTACACCCAGCCGCCGAATGTATTATCGATATTGCGGCAGATAAAGCTTCCCTGCGTCGCTATCCGAGGGAAACCGTCAGTGTTCTTTTCTGAAGCGACTTGGCAGCGTTGGCAACAACTCACGCCAAACACAGTGTTTTTAGAAGATCAGCGATATGGGCATCTGTTGCCGTTAGAAGATCCCTCTGCCTGCTTAAGCCTTATCCATCAAGGACTCAGTGAATTGAATCGCAAACGGGAGGCATAGGTGAGTTTGAGCATGCATTGAGCCGTAACGACTAAAGCTAAAAAGTGAATGAAGGCAATCAAGCTAGGTCGTTGTCCTACTATGCACTTTTTAAAGCCTGTTTTTCGCACTGGCAGGGTGAATTTATCCGATATTCTGAGTGCTAGTTTGTTATTATGCCGTTTTCCTTCTTGAAACCTTACGCAGGTTTCCGCTGCGCGAGTCCCGCTTTTTATGTCTATTCAAACGCTGTTATCGACGGCTCTGGCGAAACGCCATGATTTTTTACAACAAGCAGAACAGGATCAAACCGATTGTTTTCGGGTATTCCATGGCACAGTCGAAGGCGTGAGTGGCTTGAATGTCGACCGTTACGGCGATACTTGGCTAGTGCAGAGTTTTCATCAGACCCTAACCGACGAAGAGTTAGCCGATGTGAGTGCCGTTTTGCTGCAACAGGCCGATTTGCCGATTGTGTATAACGACCGCTCATTAGGCAATTCCCGGGTATTGAACGCGTTATCACCCGCACTGACAGAGATTGCAAGTGCTGAGCGAGTCATGCTGGAAAATGGCATCAAGTTCAGCACTAAACTGCGCCACGAAGGGCAAGATCCGCTGCTATTCCTCGATATGCGCATTGGCCGTGAATATGTGCGGGCACACAGCCAAGATAAAACCGTGCTGAATTTGTTTTCCTACACCTGTGGTATTGGCACTGCGGCAGCCATCGGCGGCGCGACTCGGGTGATGAACGTCGACTTTTCTTCCTTTGCCTTAGCCACGGGCAAGGCGAATGCGGCGTTAAATCAGGTGTCCAATGTGTGTGAGTTTGTGCAGAGTGATGCGTTTCCGGCCCTGCGCCAATTGGCTGGTTTGAGTGTGGGAGGGCGCCGCAATCAAAAATTACCGAGCTACCCCAAATTGGCGCAAACCCAGTTTGATCTGGTGTTCCTCGATCCACCGCGTTATGCCAAGAGCGCTTTCGGTATTGTCGATTTGATCAATGATTATCAAGGGTTATTTAAGCCCGCATTAATGGCGACCAAAGTCGGTGGCACTATAGTGTGCTGCAACAATGTGGCGAAAGTCGAACGCCAAGCTTGGTTCGATAGCTTAGTGCGCTGCGTTGAAAAACAAGGCCGCACAGTCACAGCGCACACTTGGCTCGATCCCCATGAGGATTTCCCGTCATTCGATGATAATCATCCACTTAAAATTGTTGCGCTGACCTTAAGCTAACGGCATAGCAATACGAATGGCATAGAGATACGAACGACACAGTGATATCAATAAGCAGGGCACCCGATGCGGTGCCCTGTTTATTTGTCTATTGATGTGCCGCTAGATGGGTTGCAGGTGGAAGGCAATCGCGACGCGGTTCCAGCCATTAATGGCAATGATTAAGCTGGTGAGGTCGACAATTTCTTTCTCGGAATAATGCTCAGTAAGCGCCGCATATTGACTGTCACGCACGGGCGCAGTAGCAACTTGGGTTAAGATTTCTGTCCAGAGCAGCGCTGCACGTTCCCGTTCATTAAAGAGTCCATCGACCTCGTGCCAAGCGGCAAGTAAATCTAAACGCAGCTGTTCTTCACCGTCGCTTCTGGCTTCTTCTGCGTGCATTCGCTGACAAAACGCGCAGCCATTGAGTTGCGATGCTCTAAGCTTGACTAAATGCATCAGTAATGGCGAAAAGTGGGAGTCGCCAGCTGCTTTGTCTAAGCTTAACAGTGCGTTGGCGAGTGCGGGTTGTAGCTGATAAATTTGCTGACGTGGTATACGTTCTGACATAAAAGCCTCCTATAAGCTGAGGCTTCAATCTAAGCGGTTAGCGCGACCTAGGATTGGAGATTTGCGACATTTTACGCTTTTTGTATTGTCCTGGTGTTTGCTGTGTCACCCTTACAAAGTGTTGATGTAGATGGGCTTGGTCGTAAAATCCGCAATCGAATGCGACTTGCACTAGGCTGAGGTTAGGTGATTGGCTGAGTAAGTTTCGGGCGATTTTGACTCGGTTTAATTGCAGTAACTGCGCCGGTGACAATCCGGTTTCTTGTTTAAATCTTCGTTCAAACTGACGGCGACTTAAGGGCAGTTGCTTATAGAAATCCTCTAAACTGGTTTGGGTTTGAATAAGCTTTGGTAAATTCGCCTGCACTAAGCCAACCATAGCGCTTTTATGTCGAGTTAACACCGCAGTAAATTGCCGCAGGGAGAGTTGCAACAACCAGTGCTCAAGTAGGGCGATGCGTTGGGCCGGCTGATTAGTTTCCGCCAGTTGTGATAACAGTTGCTCCAATCCCGTTAGCTGCAATTGCGTCGCATCAATAGTCGTCACTGATGAAGTAGACAGAATATCTTGCAGTTCAATGCCGAGTAAATGAAACGTGCCGCCGGGGTGAAAGCGAACTGTCATCAGCTCGATTCCTGGCAAAAAGGCGTGGGAATGTCGGCTCTGACCACAATGAAACAATACTTGAGGCTCTTCGCCGCTGAGCGTTTGAGTTAGCGTTTGAGTCAGTGTTTGTGTTGGCGTTGGGAAATAGAAATGCAGGCTAGTGCCGCCGTCTGGATAAAATGTCTGTTCAATGTTCTGCGGTAAATCAGTCGCAACGCGCAAATGAAAGTAGCGCTGCACCCAAGGGCGAAGTGGCGCTAAGGGTTTAAAATGGCTAAAGCCTAAGTGCGCGAGTTCAGTTTCGAAACGTTTAAAGCTGCGCATTTCTAATAAATTTGCCCGATATCGCAAGCTGAATACCATAAGCAAGTAAAGGAAGGTCAGATTAATCTAACTGAAGCATTTTTGCACCTGTGTTGGTTGTACGCCTTCGCCTTGAACTTGGACTGGCATGGTCTGTCTACGATGTGGTGAGTTTGCGAGGGCATTTACAGCCTGTTTATTCGATTTATACCGATTTGTCGGCCAATGAGCACGAACTGAATCTAGGCCAACATAACTAAGGCGCCTCAACTATGGTTAACTTTTACGTTTGTATTGGGATATACAGATGTTAGTGGGCGATAAAACGTCACCAGGGACAAGGTGCATCCTTGGTGACTTTCTGTTTTTTTACTCTGTATTTTCATACTCGCTTAAGCATTTAAGTTAATGCGCTGAACTGAACACGATGAAATCTAAAGTGCTTTAAAGCGTATTGCCGTACCGCCACTACTGGCTAGTGTGAGGTTTAGGCTGTCTTTAGCACTCACATCAAGGGTTTCAATCACATAATCATAGGGATTGGTTTTCCAATCGGCGTTTGCACCATCGCGGTAAATCTGCGCTTGATAACGTTTTTTGGGATCGAGGAAATCCAGTTTAACCGTGATCTTGCGCGCGGTTTCATCCGTGAGTGCGCCTAAGTACCAATCACCTTGATCCTTCGCTTGGCGAGCAAAGACCACATAGTCACCGACTTCACCGGCAAGTGCGACACTCTGATACCAATCCGTGGGCACATCGCGGATAAATTGGAAGGCATCTAAGTGCTTTTCATAATTGCGCGGTAAGTCTGCTGCCATTTGGATTGGGCTATAGAGCACAACGTACAGGGCGAGCTGTTTGGTCAAAGTGGTTTGCACACGGTTTTCTGCATCCAATCCCTTAGGTGCTAAGTCAAAAATCCCCGGAGTAAAGTCCATTGGACCCGCGAGCATACGGGTAAAAGGTAACATGGCCGTATGTTCAGGGCTGTTTGGTGGGCTACCCCAAGCATTGTACTCTTGGCCGCGGGCACCTTCGCGGGCGATCCAGTTCGGATAGGTTCGGCGCAGGCCTGTGTCTTTGATTGGCTCGTGGCTATTGATGCTGATATGGTGTTTCGCGGCTTCAGTGACGCTTTGCAAATACTCGCCGACCATAAACTGTCCATCGTGCCATTCGTGACGGGTGATGCCGTTTTCATCGATACGTTTGATTTGTCCGCCGTCAGCCACATAACCGGTTTTGACTTGGGTCACGCCATGTTTTTCATACAGGGCGAAGGCATCAGCCATTTGATCGCGATAATGTGTGGCTGAACCTGCGGTTTCGTGGTGGCCGATTAAACGCACCCCTTTTTTCGCGCCGTAGGCGGTGATGGCGGGCAGATCGAAATCGGCATAGGCCTTGGTAAAGCTAAATTGATCGCCATTGTGGAACCAATCGCCGTCCCAACCTTCATTCCAACCTTCTACCAATACACCATCAAACTGATATTTAGCGGCAAAATCCATGTAGCGCTTTGTTTCACTGGTGGTAGCGCCGTGGGTTGGGCCAGAGCCCCAGGTATTTTCGTTTAAGTGCATTCCCCACCAAATACCGACGTATTTCCCCGGTTTTACCCAAGTGACATCGCCGAGTTTATTGGGCTCATTGAGGTTAAGGATAAGGTGCGAGTTGAGCAGTCCAGTCGCGTTGTCGGCAATTTGAATGGTGCGCCACGGCGTATAAAACCCCACTTGGGTTTTGACACGAATACCATCGGACCAAGGTGTGAGGTCCGCCTTAAGTTTGCCATCGCGCTGTTGATCTAAGGTCATGGCGGCAAAGTCCACCAAGGCGGCCTCGTGAATACTTAAGTGCGTTCCATCTGCGAGTTTAAAGGTGAAGGGCGTGTGGACTCTATCGACGTCTTTAAGCGCTGTGGTGCGATACAAATATTCGTAGCGATTCCAGCCGCGGGCAGGGATCCACCATGCTGTGGCTTTATCGCTCTGGCCGACATTGAACTCGGTTAACTCGTCTGTGATGGAGAGCGGCGAATTGGCGGGCAGGGCGGCTTGTTGGGCTAAGTGATAGCGAAAGCCAATCCCATCGTCAAAGGCTTTAAACTCGACTTCGAGTTGCACCTTGCCGTTACTTAATACCGCGCTCAGTTGATTGTGCTGATCGCGGATCCATTCCTGCTCGCCCCAGGGTTGTTGCCACTTTTCATCAGCACTTTTTTTCTCGCTGCTGTTAATCTGTAATCCTTGACCGAGTTCGCCAAGGGATTGAAAAACTAAGCCTAAGCGGCTCGGTTCTATGACTGTTTTGCCGTGAAAATCGATTTTATATTCGGGGCGGCCAGTATCGTCACTCAAGCTGATTTGAATGTGTTGGTTGGGTGAGCTGACGGTAACGGTTTTGGCAAATACGTTGGCACTAAAGAGACTCGTGACCGCAAGGGCGATAAGTGTGGGGCTCAATAGTGCTTGCGATAGCTTTTGGCGCGCTGAACGCGGGCGGGCAATTAACTGAGTAGGGTTCGTCTCGATGAACATTCCTTGATCCTTGTTTTTATAATGAATGTGACTCACAGCATACTAGTGGTGATGGCTTTTTAACCGCAACGGCTTGCATACGTATTCACCAGATTAAGGCGTGGGCTAACAGGAGTGACGAGAAGCACTGCGAGGGCACGAACAAAAGATGTGGTTTGCGTTTGACTCGGGTAAAATGCGCGCTTTATTTTTGCGTAAAAATGCAATTTACAGTGGGATTTACAGCATTTGGAGCCGCAGCAGTAAGGTCAAACCGTGAAAATTAGCCAACGTTTACAACAGATAAACAGCATGATCAGTGGTCATTACGATCATATTTGGGATTGCTGCTGCGATCATGGTTTGCTCGGTATGCTGTTGTTAGAAAGAAGCGCTGCCCGCCAAGTGCACTTTGTCGATTGTGTGCCTTCGCTGATGCAGGCGCTTGAACTGCGGTTGCAGCGTTTCTTCCCCGCAGAGATATCAGGCATTAATCCCAATTTAGCGCCACACTCAGATCCAGACTTAAACCCAGACATAGACCTACAGTCAAACCCAGAATCAAACTCAAACTTATATTGTCATACTCAGTGGCAAGTGCATTGTCTCGATGTCGCGGCTTTACCGCTCGGGCAAACCCGTGTCCAAGATAAACAGTTGATTATTATCGCTGGTGTGGGTGGTGAATTGCTGGTGGACTTAGTGCGGGCAATCTTAGTTCAACACCCACAGCGCCACCTCGAGTTTATTTTGTGTCCCGTGCATCATAATTATTACGTTAGGCAATCACTCACAGCCTTAGGGCTAGGGCTGAAGTCGGAACACTTATTGGAAGAGAATCAACGTTTCTACGAAATCCTCCATGTCACTACAATCGTGGAGCCAAATGGTCTGCCTATCAGTGCTACAGGTTCGTTAATGTGGCAGACGTTAGATGAAACAAGTTTGCCGCGAGCACAGCGCTATCTGTCGCAGCTGATTGGTCATTACCAGCGCATGCCGGCGCATAAGCAAACACCAGCGATGATTGATGCCTATCAGCAGCAATTGGCCCTGATCTTGAGTGAACATGGGGGAGCATAAGTGAGTTTGAGTCTTTTTGCTGCTTGGGAATTACGCTGAGAACCTAAGAAGAGCAGCTAAGATGAAAATCAGGCGAAAGAGAGGATGCATAGCGTTCGCGTTGTTAATATCATGAGTAAAACGAGTTTAGTCTAAACCGTTAATAATCAATCTTATAATCGCTAAAACCTATTAATCGCTCGGACTGGACTGAATATGACTTTTGCCTCTGCAACAGTTTTTGATCTGCATTTGGCACATTTTCGTTTATGCTGCGACTCCTTTTCGGCAAATGGCTACGACTATGCGTTTATTGAGAACCACCCAAGATCCTGCGGTTAACCTACAGACGGCACGCGTTTTTTACCGCAGAGCTGCCCGCGCGATAGTGTTATCGGGTGAAGATATTTTGCTACTTTATACCCAAAAATACCGCGACTATAGCTTACCCGGCGGCGGAATTGACGACGGCGAAAGCCTCGAAGATGGACTGATCCGCGAGCTACAGGAAGAAACCGGCGCCTTAGACATTCAAGTGTTAGCCCCCTTTGGTCGTTACGAAGAGTTTCGGCCTTGGTACCGTGAAGGGGCGAACGTAGTGCACATGGAGTCATTCTGTTATGTGTGCCATATCGACACCGCACTGGGCGAACGTGGTTTAGGTGAGACTCGATTAGAAGCCCATGAGATTAAAAATGGCATGCGGCCTGAATGGCTTAATATTCATCAAGCTATCGCTCATAACGAAGATATTCAGCGTAATCATCCCCATAAAGGCCAATCAATAGAGCGTGAAACTTTTCTGCTAAAACAGATAGTATTGGAAATTCTATAAGTTTTATCTTTTAAATCAAAGCATTAATCTATGATTTTATTTCACGACTAAATTGATTTTCTTAATTTTTTGGCAATTGAACACGGTTATTTTAACCTGATCTTTTAAGCGGATGTGCTTCGAGCCTGTACCTGACTCAGTGGACGTTTAAGGCTATTTCTCACTCTTTTGCCGCAGCAAGGAAGGCAATGCAGATTATTTTATTGACCCACGAACGCGAGTTAACCCGCAAAACGAATACTGGCCAACTCGCGTTAGCCGCATTCCCTGAAGAGGTGAAAAGCATTGTCTGGTCGAGAACGGCACCTGATAACGATTTAGTGGCAATGCTCGCATCCCAGCAGGCTAAATTGTTGTTTCCAGCAAGTGATACTGAGCCTGCTGTGCCCATTGATCATAATGCCTTAGATACGGTGTTAGCTGAGCCAGCGCTATCGAACGCACAAGTCTTGTTAGCGCCTGCGCAATCCACAGTCATTGCAGCACATCAAATGCCGAGCCAAGTGGTTATTTTAGATGCGACCTGGCAGGAGGCGCGTAAGATGCTGCGCCAGAGCCCCTATCTTAAAACAGCTGCACGAGTCAGTTTGCCGCCATTTATGCCTGAATCCACCTTTATATTGCGGCGTAATCAGCAAGAAGGGGGCTTGTGCACCGCTGAATGTATTATTGCGCTTTGGCGCCAGTGTGGCAGAGCAGAACAAGCGACGCTATTAGCGTCGCTGTTTGCTGAATTGAACAGCCGTGCTTGATTGCGGTGTTTGAGAAAGCGTTCGAGGAAACACTTGAATAGATAATTAACGACTTTTAGTTTTGACTCACAGATAAATCACTGTCAGTTAAATTGGAGTCAGTTAAATTAGAGCCAGTCAAATAACAGTCAGATAAATACACAGAAAGTGACTCATGGCACCGCCAAGCACGAATAAATGCCAAATAGCATGGTTAAATGGAATACGTTTTCCAACATAAAATACAACGCCTAAGGTGTAAAATAACCCACCTAAGATCAATAGATTAAACCCCAGTTCCGACATTGCCGCCGTTAAATCGCCCATCACAGTCACACATAGCCAACCCATTGCGAGATACAAGACTAAGCTTAACTTTTTGAATTTGTGAATAAATAGCGTTTTAAATAAGATCCCACCAATCGCAAGCGACCAAATCGCCGTTAAAATCACTATCGATTGCGCTCCTTGTAGGCTTATCAGCATTAAAGGTGTGTAAGTTCCTGCAATCAAACAGTAAATTGCGCAGTGATCGGCGATCTTAAGTTTATGTTTCCAGCCCGAATGGCTAACGCTGTGGTATAAGGTCGAGCATAAAAAAAGCACTATGATGCTCGCACCATAAATGGCAACGCCTGTTAGTTGAATTGGCGTTAGGTGATCTTGCCCTTTGAGTAACATCAGTACCAATGCCACTACGCCTGCGATAACGCCTAAGCCATGGGATACACTGTTAGCGATCTCTTCTTTAATACTGTATGGCCCAGATTTAGCAGGTATATTGGCTGGGTTTTGCTGTTCTATAACACTTTGACTCGACATGGTAGATACACACTCGCAAACGATAATGACTGAGTCTATCAGTTAGAAAAATAAATCACCATATTTAAGCGTACACCTGTAAGCTTAAATTGGTAACTGGCTTCTATTGTATTCACCTTTTTATCTTTTTAACGCCGTCTTGTATTCCTGTCAGCGTATCGCATTGATGATGTTATCCGCTTAAAGACGTAAGAGTTAACAAGCATTTGCCCTTCAATTTAGCGCGATTGTGATCCCAATTCCCAGCCTTATTTGCCTAAACCGACAAGTGTCTAATTAAGCATTGGCGTTAGCACTGCGCTTGTAACGTGTTGCTTTCGCGTTGAACTTTACCCTGTTTGCCTCCTCTAATCTGCGTTGAGCACTCGCAAGTAAATGCAATCATTGGATAATTTGCTTTCAATATTCAGTAACCCGATATTGGATTGATATTGAATTAGAGTGCAATGGTTCCACGTTTAGCATCATCGAAATCAATTGAGACTACACAAAACCTAAGGATGGATTTTGCCTTTTCAACGTCAACCCAAAGCCGCGCCTTTATTGACAGTATCTCCTACAGCAATAGCGATTGGAGATGATGCTGATAGTGATTTGCCTATTTCGGTCACATCGTCATCGGTCACATCGCCAGAATGCGAGACTTTTATTGCATTTGATGATCACCTCAGTGATCAGGGTGATGCTTTGGCATCTGAGTCTAAATTAGAATCCCAATTTGAACTGTCTTGTACGTTACAAACCTATGCTCAGGCATTGGGGGCGGGATCCGTTTTGCGTGCTCGTCAGCCGTATTTCAAAGGATTAAGTCTGTTATTTTTTGTGCTGTTAGTACATGTGTGTTTATTTTTACTTATCTGTATTTTGTGGCGCCCACAGTTAAATCCCTTTGGATTAACAGAAACAGAAAGCCGTGGACCAAAAGTGGCGGCGCTCAAAGCTTACTTTATTTATGCTCCCGCGGTAGAGAAGGCTGAAAGCGCTGCACTAGAAAGAGAGAGCAAGGCCGAGGATAAGACTGAAGCGGCAAGTTCTGTTACGCCTACAACTGTTCCCACGCCTACAACTCCTATTAAGCCTCAACCAACGCCTAAAAAGGTCATGCCTGAAACAGCCGTCTCTGAAAAAGTGGAAGCGGAAAAAGTAGAGCAGGGAAAAGTGAAGCCAGATACGGTTAAACCGGACATCAATCAATCGAACCAATCTCAATCAAAGAGAACTCAATCAAGTGCCCAAAGTGAAGTACAGCCCGCTGAAGTGACGGCAAAAAAACCAACTAATACGCTTGATACCACAGAAATAAAGCCGCAGCTTGGCGCTAAGAGTTTACCCGCAGCAGAAGGTGAGAGCACAATAGCGACAAGCTCAAGCATGAGTTTATTCACGCAGCAATATTTTGAACGTCAGCGCGAGCAAGCGCTCGATGATCTCGTCATTGAACAGGCCGATAAATTCACCCTGAAATCGAATATGAGTGAAATGAGCCCAGAGATGGAGGTGCTATTTGTCCCTAACGCCGATGATTTCGGTGGCACAACGAGTCTAGATTTACCCTTAGATCCAAATCGTATTGTGCGTAAAGGGGATACTTGTTATCGCGTGGTACAAGTCGGCACTCAAGTTAATCCTAACGCCGAAAATTTAGGTTTTCCCATTAACTGCAGTGGCAAAAAAATCAATCAAGCTATTGATGATGCCATTCAATCTCGATTAAATAAAATGATGCTCAAACCCCATCAATAGCTGCTTTCTTTTATGATCTATTTTCATGCTAATTATAGATTTTTTAGTTTAATTTTATTTAATCAATTAAAAACAATTAATTATGAATCTTTATTTTGGATTGGTGGTTAAGATTTTTAATTGCTTTTTCCTTGTTTGTTGCTGCCGCTTCTGTCTATACTGCGCACTCATCTTGTCGGAGTGCCTCTTGGCTGAGACCGTTTATTCGGGATCCGTTGAACCTGATCAGGTTAAAACCTGCGAAGGAAACAAGCGTAATAACACACATTAAATCGCGAAAATAACCGGATTAAACACCTGTTTACTCAGCAGTGTTTTAAGCCTTAATGTTTAGATTTAATTGTTATTGAGCAGGGTAACTCAATTTTTGACGCCAGTGTTGGTCACAAAAATTGATTGCCATGTCCAGCTATCAACAACGCAATTCTCCAGACAAGCAACTCCATTTTTTAACGTGAGATTGCTTATGTCCAGTTCAAACCAAAACCCAGCTGTAGCTGCCAATGCAATAGACATCACAGCGCCAGAATCCATAATCCCTAATAAATCAACAGTCCCTAATAAATCGACAGTGCCTAATAAATCGGCTGAGTCTAGTCAATCAATCGTGCCTAAGGCGCCGAGTCGCCGCGAAACCCGCGCGCAGGCCCAAGCCTTTATCGATACGTTAGCGCCGCTGCAACATCCTAATTCACAAAAGATTTACCTCGAAGGTTCCAGAGCCGATATTCGCGTTGGCATGCGGCAGATTCTGCAGACTGACACCCTTGTCGGCGGTACAAATGATGCGCCTATCATGGAAAAAAATCCGCCAATCCGCGTGTACGATTGCGCCGGACCTTATTCCGATCCTGAGGCCGATATCAATGTGCGTCTAGGCCTTGGTAAATTAAGACAAAACTGGATCCTAGCCCGCAACGATACAGAGCAATTACCCTGCGCAACCTCAGACTTTACCCAACAAAGACTCGCCGATGACGGTTTAGACCATCTGCGTTTTGAGGCAGGCTCGAGTGCAATTGTCCGCCCACGCAGAGCGCTGCAGGGCAAACGCGTCAGTCAATTACACTATGCCCGTCAAGGGATTATCACGCCCGAAATGGAATATGTGGCGATCCGCGAGAACATGGCACTTGCGCAGGTACAGGATGAAATCCTCAATCGTAAAGCCAAGGGCGAAGCTTTTGGTGCCTTAGTCGGCGAACCGATTACTGCCGAATTTGTCCGCGCCGAAGTTGCCCGTGGCCGCGCGATTATTCCGCTGAATATTAACCATCCCGAAGCCGAACCTATGATTATCGGGCGTAACTTTCTGGTGAAAGTGAACGCCAATATTGGTAATTCTGCGGTGACCTCTTCCATCGAGGAAGAAGTGGAAAAGCTCGTCTGGTCAACCCGTTGGGGCGCAGATACGGTAATGGATTTATCCACGGGGCGTTATATTCACGAGACCCGCGAGTGGATAATCCGTAATTCGCCAGTGCCCATCGGCACAGTGCCGATTTATCAAGCGCTGGAGAAAGTGAACGGCGTGGCAGAGGATTTAACCTGGGAAGTGTTCCGCGATACCTTGATTGAACAAGCTGAGCAAGGTGTTGATTACTTTACTATTCATGCTGGTGTGCTGCTGCGTTATGTGCCGATGACGGCTAAACGTGTTACTGGGATCGTTTCTCGCGGCGGTTCAATTATGGCCAAATGGTGCCTGAGTCATCACAAGGAAAACTTCCTCTACAGCCATTTTCGTGAGATCTGTGAGCTTTGCGTCGCCTACGATGTATCCCTGTCTTTAGGTGATGGTATGCGTCCCGGATCGATTGCCGACGCCAATGATGCTGCCCAGTTTGCAGAGCTTGAAACCTTAGGGGAACTAGTCAAAATCGCGTGGGAATACGACGTACAAACCATTATCGAAGGGCCGGGACATATCCCGATGCAGCTCATTAAAGAGAACATGGACAAGCAGTTAGCTCACTGCGATGAAGCGCCGTTTTACACCCTTGGCCCACAAATCACCGACATTGCACCTGGCTATGATCATTTCACCTCCGGCATAGGCGCGGCCATGATTGCTTGGTACGGCTGCGCCATGTTGTGTTATGTCACGCCAAAAGAACACTTAGGATTACCGAATAAACAAGATGTTAAGCAAGGTTTGATTGCTTATAAGATTGCCGCCCACGCCGCCGATGTGGCGAAAGGTCATCCGAGTGCGCAAATTCGTGACAATGCGCTGGCAAAGGCGCGTTTCGAATTCCGCTGGGAAGATCAATATAATTTAGGACTCGATCCTGACACCGCGCGTGCTTATCACGATGAATCTTTACCGCAGGAATCCGCTAAAGTCGCGCATTTTTGCTCTATGTGCGGCCCTAAATTTTGTTCGATGAAAATCACCCAAGATGTTCGCGCCTATGCCGCTGGCTTAGAGGCGGCACAAGCGAAGGCGGAGCAAGTTGAAGCGGCTGCCCAAGCTATGCAAGTCACAATCAAGACGCCGCAGGAGTTGGAAGCGGCAATGGCGCTAAAATCGGCACAATTTGCTGCCTCGGGCGCCGAGATTTATCACGTTAAAGACAAGCTCGTCGCCGAAGCTGAGGAAGCCTAATGATGCTGGGTATTCATGGGGGGAAATTGCCCATGAATACCGAGCGCCCCGCGTTTGTCTGGACTATAGCCGGTTCAGACAGCGGCGGCGGTGCCGGTATTCAGGCGGACTTGGCAACGATTCAGGATTTGGGCTGCCACGGTTGCAGCGTGATCACCACAGTGACGGCGCAAAGCTCAGTGGCGGTCACTTTAGTCGAGCCCGTATCAGCGGCGATGTTAATGGCTCAGTTGACGACTCTACTTTCCGACTTGCCACCCAAAGCGATCAAAATCGGCTTACTGGCAGATCAATCTCAAGTCGCATTGCTGGCAGATTGGATCGCGAGTTTTAAAATCCACTATCCATCAGTGCCTGTAATTGTCGATCCTGTGATGGTCGCCAGTTGTGGCGATGCATTAGCAGTAGATAACTGTCAGGATATAAAAAGTGCGGCCAAATCAGCCTTAGATTTTAATCCTTTCAAAGGCTTAATCGAACTTATCACGCCCAATGTGCTTGAACTTGGGCGGTTAACTCAAAGTGATGTATCGACTAAAGCGCAGTTCGCTACTGCAGCACAGGCTTTATCCCAGAGTTTAGATTGCAGTGTGCTCGCTAAAGGGGGCGATGTGAGCTTTGGCAGCACTGACATTCTTGATGATACCCATGCTAAAACTCAAGCCCATATTATCACTCTTGATAGCAATGGCTGGGATCTTGAGCTTGCCGAGGATTATCTAGTTTGTCATCGAGTGCGCGCGAGCTCTGAGCTGCATCAAAATGCGCGCTTCTGGTTAGCCAGCCAGCGGGTTAATACCCGTCATAATCATGGAAGCGGCTGCACTTTGTCATCGGCCATTGCCGCCGTGTTAGCGCAAGGTTTTGTATTGCAAGATGCGGTGGTGGTTGCCAAAGCCTATGTGAGTCAAGGCTTAAGCGCGGCGATTGGTTTAGGGCAAGGTCCAGGGCCGTTGGCCCGAACGGGTTGGCCTAATGATTTGTCCCGCTATGCCAAGATAAGGCTGTGTGATGGTAATTTTATTAGTTATCACCTCAACCAACATCTTGATGTTGGTAATGACTTAGTTGCAACAGTTTTTTCCGCAACAGATCAGGCAACCGCTCAGGTAAGAATAACTTCGACGCCAGCTCAATACATCTCATCCCACGGTTTTAAAGTGCTCGATGCCGATCTTGGTGTTTATCCCGTGGTGAGTGACTTAATCATGCTGGAAAGTTTGTTAGTTGCGGGTGTTAAAACCGTGCAGTTACGGATAAAAACCGATACCAGCGGGTCAACTGCTGCAGGGTTAGCCGAATCTGATTCAGGTAAGTCTGCGCTAGGTAGATGTGAGTCAGGCAAATCTAAGTCAGGCGAACCTGAGTTAATTGGCTCTGAATTAGAGGCAAAAATTCAAACGGCCATTGCCTTAGGTAAGCATTTTAATGCGCAGCTTTTTATCAATGATCATTGGCAGTTAGCGATAAAGCATCATGCTTTTGGGGTACATTTAGGCCAAGAAGATCTCGCTGTAGCTGACTTAGCCGCCATTCAAGCGGCGGGACTTGCGCTAGGCATATCGAGTCACAGCTATTTCGAGCTGTTATTGGCGCACCAATACTCGCCATCCTACATAGCGCTTGGGCATATATTCCCAACCACGACGAAGCAAATGCCTTCAGCGCCCCAAGGGCTCGCAAAACTCACACATTATGTGGCCTTGCTCAAGGACCATTATCCCTTGGTCGCTATTGGCGGCATCGACTTAGATAATTTAGCAAAGGTGAAAGCCACTGGTGTGGCCAATATTGCTGTGGTGCGGGCAATAACCGAGGCTCAGGATCCAGTCGCGGCGTTTGCAGTGCTTAGCCAAGCTTGGGAGCCATATTGGGGTGCTAAGTGCATGCCAAATATGAGCACAAATAAACCGCTTTATCATGGCGAGACAGTCAGTGGCAAAACACTTAGCGATGCCGATTTTATGCGTTATTCCCGGCAAGTTTTACTGCCAGAAGTGGGTGAGGCAGGGCAATGGCAACTGGCTGATGCCAGCGTTGTTATTGTAGGGCTTGGCGGCTTAGGCCAATTGGCGGCGCAGTATCTGGCTTGTGCTGGCATTGGCAACTTGATCTTAATCGACATGGATAAGGTTGAAGTATCGAATCTGCCCAGACAATTGCTATTCAGCGATGGCGATATCGGGCTCAATAAGGCGCGAGTTGCCAAGCAAAAGCTTAATGACTTAGCGCCGCAGTGCACTGTAACTGCCCATGAAACAGCATTTAATACAGAAACTGCTGCTCATCACTTCGCGGGTATTTTTCAGGCAAAGCAACAGGGTAAAAACGTGCTAGTGCTTGACTGCACTGATAACTTTGCGACTCGCCAAGCCATCAATCGCAGCTGTATCGAAGCGGCTTTGCCTTTAGTCAGTGCGTCAATCGCAGCATTTAGCGGCCAATTGTTCGCGGTAGATCAAATGCTGTTTCCCTCCGGTGGTTGTTATCACTGTATTTTCCCCGCACAGACGAGAGTGCCGCAGAGTTGCAGCTCCCAAGGCGTACTCGGCCCCAGCGTGGGCGTGATGGCGTCAATGCAATCCTTAGTCGCCATGCAACTCTTACTGAGTGTGGATATCGGTCGTGTCGCACCGAGAAATACTTTGTTGGGTCGTTTTTGGCGCTTCGATGCGAAATCCCTTACATGGACAGCGGCGGCATTAACGCGGGACCCCCACTGTGACGTGTGTGGTCCAAAAGAGGTTCATCCATCAACTAAGATGTATTGTTTTGAGGTTTGATATGATTTTAATTCACATAAATAATGTCCCGCAGCCATTAACTGAACCGACGTCGCTCGCGGCTGTGGTTCTTGCGCAAGATATCGCCCTCGATTCGGTCGCTATCGTGCTCAATGCAGAGGTGGTTCCGCGTAATCGTTGGCAGTCTATTCTTTGCCAACATGAAGATAAATTGGAACTTTTTTCTGCAGTGGCGGGAGGATAGTATGTTAAAGATTGCCGATGTGGAATTTGAATCACGGTTATTTACCGGAACGGGAAAATTCAGCAATAGCCAAGTGATGCTTGAGGCGATAACGGCTTCAAAATCGCAGTTAGTGACAGTTGCGATGAAAAGAATTGATTTTAAAATGGAACTTGATGATTTACTCACGCCGTTACGTCAAGCGGGTGTCCGGCTATTGCCTAACACTTCGGGGGCAAGAAACGCCAAGGAGGCGGTGTTTGCGGCTGAGCTTGCCCGTGAAATGCTGGGAACTCATTGGATTAAGCTCGAAATCCACCCCGATCCTAAGTACCTGATGCCCGATGCGATTGAAACCTTAGCCGCGGCTAAAATCCTCTGTGATAAAGGCTTTATCGTGATGCCCTACGTGCATGCCGATCCTGTGCTGTGCCGCCGCTTAGAAGAGGTAGGCTGCGCTGCGGTTATGCCACTGGCGAGTCCGATTGGCAGTAATCAGGGTTTAGTCACTGAAAGCTTTTTAAAAATCATTATAGAGCAGGCGCGGGTGCCAGTGGTGATCGATGCCGGTATTGGCGCGCCTTCGCAGGCTGCGCGGGCAATGGAGCTGGGCGCCGATGCAGTGCTCGTTAACACAGCTATCGCCAGCAGCGCGTCGCCGATAGTGATGGCCGAGTGCTTTAAAGAGGCGGTGCAATGTGGCAGACGGGCCTTTGAAGCAGGGCTTGGACGAGTACAAACGGGCGCCGTACACACCAGTCCTCTGACGGGATTTTTAAACCAATGAGTTTTGTAGCGGAATTTGCCAAGATCCCACGGGATAAACTGTTACTCGATTTGTATTCTTGCACAGCCCAAGATGTCGAACGGGCGTTAGTGACTCCAGCAGGGGATTTGCGCAGCTTACTGGCCTTGTTATCACCTGCGGCAGAGCCTTATATCGAAACCATGGCGCAGCACTCTGCGGCGCTTACGCGGCAGCGATTTGGCGCGAATCTGGGCATGTATTTACCGCTATATGTCTCGAATCTGTGCGCTAATGAATGTGATTACTGTGGTTTTAGCATGAGTAACAAACTCAAACGCAAGACCTTGAATGAACAGGAGTTGATGGCTGAAATAGCTATTATCAAAGGCAGAGGTTTTGATTCTATTTTACTGGTGTCGGGTGAGCATGAAACTAAGGTTGGTATCGATTATTTCACGCAAATGTTGCCGCTGGTAAAGCAGCAATTTAGCCATGTGGCGATGGAGGTCCAGCCCATGAGTGAGGATCATTATCGCCAGTTAGTCGCGCTAGGTTTAGATGCTGTGATGATTTATCAGGAGACCTATCAACCCGAGACTTATGCTCGTCACCATTCGCGAGGTAAAAAAATGGATTTTGCCTATCGTTTAGCAACACCTGACAGAGTTGCGGCGGCGGGCGTTGATAAAATTGGTCTTGGGGTATTACTGGGGCTGGATGATTGGCGTTTAGATGCGTTAATGATGGGATATCATCTCGACTATTTAGAGCGGCGCTATTGGCGCACCCGCTTTAGTATCTCGCTACCAAGGTTAAGGCCTTGTACTGGCGGGATCACCCCAAAAGTCATGCTATCGGATCTAGGTTTAGTGCAAATGATTTGTGCATTTAGACTTTTTAATCATCAGCTTGATATCAGTATGTCGACAAGGGAAAGCCCTGAGCTGAGGGATAATCTTTTGCCACTTGGAATTACTCAAATCAGTGCGGGTAGTTCGACACAACCGGGCGGCTATCAAGCACCCGACAGTCAACTCGATCAATTTGAGATAAGCGATGATCGCAGCGTCGAGCAAGTGATTAAACAGATGCAATTGCAGGGTTTTAATCCGGTATTTAAAGATTGGGAAGCTAATTGGATCACTAAATAGAACAGACAGTAAATTAAGGCCGAGAATGCGGATAAAACCTGTACTTTTGTAAGCCATTGGTTAATAATTAACCCATTAATCACAGCGTGCAGGAATACCGTTATGCAAATCCAATCTGCTTATTCATCCGGTCTGCAAGGCTTGCAAAGTGCGCAATCTGGGCTCACTCAAGCAACAATAGATGTGGCTAAACCGACACCGACGCAAAGTGCATCTCCGGCAGAGCCTGCCAGAGATGTTGCCCAGCCCGATAAAACCTCGGCATTATTGGCGGCAAATGAGTCATTAAGACAAGGTGAAGCCTCTACAGAGGTGATTGAAACTGATTCAGAAACGATAGGTTCGATCATTAACATTAAGGTGTAAACATCATGTCAGTAGTGGCGCTATCACCTAAGGTTGGAGCGCCATCCTCTTCATTTTCGGCACATGATAAGACGCTAAGCACTGATTTAAGCCAAAGTCACAGTCAAAGCAAGACTCACGCTAATAGCACTTATCAAGGAGTCAGCACTCAAGCAGGCTCCGCAAAACTTGAAGCGAGTGGTGCCTATGAACCACATTTAACTGGAACCTCAACCGCTCCGGTTAAAGCTGCGGCTATTGCTCCATTAGTAACTTACGTTTCTCAATCTTTCCACTCATCACCGAATGTATCTTTTAATGCAAGTTCTTCGGCTGCTAGTTCATTGCAATCGAGCGCTCAAACATTTTCTGCAATGCCTGCAGCTATATCATCAACGCCTTTATTCAGCGATACAAATACCGCGACACCCATAAGTTCAAATGTCGCAGGTATTGATGCTTTAAAAGCGCCGCTTGCAATTGCGGATGTTACGCCTGTACTACCACCAGCGTTCAATGGCGCAAGTCAAGCACTAAAGGCCAATCCTTTTGCTGAATCAAGGCCGCAGATTACTCTTCCTGAAGCCAATGCTCCTCAAACAAATGTTGCTCAAGTCAATGGGTTAAAAGATCGGGCAAGTTTGCATGCTGATGCCAGTTTTAGCTTGTTAACGGGGCCAAGGTCCATTTCTGGTATGCGTGGGAGACAAATTGCTACACCTGTGTCGACTCCAGCATTGTCATCAATCACGAGTACTATAGGAACTAGCCTTGGAGCAAACGCCTTATCTACAACAAGTCCGAGTCTTAGTGTCACGAGCAGTATTGCCGCTGATATTTTTACGCCTACGAGTTCTTCAATTGGCACGAGTAGCACAGATCTTCCCGCTTTTAATCCATCGAGTACGGGCAGTGTTTCTCCAATAACGCCTGATTTAGCCGCAGTGTTTGGGCCACAAACTGTCTTTACTGGAGCTGCGTTAGTTGACTCCTCCACGTCTTTAGATAATAGCTCTGTAAATAACAGTTCTGGAAATTCTGGAAATTCTGGAAATATAAGTAGTAGTAATAGTTCAGCAGCGAGTACAGTGACTGTTGAGCAGTCAAACGCTGCAAAAGCAGTAGATCAATCCGCTCGCAATGAAGTGGCTCAACCGACAGTGTTGGAACAATTTACTCAGGTTTTCGGTGACGCTAAGGCTCAAGTCAGTCAGGTAGAAGATCCTGCTATAGCGTCTAACCCCGATGATCGCCAGCAAGCCTTAGCCGCTGTTTTTGCTAAAAATGATAATCAGCTTGAAAAGCAAGCACAGGAAGAAGCGTCGCAGAAACAGCAAGCTGTGGCAGCAGAACAAGCAAAGCAACAACAGTCACAAGCGCAATCACAGGCACAGCAATCTCAGGAACAAGAGACACAAGCCCAAGAAAAAGCGCAGGCACAGCAGCAACAACAGCTTGATTCACTTAAAGCCAGAGATTCTGAGGTTAAAGCCCATGAACATGCCCATGCCACGGTCGGCGGGCAATACGCTCAGAGTCCGAGTTTTAAGTATGAGAAGGGTGCCGATGGCCAACGTTATGCCACCGATGGTGAAGTGCAGATTGATGTTTCTGCTGTCGGAGGCGATCCACTCGCAACGATAAACAAAATGAAACAAGTGTACGCGGCGGCAATGGCTCCGGTTGATCCTTCTTCTGCGGATATTCGCGTTGCCGCTGAAGCCTTGCAAAAAATGAATGAAGCTAAAGTGATGCTGGCAGAGGAGCGACAACAACAAATTGTTGACTTGCAAACGACTCAAACATTAATAGACGCAGATGCACAAATCAAAGAGTTGCCATCGTTAGAAAAACATACACCTGTAGTGACGGGAGACGTTGATGAGTCAGGTAATATTGCTCAGCCCCAAAGTGTCGTCTCAACACCAGTCTCAGATGCAGTCGACAAGCTCATTCAAAGGATTGAAGCGCAGACGGCCAAAACTGCTGCGACGACTGACACAAGTTCTGGTATTAGTTCGGAAACTCAGTCTAATACCTCGAGTACTAGCGGCTCAGTCAATACGTCAACGACAGTGGAAACCATTGAGCCGCCGACTGCAACCTTAGCATTTGGAGAAGCATCAAGTACTGTGAATTTAGCTACCCGTTTTATTCCAAGACCCGATAGCACTGCAAGTCGTTATTATGCAGCGGTTGCACAAGCCAGTATTGGGCCTTCAGTCCGCGTTGACGTAACGCCGCAAGCCGATATGCAGCCTTCTAATCTCGCCCCTGTAAATGAGCTGTCTAATCATGCGCAATCCGCTACTGTTCTGCCAATTCTGGCCGCAAAAGATACCAGCAAGATAAACGCGCCGCCATCAAGTTTCAGTGCAAGTGAAAATCGAAGTGCGTCACTGCAGAGTGTGTCAAGTGCTGAAGATAATGCATCGCAAGGAGCAGGATTGATCCAGCCGCAATACTTGGGCAAGCACCCAGCGCGCTATGTTGATTTTAGTGTGTAAGTTTAAGCTTTAACAATTCCCATGATTTGGTTTCATGCTATTAGTTGCTGTTCGTCGGTTCAATTCCATGTTGTTGTAAAATCAAAGAGGCAAGCAGTTTGGATGCTGGTCCTTGTTGATCCCTATTGGGGATCACTAGGCTCAACATGATGCGGCGTTTTTGACTGCCATCAAGATGTAAACGCACTAACTTGCCGGAAGCTAATTCCTCTTGGACTAAGAAAGAGGGGACCCAACAGAAGCCAATACCTTGGTTAAGAATGACTTTTGCCTCGTGGAAGTTAGAGACTGTCCAGCGCTGCTCAGCTTTGAGCCAGCCGATATCAATATTGGATTGCACGCCAGTATCTTTGATCACTAACTGTAAATACTGTGCCAGTAGTTTATCGTCTTCAATTGTGCCTAAGTCTGCGAGTGGGTGACTTGGATGACAGACGAGGAAGAGTTCTTGTTCACATAAGGGTTCGGATAAATACCCTTTAGGCGGTACCCCTGCACAGATTGCAATATCGACTTTACCCTGCAGAATGAGCTCTTGGGTGCCAGTGATCACAGAATCCAGCATGATGATGCGTGTGCCACGGCTGTGGGGTAGAAATGCATTGAGGGCACACACTAAACTTTCCATCGGATAGATAATTTCGCGGGCAAGCGTGAGTGTAGGTTCCCACCCTTGTTCGAGGTTACTCGCGAGCTGTTCTAACTCATTGACGGCTTGGGTGACATGCCGTGAGCGGCGCAGCAGTACTTCGCCTTGCTGGGTGAGATAGGCTTTACGGCCTTTGACTTCGAGTAGTTCTATACCTAACTGATGCTGTAATTTGGCAACGGCATGGTTAAGTGACGATTGACTCTTGTTGAGTCTTTCGGCCGCTTGGGCATAGCCGCCATAATCGACCACAGCTTGCAAAATACGCCATTGTTCTAAGGTAGATTTAGCTCGAGTCATTATAATCTCAAAAAAACGATAGATTGAGGCTTATAGTGGCCACTTCTTACGACTTTTTCAATTAAATATCATAGAGTCAGTCATTCTCACGACATACTGCTAGCTATG
This sequence comes from Shewanella hafniensis, assembly GCF_019655335.1. GTDB lineage: Bacteria > Pseudomonadota > Gammaproteobacteria > Enterobacterales > Shewanellaceae > Shewanella > Shewanella hafniensis. Next base: position 86,111 of record NZ_BPFD01000003.1, read on the forward strand.
TCGCGCTAAGTGATTGAGGGGATAGAGAGGCAAATCATGACGATTTGCTGTGTTTGCGCCCGACCGAGTCACAAACACATCCTAAGTATTAACACTTAAAACGCACAAGATCCTGTGGACTCGAAAGCTTGATTGCCAGAATTACTAGCATGTTCCGAATCGCTATCTGAGAGTCTTTGGATCAGCGAAGCGCTATCAACGGGCGCACCAATGATGGCACTCAATTGTTCACTTAGGTTTAAAGCGTCTTCATTGATGACTAACAAATTGAATAATTGAAGTTTGTCTTGGCAGCTTAATGTGGCTTGATCAATCAGCTTCGCTAACGATGCTTGCCAGAGTGATTGGTAGTAGAGTGGCCCTTCGTTGGCGATAGCATTAAAGCTGTAGGGATAATCCTTGGTTTGCGGCCAATCTTGGCCAAAGCTGGCATTAAACTCTGCACCGATATCAGGATAGACTTGTGAATTTGCGTCTTGGTAAAAGTTAACTGCAACCTTAGCTCGAAAAACTTTGAGCTGTTTCGAATAAGCTTTAGCTAATGTTTCACGCTCGTGTAAATAATCTTGTTCAAACTGCGGAAAGAGTTGATGGCGCAGCACTTCAGCTAACCAGAGACTCGCTACAAAATAGCTATCCTGACTCTGCCCCATGGCATTGTTGAGGTAGAAATGGCTCGCTTTAGCAAGGGACGCCACTGCTTCTGCGATGGATTCGGTTAACTGTTCAATGTCTTTGTAGTTACTCAGCTGCGGCTTAAGATCCAACGCCTGTTGTCCAAATTGCTGGCCGAGTACACTTTGGCGCAATGTCTGCTGTTGACTACTTTGCTGTGGATTTTGGTTGTACGCCACATAGATTTCACCCAGCAATCTTTGCTGGTGGTAGACCCTGACAATATGCGGCCGATTAGGAGCGGTTGGTGTTTTCTCGGCGTTGGCGGTTGCTATGGTCTCAAACTGTAAACCAAACACTTGCAGATAAGTAAAGCTGCGACTCAAGAGGTCTGAGGTCTGCCATGTGGGGCCTTTGGCTGATGCTTGTTGTGACAGTGTACGTCCAATATCCCAGGGAGCCACTTGCAAATCTTGGGTTTGGCTATCAAGAAAGGCTTTGACTAAGGTAGGGGACGATAACTGCTGCGAACTAAGCGCTAAGGCGCTGTAATCGGTAAAGCCTGCAGCAGTGGCGGCTTGTTGGCGCTGCTCAGCAATTCGCTGTAATGCCGTTTGATTGGTTTCACTGGCTCTGGCTTGGTAGGCCTGCCATACATTTTGGCGACATACGGCGTTTTCTTGCGCTAGTAAGTAACTGGCGATAGTGCCAGAAAAGTCGCTCTGCTTTGAACTGTCGGGCTTCGGCTCATCACTTCTATCACCTTTTTTATGCAGATGATGTTGTTGCTGAGTCGCTTCGGGTTGGCATTGGCTGTCATTGAAGGCAAGACTAAATTGTTGACTGCCTAACCCTTGGCCTATGCTGGCTTGTGCAGTATGTAATTTCGCTTTCTCCTCGGCGCGCCAATGTTGTTGTAGCAATTGTTTAAGCTGTTGGCTCAGTAGTATTTGTTCTGCATTACCTTGGGCTAAGGCGTAAGCCAGTTGGCTAAATTCTGTTTGGCTGAGAAGTTGCGACAGGGTGTCGGCGAGGTGTAGCTGGCATTGCAGTAGACCCTCGCGTTCCTCACTTGGTAAGTTAAACCCACGGTAATAGTTGAGTCTATCGTTAATATTATTGAGTCCTATCGTCTGTTGCTCAAAAATAAGCGCCTGCTGAGCCAAGGTTAATTGTGCTGTTGTTAAGCGTGCGTTGGCGAAGGCAGATGCAAGCTCAATGTTTGGCAAACGCAGACATTGCTCCACTAAGAGGGGGACAGGACTTGGCGCCGCGTAGGCGGCATTTGTAGCATAAAGGCTCAAGCCAAGCAGGCTAACCAGTAAAGTGGGTTTTAACATGGGTTATGTGTTCTGCATTTGTGATGGAATGAGTTAACTTTGGCTTAGTATCTAATTGAGCTAGCTTCAAGTCATTGTTATGCATGAAACCCTGTTCCGTTATCGATGTCAACGGTAAGGGTGAGAGTCGCAAATGTATTGCTATTCAGGAAGGAGTCACAATGAGCGGCTGAACACTTCTATATTCCAGATAAACGAGAGGAATAGTGATCTTTCGGCAATTGATATCAGCCATTACCCACTCGAACATTGAGGACGCTATGGCTGATATTTGCTGGCTTCAGACTGAAAAGGTCAGGTTAAATCTTGATTAGGTTGATTTTTCACTGCGATAATCGTGGCACGTTTGGGCGCAGGATAACCTTCAACTGTTTTGGTGATATCGTTAGGATCTAAGTATTCAACCAGTGACTCGTTGGGCATCCAGTCTGTACGGCGTTGCTCAGCAAGGGCGGTGACATCGGTATCGACACAACGTATGTCGGTAAAATCACACTTCTTTAACCAGAGCATGAGCGCGGCAACTGACGGAATGAACCATACATTATTCATTTTGCCATATCTATCCTGAGGCACGAGTACGGCGTTTTCGTCGCCATCTATCACTAACGTTTCTAACACTAGCTCACCACCGGTGCGCAACTGATCACGCAGTTGTAGCAAGTGATCGATAGGAGAGCGTCTGTGATACAAAACGCCCATGGAAAAAACGGTGTCGAATGCATCGAGCGGTGGCAACTCTTCAATGCCAAGGGGCAACAAGTGCACGGGATGATGTGTACCCGCTAACCGTTTTACCGCTTCAAACTGACATAAAAACAACGGTGAAGGATCGATACCGACGACACGTTTGGCACCTGAGCCCAACATGCGCCACATGTGATAACCACTGCCGCAACCGACATCGAGCACAGTACGGTTTTTCAGCGGTGAAATATGTTGCTTTACGCGATCCCATTTCCAGTCACTGCGCCATTCGGTATCGATATGGATACCGTGAATGTGGAAGGGGCCTTTACGCCATGGCATAAATAGGCGCAGTAGGTTTTCTAACTTCTCTTTTTCGCCTGGGCTCAGTTGCTCGCCACTACCGACGGTCACGCTATCGATAAAATCCACTTGGTCGGGAGCAGGATAGTGCAGCTTGTTGAGCACTTTTTCCCACTTTGGCAAGTTGCCGTGTTTATGTTCCCGTTGCCACTTACCTAAAATGCTCGGCAGGGTTTCGAGCCAATGCTGTAGATTTGAATCGGCGATTTGTTGGTAAAACGAGCTAAAGCTGATCACTTGATGGCCACCATAGAAGCAAAATTAAAGCATTGGAACCAGAGACTAAAGTGACTGAAGCCTTGGCTGGTTAGGCGTTGTTGATGCGTGGTTAAGGTGTCAGGCTTCATGACATTTTCCAGCGCACTGCGTTTTTGGCTGATCTCGAGTTCGCTGTAGCCATTAGCGCGTTTAAAGTCTAAATGTTGCTCTTCCAATAGGGTTTGGATCGGGGCATCTTCGAAGCGAATTTTTTCTGACAGCACTAATATCCCACCGGGGTTTAGGCCCTGATAAATCTTGGCTATCAGGGTTTCTCTGTCTTCTGGCGGTAAAAATTGCAAGGTGAAATTGAGTACCACCAGTGAGGCATTTTGAATATCGATATCGCGAATATCACCGCAAATCAGATCGACGTCAGTATCGCTAACATAGGCATTCAGGTTTTCTTGGCAGCGGGCAACCATAGATTCACTGTTATCCACGGCGATAATGCGACATTGGCGACCTTGGATTTGGCGACGAATACTTAAGGTCGCGGCACCGAGTGAGCAACCCAAATCGTAAATTTGAGTATTTGGCATGACGAAACGATCTGCAAAATCGCCTATGGTATTGATAATTTGCGTATATCCAGGCACAGAGCGGCGGATCATGTCACTGAAGACGCCTGCTACACGGTTATCAAACTGGAAATCGCTAATATGCTCGCTCGCTTGAGCGTAGATAGTGTCTTGAGAAACGTTCATCTGTGATTTTTCATGGGAATTCAACTCGGCATTTTAACGAATCCCATTGATTAGCAGCAAGTCTCATACTGGTAATTTGCGATAAATTTTTGTCTAATACGCCATAGATAACAAAATCGTTACATGTACATCAAGTACTAAGGGCTCAACTTGAAGTTTGTGATCCACTTAATTGTGATCTTGTGCAGCTGTTTTTTGAGCATAACAGGGCAGGCAAGCCCATTGCCCGATGAGCCATTAATCCTCGTTATGGGTGAAGATAGTTTTCCCTATCAATATGTCGACAACGATGGTGAACCGACCGGACTACTGGTCGATTTATGGAAAGAATGGGCGAAACAAAGCCATACCCAAGTGATTTTTGTGGCGCGCCACTGGCACGAGTCCCTTGACCAACTGCGGCAAGGTAAGGCGCAAGTGCATATCGGCATGGGGAAAACCACTGAGCGTGAGCAAGAGTTCGACTTTGCTGTGCCCATCGCCGATGTGGGGACTTTTTTGTATTTGCATAAATCCCTGCAGGGTAAAAAGTCCATTAAAGAACTGATCCCCTTTCAAATTGGTGTGGTATCGGCTTCGTCTCACGAAGCGGAATTGCACCGTATCGAACCTCAGCTTGTGTTTAAACGCTACGAAAGTCGTGAGAAATTACTCGCTGGGGTCGCCGCTGGCGAGATTATGGTGTTTGCGGGCTTAGAAGGTTATTTGAAAGATCCCGCTTCATCCCAAGAGATTGCCGCGAATTATCCCAATACGGCGCGTATCCAAATTAAGGCGATGCAATTTGTTCCTGCGGTCAAAAAAGGCAATCTTGATTTGGTCGATAGGATCAATAAAGGTTTCACCGCGCTCGATGCACACTTTATCCAGCAAACGGAGCGACGATGGCTTGGTTATCAACGTCAACAAGCTGGGATTGTTATTTCCATGCAACTGGGCGTCGAGCCTTTTGTGGACTTAGGTGTTGATGGCTTACCCCATGGCTTGTATGTAGATATGTGGCAGCTTTGGTCTGAGAAAACCGGTATCGCCGTTGATTATATTTCTGGCGATATGAACTCCAGCGTGGATGATGTTCGCCGTGGTCTTGCCGATGCCCATATTGGTTATCCTGAGAGCGAGGATGTCAAAACGGGGCTTAGTCGGGCTTGGCATTTATATACGGTTAAGAGTCGACTCTTTCTCTATCAGCAACAGTTAACCGATTTAGACAGCTTAAAAGGCAAACGTATCGGGGTGGTGCCGACGGCGCCTTATCTCGTAGAGTTACGTAAAGCCTTACCCCAAGTGGCATTGCGCTATTACGACAATATGGATGCTATGGTCGCGGGCGCGAGATCGGGTGAGATTGTCGGCTTTGTGGCTTCGGGTGCATGGACATCCCATTATTTGCTGCTCAATAAAGGCTGGTCTGACTTTAGTCAGTATCCCGAACTCGAATTTAGCACCAACATCTATGTGTTGACCCGCAGTGATGATCCGGGCCTGACGCAGCGGATTGCTAATGGCTTTAATAATATTAGCAATCAAGAATTTGCCGATATTGAAAATAAATGGATGCTCAATCCAAAAGATCATGTTTTTATCCAAGCTGAGCGCCATGTCAGTTTAAGTCCCGCTGAGCAGGCCTATGTGGAAAGTGTCGGCGAACTCAAAGTCGGTTATCTAAAGCAGTGGCCACCGATGGAATTTATGGATGAACAGGGTGAGTTTGCGGGGATCAACAGCGATATCGTCAAATTACTCAAGGAACAGCTCAAACTTAAGCTCACGCCCGTTGGCTTTGATGATTGGCATTCGTTAATCGAGGCGTTGCAAAAGGGCGAGGTGAGTTTAGCTGGCAGTGTCGCCCAAACGGCGGAGCGCCAGCAGCGTTTAGCGTTTAGTGAGGCTTATTGGCCATCGCCGTGGGCCTTAGTGTCGCAGCTAGAACAAGTCTCGGTATTCAATATTGCCCAGCTCGCAGGGCAAAGAGTGGCTGTGGTCGAAGGCTATCATTTGGTGGCACAATTGATGAGTCTGGAACCTTCACTCAAGTTAGTGATAGTGCCAAACACGCAGGCGGGATTGGCGACGGTGACGAATGGCAATGCGGATGTGTTTATCGATAAAGTAGTGACGTTGGCTTCTGAGCTTAAAACCAGCCACTATCCGACACTGAAAATGTCGCTGCTGAGCGATCTTGCCGATCAACATAGCCATATTGGTGTTTATCCTCAGTTTGCGCCGCTGGTGCCGCTGATTAACAAAGCCTTGGCTTTGGTTGATGCTCAACATCAACAAAAAATATATACGCGCTGGGTATCATTTACAGTGGCGACAGAAAGCGCTAACTATCTGCAATGGCTGCGTTATATCGTATTTGGCGTAATAGTCTTATGCTCAGTGATGGTGGCGGTGTTGTTCGTGAATCGCCGCTTAAATCGTGAGATCACCCAGCGATTAGTTGCTGAAAAACGTTTGCAGCATGTGGCGAACCACGATGCTTTGACTCAGTTACCGAACCGCGCCTTACTCGATGACAGATTAGCGCAAGCTTTGCTGTCCCATCAGCGCGAGCAAGCACACTTTTCCTTGCTATTCATCGATTTGGATGGCTTTAAACAGATTAATGATCAACATGGTCACCCGATTGGCGATGAATTGCTGGTACAAGTTGCCCAAAAGTTAACCAAGGTTATCCGTGGCTCAGATACCGTGGCGCGATTTGGCGGCGATGAGTTTGTTATCCTGTTAAATCGTGTGCAAGATCTCGATGCAGCAACCCAAGTTGCTGATAATATTCTACAGGCACTGTCGAGCCCTTTGCTTATTCAAGGCGTCAGTGTCAGCATAGCGGTTAGTATTGGCGTGGTGATTTATCCCCGCGATGGTGATACCGCAATAGGTTTATTGAAAAAAGCCGATCAGCTGATGTACCAAGCAAAAAGTTGCGGCGGGCGTTGTTATCGCTCAGCTTGATGTTTTTTTGAACGCTCATGCTCAGATAGTGCGTTCGCCTCTAGTCAAGGGCGTAAAACTGTTTGATACTTCACCGCCTAAGTGTGAAGTACTTTGGTAATCGGCATTATTTTACTATAATGCCGCTTTTATCTCGTTTTGATTATTTCCAAAGCACCGGTTTCCGGATAAAGGATAGAGTTAGATGCGCAGTCATTATTGTGGAGACGTCAATAAGTCTCACGTTGGACAAGAAGTTACCTTGGTAGGTTGGGTTAATCGTAGCCGTGATTTGGGTGGCGTTGTCTTTTTAGATTTAAGAGACAGAGAAGGTCTGATCCAAGTGGTCTATGATCCAGACTTACCTGAGGTGTTCAATGTCGCCAGCACGCTGCGCGCCGAATTTTGCGTTCAGGTTAAAGGCCTCGTTCGCGCCCGTCCTGATAGCCAAGTCAATGGTCAAATGAAGACAGGTGAAATTGAAGTCTTAGGCCAAGCCTTGACGATCATCAACGCTGCCGATCCACTGCCATTGAGCATGGATAACTACCAGAACAACAGCGAAGAGCAACGTCTTAAGTATCGTTACTTAGATTTACGTCGTCCAGAAATGGCGCAGCGATTAATTTTCCGCGCTAAAGTCACCAGTTCTGTGCGTCGTTTCCTCGACTCAAACGGTTTCTTAGACATAGAAACCCCGATCCTGACCAAGGCAACCCCAGAAGGTGCCCGCGATTATTTAGTACCAAGCCGTACTTATAAAGGTCAGTTCTTTGCCTTGCCACAATCACCACAGTTGTTTAAACAGTTACTGATGATGTCAGGCTTTGATCGTTACTATCAAATCGTAAAATGCTTCCGTGATGAAGACTTACGTGCCGACCGTCAGCCAGAATTCACCCAAATCGATATCGAAACGTCTTTCATGAGCTCTGAGCAAGTGATGGCGAAAACCGAAGAGATGATGCGTGGTCTATTCCTTGAAATGCTGAACGTCGATCTGGGCGAGTTCCCACGCATGACCTACAACGAAGCGATGCGTCGTTTCGGTTCAGATAAGCCAGATTTACGTAACCCCTTAGAGCTGGTGGACATTGCCGATTTACTCAAAGAAGTCGAATTTGCGGTATTCTCAGGCCCTGCTAACGATGAAGAAGGTCGTGTTGCTGCACTGCGTATTCCAGGCGGCGCTGCACTGTCTCGTAAGCAAATCGATGATTACACGAAGTTTGTTGGCATTTATGGTGCTAAAGGCTTAGCGTGGATGAAGATTAATGACCTAAGCCTTGGCTTAGAAGGCATTCAATCACCTGTGCTGAAATTCTTAAACGAAAGCATAGTCAATGAAATCGTGAGCCGCACGGCAGCGCAAACTGGCGACATTATCCTGTTTGGTGCAGATCAAGCGACTGTGGTTGCCGAATCCATGGGCGCACTGCGTCTTAAAGCCGGTGAAGACTTTGATTTACTTGAAGGTCAATGGCGTCCACTGTGGGTGGTTGACTTCCCGATGTTTGAGAAGATCAACGGTAGCTTCCATGCCGTTCACCATCCGTTCACCGCACCGCGTGGCGTAACCGCAGCAGAACTTGAAGCTAACCCAGCCAATCGCGTTTCTGATGCTTACGATATGGTATTAAACGGCTGCGAATTAGGCGGTGGTTCTGTGCGTATCCACAACCAAGAAATGCAGTCTGCGGTATTCCGTATTCTGGGCATTACCGACGAAGAAGCTAAAGAGAAGTTCGGCTTCCTGTTAGAAGCGCTGCGTTACGGCACACCGCCACATGCAGGTTTAGCGTTTGGTTTAGACCGCATCATCATGCTGATGACAGGCGCAAGCTCAATCCGTGATGTGATGGCGTTCCCGAAAACCACCACAGCCGCTTGCCCGCTAACTAACGCACCAGGATTTGCCAATCCGCAGCAGTTAGCTGAACTTGGCATTGCCGTGGTTGAGAAAGCCGTTAAAGCGGAAGACTGATCTTTCGTGAAAGGATTTTTGTAAATCGACCTTATTCAAGTCGACGTTGTGTAACTCGTTTTGTGAAAGGCGATTGGCATTAGTCGATTGGCATTAGTCGATTGGCGTTAGTCTATTAGCATTAGTCCTTGTCAGTTACTGTTTAAATAGTACCGAAAACCGAGGCGCAAGCCTCGGTCTGTTTTAGTGAACCGTCATTTCTTTGCTTATCAATATCTATTTGTTCAATCCTAAATAGCCGTTAATCAATCCTTACACTTCGGCTCTTGATAAGCTATGCGATGACACCTCAGTTAAGGAGACTTCCCATGGCAGGTCACAGTAAATGGGCCAACATTAAGCACCGTAAAGCAGCTCAAGATGCTAAACGCGGTAAACTCTTTACTAAATTCATTCGCGAATTAACCGTCGCAGCCCGTGAAGGCGGCTCAGATCCCGATTCCAATCCACGATTACGTGTCGCCATTGATAAAGCCCTCGGCGGCAATATGACCCGCGATACGGTTGAGCGCGCGATTAAACGCGGCGCCGGTGAATTAGAAGGTCAGCAACTCGAAACCATTCTCTATGAAGGTTATGGCCCAGGCGGCACCGCTGTGATGGTCGAAACCATGACGGACAATCGTAATCGGACGGTGAGCGGTGTGCGCAATGCGTTTAGTAAATCGGGCGGCAACTTAGGCACGGATGGGTCGGTTTCTTATCTATTCACTAAACGTGGGGTGTTATCCTATGCGCCGGGAACCGATGAAGATGCACTAATGGAGGCGGCGCTTGAAGCGGGCGCGGAAGATATTGTCAGCTATGATGATGGTGCTATAGATGTATTCACCGATCCCGTTGATTTCTATACGGTCAAAGAGGCACTCGATAAGGCTAGTTTTGTGGCAGATAACGCTGAAATCGCTATGATAGCCTCAACGAAAGCTGAGCTTGATCTTGACACAGCCGAAAAATTTATGCGCCTTATCGATACCCTTGAAGATCACGACGATGTGCAAGAAGTGTATCATAATGCGGAAATCTCCGATGACGTGATGGCAAACCTAGGTTAGATTGGCCGTGAGCTGGATTTGGGTGTCAGTTTAGGTAATTTCAGCTCGAACACGCTAACTTTGAATACACGTTTACCTATGAACTGAGACGACAATTCAGATCCCTTATAAGGCATTTAATGGCAATTATTTTAGGTGTTGACCCAGGTTCGCGGATCACAGGCTACGGCGTGATCCAATGTCAGGGACGGCATCAGATTTACCTCGGCAGTGGTTGTATTCGCACTTCGTCTGAAGAGCTGCCTGGTAGGCTCAAGCAAATATTTGATGGGATCACTGAGATTATTCGTCAGTATCAACCGGACGAATTTGCAATTGAGCGCGTATTTATGGCAAAAAATGCCGATTCTGCGCTCAAGTTAGGCCAAGCACGCGGCGCGGCCATTGTTGCTGCCACAGTTGCCAATTTACCTGTGGCCGAATACAGTGCGACGCAAATTAAGAGCGCAGTTGTGGGTACGGGGCGAGCACAGAAAGCCCAAGTACAACACATGATCCAACAACTACTTAAATTACCAGCAGCCCCACAAGCTGACGCCGCAGATGCACTCGGTGTTGCTGTGTGTCATTATCACACCAGCCAGAGTTTAATTGCATTGAGTGGCCGGGCAACGGCAAGAACATACGGACGGTACAGATGATAGGTCGTTTACGGGGAGTGCTCGTTGAGAAACAAGCACCAGAAATTTTGATCGATGTTAATGGTGTGGGTTACGAGTTGCAGATGCCGCTGACTAGCTTTTATGAGCTGCCTGAAGTTAATCACGAAGCTATGGTCTACACCCATTTTGTGGTGCGTGAAGATGCGCAGCTTCTCTATGGTTTTATCACTAAGCAGGAAAGGGCGTTATTTCGCTTACTGATCAAGACCAATGGTGTCGGTCCCAAGCTCGCGCTGACCATTTTATCAGGCATGACAGCCGCAGAATTTGTGGGTTGCGTTGAGCGCGATGACATAGTGACCTTAGTGAAATTACCGGGTGTGGGCAAGAAAACCGCTGAGCGGTTACTGGTTGAAATGCGCGATAAGCTCAAGAGCTTGATGGAAGCCTCTGCAGGCTCAGAGCGTGAGTTTGTGCTGCAATCTAATTACTCTCCTGCGCCGACAGTCAATAGCGCAGAAGAAGATGCTATTTCAGCTTTAATTTCGCTGGGTTATAAACCACCGCAGGCGAGCAAATCGGTTTCTGCAGCCTACAAAGAGGGCATGGATTCAGAAACACTGATCAAAGCTGCCCTTAAGTCGATGCTTTAATTGAATGATGATAATTAAGATGAAAGCTGCGAGAAGGAATAATAATGATTGAGGCAGATAGACTCATCCAGCCGCAGATCCAAGCTCAAGATGAATCCATCGACAGGGCAATGCGCCCTAAAATGCTCGATGAATACACGGGCCAAGATGACACTCGGGCGCAACTTAAGGTGTTTATTCAAGCGGCAAAGAATCGTAATGAAGCCTTAGATCATATGTTGATCTACGGTCCGCCAGGACTGGGTAAAACCACCTTGGCTATGATTGTGGCGAACGAGATGGGAGTGAATATTAAGTCCACCTCGGGCCCCGTGCTTGAAAAAGCGGGCGATCTTGCAGCCCTCTTGACCAATCTTGAATCCGGTGATGTGTTGTTCATCGATGAAATCCATCGATTAAGCCCTGTGGTAGAAGAGATTTTGTATCCGGCGATGGAAGATTATCAGCTGGATATCATGATAGGTGAAGGGCCAGCAGCGCGTTCTATTAAGCTTGATTTACCGCCGTTCACTCTAGTAGGCGCTACAACACGGGCAGGTGCGTTAACCTCACCACTTCGGGCGCGCTTTGGGATCCCACTACGGCTTGAGTTTTATAATATCAAAGATTTAAGCACCATAGTCACGCGTTCGGCGCAGGTAATGGAGCTGGATATTGATGCTGAAGGCGCCTTTGAAATCGCGCGCCGTTCACGCGGTACACCGAGAATAGCCAACAGATTGCTGCGCCGCGTACGGGATTACGCGCAGGTGAAGCATGACGGTGCCGTCACTAAGTTTGTGGCCGAACACGCTTTAGACTTGCTAGATGTGGATAGTGAAGGTTTCGATTATATGGATCGCAAATTGTTACTGGCTATTATCGATAAATTTATGGGTGGACCAGTAGGACTAGACAACTTAGCCGCAGCCATCGGCGAAGAGCGTGAAACCATTGAAGATGTGTTAGAACCTTTCTTGATCCAGCAAGGGTTTATCCAACGTACGCCCCGCGGCCGAATTGCAACCGCACGGGCATACCAGCATTTTGAGTTGATCAAACCTGAATAACCATCTGCTTGATAATACCGATAATGAAAGGCGACCTAAGTGGTCGCTTTTTTATGGGTGAGATTTAACTTTGGTTACAATAGGGGTGAGATTTTGGCAAATCGAATAGCGTTTGAAATGGCGTTAAATATAAGACTTTTTAAAACTTGATAGCTATGAGTTTCTCATCATTAAGTTGTATCAGCATTCCAGAATGCCCCGTCTTTTTAAGCTCAGTATTTAGACGATTATAATAGATTTTATACAGAAAACTGTATATTTATAGTTAATTGACGTGAACCTAAATTAATTAACAAATGTATCTATTTAGTTTGTTTATTGAGCCGAAATATGAACTATCCACTATCAAAATCGATTTTTACTCTGAGATTAACTTAATTTAATAATTTGCCTTAGGTTACTAAATCCTCAACACAAATACTCACTACAGCTATCTTTTGCTAGGGTTTGGTATACGGAATAATTTGTAGCAATATTGTTTAAATTTCGAGGGTGATTTTATTTGTGTGCATAAATAGCACAACTGATGCTGTTTGTATCTTTTGTTACGCACTGATTTAGCGAGATTATCTCCATGGTTATAGCTGCATGTAAGTTATTAATGTCCATGGGTATGCAATTTAAGTGGTGGTTAATCAGTATCTCATTCCAGTTTACGGTTCTCGCCAGAACAATTAAATGTGATCCGTGTCACATTTTTTGACGCTGAATATGTTTCATAAAAGTAACTCGTTAACAGTGTTAATCACTTATTACTTGTCATCATTAAGATTTAACTTCTAATAAAATATGATGCTTAAGTTTTATTGAAAATATGCGTCATAAATAAAAACAAAGTAACCTAAATTTTTTAACATTACTTTTTCGTTGGTTAATATTTTGAGTGTTGACGGAGTTAAAGTGAATCCTCAGTATCGAGTGCAACACTAGTACATCAATAGTTGTACAAGCTGTAAGCATAAAAATAATAGTAAGATCTAGGGAGCATTCATACATGATCAAAAGAACCAAAGTCGCGTCAGCTATTAACTTAGCTATCGTTGCATCTATCACTTCAGGTGCATTTGTAACGTCAAGCGCATTTGCTGCGGAAGAAAAAGCAAAAGTTGAACGTATTGAAGTCACGGGTTCACGCATTCAGCGCCAAGATATGGAGACAGCTTCTCCTGTAACCGTTATCGATGCTGCTGCGATTAAAGCAGAAGGTTTCACTTCTGTAGACCAGATGCTACAAGTACAAACTTCAATGGCAGGTGCTGCCGTAGGTTCAACGACAAACAACGGTGCTGACGGTGTTGCCCAAGTTGACTTACGTGGTATGGGTTCACAACGTACGCTTGTGTTATTGAATGGTCGCCGCATGGTTAACTCAGGTTCAGGCGCCGATAGTGCAGTGGATCTTAACTCGATTCCAGTCGCTATGATTGCGCGTGTTGAAATTCTGAAAGACGGCGCATCAGCGGTTTACGGTTCTGATGCCATTGCTGGTGTAGTGAACATTATCACGAAGAAAGATTTTGAAGGTTTCCAGTTCGATTTTAACGGCAGTGGTACAGACAAAGGCGATGGCGAAAGTGGTGATGTCAGTGCGCTATACGGTTTTAACACCGATGGTGGTAATTACACCTTTGGTGCCGCTTTTTCTGACCGACGTGGTGTGATCCAATCTGATCGTGATTGGACTAAACCTGGTGCGAGTGGAATTATACCAACGGGTTCACTAGATGGTATGGTTCAAGATGCTAATGGTAATTGGGTAGCACAAACAGAGACTTATGATTTCACCCAAGATAGCTACTATCAAACACCAAGTGAACGTCGCAGTTTATTTGCTAACATGACTCAAGAGCTGGGTAATGATGTTGTGTTAACTGCAGATGCTATTTATACCAACCGTCGTTCTCATCAGCAAATGGCAGCTCAACCTGCACAGCTATATCTTGATGTCTGTGGTCAACCAGATGCAGATCCATTAAAGTGTTTAACACTTGATAGTGATATGATTGCTGCAGGTATTAAGCCTGATGATCATGGGCAAGTTTTCTATGCTAGACGTATGAATGATGTAGGTCCTCGTATTTATACTCAGGATACTGATACTTGGCGTTTATCAGGTGGTCTAGCGGGTACTTTAGACGTTCATACAGGTATGAACTGGGATGTTACTTATACATTTGGTAAGAACAAAGCAGAAACCGCAGTAGAGAACTCTATCAATGCTAGCGATATGCGTAACGCTATTTATGCTAATCCCGATGCTTGGTTAAGTGGTGCACCACTTACACAAGCGATGAAAGATGCTGTTGGTTATACAGAGGCTGCAAATGGCGGTAATGAACAACAGACATTATCTGCCGGCTTGAATGGTGAGTTGTTTGATTTAAAAGCGGGTGCCGTTGGTTTTGCGATTGGTGCTGAATACCGCCGTGAGAGTGGTTTCTATAATCCCGATCCAATTGTTGTCGCAGGTGAAAGCACTGCAGCACAGCAAGATCCAACCGATGGTAACTACAACGTTATTTCGATTTTTCAAGAAGTAAGTGTGCCTTTCACCGAGAAATTAACGGGTGAATTCGCGCTGCGTTTAGACGATTACTCAACATTCGGTAAAGCGACCACTTGGAAAATTGGTTTAACATACACTGCAACAGATGACTTAATGGTTCGGGGTGTTGCGGCTACAGGCTTCCGTGCGCCAAGTGTTGCTGAATTATATGGTGGTAATTCGGGATCGTTTGATTACCTTACAAATCCTTGGTTGTCAGATGATGAACAGCCAGGACAAATTTTGGTAAACCGTACTTCTGATCCAGATTTGAAGCCTGAAGAGTCAGAGTCTTATACGGCTGGTTTAGTGTATTCGCCAAGCTATCTTGATGGTATGTCTCTGACATTAGACTACTGGCGCTTCAAAGTGGATAACGCTATCGCCCGTTTAGATACTCAGGCTGGCTTAGATGATTGTAAAGATGGCATTACGTCAGCTTGTGAAACGTTTAATATTACCCCAGAAGGTGACTTACGTAATCTAACGAATGCGTTAACCAACGTAGGTTATCAAGATACTAGCGGTATTGATTTTAACTTAGCCTATAACTTTGAAGGCTTAGGTTTGGATTGGAAAATCAGCAATGACACGACATATTTATTGAACTTTGAGCAGGATAATAAAGATTACACTGATACTATCGACGGTAACTTCGGTGCTTACGCTAAGGTTCGTAATAACTTCAGTCTCTCAGCTGGTCAAGATGATTGGAGTGTTATGTACTTCAACCGCTATATTGGTGAGATGACAGACTTGGCGAAAGGCTATGATGTTGACTCAGTGCTATATCACAATATTTCTGGAACATATCACATCACTGATATGACAACTGTTAGTTTAGGTGTGAAAAACTTCACTGATGAAAAACCATCACGTGTTTCTAACGGTAGTGATGGTGGCACAGTTCCACAAGTATATGACACTATCGGTCGTGTAATATACGGTGGTGTAACGGTTAAGTTCTAAGCTAAGTTAATACTCTTAGTGTTTAAAAAGCGCCTTAGGGCGCTTTTTTATTGTGAAATGGAATCTGATACAGATTTTTGAGTAGTTAAACGTCATTTAACTCATCACTTTTAAATAGCCAATTTTTGTTTAATTTTCCCTTCATCTCGTATTTTGTTCACAGTTTTCAACATCACATTTCTTAACGAATGTAATAGGCCTAGAGTCATTTCGATTCGCATGCTAATATAAATGATATGGATTCTCGTTTGGGTTTTAAGGATGAGTAAAATACTCTTAGTCGATGATGATCCCTTGTTTAGTGCTTGGTTGGCCGATGCCTTGGGCACGCAAGGACATGAAGTTGAATGTGCGGTGAATGGTGTCGATGGTCT
The DNA here is from genome assembly GCF_019655335.1 of Shewanella hafniensis. Lineage (GTDB taxonomy): Bacteria > Pseudomonadota > Gammaproteobacteria > Enterobacterales > Shewanellaceae > Shewanella > Shewanella hafniensis. Next base: position 102,252 of record NZ_BPFD01000003.1, read on the forward strand.
GGCATGTATTGAACGTTTTGCACCCGACATCATAGTGCTCGATTTGGTCATGCCGCAAATGAATGGTTTTGAGCTGTTAAAAGCGCGGGAATGCTCAACGCCGGTATTGATGGTCTCGGCACGGGATAATGAAGACGATCGTATCACTGGCTATGAATTAGGTGCCGATGATTTTTTGAGTAAACCATTTAGCATCAAAGAGCTATTTGTTCGCTTACGTGCTTTAGAGCGGCGTCTTTGTTCTCGTCAATCTCAATCGCCGCAAATAGCGACTGTAGCAGCGAAAGTGATTAACTTTGATGATATGAGTTATAGGATCACCATTGGCAGCCGTTATGTCGATTTGACCCAAACTGAATTTAAATTATTTAAATATTTGTTTGAAAGAAAAGGCCAGGTCATCACTAAGCAAGAGTTACAGCGTTCAGTGTTACAAAAAGATCTGGGCCGATTTGACCGCAATCTTGATATGCACATTAGTAACACGCGCCGTAAATTGGCCAACATCAGCTTGCCGCGTAACTTAATCAATACAGTTCGAGGCCAAGGTTATAGCTTCATGGCTTAACGTCATACTTTGGTGTCTCGTTAGTGGCAAGATTTTGTAGAAGTTTGGCGAAAATCTTGGTTAATAAAAGGACGACTGTAACGGGCCTTGATGGAATTTTCTGGCTTTCGTTTTCCCCTTGGGATGTTTTGGTTTATCCTATCGGCCATATAATAAAATGTGCCGCGTGCTATACGCCGCGTGCCATTAAGAGCCCTTAGCTTTAACAACCTATTAGGAATCAATATGCGGATCAGTGCCAACTTTGATGGCGGAAATATCCAAGTCGTCAATCTTGATAATAAAGACGATATTCAACTGGCTATTCGTCCCGATGCGGGCGGCGAGTTTTATCAATGGTTCAATTTTCGATTCGAAGGTGAGGTGGGTAACCATTACACCTTAAATATTATTAACGCGGGCACTGCTTCTTATACCAAGGGTTGGGAAGATTATCAGGCAGTGGCCAGTTACGATCGCCAGCATTGGTTCCGTATTCCTACACAGTATAAAGACGGCAAACTGAGCATTAGCTTAGAGCTGGACTGCGATGCGATTCAAATCGCTTACTTTGCGCCATACAGCTATGAGCGCCATTTAGATTTGCTCAGCGGCGCCCAGTTACACCCTGATGTCAATTTAGAGCATTTAGGGCTGACCTTAGATGGCCGCGATATTACCTTGATGAAAGTCGGTGATGGTGATGCTGCTAAGCGAAATATTTGGATCACCGCCAGACAACATCCGGGCGAAACCATGGCTGAATGGTTAGTCGAAGGTCTAGTGAATCGGTTACTTGATAATGATTGCCCAGCTGCCAAAGCGCTGCTCGACAAAGCCAATTTCTATATAGTGCCGAACATGAATCCCGATGGCAGTGTCAGAGGCCATTTGCGTACCAATGCGATTGGCATCAATCTTAACCGCGAGTGGCAAACGCCGAGTTTAGAAAAGAGTCCCGAGGTGTACCACGTCGTCAACAAGATGCAGCAAACCGGTGTCGACTTGTTTTATGATGTCCACGGCGATGAAGGCTTACCTTATGTATTTTTAGCGGGTTGCGAGGGCGTGCCTGCCCACAATGATAAGCTGGCGCAGCTGCAAGCTGATTTCAGCCAAGCATTGACCTTAGCCAGTGCCGATTTCCAAACTCAGTTTGGCTATGACAAAGACGAGCCAGGCCAAGCGAATCTAACGGTTGCCTCTAATTGGGTCGCTCAGACCTTCGAGTGTTTATCCAATACCCTCGAAATGCCTTTTAAAGACAATAACAATCTGGCCGATCCTTTTGTGGGTTGGTCGCCAGAGCGCAGTATTTATTTAGGTGAAGCATCGCTTATTGCCATTCTCGCCGTTGTTGATAAGTTACGTTAGGGCGAGGCTGATATGGCATTAATTGAATGTCCAGTGTGTCGCAAGCGGATGTCGAGTAAGGCGCCTTCATGTCCCCATTGTCAAGCGAGCACCAATGGTGACAATGAGTCCTTAACGTGCATTAGTCATATTCAAAAGTCCAGCAGCTTAATGAACCAGAGTTTTGTTGCTATGACCTTGTTTATTGCAGGCGTGGTGATTTGGTTTTGGGGTGGTGAACCTGCCGAAGGTATGCGGGCGAACATTGCCGGAATATGCTTCGTGTTTGGTTTTGTGGGTTATCTCATCACACGAGTCAGAATCGTGTTACATAAGCGGAAAAGTGTATGACAGATATTAATCAAGTGATCGATCAAATGCCCATTGAAGTCTATGAAAGGCTTCGTAGTGCAGCAGAGCTGGGTAAGTGGGAAGATGGCACTGTGCTAAGTGAAGCGCAGCGTGATTCTACCCTGCAGGTCGTGATGTTGTATCAAGCCCGAAAGCTTGAGCAAACTGAGCATTTCACAATTGCGCCTGACGGTAAAATCAATGAACTGTCTAAAGCTGAGCTGAAAAAGCAATTCCGCGGTGAGTCAATTGCCGAGTTTAAAGTACAAGATTTGTAACTTACTCATTAGTTTGACGCCGTTTAATCTGAGTTAAACTCAAAAAGCCCATATTAAATGGGCTTTTTTGTTACCTATCTTAGGACGGGACAAGTGATTGAGCAATAAGGGAAATATTTAAAGACTATGGCGTTAATCTATGCTCAGTTCACCGACTAGATTTTGCAACATGGCCGCTTTTATTTCGGCTGGCTGCAAATTTTTAGATAGTAAATAATGCAGTTTAGCTAAGGCTGCTTCTATGGTCATATCGGCGCCACTGATCACGCCAGCTTTAGCGAGCGCATTACCCGTGGCGTAGCCGCCCATATTCACCTTACCTTGGAAACACTGGGTAAGATTCACCAGCACTATGCCGCGTTCATCCGCTTGCCTTAAGGTTTTGAGTAAGGCCGCATCCTGCGGCGCGTTACCCACACCAAATGTCAGTAGTATGAGGGCTTTAACCGGCTGCTGCAGAATGTTCTCAAAAATCTGGGTCGAGATCCCTGGATACAAGGTCACCACACCGACAGGCTGCGGGCTAATATGCGCCACTTCCAATGGGGTATCGTTGGCAACGGTGATTTTGCCTGCGCGCAGATTGATTTTGATCCCAGCTTCTAGCAGTAGCGGGAAGTTAGGCGAAGCAAAAGCATCGAAACCGTCGGCATGGGCCTTCGTCGAGCGATTACCTCGAAAGAGTTTGTTGTTGAAGAATAAACACACTTCTGCGACCGGATAATTCGCCGCAATATAGAGTGAATTTAATAAATTGGTTTGTCCGTCTGAGCGCAGTTGGGCGAGGGGAATTTGTGAGCCCGTTACTATCACAGGTTTTGACAAGCCTTGCAGCATAAACGACAGCGCTGAAGCCGTATACGCCATGGTATCTGTGCCATGGAGGATCACAAAGCCATCGTATTTATCGTAATTAGCTTGTATGTCATCAGCGATCATCTGCCAATCAGTCGGCGCCATATTGGAAGAGTCGATAAGTGGGCAATATTCGTGGATCACGAATGTCGGCATTTCTTCATGGTAAAACTCGGGCATAGATTGCACGCACTGAGTCAGGAATCCCGCAACGGGGACGAAGCCGTTATCGGTTTTTTGCATACCTATGGTGCCGCCTGTATAGGCAACATAAATGGAGCGTTTAGTCATTCTTGTCGTTTTCTTAGCTTCAAGTGGCCGAATTATACGATTTAACTGACATAAACCCAATAAAAAAGCCCGGAGATCCGGGCTTTGTCTTTGTCATCATCTTGAAGTTGCGAGCTGCAACCTAGACGCTGGCAGATTTAGTTCATCATGTTGCAAGTATCGCAGTAGATGTAGACGTTATTTGGATCATCAAAAGAGGTTAACGTTTTTAAGCTGCTGGTCCATTGCGCTAGCATTTGCTCTAACATCGATGACTGGCTGAGTGAGGCGGGCAGGTAGCTCGATACTGAGGCAAACATCTGTTGCATAAAGCGTTGCTCGGGTGTCAGTTCTTGTTCGATAACGCGGGTATCAAATAGTGTCATATCAGCGAGTTTAGCGGCTTTAGCAATCGCCTCATCTAAATCACCCAGTTCATCGACTAAGCCAAGCTCAAGGGCTTTTTTTCCGCTCCAAACACGGCCTTGGGCAATCTTATCGACTTGTTCTATGGTCATTTTACGTTCTTTGGCGACCAGCGAGATAAAGTCTAAATAGCCACGTTCAATATGACGTTGGATAATCGCTTCAACTTGCGGTGACAGCGTGCGTGTCACAGACAATCCTGCCCATTCAGAGGTTGATACGCCATCGGTATGCACGCCTATACTGGCCAGAGAATCTTCAAAGGTGGTGATCATGCCGAAGATCCCAATCGAGCCCGTAAGCGTAGTTGGCGTTGCGAAGATGTAGTCGGCACTGGCCGAAATCCAGTAGCCTCCTGAAGCCGCTAAACTGCCCATGCTGACGACGACAGGTTTACCCGCTGCTTTAAGTGCCAGTAATTCTTGACGAATTTGCTCCGAGGCAAAGGCGCTACCGCCAGGGCTATCGACACGCAGTACTAAGGCTTTAACGTGTTTATCAAAACGCGCTTTACGTAACAGCTCGGCAGTGCTTTCGCCGCCAATTTGGCCCGCAGGTTGAGTACCATTCAGAATCGTGCCACTTGCGACAATAATGCCGACACTGTCTTGTTCAACAAAGCTTGGCAATGGCGTCACTAAGGTTAAATAATCGTAAAAACTCACTTGCTTGAAACTGTCACCACTGCTGGCTTTGCCAACGGTTTCTAGCATGGTTTGACGAAAATCTTCCGTCGTAGCTAAGTTATCGACCCATTTCATGTTGATGGCCATTGTAGCAGAGTCACCATTAGCTTTATCGAGCTCTGCCAAATAAGTGCTTGCATCGGGCACCAGCGAGTTAGGCTCAATATTGCGATTACCAGCGACTGTCTGGGTGTAGCTTTGCCATACATCGGTTAAAAGTGCGCTACTGGCTTCGCGAGCGGCGTCGGACATATCGTCACGCATGTAGGGTTCAACCGCGGATTTAAAGGTCCCTACGCGGAAAATATGCGCTTTAATTTTGAGTTTATCTAAGGCCGATTTGAAGTACTGGTTGTACATACTCAGGCCATCAAGCGACACGCCGCCCTGGGGATTGAGGTAAATGGTGTCGGCAAAACTGGCGAGGAAATATTGATTTTGCTCGTAGTAATTACCGATGGCGACCACTTTTTTGCCGCTTTCTTTAAAGCGGTTAAGTGCATCTCCGATAGATTGCAGCTTACTGATCCCGGCACGTTTGAGATCGGCTAGATCAAGTACTAGGGTACTTATCCTTTGATCTTGCGCGGCATTATCAATCACATATAGCACATCGGCGAGCAGGATTTCCCCATCGGCATTGCCATTATTGCCTTGCTTGAATGCGGCTTCTAAGGGATCGACCTGTTGTTTCTGATCGACAATCGAACCAGCCAGATTAAGCACCAGTGCTGAATTATCTTCAACTTGGATATCTTCGCTGCTGCCAATGGAGATGATAATGGCGGCTAAGATGCCAAAAAAGATCAGATTGAGGATAAGTTTACGCGTCCCGTTCAGTGTGTGCCAAATAAACAAACATATTCTCTTGAAAAACGATGGGTTAGCGGACATCTGCCACTCCTTTATAAGTCCAATCTGCCAATGCTAACTGAAAATGGCGCTACAGGCTAAACACAATTGTAAAGGATTTTGACTAATGGCCTCGATCCAACGGTTGAGCTTAGATTTGACTCAAGGTATGCTGATTTAAATCACTTGTTTTAAAAGGATGTTTGAATGTCGTTTCCCCATTTATTAGAACCCTTAGATCTGGGATTTACCCAGCTCAAAAACCGCGTGCTTATGGGCTCAATGCACACAGGTTTGGAAGAAGAAAAGGGCGGATTTGAGAAACTGGCAGCGTTCTACAAAGAACGCGCTCTGGGCGGTGTGGGTTTGATTGTTACGGGTGGTATTTCCCCTAATCTTCGTGGCCGCCTTACGCCCCATGCCTGTCAGCTGAGTTTTCCTTGGCAAGTCGGTAAGCATCGTGTGGTCACGCAGGCGGTGCATGAGGCCGACGGTAAGATCTGCATGCAAATTTTGCATGCGGGCCGCTACGGTTATCATCCTTTTTCCCAAGCACCGAGCAAAATTAAATCACCCATTACACCTTTTACGCCGTCTGCCATGTCCAGCCGTCAAGTGCGTTCGACCATTAAGGATTACGCCAGCTCAGCCGCTCTTGCCAAGAAAGCCGGTTACGATGGCGTTGAGGTGATGGGATCTGAAGGCTATTTGATCAATCAGTTTGTTAGTGCGCGCACCAACACCCGCACCGATGAATGGGGCGGTGCGTTTGAAAAGCGGGCGCAATTCCCGATTGAGATTGTTAACGCGATACGGGCAAAAGTCGGTAAAGACTTCATCATTATCTTCCGTTTATCTATGCTCGATCTGGTGGATAATGGCTCAACTTGGGATGAAGTGGTGCAGCTCGCCCAGTGGTTAGAGCAAGCTGGCGTGTCCATTCTAAATACCGGTATTGGTTGGCATGAAGCGCGTGTACCGACCATTGCGACGAGTGTGCCCCGCGGTGCCTTTGCGTGGGTAACTGAAAAGCTCAAACAATCTGTCTCTGTGCCCTTAATTGCGACGAACCGCATTAACACCCCTGAAATCGGCGAGCAGATTATTGCTTCTGGTCAAGCTGACATGGTGTCGATGGCAAGGCCTTTTCTTGCCGATCCTGAGTTTGTCAATAAAGCCGCGGCGAACACACCAGAGCTGATTAACACTTGTATTGGCTGTAACCAAGCATGTCTTGATCATACCTTTTCCCTCAAGCGCGCAACCTGTTTAGTGAATCCTCGTGCCTGTTATGAGACTGAAATCAACTTCTTACCTACAGCCAATAAAAAACGTATCGCGGTGATGGGCGCAGGTCCTGCGGGCATGGCATTTTCTGTTTATGCCGCCATGCGTGGCCATGATGTTGTCTTGTTTGAAGCGAAATCCGAGGTGGGTGGACAGTTTAATCTCGCCCGTAAAATCCCAGGAAAGGAAGAGTTTAACGAGACTATCCGTTACTTTATCAATCAAATTAAGCTGCATAAGGTGGAGCTGAGATTAAACACTCGCCTCGATGCCAGCGTATTGGCGACCGAAAAATTTGATGAAGTAGTGATAGCGTCAGGCGTTGTGCCGCGTGATTTAGTCTTACCCGGCTTTGATGACCCACGGGTGGTCGATTATCAAAAAGTGCTCTCGGGTGAAGTGACTGTCGGTAATACAGTAGCCTTGATTGGTGCTGGCGGTATCGGATTTGATATGGCGCATTACTTATGTGAGCGCCAATCTAGCACCTTGGACCCAGATAAATGGCTGCAACAGTGGGGCATAGATAAAACTTACCAGCATGCGGGCGGCCTAACAGAACCTCAATCCGACAATACCGATCATCGTAAGGTCTATTTACTGCAACGTAAAACGTCGAAGATGGGCAAGGGCTTAGGTAAAACCACCGGCTGGATCCACCGTCTTGTGCTTAAGCAACATGATGTGAAGATGAAAACAGGCGTGAGTTACGACAAGTTTGATGACGCGGGTTTACATATTCGCGTTGGCGAGCAAGCAGAAGTATTGCCAGTGGATAATGTTATCCTCTGCGCTGGCCAAGAATCGAATCGCACTTTGGTGGATGAGATGAAAGCGACAGGCATGCCAGTGCATTTAATTGGCGGTGTCGATGTCGCCGCAGAACTTGATGCTAAACGGGCGATTCGCCAAGGCGCCGAACTGGCGATGCGTTTATAGTCATTTTAAAAGCCCATATAGCATCTAAAGCCTGAGTCTTAATCAGGCTTTTTTATTGCCTTTCAACATAGTTGCCGCAAATACGCTAAGGTTTAAATGCTTAAATTAAGCAACATAACTCGCCCATAACCCACGCAGAGGGAACCGCTATGCAGCTTAACACTGTCTTTAACGCTAAGATCACCATCAGCCTTATCACTTGCCTATTATGGGGATTAATGGTGAGTTTTTCGGCCCACAGTACTCCACCGTTTGACGAGCAGCGTGCTAAAAATGCTGGTGCCGATGAATACGATATGAAGCACTATGTAATGGCTTTTTTAAAGCGGGGCCCTAATCGGGATAGAACACAGGCACAGGCCGAACAATTGCAAAGGGCGCATTTGGACAATATCACCCGCCTTGCCAATGAGGGCAAATTAGTGCTGGCGGGGCCCTTTTTACACGATGGCGAATTACGCGGTATTTATGTCTTTGACGTTACTACGGTTGAAGAGGCAAAAGCCTTAACGGAAACCGATCCTGCAATTCAAGCGGGCAGTCTAGTGCTGGAATTATTACCTTGGTATGGCAGTGCGGCGCTGACTGAGGTCAATGAGCTGCATAGGGTGATGGCGAAAAAAGACATTTAAACCGCGAGGATCAATTAGCCCCTATCAGACTCAGAGGTTATTTTTCGCACACTTCGATGAATGTTGGCGAGATTTGCGGCTTTGAACCGTGGGATATAGCGCTCTGTGTTGGTGAATGGCCTTTGCGGCCCATGTGTTGTGACCCTTTGGCTGCATAGGTGACGACAGCTGCCCCTTCAGGTGATAGATCCAGCTCTAAATCTTCGGTTGGTACACAGCAGCAGGGCAAACATTCATCATGTTTGAGTTCGGCTAAGGGTTCGTTTAAGTAGCTGACTTTTCCGCTGATGACGCGTGTTTTGCAGGCACCGCAGAAACCGTTGCGACATTCTGAGAAGATTTTGACTTTTTTGGCTTCGAGCGCTTGCAGCAAGGTGCCTTGTTGCTCGGTAAAGAGCAACACAGGTTGACCTTGAAGGCGCACGATTGGCGCCTTCGCGAACAGATTTTGTGGCCGTTTTTTCGATGTCACTGTTGTAATGCCATTTTTAACGTCACTTTTGAGCGTCTTAGAGATCGAAGTCGAGGAATTCATCGCCATCAACCGCTGAGTCGATTTGACCGACTAAGTATGAAGATACTTCCACTTCCTGAGGCGCGACTTGCACCGCATCGCTTTCTAACCAGTTTTTCATCCAAGGTAATGGATTGGTTATTTCAGGATAAGGTTGCGGCAGATTCACCGACTTCATGCGTTGGTTAGTAATAAATTCAACGTATTGGCAAAGGATCTGTTCATTCAAACCTATCATAGAGCCGTCTTTGAACAGGTATTTTGCCCATTCTTTTTCTTGCTCTGCTGCCTTGAAGAATAAATCGAAGGCTTCTTGTTGGCATTCTGCGGCAATTTCACCCATTTCAGGATCGTCTTTACCACCTTGCATAATGCTTAAAATATGCTGAGTGCTGTTTAAGTGCAGTGCTTCATCACGGGCGATAAGGCGAATGATTTTCGCGTTACCTTCCATCAGTTTACGTTCAGCAAAGGCAAAGGAGCAGGCAAAGCTAACATAAAAACGAATTGCCTCTAGTGCGTTGACTGACATCATGCACAGGTACAAGGCTTTTTTCAGGGTGCGGGTATTGACTATGACTTCTTTGCCATCAATAACATGGGTCCCCGCGCCGAGTAAGTGGAACACTTGAGTTAATTTAATTAAGTGATCGTAGTAAGCGGCGATATCGGTCGCACGGCTTAAGATTTCTTTGTTCACGACGATATCGTCGAAGATCACTGACGGATCGTTAACGATATTGCGAATGATATGGGTATATGAACGCGAGTGAATCGTCTCAGAGAAAGACCAAGTCTCAATCCAAGTTTCTAACTCAGGTAGCGACACCAGTGGCAAAAAGGCCACATTGGGCGAGCGACCTTGAATCGAGTCGAGCAGGGTTTGGTATTTCAGATTCGAAATAAAGATGTGTTTTTCATGATCGGGCAATGCACCGTAGTCAATCTTATCGCGACTGACGTCTACTTCTTCCGGTCGCCAAAAGAAAGATAACTGCTTTTCTATCAGTTTTTCGAACACTTCATATTTTTGTTGATCGTAACGAGCCACGTTGACCGATTGACCTAAAAACATAGGTTCACGGGTGGCATCGTTGGGTGTTTGACAGAAGGTAGAGTAGGCCATGGTGCTATTTTCCAATGGATAGGGATCCACTCAATCGGGATCCCTATACTTTTTATTTGTAAGAGCCGCGTTAACGTTAAAGACTAGATTTTACACGCGCCGCCGGCGCAACCGTCGTCTTCTTTCTCTAAATTGGTGATGTCATCGTGTGAATCCGATGCACCATCGCGAGTGTTATGGTAGTAAAGCGTTTTCACACCTAACTTGTAAGCATTGAGCAAATCTTTCAGCAGAGTTTGCATCGGTACTTTACGGCCTTCAAAACGTGAAGGGTCGTAGTTAGTGTTAGCCGAAATCGCTTGGTCAACGAACTTCTGCATGATGCCCACTAGCTGTAAGTAACCATCATTACTTGGCATTTTCCATAGTAATTCATAGCTATCTTTCAGCGTATCGAAATCAGGTACCACTTGTTTTAGCTGACCGTCTTTGCTCGATTTTACGCTGATAAGGCCACGCGGTGGTTCGATACCATTGGTCGCATTGGAGATTTGCGACGAGGTTTCTGATGGCATTAATGCCGACAGCGTCGAGTTACGCAGGCCATATTGCTTGATATCGCTACGCAGTGATTCCCAGTCTAAGTGCAATGGTTCGGCACAAATTTTATCTAGGTCACGTTTATAAGTATCGATTGGCAAAATACCTTGAGCGTACGTGGTCTCGTGGAATAACGGACACGCACCTTGCTCTTTGGCTAAGTTCATCGAGGCTTTCAGTAAATAAAACTGAATGGCTTCGAAGGTTCTGTGGGTCAGATCGTTCGCGCTGCCATCGGAATACTTCATGCCATTTTTCGCTAAGTAGTTAGCAAAGTTAATTACGCCTATACCTAAGGTACGGCGATTCATCGAGGCAAGTTGTGCTGCCTTGATAGGATAATCTTGATAATCCAGCAGATTATCCAGTGCGCGTACCGCGAGGTCGGCTAATGGCTCAATATCAGATAATTCTTTGATTGAACCTAAGTTGAGTGCTGACAACGTACAAAGCGCGATTTCACCATTAGGATCATCGATGTTGTTCAATGGTTTTGTCGGCAGGGCGATTTCAAGACACAGGTTAGATTGTCTGATCGGCGCGACTTTAGAATCGAACGGGCTATGGGTGTTGCAGTGATCCACGTTCTGAATGTAGATACGGCCGGTTGAGGCGCGCTCTTGCATCATCAGTGAAAACAGCTCAACTGCCTTTATGGTTTTCTTACGAATACTGCTGTCTTGCTCGTATTGCACATATAAACGTTCGAATTCATTTTGATCTTCAAAGAACGCATCGTACAAACCAGGTACATCTGATGGGCTAAACAGGCTGATATTTTCGCCCTTGATCAGACGTTGATACATGACTTTGTTCAACTGCACACCGTAGTCCAAGTGACGGATACGGTTATCTTCAACGCCGCGGTTATTTTTCAATACCAGCAGAGATTCGACTTCTAAGTGCCAAATCGGGTAGAAGAGGGTCGCAGCACCACCACGCACGCCGCCTTGAGAGCAAGACTTAACTGCGGTTTGGAAATACTTATAAAAAGGTAAACAACCGGTGTGGAAGGCTTCACCACCACGGATTGGGCTACCTAAGGCGCGAATACGACCAGCGTTAATACCGATACCCGCACGTTGACTGACGTATTTCACTATCGACGAAGCTGTCGCGTTGATTGAATCTAAGCTGTCACCACATTCGATCAGTACGCAAGAGCTGAACTGACGTGTTGGCGTGCGCACACCAGCCATGATTGGCGTTGGCAGCGAAATCTTAAAGGTCGATACCGCGTCATAGAAATCTTTAACGTATTTCAGGCGCGTTTCTTTTGGATAACGGGCAAACAAACAGGCCGCGACCAAAATGTAGAGGAACTGCGCGCTCTCGTAGATTTCGTGTGTCACACGGTTTTGAACTAAATATTTGCCTTCAAGCTGCTTTACCGCTGCGTAAGAGAAGTCCATATCGCGCCAATGGTCGATATAGGTATCCATCACGTCGAGTTCTTCGCGGCTGTAATCTTGCAGAATGTGCATGTCATACTTGCCAAGCTCAACTAATTTCGTCACGTGGGTATACAATGCTGGCGGCTCGAATTGACCGAAGGCCTTCTTACGCAAATGAAACACCGCTAAACGGGCGGCGAGGAACTGATAGTCCGGTGATTCTGGAGAAATTAAATCCGCAGCCGCTTTGATAATGGTTTCATGGATGGCTTCGGTTGGGATGCCATCGAAAAACTGTAGGTGCGAGCGAAGTTCAACTTCAGAAACAGAAACGTTTTTTAATCCCTTGGCTGCCCAAGTAATTACGCGGTGTATTTTTTCGAGATCGATATTCTCACGATCGCCACAGCGTTTTGTGACTGTCATAGTGCTATTCATTTGGAGATAGGCCTTGGTTCTTATATCTATTTAGGTGAGCAAGTTCACCGTACGTATCCTTGTAAAACAATCAATAACCGTCCCTTAAATACTGCTGACTGGTTGAAAACGAGTCAATTAAGCGGCGAGCTTCTAGTGTGTCTGATTGCTACCTATACACAAGATATGGTGTTTTAAATTATCTGGGATACAAGATAGTGAGGTTTGACCCTATTTGCAAGTCTGAATTCAGGGGACATCTTGTGGATAAGTTGAGGATAAGCCTTAGCGTTAGTAACGACTAACCTTGAAGCTCAATTTCAGGTTAGCGTGTCGCACTCATGGGGGATTTTTAGGCGATCTTTTCTTTAGATCGCGATCGCGCACAAGTGCCGATCTTTTATCCGCCGACCTTTCGCTGCCTGATTTTATTCGCAGGTAAAAATCAGGCAAACATACATATGTGCGTCTGCATAGTCACTTTTGTAAAAGGTTTATCTTCGAGTGCAAAAGTGAAGTTTGTTAACCGTTTTATGGGTGAGTTTTCAGGCGAATGCGTCGGCTAATGCCTGATGTAACTCAGTAGGGCTGGCAAAATGCGCGTGGGCAGGCCACTGCGATGGTTTGTCGTTGACCCCCAGATAACCCCATAGGGCAACGCCACCTAACATGCCCGCTGCCTTCGCGGCTAACAAATCCCGCTCAGCATCCCCAAGATACAAAATGTGCTCTGTAGCGCAGCTCAGTTGCTGTGCGCCTAACAGCATAGGTGCTGTGTGGGGTTTTGGGTGTTTGGTCGAATCACCACTGATAATCACTGGCATACGCAAGTGTAAATTCAGTTTTCGCAATAAGGGACGGGTAAAGCGCGCTGGCTTGTTAGTGATCACCCCAAACGGCAGCTGAGTTAATTCGAGCCAGTCGAGTAATGCCGCAATACCAGTGAATAGTGTACAGTGATCGCCATTAATGCGCTGATAGTGGGCGAGCAAACCTTGCTGAACTTGAGTGCGAAGATCATCCGCTGCATTGGGTATTGCCGCATCGACTAAGGCAAAACTGCCGTGGGATGCGGCGTAGCGCATGGCTGCTAACGGCTGCGCGGCGATGCCGACGTCTTGAAGACTTAAATTGAGGGCTTGCACCAGATCCGGCGCGGTATCGGCTAAGGTGCCGTCGAGATCGAACAGTACGCCTTTGATCTGTGCCAGACTCATATCAATCAACCTTACGCGTCGCTATCATGTAATTTACATCAACCTTAGGCGTGTATTTGAAAATGCCCGTCAACGGGTTGTAGCTGATGCCTAATGCATCGGTACAGATAAGATCGGTATTGTCCACAAGCTCAATCAGCTCAGAAGGCTTAATGAATTTTTTATGCTCGTGGGTGCCAACTGGCAGCATCTTCAGTAAATATTCTGCGCCGAGAATCGTGTGAACGTAGGATTTAATGTTGCGGTTGATGGTGGAGAAAAACACAAAGCCACCGGGTTTGACCATGTCACAGCAAGCTTTGATCACAGATTGTGGATCGGGCACATGCTCCAGCATTTCCATGCAGGTCACCACATCGTAGTAAGCTTGATGATCTTGGCTGTGGGCCTCGGCGGTATTTTTTACATAATTTATGCTTACACCGGTTTCGAGGGCGTGAAGGCGGGCGACTTCGAGGGGCTCATCACCCATGTCGAGACCATCAACCTCGGCGCCGATGCGGGCCATGCTTTCAGATAAAATCCCGCCGCCGCAACCGACATCGAGCACTTTCTTGCCGAAAATCCCGCCTGCGGTTTGATCGATATAGTTTAAGCGCAGCGGGTTTAACAGATGCAGCGGCTTAAATTCGCCGTTGAGATCCCACCACGTTTCGGCCATACGTTCAAACTTTGCGATTTCCTGTGGGTCCACATTGGTATTCTGATGCATGCTATTACCTGAAGTAGCGTTATTGTGCGGCCATTATAACGACTATGTTTGATAAACAAAGTGTTCGACTAAGCTAAGCCCTTGTGGTTGAGTGAATTTTCAGCAGTTTTCTGGCTTTATGTTAATTGTTGTGCTCTGTATCTATCTTTTACTTCATCCCTTTGACGATTTTTTCTCATCCTAAGCTGCGAATTCCAATGCTTGTTTATCGCTCAAACGACCAAATTGACAGTGTTTTCATCTATTAAGCCACCAGACTCTCAATTCGATAAGGATAGGTCTGGCGACATTAAATAACTGTGTTAGAATGCCAAATCACGTTTTTGGGCTAGGCAATGATACGGATTATACGTTGTCGGCTATTTTTCAGGGGAACGAGCAGTTTATGACTGATCTGGCATCATCTATTTCGCCAATTAATATCGAAGACGAACTAAAGAATTCGTACCTTGATTACGCCATGAGCGTTATCGTGGGACGTGCATTACCAGACGTGCGCGACGGCTTAAAGCCGGTTCATCGCCGCGTTTTGTTTGCCATGAGTGAATTGAAGAACGATTGGAACAAGCCTTACAAAAAATCTGCCCGTGTGGTCGGTGACGTCATCGGTAAATATCACCCCCATGGTGATTCTGCTGTTTATGACACTATCGTCCGTATGGCCCAGCCATTCTCACTGCGTTACACCTTAGTTGACGGCCAAGGTAACTTCGGTTCGGTCGACGGTGACTCAGCGGCGGCAATGCGTTACACCGAAATCCGTATGGATAAGTTAGCGCATCAATTACTCGCCGATCTTGAAAAAGAGACAGTGGATTTCGTCCCTAACTACGACGGCACTGAACAAATTCCCGCCGTACTACCCACACGCGTACCTAACCTGTTAATTAACGGTTCATCGGGTATTGCCGTGGGTATGGCAACCAACATCCCACCACACAACCTAACGGAAGTAGTGAAAGGCTGTTTGGCATTGATTGAAGAACCTTCACTGTCGATTGAACAGTTGATGGAATACATTCCAGGTCCGGATTTCCCAACGGCAGCAATTATCAACGGTCGCAAAGGCATTATTGATGCCTATAAAACTGGCCGTGGCCGCGCGATCATGCGTGCACTGGCAGATGTGGAAACCGAAGATAATGGCCGTGAGCGCATTATCGTCACAGAAATCCCGTATCAAGTGAACAAAGCCCGTTTAATCGAGAAGATTGCCGAGCTGGTTAAAGATAAAAAACTTGAAGGGATCAGCGGTCTACGCGACGAGTCTGATAAAGACGGTATGCGTATCGTTATCGAAATCAAGCGCGGTGAAGTGGGCGAGGTGGTATTAAACAACCTGTATGCTCAAACACAAATGCAGTGTTCTTTCGGGATTAACATGGTGGCTCTGACTAATGGTCAGCCTAAACTGTTTAACCTTAAAGAAATGCTCGAATGCTTTATTCTGCATCGCCGTGAAGTGGTAACGCGCCGTACCGTATTCGAACTGCGTAAAGCCCGTGAACGCGCCCATATTTTGGAAGCGCTGGCGGTTGCTCTGGCTAACATCGACCCGATTATTGCACTAATCAAAGCCTCACCCACGCCTGCGGATGCCAAAGTGAAATTGGTGGAGCAAGGTTGGGAATTAGGGCACGTTCAAGGCATGCTTGAAAAAGCGGGTGACGACGCCGCGCGTCCTGAGTGGTTAGAGCCACAATATGGCATCCGCGACGGTCAATACTTCCTGACTGAGCAACAAGCTCAGGCGATTCTGGAACTGCGTTTACACCGTTTAACTGGTCTTGAACACGATAAGATCATCGCCGAATACGAAGAACTGCTCGAATTTATTGCGGGGCTACTGTTTATTCTGCGTAGCCCTGAGCGTTTGATGGAAGTCATCAAGGAAGAGTTAGAACTCATTCTTGAAGAATACGGTGATGCACGCCGTACTGTGATCAATGCTAACGAAGTCGATATGAGTCTTGAAGATCTTATCAACGAAGAAGACGTTGTGGTCACACTGTCGCATTTAGGTTATGCCAAGTATCAACCGTTAACCGATTACCAAGCCCAGCGCCGTGGTGGTAAAGGAAAAGCGGCAACTAAGGTAAAAGACGAAGATTTCGTTGAAAAACTGTTAGTTGCCAATACCCATGACACCATTTTGTGCTTCTCTGACTTTGGTAAAATGTACTGGCTTAAAGTGTATCAATTGCCATTAGCGAGCCGTACAGCACGTGGTCGTCCAATTGTTAACTTGCTACCTTTGGCTGAAGGTGAACGCATTACGGCGATTCTGCCAGTACGTGAATACGCCGCTGATAAATACATCATCATGGCGACTTCACACGGTACTGTTAAGAAAACCGCTCTGACTGCTTATAGCAACCCACGTGCTAACGGCATTATCGCCGTTAACCTCAAAGACGGTGACCAACTGATCGGTGTCGATATCACGAACGGTGATGACGAAATCATGTTGTTCTCGAACGAAGGTAAAGTGGTTCGCTTTGGTGAGAAAGTCCGTGATTCTGAAACAGGCGAAGTGAAACTCGATCCTGAAACCGGTGAAGAAGTCTTGTCCTTACGTCCTATGGGCCGTACTGCAACGGGCGTTCGTGGTATCCGTTTAGAAGAAGGTCAAAAAGTCGTGTCGCTTATCGTACCTAAAGGTGATGGCGCGATTCTCACTGTGACTGAAAACGGTTACGGTAAACGGACACAACTGTCTGAATACCCTGCGAAGAGCCGTGCGACTAAAGGTGTGGTTTCAATCAAGGTGAGCGAGCGTAACGGCGCTGTTGTTGGCGCAGTACAAGTGGGTCTGAATGACGAACTGATGCTCATCAGTGATAAAGGCACCTTAGTGCGTACACCAGCGGGCGGCGTGTCTATCATTGGCCGTAACACCCAAGGCGTGACCATTATCCGCACCGCGGGCGACGAGAAAGTAGTTGGCCTGCAACGTATCGACGAAATCCAAACTGATGAAGATGAAGTCGAGCTGGATGAAAACGGTTTACCGATTGTTCCTGTCATTGTCGAAGGCGAATTAGCCGACGAGGCGCTTGATGAAGCGCTGGATGACGAAGAAGAGTTGGACGAAGATGAAGACGAGCTTGCTGATGATGAGCAAGACGAAGAGTAATTAAGTGTCATATTAGCGAGCGTCCAATTGGACGCTCGTTTTTTTAATGGCGTTGTTAGTTGGTTGCATTGTTCGTTTTAAACATTGTTCATTTGAAAATAGTGCCATTTTAAAATAGTGTCGTTTTATCAATACCTACATCATGGTTGGGATTAAGGAGAGTGTCAGTGAGCGCGATTTATAATTTCTGTGCTGGACCTGCAATGTTACCCGCAGCGGTAATGAAAAAAGCACAACAGGAATTACTTGATTGGAATGGCCAAGGCGTTTCCGTGATGGAAATCAGCCACCGAAGTAAAGAGTTCATCGCGCTGACCGAGCAAGCCGAGTCCGATTTACGTGAACTGATGCAGATCCCTGCAAATTACCATGTGCTATTTATGCACGGCGGTGGTCGTGGACAGTTCTCTGCTGTCGTGAATAATTTTCTTGGTGATCAGGGAAAAGCCCTGTATTTAGTCAGTGGCCAATGGTCATCTGCCGCGTTAGCTGAAGCGCAGAAACTGGCGGGTGAAGCACAGATCGATAGTCTGAATATTGTTGAAAAACACAATGGACTCAATGCGGTTGTCTTACCTGACTTGCATAAAATCGATGCCGATTATCGCTATGTTCATTACTGTCCTAACGAGACAGTGGATGGTATCGAAATTTTTGATGAATTAGACTCACCATGGCCGATTGTTGCCGATTTATCATCAACAATCATGTCCCGTGAGATTGACGTTAGCCGCTACGGCTTGATTTACGCCGGTGCGCAAAAGAACATAGGTCCATCGGGTCTGTCGATAGTGATAGTGCGCGATGACATGTTAACACTGCCGAGTTTACCGCAGTCGTCCATTATGGACTACCGCCTAGCCGTCGAGCATGATTCTATGTTCAACACGCCACCAACCTTTGCTTGGTACCTCGCCGCTGAAGTCTTTGCTTGGCTGAAATCGACTGGCGGTATTGCGAGTATTGCGAAAATTAATCAACAAAAAGCGCAGATGTTGTATCAATGCATTGATGGTAATGCTTTCTACCGGAATGGTGTTGTTGCAGCGAACCGCTCACAAATGAACGTGACTTTCCAATTAGTCAACGAAGCGCTCGATAGTGAGTTCTTAAAGCAAGCACAAATTGCCGGACTCGTGGCACTTAAAGGTCATCGTATTGTCGGTGGCATGCGTGCGAGCCTTTACAATGCTATGCCACTCGATGGCGTAATTGCCTTGGTCAAGTTTATGAATGAATTTGCCAATAAACATAGTTAGCTAACTTGGGCTTTAAATTATCCAATGTTAGCAGTGTGACTTAATGAAAACGAATGCAATTGCATTCGTTTTTTTTTGTAAATTTTAAATAAAATCAATCGTAACTGTGAACTCTGCCCTTGTATTATTTTTCTTAAGTCGTTAGCTTTGAATCAACTTAGGCAGTATGCCGTAGCGTAACCACGCGTTATAGGGCGTGGGTTTGCGCACATATCAACATCTAGATAGGCAAATATTATGGATGATTTCAGCCCCTCAGATTTAAAAACCATACTCCATTCCAAACGTGCCAACATGTATTACTTAGAATACTGCCGAGTGATGCAAAAAGATGGCCGCGTGCTGTATTTAACCGAAGCCAAGCAAGACAATCAGTACTTCAATATCCCCATCGCTAACAGCACAGTCCTATTATTGGGCAATGGCACGTCCATTACCCAAGCGGCCATGCGAATGCTGGCGCAGGCAGGGGTGTTAGTCGGCTTTTGTGGCGGTGGCGGCACACCTCTTTATATGGCCTGCGAAGTGGAATGGTTGACGCCACAAAGTGAATATCGGCCGACGGAATACCTGCACGGTTGGATGCAATTTTGGTTCGATGATGAAAAACGATTACGTGCCGCCAAAGCCTTCCAGCAAGCCCGCATCCAATTTATCGAGCAAGTATGGCAAAGGGATCGCGAACTCAAAACGGAAGGCTTTATCTTTAAGGATCCGGCGATCCAAGCCGCACTCGAGACATTTCATGCTCGTACTGCAGCGGCAACCAAACAATCGGATCTGCTCATGACCGAAGCCCAGTTAACCAAAGTGCTGTACAAACACGCCGCCAATAATACCCAGCTCAATGATTTTACCCGCCAACACCAAAGCACGGATATCGCTAACGACTTTTTAAACCACGGCAACTATCTAGCCTATGGCCTTGCAGCTAGTTGCCTCTGGGTATTGGGCATTCCCCACGGTTTTGCCGTGATGCACGGAAAAACTCGCCGCGGAGCCTTAGTGTTCGACGTCGCCGATCTCATCAAAGACGCCATAGTGCTGCCGTGGGCCTTTGTGTGCGCCAAAGAAAAGGCCACCGAGCAAGAATTTCGCCAACAAGTGTTGCAAGCCTTTACTGACCATAACGCCTTAGATTTTATGTTCAATACCGTGAAAGGCGTTGCTTTGCAAGACTACAGCGCCGAGCAAATTGCCGCCCAAGACTTATAAGGGACAACAACTATGATGGTGACATTCATCAGTCAGTGTGAAAAAAATGCCCTAAAAAAGACCCGCCGCGTGCTGGATACCTTTGCTAACCGTATCGGTGATAACACTTGGCAAACACTGATCACCGAAGATGGGCTATTAACGGTTAAGAAAATGCTGCGCCAAACCGCCAGTAAAAGCACCGCCGTGAGTTGCCACTGGATCCGCTCGCGCGCCAGAAGCCAACTACTTTGGGTGGTGGGGAATCGGTCAAAATTTAATGCACAGGGCATAGTGCCAGTGAATAGTACCCGCAGGAATTTACTCACCAGCGATATTGAAAATGATTGGCACTATTTACCCTTGATAAAAGCGTTAACAGGGCTGTCGGCGTTATTACACGACTGGGGTAAAGCCACTGCGTTATTTCAAGATAAATTAAACCCTAAGAGTCAACATCGATTTAAAGGCGATCCAATTCGCCACGAGTGGATATCGTTACTGTTATTGCATGCTTTTGTGCATGCAACTGACGCGCAAGCAGACGAGCCATGGCTTAAGGCATTAAGTGAAGCGGATATTGACGAATCGCGTCTCAAGCAGTTGATTAAAGTCGACACGCTAAAACCAGTCGATGCGTTGCCGCCGATGGCTAAGTTAGTCGCGTGGTTAATCGTGTCACACCACAGGTTACCTTTGCCTGATCAAGAGTTATGTAAAAGCTATACCTCAGAAAGCGCCGCCTCACTGGATATTATGCTTGCCCTCATTGGCAAAGAATGGGGTTATCAGAATCGCTATGACGAGCTGGATTATCAACAACGGCTAAAAAATTGCTTTAGCTTTCCTAAAGGCTTACTCAGTGCCTCAAAGCCTTGGCTGCAACAAATTAAGAAATGGGCGGCAAAACTATTACAGCAACAAACACAGGCACAGCAGTGCGTGACAGACGGCAGTTACCGCTTAGTGCTCAATCATGCGCGCTTATGTTTAATGTTGGGCGATCACTTTTATTCCTCGCAGCAAGCGGATCAAAAATGGCAAGACACCACTGGCCTCTATGCCAATACCGACAGAGCGACGAACAGCTTAAAACAAAAGTTGGATGAACATTTAGTGGGTGTTGCCCGCAGTGCGTTAAAAACGGCGCATTTACTCCCTGCATTTGAGCGCGAGCCTCCTGTCGCACAAGATATTGATAATTTACGCAAACCCAGCCCTAAGGCGTATCAATGGCAGGATAAAGCCGTTGCTAAAATCACCGCTTGGCGGCAAGAGTTCGATAAGCAAACCAAGCTGCAACACGGCTTTTTTACCGTGAATATGGCAAGCACAGGCTGCGGAAAAACCTTCGCCAATGCTAAAGTGATGCGGGCATTATCGGCGGACAGTCAAAGTTTGCGCTTTATTTTGGCCTTGGGACTACGCACGTTAACGCTGCAAACCGGTGATGAATATCGCTCGCGGGTTGGCTTAGATAATAGCGAATTGGCCGTGCTTATTGGTTCGCGTGCCGTGATGGAACTGCATCAACAGCAAAAAGCTGAATTTGATAAGAATAATGTAGAGCATACAGGATCATCATCACAAGAAACCTTGCTCGATGAAGAAGTCGATTTTGACTGTGCAATTCCAGAGGAAGGTTTTAGCACAGTATTAACCTGTCCCAGAGACAAACAGTTTCTCTATGCGCCAGTGCTGGCTTGTACTATCGATCACATGATGGCTGCGACCGAAACCAAACGCGGGGGCCGCTATATATTGCCCACCTTGCGATTGATGTCGTCAGATCTAGTGATTGACGAAATTGATGACTTTACTGGTGATGACTTAATTGCCATCGGCAGACTTATCCATCTGGCGGGCATGTTAGGCCGCAAGGTGATGATCTCATCAGCCACTATCCCGCCATTTATGGCCGAAGGCTATTTCAAGGCCTATCGCGATGGCTGGCAGCTCTATTGCAAAACCCGCAGTGCCAGCTCAGTCATTGGTTGTGCTTGGATAGATGAATTTTCAACGCAAGTGACCAGCAATAGTGCAACCGAAATACCTACCGCGATCAGTCAATATCAGCAGGATCATGATGTTTTTATCACTAAGCGCATCGCCAAGTTACAGCAACAACCTGCAAAACGAAAAGCCGACATCAGTCCGTGCCAGCACATTATTGAGCAGCATCAGGGGCAGAAGCATCAACAGCAAAGTGTGATAGAAACTAAGCAGCAAGCGTATTTTAAGGTGATGGCCCAAAGCGCACTGCACAAGCATCAACAGCACCATTTTCACGATAGCAGCACTCAGCTAAACGTGTCCTTTGGCGTGGTGCGGGTGGCGAATATCTCACCCTGTGTTGCCTTAACACAATACTTGTTAACCAAAGAATGGCCGCCTGATACTGAGGTAAGAGTCATGGCTTACCACAGCCAACAAGTGCTACTGCTGCGCTCTATACAAGAACAGCATTTAGATAAAGTGCTAAAACGTAAAGAGGCTGAACACCAACCGCCGCAAGCTTTGTCAGATCCCGTTATTCGCCAGCATTTAACGGCAATCGCCGCGCAGTCCGCAGCCATTCGGCATGTGCTGTTTATTTTGGTGGCAACGCCAGTCGAAGAAGTAGGCCGCGATCACGATTTTGACTGGGCGGTGATTGAGCCTTCCTCTTATCGCTCGATTATTCAACTTGCGGGGCGCGTAAAGCGGCACCGAGAGGGCGCCGTTGCTGCGCCAAATATTGCGCTAATGCAATACAACTGGAAGGGCATTCGCGATCATCATTTAGAAAACAATAGAGTATTTACACGACCGGGGTTTGAAGATGCTCTTACTGAATCACTGGCAACCCACAATCTTAGCGAGCTTATTAACGTGCGTTTTGTCGCCGAAGGATTAAATTCTATACCGCGGATTAAGAAACCGGCTCATCTAACGGCAGACTATATGCGCAGTGCCAATCGTTGCAGTAGCTTAATTGAGCTAGAGCATGTCGCCACGTGGAGCTGGCTGGCGAATTACAAAACCCAAGGTGAAGGCGCTCAAACCAGCCCGGCAACATTGCAAGGCTGGCTAAACCAACATTGGTTTTTAACTGCACTGGCACAACAGTTAACGCCCTTTAGGCAAAGCCAACCCAACATCAAAGCGTTTTTAGTGTTCGATAATGATCGACAAGTCAGCCGATTCTGCGAAAAAGATGCCGAAGGCTATGCTGTTGAACGTGAAAATCAACTTAATATTCAACGTGTCGAGTTATCGCCACAAGCCCGCAGTAGGTTATGGCTGGTGCGTGATTATGATAGTGCCTGCGTTGCATTGGCTGATAACAGTGCCGACTACCCACAACCGCTTAGCCAAAGACGAGTATCACTACGTTATGGTGAGCTGAGCTTCCCCCACGATGAAAAACAGCACTACGCATACAACGACCAATTAGGATTGGTGAAAATATAAAAAAAGCCAGAGCTTGTGGCTCTGGCTTAGGGCTGCCTGTGCGGCAGTGAACGAAAGTGTTTTAGCTTGTTGAAATATTTCTGAGCTGCCTGTGTGGCAGTGCAGTGAGTGTAACGTAACTTCTAATTCAAGTTAAAAAATTTATCTCACGTCAAAAACTTAAAATTTAGATTGTTTAAATAGGTGTTTATTTGTGATTTTGTAGATATTAGTATGAAAAACGTCCAATAAAAGAAGGCTCATATTCCATGATGGATCCTGCAATAAGCGAGTTCTTTGCCGACAGAAAATCGGCGTGGCTAAAGAAAAATCTCAAAGCATCCATGTCGGATGTGGAGATAAGGGCGTTGGAGCTTGAGTGCGATGCCCAGTTTAACTTAACGGATTGGCTGCCTAATGCCGCTAGCCGTGCTGGGCAAATTGCGATTGCGACCCACCCATGCACTTTTAGTCATCCAAGTTCGCGTAAGAATAAAAATGGTTACGTGACGGCCATTATTGCCAATAGCGAAAAAGCCAACGATGGTTTTTTACGTAGCGGTAATGTTGAAGTCGCCGCCGATGCCTTAGGCAATGCGGCGGCGCTGGATGTGTATAAATTTTTAACCTTAGTGCTGGATGATGGTGAAACCCTGATTGATCATTTAGAACGTGACAGTGAGCAAGCGGTAAATTTATTGGCCGTCGCGAGTAAAGCAACCTACCCAGATTACCCAACATTAAAACAAGCATTTTTAGCCATGACGGCAAAAAGCAGCGAAAGTATTACTAGCTCGAAAATCAAGCAGGTGTATTTTCCGCTCATGCCCACACCTATGCAGGCAAACAGCAGCTCAGCTAACGGCAAGGGAACCGATACCGAATATCATCAATTATCTTTGTTAACGGCCTCTGGGCTCGTGTTTGAATTACGTCAACGGCTGGATGGCATACGTTTTGGTGATGCTGTCAAAGAGGCACGCGATAAGCGGAAAACCAATCAACTTCATCAAGGCTATAAAGAAATTTATAACCTTACTACCATCGGCTATGGCGGCACTAAACCACGAAACATCAGCGTGTTGAATAATCAAAATGGTGGTAAAGCACATCTGTTAATGTGCTTACCGCCCAGCATTAAACACCGTGATGTGCATTTCCCGCGCAGTGATTTTTTTAGCCAATCATTACGCTACAGCCAATGCCGAACTCAGTTCCAAGCTTTGCATCAACTTTACCGTGGCGATGATAACAATATGCATATTCGGGCGCAGCGGGATGACTATTACCAGAGTGTGATTGACCATGTGATTGAAAAAATGTGGCAAGTACGCTCGGTAGCGCAAGAGCAATATCGCGCTGACGATAGCCAGCTTTCAAGCGCGCAGCAAACCTGGTTGTGTGAGCAGGCTAAAGCCTTGCGTGAAACCACCGATGACTGGCTCGATGTTATCTGCCATAGCATTAGCAGTTATCTATTCCATGGCTACGAAAAAACATTGGGCAATAAAGCGATTAAATTTGGCGATGCTGAACATAAGCAGATGCAGAAAATCGTCTTAAGTAATAAGGAGGCATTGCGATGATAGCTGAAGTTAAAAAGCTGCTTATTATTCCGCATATTAAAGTGCATAACGCCAATGCACTATCGAGCCCATTCACCATAGGTTTTCCGGCGATGACCGCATGGCTTGGAGCTGTGCATGCCCTGCAGCGGCATCTCAATGCCCAAGGTATTGCGGTGACATTTGACGCCACCGGCGTTGTCAGCCACGAGGTGAACCTGCAAACCTACAAAGGCGATAATGATTACGTTCACTCTATTGTCGGTACGGGGAATCCACTGGATAAAACTGGCGCCAGATCGGCTTTTATCGAAGAAGCCCGCTGTCATTTAGATGTCAGTTTAGTGATTGAATTTAATGGCATCACCATAGATGAACGTGAGCAGTTATTAACTGCGGTCACCCAGTTACTGCACGCTAAAATGAAGCTAGCCGGTGGCGATATCAACAGTTTTCAGCCGCCATTTTGCATCAATTGTGGTGACGATGATGATTTACGCAAAATACAACGCCATTTAATGCCGGGCTACGTGCTAATTGAGCGCCGCGACTTGATGATGGCTGCGATGGCGAAAGGTACTGATGCTATGGACGCCGTCATTGACTACCTTGCCATTCACCACAGTTGTGAGCAAGACGAGGAGGGCAATATCGAGTGGCGCAGCTTTCGTAAAACGCTCGATAACAAACCCGCAGGTTGGATTGTGCCCATAGCGACGGGATTTCATGCACTCAGTGACATCAATGAAGCGAAAAATCAGCGCGATCAGAATACCCCGCATCGATTTGCTGAAAGCCTAGTGACCTTAGGCGAATTTAAAATGCCACATCGTTTACACAGTATCGAGCAAATGCTGTGGCGTTATCACACCGATGGCGACTTTTACCTTTGCCAGCAAAAGCACTGCGCGGCATCAACAGTAGCAAACTTAACTTTACCTCCAATCGAATCAGAATTTTAATCGTTAATAGAAAAGGATATTTATCATGGCGAAAAAAGAAAATGTGGCATCAGTATTAGCCTTTGAAAAAAAATTAGTGGTGAGCGACGGTTATATGTATGGCACATCATGGGCAGAACGCAGCAAGGTTATACCACTGGCATTACAGGAAAAATCGGTCCGGGGCACCATTTCTAACCGATTAAAACCTGCGATAAAAAACGATCCAGCCAAACTCAATGCAGAAGTTGAAAAGGCCAACTTACAAAAAGTAGATGCCTGTGCGCTGGCGCCAGAGCACGACACACTCAATGTACAGTTCACTATTAAAGTACTCGGCGGCATCACAGAGCCATCGGCCTGTAACAATGCATTGTTCAAGCAAAGTTACCGTGCGGCCGCAGTGAGTTACATCGAAAATCAAGGCTTCACAGAATTAGCCCGCCGTTATGCCACTAACTTAGCCAATGCACGCTTTTTATGGCGTAATCGTGTCGGCGCTGAAAACATTGAGGTGCAAGTAAGGGCAACAAATCGCAGCATAGATCAAAGCTGGACATTTGATGCGACTCAATTTAGCACTAAGCATTTTGATAGCAATGATGCCCAAATCAACACACTGGCAACCCATATCGCCACTGTGCTTTCCAGCGAAGATGACTTTTTATTATTAGATATCAATTGTTTTGCTAAAGTCGGCAGAGCGCAGGAAGTCTACCCAAGTGAAGAGTTAGTGCTTGATAAAGGCAAGGGCGAAAAAAGTAAAATTCTCTATCATGTTAATGATCTAGCCGCAATGCACTCACAGAAACTGGGTAATGCGCTGCGTACTATCGATACTTGGTATCCTGAGTTTACCGATCCTGAAACCAGTGCAGGCCCCATTGCCATAGAACCCTATGGCGCCGTAACTAACTTAGGTAAAGCCTATCGTACCCCTAAAGATAAGCAGGATTTTTACAGCTTTTTTGATGTATGGGCGCGCGGCGAGAAACTAAGCCGTGTTGAAGATGAGCACTATGTCATGGCGGTATTAGTGCGCGGCGGGGTGTTTGGCGAAAGTGATAAGGAGTAGTGATGAAATACTACCTCGACATCACTTTGCTGCCCGACGCCGAAGCTAATCTCGGCTTCCTGTGGCACAAAGTCTTTCAACAAATTCACCTGTTGTTAGTGGAACATAAAGTCAGCAAAGATGACTCTGCTATTGCGCTGTCGTTCCCCCAATACGATGCCAACAAGCCCCATAGCCAAAAGGCATTTCCATTAGGGGACAAATTAAGATTGTTGGCCGAAACAGAACAACAGCTCGTTAAGTTAAATATTGCATTATGCCTAGCACGCTTTAGCGATTATGTGCATATCAAAGCGATTAAGGCTGTGCCGAGTAATGTCACTGAATATGCTTATTTTACCCGCCGACATGTTAAGTCACCGGATAAATTACGCAAAAACATCGATGCCCGAGCGGCGGTGATAGCGCAAAAAAATGGCTTTGATATCAGTGAGGTTAAAACGCGTTTATTGGCTTCGATAGACAAGCTTCAAACCCAGTCAAGGTTACCTTTTATCCATTTACGCAGCTTATCGACGGATAAAGCAGTAAACCCGGAGGATCGCAAAAAGTTTTTACTCTTTATCGAGTGCCGAAAAGTCACCGAACCGAGTAGCAATAATAGCCGCTTTACGTGTTATGGACTGAGTCGCCGATCGCCAACAGAGCAAGTCGCCATCCCTTGGTTTTGAGAGGGAATTGAACGCAAAAATACCCTTTATTTTCGCTCTTTAAAAAATTGATTTAAAAACAGAGTGTTACAACAGATGGTTTTTTAATAGGTAAAAAAGCATATTTTTACCTATCCGCCTGTTGTAACTTATTTTTTTGACGATATTCTATTGTTCACCGCCGCACAGGCGGCTTAGAAAATCAGTAGGGAATGCCACCGCTGGTTGAGTTGGTTCACCGCCGCACAGGCGGCTTAGAAAAATCAAGGCCTTTTAGGCGCTGAAATAGATTGGTTCACCGCCGCACAGGCGGCTTAGAAAAAGACAGGAACATCGGCTACACTAAACGCTACGTTCACCGCCGCACAGGCGGCTTAGAAATGCGCATCAGCGCCTTTTTTTGCCAATTCTATGTTCACCGCCGCACAGGCGGCTTAGAAAGAGTATCTCTCATACTCTGATGCAGTCATTTTGTTCACCGCCGCACAGGCGGCTTAGAAATTTAGCGCCTCTTTTGTATCAACGCTGACGTTGTTCACCGCCGCACAGGCGGCTTAGAAAAATATTGGATTGAAATACTTCCCTGTGTTTTCGTTCACCGCCGCACAGGCGGCTTAGAAAGTTGGGGATAATGGACTTCTCCAACTAAGGAAGTTCACCGCCGCACAGGCGGCTTAGAAATGTTACTGTACCTGCATACGTGGTTTCACCGCGTTCACCGCCGCACAGGCGGCTTAGAAAAAGACAGGAACATCGGCTACACTAGACGCTACGTTCACCGCCGCACAGGCGGCTTAGAAAGCATTCTCACCAACTGAAGCAGTTAGCCTAGGTTCACCGCCGCACAGGCGGCTTAGAAAAACTGAAGCAGTTAGCCTAGTATCTAATTCAGGTTCACCGCCGCACAGGCGGCTTAGAAATAGTATCTAATTCAGATCTAGCTGCTACCTCAGTTCACCGCCGCACAGGCGGCTTAGAAAAACTAAGGCACTCTGTGAAGCGGCTACGGGTAGTTCACCGCCGCACAGGCGGCTTAGAAAACTTGAGTAATGTTTGAATCAGCCGCATTGATGTTCACCGCCGCACAGGCGGCTTAGAAAGCTATGAAATGGATGAGTGCTTCTTTCCTGATGTTCACCGCCGCACAGGCGGCTTAGAAATAAAATGGGTCATCTAAAATCAACAAGTAGGGGTTCACCGCCGCACAGGCGGCTTAGAAAATTTCGCTTTTAACTGATAGTCGACCGTCACTGTTCACCGCCGCACAGGCGGCTTAGAAATGCTCCGTCAATGTACCCGCGTTTAACTTCAAGTTCACCGCCGCACAGGCGGCTTAGAAATAATGCAAGAATTACTCGGCCAATATTATGGCGTTCACCGCCGCACAGGCGGCTTAGAAACACGAGTGGCATCAATCTCAAGCTTCGCTGAGGTTCACCGCCGCACAGGCGGCTTAGAAAAATAGAGAATTATCATCTGTTACGACTGATTTGTTCACCGCCGCACAGGCGGCTTAGAAATCAACAAAAGCCTC
Source organism: Shewanella hafniensis (assembly GCF_019655335.1). Lineage (GTDB taxonomy): Bacteria > Pseudomonadota > Gammaproteobacteria > Enterobacterales > Shewanellaceae > Shewanella > Shewanella hafniensis. Next base: position 131,434 of record NZ_BPFD01000003.1, read on the forward strand.
AACACCAAACGCCATTAGGTTCACCGCCGCACAGGCGGCTTAGAAACAGTGCCAAGTTGCAAGTCTGGCAAGCCCCGCACAGGCGGCTTAGAAAGTTTTAAGTGGCGTCATGAACGCTGTGTCGTCGTTCACCGCCGCACAGGCGGCTTAGAAAATTAGTGAGAAATGCGGTAGGCGTACCAGTGCGTTCACCGCCGCACAGGCGGCTTAGAAAAATACGGTTGCGCCAGTCAAGACCTTTTAAGCGTTCACCGCCGCACAGGCGGCTTAGAAAGTTAGCCACACGCCATCGGTTGAACCTGTCACGTTCACCGCCGCACAGGCGGCTTAGAAATATTAATAACGATTCAAACGACTACCCATACTGTTCACCGCCGCACAGGCGGCTTAGAAATTGCAGTGTCAGGTTCAACCGATGGCGTTTGGGTTCACCGCCGCACAGGCGGCTTAGAAATTGTAAGGTAAACCTAAGCTATCAGCATAACTGTTCACCGCCGCACAGGCGGCTTAGAAATCGTTTACGTTCGCTCATCTAAGACCACAATAGTTCACCGCCGCACAGGCGGCTTAGAAATGTATTGGGGTAAGGTGTCAGTAACTTTGGCTGTTCACCGCCGCACAGGCGGCTTAGAAATTAGAAAAGCCAGCCGCCAATAGATCGTTTACGTTCACCGCCGCACAGGCGGCTTAGAAAGAGCGTCACGTCGCTGGGTTGTATCTCGTAAAGTTCACCGCCGCACAGGCGGCTTAGAAATCTTGACGCTTCAACCGCTGCGCAATTTGTCGGTTCACCGCCGCACAGGCGGCTTAGAAATAAAATTCTGATTCTATATTTGAGCTCTGTGAGTTCACCGCTGCGCTGTAGGCTTATAAATCTTGTGAGGTGGTGCGCATTGCTGAGAATATTCTCAGCAATGTGTAGGGTCAGTTGCATGCTATTGTTTATCATGCTTAAAAGTACGCTTTTGGGTATGCATAGAAGATAAATCAATAGGATGTCACCGATGGATTTGGCCAAGCTTTCGCGGATTAGTATGAAGCACTTGATCACTTTGCATGTGATGCTCGATACCCTGAGCGTGACCGCCAGCGCCGAACGTTTATGCCTCAGCCCCTCATCCGTCAGTAAAACCTTAAGCCAGCTCAGGGACAGTTTGAACGATGAACTGTTCTATCGTAATGGCAACTCACTGGTAGCAACGCCATTGGCAAAACGATTAGGGCCAAGCGTGCAGCAAATGATCAATGATATGAATCAGATCATGAGTCAGGATGCGTTTAATCCTGCCCATTTTGAGGGGCGTTTCTCGCTTGCGATGCGCGAAAGTACCTTTGAGCTACTGGCCGCTAAACTCAGCGCCCATATTTTGAGTTTGGCTCCTAATATCCATCTCGATATTTATAGCAAAGACAATATTGGTTTTGATGGACTCATCAAAGGCTCGTTAGATTTTGTGTTGTTACCCCATGATCTGAGTCAACCTAATCCTCTTCAAGACGATCTGGTGTGGGAAACCTTATTCAGCGATGAAATGGCCTGCCTGATGAATTCATCCCATCCCTTGGCAAAGCAGCGACACATCAGCTTTGATGATTACCTACGTTTTAGCCATATTGGCATTACGGACACAGATCTGAGCACGCCATATTTTGATATTTTGCTCGCCCAACAATCTAAAAAACGCGCCGTTCCTATTTCGGTCCCAGACTTTGGCAGTGCGGCGTTAATGTGCCATCACAGTGAGTTGCTCTTTACCTGCTCGCGCCGCTGGGCATCCATCGCTAGCCAAGCCAAAGGCTTAACGATTAAATCTTTACCCATAGAATATGGCAAAGTGGCTTACAGCCTCGTTTGGCATAAACAAAGCATGAAAGATCCCGCACTGCGCTGGCTTTATGAGCAAATTTTGCTTTGCAGTCGTTAAAGGTAGATGGACGGTAACACGAGATTGGTTACGCCTCGCTTTGCAAGCGTTGCGGCTAAGCGTTCAATATCGGCTTGTTTACAGCTTGGCCAATTGAGTGCGTCATCGACAACACCATGATGGTGAAAGGCATTTAACTTAACTCGCGTATCTGGGCCTAGCAGAAGTAAATAGGTTGCTAGTGCGTCTATTTCGTCCTCGTAATCCGTGATGCTCGGAATGTGCAGCAATCTCACCTCATACATTTTTTGCTGCTGCGCCAATAGCTGAATGGATTTGAATACCGCATGGTTATCTCGCCCGGTAATATACCTATGGGTATCTTGCTGCCATGCTTTAAGATCCACCATAGCGCCATCTAAAAACGGCAGTAGTTTATGCCAACCGGTTAGACTCAAACTGCCATTGGTGTCGAGCATGCAAGTTAAGTGTGATAACGACTCTGTCGCCTTAATTCCTTTAAATAACGCAAGAATAAATGGCAGTTGCAGACTCGCTTCGCCGCCGCTAACCGTAATACCATTAATAAAGTGACGCTGACTATGGAGAATCGTCAGTATCTCCTCGACTGTGTAACGACTGACCTTAGGGCTCGCTTGTTTCGGGCATACGGCAATACAAGTATCGCATTGGCTACAACGCTCACTATCCCATTGAATGTGATGCTTATTATTGAGATTTATCAATGTCAGCGCATTTTCAGGGCAGGTGGCGACACAATCGCCACAGGCATCGCATAAACCTATGGTATGTGGGTTATGGCAGTTTTTGCATTGATAGTTGCAGCCCTGCAGGAATAACACTAGCCTGCTGCCAGGCCCGTCGACGCAAGAAAAGGGCAACAGCTGACTGACTATTGCCTGTTTATTTATGGCTGGCTTATTTAACGACACAGGGGGAATGCTCATGGGCAATAACGCGTGCTTGGCGTTGCAATATTCCCGTATTGACCGCAGCTTCTGCGGCTAAGCCTGTGGTATTGAGACGCGAGCCGCACTGTTTAAACGCTTCAATATCTGAGCGTTTTACCATATAGCCAGTCACGCGCATTAAATCGTTAGAGGCGACATTGGCGGTAAACTCCCTAAAACCTAACTCAAGCGCGGCTTTACACAGTTGGAACATGGCTTGAGGATTGGATTTCACAGTTTCATCGATAGTCAAAATATCGCTAATTCCCGCCGTATAATATTGATGATGTTGTGCTAGGGCTTGAATATGGGCGATGGGATTGGGTTCTGTGCCATAGGGGATGCGAACGCCAGGTGTCACATTTTTATCGAGACTAATACCGCCCTGTGAATGCAGCAGCGCTCGTCCATGGAAGCCATGCGCAACGGGTGTGGATTTCACTATGGCATCTAGCGCAGCAGAAATACGATAGCCCAGCTGATTTGCATCCATTTCGTGGCCATATCTCGCGTGTATTGCTGGCGTCACTTCTCCACTGGCTGTTAATGTTTGCAGAATATTTACCGCTTCAGCCATGCCGTAAATGCCAAACATGGGCGCAAAGCGCGATTCATCAATCAATTGTTCTTTAACTAAAAAGCTATCAAAGAAGTGCGATTCGTGATGTAAAAATGCCGAACGCGCGTCAATGAGTTCGAAGGTGAGTGAGCAGTAATTTGGCAAGACAGTATCAAAAAAATCGTTTATAGAATTTGCCTTTAACGCAACTTCTTTAAGATTGAGCCGAACCAAGGTATTGGCGCCGCCCGCTAACGGCAAGGCATTGTAGCAACTGACAATCCCAAAGCCGCGCTCATCAAACGCACTGGCATGCAGAGGATAATTGGCGATATGCGGCTTACTGCAGTGACAAATATTGGTGGTCGCAAGCAGCAACAAATCATCCGGCGTGACGGCGGGGTCGTACATAAAGGTCAAATTGGGGGCAACTTGTTTTAACTCAGCATCAATGCGCAGTAGGGTGCGACAAACAATGTTGTCTGTCGGGCCAATATTTACGTGCATAAAGGCGTCAGGCAGGGTTCTGTCGAGCATGATCCAGAACAGTTTAAGTTTACGATAAAGGACTTCCGCATCCATTCCTTCGGTGAAAGGCATTAATATTTCATCCAGCTGACCTAAATACACGGGGATATTGGTCACCGATGGCACATGATGATACAGAATCGTTAAGGCATTGATGGCTTCATCTAAATCCTGCGCCGGTGAAAGCTCTAAATATTCTGAACCTTGCTTTAGATAGCGGGCATAATCTGGCAACACATAGCGCGGTTTAAAAGGCGCATGGCCTTCAAACATATCGCAGATAATGCCGTCATTCATCGCGGCTTTTACCTCAGTCGATATCGGCATGTAGGGCAAGCTCGCCTCTGCCTCCAACGCCAAATAGTTGGATTTTTGCTTAGGTGAAAGCTGCGGGTTGGTGACGATTTGCACTAATTTATCTTGTAATAACATGGCGGAATATCCACAAGTTCTATGATGACCACTAATCTACTGGGCAGGTCTGGCTTTAAAAAGTGAAAATAGCCGCAGCCCTGATTGATGAAATGGAAATCCGCCGACCGAGGTCACAACTTGCAATTTATTGCATTAAACGACTGTTTTTTTTAAACGCGAGAAAGTAGTTTTTACCATTGAAAATAAAAGCTTGAACAGTGAGATTTGGCGTTGCTTGATAAGGTTTTGGGAATTTAGAACCGAAGGGAAGGTTTGTTAATACTGACGCATTGGCATGATTGAAAAGTTTAACCCTTGTAAGGGGCAAATAAACTCTGCTGCATCCTGAATCGTAGCAATACAGCAGAGTGAACTGTTCAGATAAACTCAGCCGTGCTTAAAGCACTTTAGCGATCGATTGGGCTAAGTAATCGACGTTATCTTCACTGATCCCAGCAATACTGATGCGGCTTGAACCCACCATATAAATGCTGAATTCTTTTTGCAGGCGCGCCACTTGCTCTGGATTCACCCCAAGGAAGGAGAACATGCCTTTTTGGCGGGCGATAAAGCTAAAGTCACGGTCTACGCCATTGGCTTTAAGTTTATCCACTAAAATGGCGCGGTTGCCGTTAATGCGATCGCGCATTACTTTCAGCTCATCTAGCCATTCTTGGGTTAATTCTGCCGATCCTAAAATCGTTTCAACAATCGCAGCGCCGTGGGCAGGCGGCATTGAATAGAGGCAGCGAACCACATAAAGCAGCACAGACTGCGCGACATTGGCGGTATGGGCATCTCTGGCAATCACAGAGCATGAACCGATACGCTCACGGTACAAACCGAAGTTTTTCGAGCATGAGCTGCAAAGGATCATATTATCGACCGCTGCCGCCATTTGACGCACGCCGTAGGCATCAATATCAACGCCATCACCAAAGCCTTGGTATGCCATGTCAATCAGTGGGGTAAAGCCTTGCTCTTTTGTCAGGGCAACCACTTTATCCCATTGTTCTGTGGTTAAATCCATTCCGCTCGGGTTATGGCAACAGGCGTGGAATAACACCACATCATCTGGACTCACTTGCGATAGGGCAGCAAGCATCTCATCAAATTTCAACGATTTGCTATCGTAGTCATAATACGGATAGGTTTTAACGGTAATGCCAGCCGCTTCGAACAAACCGATGTGGTTAGCCCAAGTTGGGTCGCTTACCCATAACACCGCATTCGGGTTGCAGCGTTTGATAAAATCTCCTGCCACGCGCAGTGCGCCAGTACCACCGGGTGTAGAAACGGTACGGATACGATTGGCGAGAATAGCACTGTGATTTGCACCAAAGGCTAATTCTGTCATTAAAGTGTTGAATTGTGGCGAGCCCGTTGGACCTATATACACTTTGGTGGTTTCGGTATCGAGACGGAATTTCTCGGCTTTTTTCACGCAGCTCAGGATTGGGGTCACGCCTGTAGGGTCTTTATAAACGCCTACACCTAAATCAACTTTTTGTGGGTGGGTGTCTTCGCGGTACTGAGTCAACAAGCCAAGGATGGGATCTGCTGGCATTGCGATGAGTGAGTTAAACATAGCTCCATCTACCTTTCTGGTTATAGTGCAAACGTGATTGTTTGTATCAGATATGCGTTATTTATCGTTTGGGGCTTAGAATAGCGCGGAAAGGTAAAGTATTTAAAGTGAAAACTGTGATTAGACGCCAGTTATCTTGGCAAAAAAGCCTGCCAAAAATACGATTAAATCCTAAATTAACCGCTTAAATTTTGCGTTTTTGTTATTTTTACACTGAACTCAGTAAATAATCTGACCAAAAAGCCATTTTTCTCGAAAAAACGGTTGAATCCTTAGCGACAATCGGTAATTTTATAACGACGAAGCACCAACAAGGCCCCAATCTCCTTTTATTTGTAATCTTAACTTGACGCTGTGTAGCGTGAAGTTGCCATTTTGCGTATTCAGTCCGCGTGATCGTGATGATGACGCCCTATAGAGAAAGAAGATTTATTCATGAAGCAATTACGTCTTGAACCTGTTGTGCAAGTCCGCGGTGAAATTAATATTCCGGGCTCAAAAAGTATTTCTAATCGTGCCTTATTATTGGCCACCTTAGCTCAAGGCACGACTACGCTCACCAATCTGCTCGACTCAGATGATATCCGCCACATGTTGGCCTCCCTTGAGCAGCTAGGGGTGAACTACCGTTTATCGCAAAACAATACTGTGTGTGAACTTGATGGCTTAGGCGGTGTGATTTCCTCAGAATCCGCGCAGGAATTGTTTTTAGGCAATGCAGGCACAGCAATGCGCCCCTTGTGCGCCGCCTTAACCTTAGGCCAAGGCGAGTTTACCCTCACGGGCGAACCGCGTATGGAAGAGCGCCCGATTGGCGACTTAGTCGATGCCTTAAGGCAACTCGGTGCCAATATTGTTTATCTTAAAAATGACGGTTTCCCCCCGCTGACGATTAATGCCACTGGCCTTAATGGCGGTGATGTTGACATTGCGGGTGATTTATCTAGCCAGTTTTTAACGGCTTTGTTGATGGTGGCGCCGCTTGCTAAGGGCAGCGTGAATATCCATGTCAAAGGCGAGTTAGTCTCTAAGCCTTATATCGATATCACTATCGCCTTGATGGCGCAGTTCGGCGTTAAAGTCATTAACCATAACTATGCCCGTTTTGAGATTGTTGCCGGCCAGCGTTATATGTCTCCGGGTAAAGTATTGGTAGAAGGTGATGCATCGTCGGCATCGTATTTCCTAGCGGCAGGGGCGATAAAGGGCGGCGAAGTCAAAGTCACCGGTGTGGGCCGTTTAAGTATTCAAGGCGATGTGAAATTTGCCGATGTGCTCGAAAAAATGGGCGCTGATATCGAGTGGGGCGATGACTATATTATCGCGCGTGGCTCTCAATTAATGGCGGTTGATTTAGACATGAACCACATTCCCGATGCGGCCATGACCATTGCAACGGCCGCGTTATTTGCCAAAGGCACGACGGTTATTCGCAATATCTATAACTGGCGCATTAAAGAGACAGATCGCTTAGCGGCGATGGCAACGGAGCTGCGAAAAGTGGGCGCCGAGGTAGAAGAGGGCAAGGATTACATCAAAATTACGCCACCAGCCGTGATTAACACCGCCGAAATTGATACCTACAATGATCACCGCATGGCTATGTGCTTTTCGATGCTGGCCTTTGCAGATTGCGGTATTACCATCAATGACCCTGATTGCACTTCTAAAACATTCCCAGACTACTTTAAGCAGTTTGCGAGTCTGCAAGGCTAAATCATTCTGTTTTGTTTTTGTAACAACAAGCGATGTCAAGAATAGTCAGCCGTATTTGCGCGGCTGCTAATCTTCATAAAAAATCCACGGATTTTGTTTGTCTTTTGTTGTACAATGCGGCGCGCTCATTTTCGGGGGCTCACTTGATGAACTCACGGATGATGGTAATTTTTTGCGGAGGAATGTATGTCTGAACGGGCTCCTGTAGTCACAATCGACGGCCCAAGTGGTGCTGGCAAAGGTACAATTAGTCAATTATTGGCTCAGCATCTAGGTTGGCAACTACTTGATAGTGGTGCTATTTACCGAGTTCTTGCGCTCGCAGCAATTCATCATAACGTTGAACTGGAAAATGAAGAATCTATCACGCTGTTAGCGGCACATCTCGATGTGAAGTTTCTAACAGGCAATGATAAAGATCCGGTTCAAGTGATATTGGAAGGTGAAGACGTCACCACCGATATTCGCACTCAAGAGTGCTCGAATGCCGCTTCGAAAGTCGCCGCGTTTCCACGGGTGAGAGAAGCCTTATTACGTCGTCAACGGGCCTTTAAAACGGCGCCAGGATTAATTGCCGATGGTCGCGACATGGGAACTGTGGTTTTCCCAAGTGCGCCGGCAAAATTATATTTAACCGCCTCAGCTGAAGAGCGTGCCCAAAGACGCTATAATCAGTTGCAGGACAAGGGCTTCGATGTTAATATCGAGCGCCTTTTAAGTGAAATTATCGAACGTGATGACCGCGATATGAATCGTCCGGTGGCTCCTTTAGTCCCCGCCGAGGACGCGCTCATTATCGATACAAGCGGAAAGGGTATTGATGAAGTGTTAGCGCTTGCGCTTAACTTTATCAACCAAAAATTATCCGGCACTAACTAAGTTAGCCCACCGGATAGGTATTCGTATTAAGGATGATACGGATAATTTGACTGACTCCACGTCTAGGACGGACAGTGGTTTAATAAAGAAAGTAACCTAAACATGACTGAATCTTTTGCTGATCTATTTGAACAATCCCTTCAAACTCTGGAATTCCGTCCAGGCTCTATCGTTCGTGGTACTGTTGTATCAATCAAAAACGGTATGGTACTGGTTGACGCGGGTCTGAAGTCTGAAAGCCCAATCCCAGCTGAACAATTCAAAAACGCTCAAGGCGTTTTAGAAATTCAAGTTGGCGATGAAGTTGACGTAGCTCTTGACTCTGTTGAAGACGGCTTCGGTGAGACTCAACTGTCTCGCGAAAAAGCGAAACGTCATGAAGCTTGGATCGTTCTGGAAAAAGCTTATGAAGATGCTGAAACTGTAATCGGTATCATCAATGGTAAAGTTAAAGGCGGTTTCACTGTTGAATTAAACGGTATCCGTGCCTTCTTACCAGGTTCTCTAGTTGACGTGCGCCCAGTTCGCGACACCGCTCACTTAGAGTACAAAGAATTAGAATTCAAAGTTATCAAGCTAGACCAGAAGCGTAACAACGTTGTTGTTTCTCGTCGTGCAGTTATCGAATCAGAAAGCAGCGCTGAGCGTGATGCACTGTTAGAAAACCTGCAAGAAGGTCAAGCAGTTAAGGGTATCGTTAAGAACCTGACTGACTACGGTGCATTCGTAGATTTAGGTGGTGTTGACGGTCTGCTACATATCACAGATATGGCGTGGAAACGTGTTAAACATCCATCAGAAATCGTCAATGTTGGCGATGAAATCAACGTTAAAGTACTGAAGTACGATCGTGAGCGCACTCGTGTGTCTCTAGGTCTGAAACAACTTGGCGAAGATCCATGGTTAGAAATCAGCAAACGCTACCCAGAAAACACACGTTTAACTGGTCGCGTTACTAACCTAACTGACTACGGTTGCTTCGTAGAAATCGAAGAAGGCGTTGAAGGTCTGGTTCACGTTTCTGAAATGGATTGGACTAACAAGAACATTCACCCATCTAAAGTGGTTAACTTAGGTGATGAAGTTGAAGTTCTGGTTCTGGACATCGATGAAGAGCGTCGTCGTATTTCTCTAGGTCTGAAACAATGTAAGACCAATCCATGGGATGACTTCGCAACTCGTTACAACAAAGGCGACAAGGTTTCTGGTAAGATCAAGTCAATCACTGACTTCGGTATCTTTATCGGTCTTGACGGCGGTATCGATGGTCTAGTTCACCTGTCTGACATTTCTTGGAACGGTACTGGCGAAGACGCAGTTTCTGAATACAAGAAAGGCGATGAAATCCATGCAGTGGTTCTGTCTGTAGATCCAGAGCGTGAGCGCATCAGCTTAGGTGTTAAGCAAACTGAAGATGATCCATTCAACGCATACTTGGCTGACAAGAAGAAAGGTACTATCGTAAACGGTACTGTTTCTGCTGTTGATGCTAAAGGTGTGACTGTTGAACTGGCTGACACTGTTGAAGGTTACATCCGTGTAGCTGACATTTCACGTGAGCGTATCGAAGATGCATCTACTGTCTATAATGTAGGTGATGCAATCGAAGCTAAGTTCATGGGTGTTGACCGTAAGAACCGCTCTATCAGCCTGTCAATCAAAGCGAAAGACGAAGCTGAAGAGAAAGAAGTAATGGCGACTCTGAACAAACAAGATGACGCTGTTATTAGCAATGCAATGGCTGAAGCGTTTAAAGCAGCTCGTAAATAATCGCCTGTTGTTTGGGGAGACATCTCTCCCCATTAGGCGACTGTGTTTGGCTTGATAATAGGGGATAGCTAGGATGACGAAATCTGAACTTATCGAAAAACTCGCCACCAGGCAGTCGCAGCTGTCGGCGAAAGAGGTTGAAGGCGCAATCAAAGAAATGTTGGAGCAAATGGCAACAACATTAGAAAGCGGTGATCGTATTGAGATCCGTGGCTTTGGTAGTTTCTCGCTTCACTATCGTGCACCGCGGACTGGCCGTAATCCAAAGACTGGTTCATCAGTCGATTTGGAAGGTAAATACGTCCCGCACTTTAAGCCAGGCAAAGAACTGCGCGAGCGCGTTGACGCCGTTAATGTGTGATTGACCGCATAGTAAAAAGCCTCCGTTAGGAGGCTTTTTTGTATCTATTGCAAGGCAATGCTGGTCAGCTCAGTGAATTTCTTGGATAATCATTAAATTGAAACGCGTTTAGGGAGTGCAGCGTGAAATCATTTGTAGCAACTGTGCTTGTGGCACTGTTATTTATTCTGGCGTTGATCTTTGGCGCGCGTAACGAACAAGTGGTGACCATCAGCTATTTTGTCGCACAGGGTGAATATCGTTTACCTGTTGTGTTAGCGGTCGTGTTTTTTGCTGGTTTCATCTTGAGCTGGTTAGTTGCAAGCTACTATATCGTCCGCTTGAAATTGAGCTTAGCGACAACGCAAAAGAAACTAAACCAAGTGATGGCTAAAGCCCCTCAGGATGTAGACGCCTAATATGCTTGAGATACTCTTTCTGTTGCTTCCCATTGCAGCCGCCTACGGTTGGTATATGGGGCGACGGAGCATAAGGCAGAATCAAAGCAATCAACGTAAACAATTGAGCCGAGACTACTTTACCGGCCTCAATTTCTTACTGTCGAACGAATCGGATAAAGCCGTTGATTTGTTTATCAGTATGCTAGATGTTGACGATGAAACCATAGATACCCATCTGTCACTCGGTTCGCTGTTCCGTAAGCGGGGCGAGGTCGACCGCTCTATTCGTATTCATCAAAATTTAATTGCGCGGCCAACATTGACCAATGAGCAGCGTGACATTGCTATGATGGAATTGGGTAAAGATTATCTAGCAGCAGGTTTTTATGACAGGGCTGAAGAAATCTTTATCAATTTGGTCAGCCAAGACGATCACAGTGAAGAATCTGAAACACAGCTGATTGCTATCTATCAAGTGATTAAAGATTGGCAAAAAGCCATTGATATCACTAAGCGTTTGAGTCGTAAACGCCAGCAAGTATTAAAGCCGTTAACGGCGCATTTCTATTGCCAATTAGCCGATGAAGCCAGTGATGACGCGCTGAAGATTAAACTGCTGCAACAAGCATTGAAACAAGACCCGCAATGCGGTCGGGCTTTATTGACCCTGGCGAAAAAATTCCTCGATATTCAAGATTATACTCAGTGCAAGCAAATGCTGCTGCAGCTGAAAAAAGCCGATATTGAGCTTTTTGCCGATGCAATCCCCACTGCTAAACAAGTGTATCGCGACACGCAAGATAAAGAAGGCTTCCAAGAGTTACTCGCAGGGGCCATGGCCGATGGCGCGGGTGCTTCTGTGGTGGTTGCCTTAGCGCAGCACATGATAAGTCTGGATGAGATTAAAGCGGCAGAGACCATGGTGCTCGACGCCCTATACCGCCATCCGACGATGAAAGGTTTTCAGCACTTGATGCAAATGCATTTGCGTCAAGCAGAAGAAGGGCAAGCCAAGCAGAGTTTAACTATGCTAGAGCAGCTCGTTGAGCAACAAATTAAATTCCGACCGAGCTACCGTTGTAAGGAGTGTGGTTTTCCTTCCCATGCGCTTTACTGGCATTGTCCTTCTTGCAAAAATTGGGGCAGTATCAAGCGGATCAGAGGCTTAGACGGCGAATAATTTATTAGAAGAAAACACTGTTTGTGTAACCCCGTTGGAGAGATGATGACGACTAAACCTATCCTCGTAGCGCTTGATTACGATAATAAAAACCACGCTTTACAACTGATAGACAAACTCGATCCCAACATATGCCGCCTTAAAGTCGGCAAAGAAATGTTTACCCTGTTTGGCCCGCAATTGGTGAAAGATATCCATGATCGTGGTTTTGATTTATTCCTCGATTTAAAATTTCACGATATTCCCAACACGGTCGCTAAAGCTGTGGCCGCAGCCGCAGAGCTTGGCGTTTGGATGACAAACGTGCATGCCAGTGGTGGTTTAGCCATGATGGAAGCGGCTAAAAAGGCCTTGCTGCCATACGGCGACAATGCGCCTATGCTGATCGCTGTGACGGTATTAACCTCGATGAGTGATGACGATCTTAAATTACTCGGCATCAATGTGCCTGCATTTGAACATGTTCAGCGTTTAGCTAAGCTGACCCAGCAAGCGGGACTTGATGGCGTGGTGTGTTCAGCCCAAGAAGCAACAGCGTTAAAATCGCTGTTAGGTCAGGATTTCAAGCTCGTGACGCCGGGGATCCGCCCAGTTGGTAGCGATGCTGGCGATCAACACCGGGTGATGACGCCACCTCAAGCGATAGCAGCGGGTTCAGATTACCTAGTGATTGGCCGTCCCATCACCAAAGCCGTCGATCCGTTAGCGGCATTGCAAGCGATTCACCAATCATTGGCATAAAATAATTAATCACACCCTGAGTGCATATCTCACTGTTCACGGAGCACGCCCATGTTTAATGCTACGATGTTTAACTATCAAGGTAAGAATGTTGTCGTTGTCGGTGGCACCAGTGGGATAAATCTCGCTATTGCAATTGCGTTCGCGCAGGCTGGCGCCAATGTCGCAGTCGCGAGCCGCAGTCAAGATAAAATCGATGCCGCGGTATTGCAGTTGCAACAGGCCAATCCTGACGGTATTCATTTGGGTGTGAGTTTTGATGTGCGCGATCTTAGCGCCCTTGAAATCGGTTTTGATAAAATCGCTGCTGAGTTTGGTTTTATCGATGTACTAGTTAGCGGCGCGGCAGGTAATTTCCCCGCCAGCGCCGCAAAACTTTCGGCTAATGGTTTTAAGTCGGTGATGGACATTGATTTGCTCGGCAGTTTTCAAGTGTTAAAACAGGCGTATCCTTTGCTGCGTCGCCCCAATGGCAATATTATCCAGATTTCTGCGACGCAGGCTTCGATCGCTATGCTAATGCAAGTGCATGTGTGCGCGGCAAAAGCGGGCGTGGATATGCTGACGCGAACCTTAGCGTTAGAGTGGGGATGTGAGGGGCTGAGAGTTAATTCGATTATGCCAGGCCCTATAGCAAACACTGAAGGCTTTAATCGCCTTGCACCCAGCGCCGCATTACAGCAAAAGGTTGCCCAATCCGTTCCGCTAAAACGCAACGGCGCAGGCCAGGATATTGCTAATGCTGCGTTATTTTTAGGCTCTGAATTGGCGTCCTATATTACGGGAGTTGTGCTGCCGGTTGATGGCGGTTGGTCACTTGGCGGCGCCAGTATTGCGATGACAGAGCTTGGCGAACTGGCCGCGAAAATGTAGTTTGGTTTTAGATGTTTGATATTCAAAATCGAGAACTTTGATTTTATAGAAATTAAGTAGGTAATGATCCATGGCTAATGCATTACAAGAGCAGCTACTCAAAGCAGGGCTTGCCAGTAAACAAAAGGTTCGCGACGTTAAGACCCAAAAACGCCGTGACAAAAAATCACGAGTTGATGATGGCTCAAGTGCTTTTAAGCAAGAAGTGGCCGAGCAAAAACGGCTGCAGGCGGAAAAAGATAAAGCGCTAAATGAGCAACGTTTTGCAGAGGCATCAGAGCGTGGACAGGTGCGCGGTTTAATCACTGAGTTCACTAAGTCTGCGATTAAGATCCCAGCTTATGCTGAAGTGAAATTTAACTATACTCTTGATAATAAAATCTATTCTTTATACATAGATGAAAAACTGCAGGCAGAATTGCTTAAAGGGCAGTTAGGCATAGTGCGTTACGAAGATAAGAGTTACTTAGTACCACATAAGTTAGCCGAGCGAGTGAAACTGCTGGTGCCGCAGTGGTGTGGTTATTTGTGGCAACAGGATGAATCTAAAGCTGTGGTCGTTGAAGATGATCCCTATGCAGATTACGCAATTCCTGATGATTTAATGTGGTAATTGCCACAAGCCTGTGAGCTAACGCTGCGACAATCCTGTGGTAAAGCTTATAAAATAGAGACCCTTAAGTTCAAGCTTAAGGGTTTTTTTATGGGTTGGATTTATACTTGGCTCACTTACTTTCATATTATTCGCGGCTGTATTTGTAATGAGATTGTTTTCTACAGTGAACTGGTATAAATTAAAACAACTGTTTTAATCCTACGTTTAAGAGTCTACCAATGAACCCTTATCAAGCCCCGTTAACGGATATGCGTTTCCTACTGGAACAGGTATTTGATGCCTCTAACACTTGGGCACAATTGCCTGAGATTGCTGAAATGGTCGATATTGACACGGCCAATGCCATTCTTGAAGAAGCAGCCAAGATCAGCAGTGAGTTGATCCATCCGCTGAACCGGACGGGTGATGAGCAGGGCGTGTTACATCAAGATAATCAAGTGATTACCCCTGATGGCTACAAAGCCGTTTATGAACAGTATTCGCAGGGCGGTTGGATTGGTTTGTGTGGCGATCCGGAATTTGGTGGCATGGGCATGCCAAAGATGCTGGGGATCTTAGTCGACGAAATGGCTTACAGTGCCTGTAATGCGTTTACGCTTTATGGCTCGTTAACTGCGGGGGCGGCTTTATGTATCAATGCCCACGGCAGCGAAGAATTGAAACAAGCTTATTTGCCTAAGTTATATTCCGGCGAATGGGCGGGTGCTATGGATATGACAGAGCCGCAAGCGGGTTCTGATCTACGTAATATTCGCACCCGTGCTTTACCGCAGGATGATGGCAGTTATGCCATCACGGGCAGCAAGATTTTTATCACGGGTGGCGATCATGATTTAACTGAAAACGTCATCCACTTAGTGCTTGCTAAGTTACCGGATAGCAAAGGGATTTCACTTTTCCTTGTGCCTAAAATATCGGTGAATGCCGATGGCAGCTTAGCCAATGCCAATGGAGTATCAGTGGGGTCTATCGAGCATAAGATGGGCCTTAAAGGTTCAGCAACTTGTGTGATGAACTTTGATAATGCTCAAGGTTTCTTGATTGGCGAGCCCAATCGTGGCCTAGTATGTATGTTTACTATGATGAACTACGAGCGCTTAGCGATTGGTATTCAAGGACTTGGTAGTGCGCAGGCGGCATATCAGATGGCCGCCGATTATGCTAAAGAGCGTAATCAAGGCGTTGCCGCTGGCGGCTCGCCGACGGGCAGTGAATCGGATCCTATTATTGTCCACGGCGATGTGCGCCGTATGTTGTTGACCATTCGAGCGATGACAGAAGCGGGCCGTGCTTTGTCTGTGTTTACAGGACAACAGCTGGATCTAGCAAAATATGCCCAAGATGAAGTTAAAGCCAAAGCCGCGCGTTATGTGGGTTTATTAACGCCAGTCGCTAAAGCCTTTTTAACCGATCGCGGTCTTGATGCGACGATCATGGCGCAGCAAGTCTTTGGTGGACATGGTTATATTCGTGAAACGGGTATTGAGCAATTAGTTCGTGATACCCGTATCGCACAGATTTATGAAGGCACCAATGGCATTCAAGCCATCGATTTCCTCGGCCGTAAAGTCACGGGCGATAATCTTGCCGCATTAAATGAATTTGTCGCTGACTTGAAAGCACAAATGCGCGCATTTACTCACGTGGATGCGGTGAAAGTGGCCGCAGTATGCGTACGTTTAGATGCATTAGTCATAGGCGCTGAGTCGATTAATGAGCACAAAGTGTCTCAGCCAGCGCTTATTAATGCTTGCGCGGTCGACTTTTTAGATGCTTTTGGTTATACCCTTTATGGTTTCTACTGGTTGGCTATGGTCGATAAAGTTGCTGATCATGAAGATAAAGCGTTCGCCGAGCAGAAAGCCTATTTAGCTAAGTTCTATTTTGATAAGTTACTGCCTAAAGCGGATTACCATATCGCTCAAGTTAGAGCCGGTGATGCGACGACTATGGCGATGCCTGCAGAGTTGTTTTAATTAGGCGTCGTTAGATCCGTTTTAATCAAAGCGAAATAAAAACGAGAAAAGCACTGATGACTCAGTGCTTTTTTGTTTTATCATGCGGTTTTGACTCTGCAGTATTTAATCTTGGACCGAGTGAGCTGCGGTACTAAGCACTGCTGTGGAAGGGGATGACGCTTGCAGCACTGAAATCAATTGCTTGAGAAACTCGGCATTAAACGATGGTTTATGCTGATGTTTAAGCTCGGGACTCATGCCATTCTCAAGCACCACAAACAGGGTGTCACTGTGCTCAGGCAAACGGATAAACCCCGCTAAGTTAGACACGCCTTGCATCGAGCCTGTTTTAGCAAAAATTTGCTGTTTAAGCGGCGGCTTGTTATAGCCCATGCGATACCTTAAGGTGCCGCTTATTCCTGCTTGCGGCAGACTGGTCATTAACGAGCTAAAGCGACTGTCCTTATGGATGAGTGCCAATACCGCCGCTAACTGCTGTGCATTGAGCAAGTTATAGCGTGACAGGCCAGAACCATCGACAATGTTAGCGTTACTCAGATCGACGCCTAACTCCGTTAAAATCCGCTGCATGGCTGCCGCGCCATTAGTAAAGCTACCTTGGGCATTGAAATAACTTTTGCCAAGCTGTTTAAACAGGCTATCAGCAATCAAATTATCTGACTCGAGCAACATAGTATCGAGCAGTTCAGGCAGTGGTGCCGAACTATGGCTGGCAATCAGTTTCGCCTTTTTAGGCAAGCTAGTGCCAAGCTTAACTTTACCCGCCAGTGACATCTCGCCTTTGAGCAGCGAGGTGAGGTTATCTTGGGCAAATTTGAACGGATCGCTGACCGCAATCGCCAGTCCAATTGCTTCGCTACCCGGATAACAACCGCGCAGATGATAGTTGTTTTGGCCTAGTCGCACTAAATCGAGTTGGCAAAATTCACGACTCGCCTTGGGATCAAATACCGCATCGGTGCTAACTTCTACCCCATAACTTCCCGTGCGCAGATTTACCCGCGAAGGTGTATTGACCGTGCTGGGATTGAACTGACCGTAGACGCAGTTCTGATTGATAATATAACTCGACACAGGCGCGGCAAAACAGATGCCCAAATCATCCCAAACCCAACCAGGAGCTTGCATTTGCTCTTGTTTATCACCGACTAAATACAGATGTCCGTCAATACGATTAATGCCTTGTTTCACGAGACTGACAAAAATGGCCTTGAGATCGGCTTGGGTCAGCGTCGGATCGCCACTAAAACGCAGGTATGCACTGCCAGCGATATGGCCCTTGTGTATTGGTGCATCCGTCCATAATTCAGTGATATAACGAAAATCAGGCCCCAGCTGAGCCATGGCACTCACAGCTGTAAGTAGCTTTTGCGTGCTGGCAGGAATAAACAGCGTCTCAGCCTGTTGACTAAAGATCACTTGATTGCTCGACATGTCCATCGCCAGTAGCGCAATTTGCGAGTGCCGAGGGCTGATTTTGCTGACCGCTTGGCTGAGCGAAATGGTTTGGGTCTCTATCGCTCCAGCGTCGATGTGTTCAGCGCGGGCGAGATTGTGGCTCGCCGCTAGGAGAAGGCTGGCATACAGAGTGGTTTTCAGTAACGTTTCCATGTTAGCGATTGGCCATTTTTATTAAGAACATCATGGGCCTTCAGGTTAAAGTGAAACAATGCAGGGCTAATCTTCACTGCTGCCGTCATCCTTTTCCATCAAGCGATATAAACGTAGGGTAACAAACAATACCAGTCCGATAAACAGTGGCAGGATCAGTAATCCCAATTGGGCTTTAAAATGGAAAATACCCCAAGCAAACAGCAGTGTCAGCGCTAACGTCAGCAGAATTTTTTTGTTCATGGTTTTGGTCTTTTATCGTGTTGATTCAATCGCAAATAGGCGTTTTAGTTTACGCTAAATCATTGGGTTCGGGGTAAACGAAATAGGTTTGAAGATTATTTTGTGATTTGACCGACATTTTTGCAGATATTCAGTAAAGCCAGCGACGGTTTGTATAGGCAGCTTGCGTTAAACATCATTTAATTCAGGGACTGTCAGGTTAATATAGAAGCGATAATATTCACACTTTTGCATTGCCCTTAACATGATAGTTGTACCAAAAAATCAGCCCTTAAATGTGGTTGTAATCCTTGCCCAAAAGACATGATTTCTAGCTAAATAGTGGCGCTACAGCGGGATAACATCGCGTAAGGTCAAATTACCAGCAAAACCGCGAGCTTTAACAGAGCTTTTGGGAGAAAAGTCTTGCCGAGACGAGGTGAAGTCGGTAATTTCTACCCCTTACGATTTTAGGTTCTTAGGTAACAACTAAACCATGCCACATATTAGTATGCGCGGCTTACCACAAGCGGTCGTTGCAGCGTTCAGCCAAACATTACTGCAGTCATTGGCGGATATATGTAAAGGTAATGCAGAGAGTTTCACGTTAGATTGGATCCCAAGCATCAGTTTTCGAAATGGAAAAATTGATCAACGCTTCGTCCAAGTTGAGTTACTCTGGTTCCCTAAGGACCCTGATATCCATCTTAAAGTAGAACAAACGATCAGGCAGGCAGTGACAGAGGCCTATCCAGAGTTAACACATATTGCTGTGATGTTTTTATCACTGAACCCCAGTGCTTCCTATCGGGGTGGTCAGCATGATTAAAGGAGGATGCCTTGCTAGATAAGCTTGGTGGAATAGCCGTTCAACCCGAGGCTTTAACGTGGTTGCTCACGCCATGCCGTTTCAAGGCAGAATTACTCGCTCGTATCGCGAGCGCCAAGCACAGTATTTATATTGCGGCGCTGTATTTAGAAGATGACGAAGCTGGCCGTGAAGTATTACAAGCCCTGATGGATGCCAAAGCGGCAAATCCAGCGCTTGATGTCAAAGTTTTAGTGGACTTTCACCGCGCAAGACGCGGTTTGATTGGCCATAAAGGCGATAGCGGTAACTATTTAATGTACCGCAAAGTGATGGCTGAAGCCGAACATCCCATCGATATCTTAGGTGTCCCCGTTAAGTCCCGTGAATTTATGGGCGTACTGCATCTTAAGGGCTTTATTATCGATGATGCGGTGATCTATAGCGGTGCCAGTCTCAATAATATCTATTTACAACAAAATGATAAGTACCGTTTCGACCGTTATCACTTGATTGAGTCGGCCGAGTTAGCCCGCAGTATGCGCGCGATGATCCAGAAAAATATCATTTCTGATCCAGCTGTGTGTTCATTAACGCAAGATGCTGAGCAAGAAGTGCTACCACCAAAGACGGATATGCGTAGCTTTAAGCTGAGACTATCTGACGCTGAGTATCAGTTTAAGGAAACCCGTGATGGCAATCGTATCACGCCGTTACTTGGGCTAGGACGCAAGAAAAACTTGCTCAATAAAGTGGTTGTCGCCTTGGTGGAAGAGTCAAAGGACTCGCTGTTTATCTGCACGCCCTATTTTAATCCGCCGTATATTTTAGTGCGTGCTTTAGCTAAGCATTTACGCAATGGCAAACGCATTGATATCGTGGTGGGCGACAAGACGGCTAACGATTTTTATATTCCGCCAGAGCAGGATTTCTCAACCATAGGTGCCTTGCCCTATATGTATGAGCAATCATTGCGTAAGTTCGCTAAACGCCAACAGTGGGCGATTGATAATGGTCAGTTGAATATCCATCTGTGGAAACACGGCATCAACAGTTATCACCTCAAGGGCATCAGTGCTGACGGCAATAAGCATTTGATTACAGGTTCGAATTTGAATCCAAGAGCTTGGGCGCTGGATCTTGAGAATGGTTTGTTGATCCAAGATGAAATTGGTTGCTGGAAAGCTCAGTTTGAAGCAGAGCAGGCGCATATTCTTGAGCACACACAGCGGTTATATCACTACAGCCAAGTAGACACCTTACAGAGTTATCCTGCGCCAGTGAAGAAGATCATGACCCGAATTCGTCGCCTTAAAGCCGATTTCTTACTGCGCCGTATTCTGTAACGCTGGTTTGTAACGCAACGAACTTGCCATTATTTCGATTTAAGTACAGTTTGCAATTACAAAGCCCACCTAGTCGTGGGCTTTTTTCTAATTACGACAATAGCATTCGATTAAAGCTGTGGCATCAAATTGTGGTGAGTATCATTTTGATCTCTGGCGTAATACAAAGACAAAATCACTAACACCACCATGACAGCGCTTAATAAACCTATGCTCAACTGGCCGCCCATAGGCACTAAAGACATAGTCAATGCGGCAAGTCCGGCACCAAAATTTTGTAATCCTCCCAGTAATGCCCCCGCTATACCTGCTTGACGTGGAAATGGCTCCAAAGCCGCCGAAGTCAGGGTAGGGAACAGCATGCCGGCGCCACTGAAGAATAAAATTGATCCAATAAGTAAGCTCCAGTCAACCACTAAATTAAAAAGACCGGGGATCAACATAAATAATGCGCCAGCACCGAGTAACGCAACACTTTGATAGATAACTCTTTGCGGCTTATTTTGTCGACCAGCAATAAGTGCGCCCAATAAATAGCCAGGGATAGGTGCCACAAAATAGCAACTGACCATGAAGGGCGTTAGTGCAAGATATTGACCATAGAGTACGCCTGCAATCGCTTCAAATGCCGCAATACCCGCAAAGGTCGCGATCAAAGAAAACAAGTAAGCGCGAAATGCTCTATGGCGCAGGACATGCCGATAGGATGCGATAACGGCTTGATGTTCTCGCTGCGCCTTAGGTAATGACTCTTTAAAGGCGAATATCAATAATAGCCAGACCATGGCACCGAATCCCGCTAACACCCAGTACACAGCTTGCCAGCCAAAATAAGCTGCACTGGCGCTACCGATAAATGGTGCCAGTAAAGGTAAAAACACTACGGCCATTGATACATAGCTATTAAATTTTACCAGTCGGTCGCCAAAGTAATGATCGCGGGGAATACTTCGGCACAATGCGCCCGCGCTGGCTGTGCCTAGTCCTTGAATAAGGCTCGCCATAATCAATTGGTTAAAGCTTGTGGCGTTAGCCGCAAATACTGCACCTATAATAAAAATTGCGATACCCACGACGAGTGGCATTTTACGGCCAACGCGGTCTGACACTGGGCCATACACAAATTGAAAAATTCCGTAGGAGAGTAAGTAACAAGCCATCACTGCTTGTAGTTGGCTGGCGTCCACATGGAGCCCGAGCACAATTTGCGGAAGGGCAGGCACAAAAATCGTCTGCGCCATTTGGCCGCAGGCGACCATAAAGACAATCATTAACAGTAAACTAGACTGACTCGCCGCTGGAGCGATATCGTGATGAATAGGAGAGTGTGGCGTGCCTGACATGATAGTTCCGAAAAAGGTCACTTAAGGTATTTGCGCGCATCTTACTCCCTAAAAGCGTAACTTCAAGTATCAATCATATTGATTTAACGAAATAAATTTTAATGCGATGCATAAGTTTTTCTCTTCATTTTTAGCTGTAAAGCTAAACTTACGTAGGGTTATTCATCTGTTAACTAGGTCGAGTAATTGCAAATGAATTAATACTCAGATTAACCCCGCACTGCCTATTTTCTTACATGGGAGTTTGCTTAAAAATAGTGGCTATTAAGAGATTGGAGGTAAGCAAGTGGATAAGGTGCCTAATGTAAGGAAGTCACGCTAAAAATATATTGGTAAGAAACAAATAAAAAGGAGATAGCGAATCGGGCTATCCCCTTATTTCCCTTAATGCTAGATAGTCGCTACCAGCAAGATGCTATTTTTGTAATTTCTCTATGCCAGTTAAAATCTGATACCCCACAGTCACCCGAGGCGGTACAGGATAATTTTTATTGCTTAACAATACTATGCCAAGCTTTTGTGCGGGAATAAATGCTGCATAAGCGGCAAAACCACCGGTTGAGCCGGTTTTATTGATCCACACATTTTGCTGCGGCGCGAGGGGCGGCACTATGGGTTTAACGGGTGTGCTGCCAAACACCACTTCCTGAGTATGCCCCATAAGTATTTTATCAAGATCAATAGGATAAGAGTAATGCTCCCAAATCATATCCTGAGTCATCATGCCCACATCAAAGTATCCCGTGTGGGTCTCATCGAGTGCCGTTTGCAGTGGCTTAGCAAGCTCGTGCATTTGCATATTGGCCTCCACAAAATGCAGCAGATCCGTGGCTGTGGTTTTTACGCCATAGGCTTCATCGGCTAATACGCCGGGATTGACCCGCACTGGCATGTCTTGCTTATTGTAGCCTTGGGCATAATCAGCCATTTTGCTGCTCGGAACCTGGATATAGCTGCTGGTCATACCTAATTGTGGAAATAGCGTTTGCTCAAGAGCTTGTTGAAACGTTTGATCTAAACTCTGTGCGGCAATCATGCCGAGCAGGCCAATGCTAGGATTGGCGTAATTCCTGTGCGTCCCTGCGGCAAATGACGGTTGCCAATGCTTAAGATAATCCATTAATTCCGCGTTATTCGTGACCTTGTCGGGCACTTGCATCGGCAGATCTCCCGCAGTGTGAGTCGCTAAATTAATGAGACTAATCTCGTCAAAATGGCTGCCTTTTAATGCAGGAACATAATCACTGGTCATATCCGTGAGTGATAACTTGCCTTCGATTTGTGCGTAGTTCGCCAGTGTCGCGGTAAAGGTTTTACTGATAGAGCCAATCTCGAACAGAGTATGTTCAGTCACACTTTGCCCTGTGGTTTTAGAACTGACGCCATATTGGTAAAAATACTGTTTACCATCAAGGGTAATACCAATCACAGCGCCGGGAATGCCGTATTCGGCCATCAGAGGTTTAACTGCGGCATCTACAATTGACTGGATGTCTGTGGTATGAACTGTTTGTGCTGCTGCGATATTGGAAAATAGCGTTGCAGTGAGCAGTACGCCGCTTAATAACGGCATGGAAGCGAGCAGGGGATGTCGTTGCATAATGGGCCTTTCATCGAAATTGCATTTATAGAGTCGAGATTGAACTCGATATTACGGCAATTCCTCAGAAAGTTAAGCCCTTACTGATATTTAGCATTATTTTCCCTCTGAAGGTAACTAAAGCGTTAACTTCGCTAACCCTGTGTTAAAAGCGATGTGGTGACATTGAGTTTGGCATTACAGCTGTTGCGCCCTTTACGGCCAAGGGATAAACTGCGCCACCGCGAGAGGAAAGTGCTGAATAACTTAGCTGCAATCCCTAATAAGTTTGAAAGAGAATCGGTTTTATGGCTTTAGCCCCACATGCAGTGCACCATTTATATCAGTACCGTAAGTCTCTATCGACTAAGCCCTTTGGTGCTCGTGGTAAAAAACTGATCCGCTGTCCATTATGTCTTTTAGGTGAGCAGTTCTGTACCTGCGCGCTGCGCCGTCAGTTACAGTCTCAAGCGAGTTTTCTGCTGATCATGTACAACGATGAAGTGCTAAAACCAACTAACAGTGGGCGCTTGATTGCGGATCTTATCCCAGATACACACGCCTATATTTGGTCGCGCACTGAACCTGAAGCGGCATTACTTACCTTACTCAATTCGCCGCAATATCAACCCTATTTAGTGTTTCCTGCCCAATATGCGGAGCAAGGACAAACGGTACTAAATCAGGTACCTATGTCGATGTTAGCCGAAGGCAAACGGCCGTTGTTAATCATGCTCGATGGCAGTTGGCGTGAAGCGATTAAAATGTTCCGTAAGAGTCCATACTTGCATTCTTTGCCACTGCTTTCCTTTGACCCCGACACGCTGGCAACCTATGCATTGCGTAAAGGCAGCCATGACTTTCAACTTGGCACCGCCGAGGTGGCATCATTAGCTTTAGGGGCGATTGGCGAAGCGGCTAATGGCAAAGCCTTAAGTACATGGTTTGATTTGTTTGTCGAATCATCATTACTGGGTCGTAATCGTCGTTGCCGCGAAGATCTTCTGCCAATCACAGATTTTACCGATGCCTTTGAACTAGCTTTTGAACAGGCCAATAACGGCAAGCGTTAATTCATCTTCGAAATGAATGTGTATTTAAAGTATTTAAGTCAGCTATTATCTTAAATAAAAAAACTCCCCTCAGGTAAGGGGAGTTTATATAAGCGTATATATTCTTTGGCAATAACGTTTTATTTACGCTTCGACCAATGCCGCTATATCCACAGAAAACGACTTATACAGCGACTTCTTTACCATCTAATTTGCGAATAACCACAGTGGCGGCGCGAGGGCGTAATGTGACTCCAGTTGGCGTTTGTTCTGCGGCATTGGACGAATAAGGCCAGTTACCGGGATGCTGAATGTTAGCAAATACCGAAGTGTAATCAGGGCTAATGGCAAAACCTGTCACTTCACAGTCGTTGGGGCCGACAAAGAAACGCTTTAATTCCATTTGATTATCGGCGGTTACGCCTACTTGTTTCTCTTGGCCATCTACCAGTGTTGAAGGCACTATTGCGAGCATTTGATCGTTAGTTTCTTCGGCAACTTCCTTGGCGCCGTTGTCGGTTTGAACCCACAAGATACCGCGTTTATCAAAGGCCAAACCATCTGGGCTGGCAAATTGATTGAGATCGGTTAAGCCTGACAAGTTGGTCTCAGCATTGCCATCGCTGGGAGAGCCAAAAACAAAAATATCCCATGTAAATTCAGTCGCTTTGTCGCCTTCATTCCAACGGATAATATGGCCGAAATAGTTTTTCAATCTTGGGTTGGCAGGATTCGCTTCGGTACGTTTTGAGTTGTTGGTCAGGGTCAAATAAGCAGAGCCTGTGAACGGATCGACCGCGCACCACTCAGGTCGGTCCATAGGTGTTGCGCCGACTAAATCCGCTGCGCCCGCGGTGTTTAAAATAATCTCGGCCAAAGTTGCGAAGCTATCGCCTAGGGTTTTGCCGTCTGTGGTTTGGCTATCTAACGTCAAAGGTAACCAAATACCGACACCATTTTCATTAAATTTAGCCGCGTATAAAGTTCCTTCATTCATGTACTTATCGCCTGTTTGCAGGCGGTTGTTGCTGTCAGCATCCTTTGCATCCCAGACCGCATTTGAAACAAATTTATAGAGGTATTCGAATTGCGAATCGTGGCCAGAATAGAACACGACTGGCTTGCCTTCGGTTAATTTACCAAAGGTACAACCCTCATGGCGGAAACGACCAAGGGCGGTACGTTTTACCGCGCGAGATGTGGCATTGTACGGGTCAATTTCGACAATATAACCGTGGCCGTTTGCTTCATTACGGTAGTCATCCTGCGCACTTGCGCCCTTTGGCGTGACATCAAAACGGGCAAATTCATCGAGGCGTTCTTCATCATGACCGGCAAGATCGTCCCAACCATAACGAGTGCTGGTTTTACTGATCCCGATGCGACTCTGATCGGCGGTTAAGCTAGCACGGTTAGCAAAATAACCAGGCCAATTTTCTTCACAGGTCAGGTAAGTACCCCAAGGCGTGTAGCCATTGCCGCAGTTATTTAAGGTGCCACGTGCTTGGCTGCCATCGGGAGAGTAGCGGGTTTCGAGTAGCGAAGAGTAGGCCAGAGGACCGCTGATATCCATCACAGTCGCGCCAGTGAATCGACGGTTATGACCATCATTACTGACGACTTCCCATTGATTATTCACCAGTTTTATACGTACAACCGATACGCCATGAGCGTTAATCTCTTTGCGTACTTCATCAATAATAGTGCGAAGACCAGAAGTGGGGTCAAACGTCTGGCCCGTAGGATGCAAAGCATCTTCGTCAATGTATTCGTGGTTAATGCAGAGTAGGCCGTCATCACCCGCATCGTTTAATGGGAAGAAGTGCATACCATCGTGGTGCATACCCACTGAGTTGGCTTGGTCATCGGCGGTGTTACTGCCATCACTTTTCCAAGGCGCCGCTTTTGCATTTAATGGCGTGCCCCAAGGTGCTAACACCTGCGCTGTGTAACCTTCTGGCACGACAACCGCATCTAAGCGAGAACCCGCAACCGATGTAAAGTTAAGCTTGGCACTACTTTTAGTCGGTGGCACTGGCATGACTGGATCGACAGGTGTAGGAATAGCTTCATTGTCTGAACCACAAGCGGTTAAGCCAACACTGGCAAAAGCAGTCATAGCGCTGAGGCCTAGACCACTTTTTACGAAATTACGGCGAGATAAATGCTTATCCAACACTTGATTAAAGGGTTCATTATTACTTTTATTATAAAGTGTAGGATCAAAGGTGGCCTTACTCATATTTTACTCCGGCTAGTACGATGAATTAAATTTCGTGTCTAAGGCTAAAGTACCAATATGACAATAAAGCTGATTTTATATTACAGGAATAATTTAAAGAGTAATCCAATCGATATGT
>NZ_BPFD01000004.1 GCF_019655335.1 Shewanella hafniensis
GAGTATTAAATTCAACCAAAGACTTATCTAACTGCAATAAAAACGCCCCAATGGTAATTGAGGCGTTTAATATTTTAAATCAATAAGATGACTAAACTTCAATGCGGAAACTAAATTTCGTAGTGCAGACCACACTCACGTTTCAGCCCATTAAAGCGCGTTTCTTCCTCTGTCATGCCTAATTCGAGTGGTTTACTCGAATGGGTATCCCCCACAGAAACATAGCCTTGGTCCCAAAGTGGGTGGTACGGCAAGTCAAATTGAGTCAGATAGAGGTGCACATCTTTATTCGACCACTCGATAATCGGCAGTAACTTAAAGCGAGAGCCATGAATCGCCAGTATCGGCAGCGCCTCACGGGTGCTGGCTTGGCTGCGCCTCAGCCCTGCAAACCAAGTACCGACCTCAAGCTCGGCCAAAGCACGTTGCATAGGCTCAACTTTATTTAAACGGTTGTATTGCTCTAACCCGTCTAACCCTTGCTCCCACAATTGACCAAAGCGTGCCTCTTGCCATGCAGCTGTGATCACTGCTTGATACACTTTTACATTCAGTGACAAACGCTCTGTCAGCTCGTCGATAAACCGATAGGTTTCAGGGAACAAATACCCTGTATCCGTAAGAATAACCGGAATATTCGCCTGTGCCTGACTCACCATATGCAGCATCACAGCGGCTTGAATCCCAAAACTTGACGACAGCGCATGATTACCGGGCAAATAAGTTAAGCCCCATAGCACTCGCTCTTGTGCGCTCAATCCGGCTAAGAACTGATTGATGCGCTCAAGCGCTATCGTTTGCTCGGTCTTGGGCGCACTCAATAGCGCCGTTAACTCGGCCGTGCTGACCACAGTCGGCACTGTATCACTGGTTTTTTGCTCAAGATCAACCATGAAAATCCTTAGCGGCATCAATAACCGCCTTCACAACGCCCACGCGGACGGTGAAGTTACCAAAGGTTTCGCCTGCATCACGCTCTACGGCGTAGCGGCCAAACAAGGTATCCAATTCGGCGAGAATGTCCGCCTCTTGGATATTTTCTCTGTGCATCTTGTTCAGACGAGTCCCTTCAAAACTTGCACCTAAGTACAAGTTATAACGGCCCGGCGCTTTACCCACAAGGCCAATTTCAGCGGCAAATGGGCGAGCACAACCGTTAGGACAACCCGTCATACGCACGACAATCGCTTGCTCGCTAATGCCGTGTTTTGCCTGCAGCGCATCGATATGATCGATAAACTCAGGGAAATAACGCTCGGCTTCCGCCATCGCTAATGGACACGTCGGCAAAGCCACACAGGCAATCGAATGACCGCGGGTTTGCGTCAACACTTGGCCCAGTAGTCCGTGTTTGCGGGCTAAGCCTTCAATGGTGGCTTTATCTTCTGCCGCCACACCTGCGATGATCATGTTTTGATTCGAGGTCATACGGAAATCGCCTTTGTGGATCTTAGCTATTTCACGCAGTCCCGTTTGCAGGGTTTGGCCCGGTAAATCTTTAATGCGGCCGCTTTCGATAAATAAGGTTAAATGCCATTTACCGTCAACGCCTTCAACCCAACCATAACGGTCGCCGCGATCGCCAATCACAACATCACGCTTAGGCTCAAACTTCACCCCAGCGCGCAGTTCGACTTCGGCTTTAAACTGCTCATAGCCATGGTCGACGATAGTGTATTTAAGGCGTGAACGTTTACGGTTAACACGATTACCCCTGTCGCGTTGCACTGTCATGACAGCTTCGGCAAACTTCATCACGTCTTCAGTTTTGATAAAACCAAAGTCGTCAGCCAGACGTGGGAAAGTCTCCACCTCGCCATGGGTCGAGCCCATGCCGCCGCCAGCGGTTAAGTTAAAGCCAACCAACTCACCGTTTTCAGCAACGGCGATAAAGCCTAAATCGTTAGTGTAAACGTCAACATCGTTATCGGGAGGAACCGCAACCGCCATTTTGAACTTACGTGGCAGATAAGTTTTGCCATATACAGGTTCAACGGTTTCATCTTCGGTCGAAAGTAACTTTTCTTCATCTAACCAAATTTCGGCGTAGGCGCGCGTATGGGGCAACAGATGATCTGACAGTTGTTTCGCCACCGCATAGGCTTGCTCGTGCAGTTTCGATTCCACCGGATTAGGATTACACATCACGTTACGGTTAACGTCACCACAAGCGGCAATCGAATCCAGCGCTTCACGATCTAAGTCTTGAATAATGGTCTTCAAGTTACGCTTAGGAATACCGTGGTATTGGAAGGTTTGACGGGTCGTCAAACGAATGCTGTTCGAGCTGGTGAGCATCGAGGCAATCTTGTCCACACCTAACCATTGCTGCGGAGAACAAATACCGCCAGGTACACGGGCACGCAACATAAAGCTGTATAAAGGTTCGAGTTTTTGCTCTTTACGTTCGTTACGTAAATCGCGGTCATCCTGCTGATAGAAGCCGTGGAATTTGATCAGCTGCTGATCGCCGTCACTGAAACTGCCGGTTACCGCAGAATCTAAGCCTTCTTTGATGGTCCCGCGCAGGTAATCACTGTCGGTCTTTAGGTATTCGTTTAACGCTAACTTTTGCTCACTCATGGAACTGCCTCTTAAATTCGGTTCGCTGACTGCACAGGTCATCACGTGTGCAGCTTTGGCTATTCTTATGCGTTTCTTATCTGCGCAACGGTTGAGATTAATACACGTCTTTTTGGTAACGCTTATCGCTGCGCAGGGTTTCAAAATAGGCTTCCGCAGCTTCGGTATTCAAACCACCGACTTCGACAGCCACCTCAATCAAGGCTTGATGAACATCCTTTGCCATACGTTCAGCATCACCACAAATGTACAGATGCGCACCGTTTTGCAACCATTGCCACAGGGCTTGGCCTTGCTCTTTAATACGGTGCTGCACATATATTTTATGGGCTTGATCGCGCGAGAATGCCACGTCGATACGGCTTAAATCGCCATTTTTCAAATACTGTTGCCACTCAGTTTGATACAAGAAATCCTGCTCAAAGTGAGGATTGCCGAAGAATAACCAGCTATCGCCTTGGATCCCTTGTGCTACGCGCTCCTGCATAAAGGCACGAAACGGCGCAACACCTGTGCCAGGGCCAACCATGATCACTGGTGTTTCTGGATTTTCAGGTAAACGGAAATGCTTATTAGGCTCAACATAAACCTTAACCTGAGTGCCTTCCTGCGCAGAGGCTAAGAAGTGTGACGCGCCGCCAAAACGGGCCGCGCCGTGACGCTCATCTTCCACTAACGCCACGGTTAAATGCACTTCAGTTTCGACTTCGCTTTGGCTTGAGGCAATTGAATAAAGCCTTGGCGTTAATGGACGCAGTAATTCAAGTAGTTTTGCCGCGCTTAAGGCCACAGCACCATTGGATAACGGATACTGAGTGACTAAATCGGCAAATTGATGCTTAAGGATAAACTGACGTACTTGTTCTTTATCTTCGCTCAATGCCAGCAGTTCAGCGCTGCCGCTCAGTTCGGCCCAGGCTTTGACTAATCCAGGGTATAACTGAGTCAGCTCTTTCTTATCGACCAAGGCTTGCTTAAGGGTCAAGGATTCTGTGCCTAGAGTCACTAACTCATCGGCGGCCAATGACAGACCCGCTAAGACTTCATCGACTAACACTTCGTTATTACTAAACCACACACCGAGGGCATCACCCGCTTGGTAGCTTAGACCTGATTCGCCAAGGTCAATTTCTACATGGCGCACGTCTCGGTCCGAACCGCGACCGGTAATTTTTTGGCTCACAAGCACTTCAGCGCTATAGGGATTTTGCTTAGTAAATTCGCTTTCGCCAATCGCTTTAGCGGTGCCGATAGATACCACACTGGCGGACGAGGTTTCGATCAGCGGCTTAACGGCCTCTAACACATCGGCGTGCCACTGACCCGCAGCAGCTTCATAGTCCACATCGCATTCAATTAAAGGTAACAGTGATTTAGCACCGAGTGCTGCTAGGCGGGCATCGAAGTCTTTACCGGTTTGGCAGAAAAATTCATAGCTAGAATCCCCCAATGCCAGCACTGAGTAATGTAAATGGTCTAACTTAGGCGCGCGTTTAGAGGCTAAAAACTTATGTAATTCAATCGCATCATCCGGCGCTTCACCTTCACCATGGGTGCTGACCACCAGCAAGAGCACAGTTTCTTGCTTCAATTGGCGAACATTGTATTCGCCCATTGAAGCCAGATTGACCGCATAACCTTGCGCCTGCGCCTTATCGGCGAGCGCTTTAGCGACACCACGGCCATTACCCGTTTGGCTGCCATAAAGAATCGTCACGGTTTGAGCCGCTTGCGCCTCTGCGGCGGGCGCTAATTGGCCAGCATTGGCGGTGGCAGCAAGATAGCCACTCACCCAAGCCAGTTGCACAGCACTTAACTCAGAAGTGAGTTGTTTTAGCTTCTCGACTTGTCCTTGAGACAATGGCGAAGCCAGCGATGAAAGTTCTTTTAACAACATGAGACGGCCCTATGACAGTGTAATGTCCACAAGCTTATCGCGGTTTAAGAAAAGCAAAAAAGAATAAAATCGGATTTTTAATTCCATTTTGGAATATACAAAGTGCAAAATTTAAGCTACAAAAGTGTGCACTGGTTAAAAGTTTTTGATCCGACCAGTGCAGAAACGGCCTGCTTGAGAAATATGCACTTGTGCCAAGCTAAAGTATTGCCACAATGGTCATGAGCCTGTCGAACAGTAATTTCTGTTGCCCACAGAATAGTTTGTTTTTAAAACAAAAGTGTCCATCCTAGATTGAATGCCCCAACTGGCTCGAATCACCAGCTGAGTAAATGCTGGCGATGACAGATTGTGCAGTTGAGTACGATGAAGGAAGCACAGCAGGCACAACGATTATATAAACCATCAGGGAGTAGTCATGCAGATTGGAATACCGAGAGAAAGTCTCGCCGGTGAAACTAGGGTCGCCGCGACCCCAGCCACCGTTGAGCAGCTTAAAAAACTCGGCTTTGAAGTTGTTATTGAGGCCAATGCGGGTCAACTGTCAAGCTTCGATGATGCAGCCTTTGAGGCTGCAGGCGCGAAAGTGACAACTGATGTTTGGCAAGCCGATCTGATTTTTAAGGTCAATGCGCCAAACGACGCTGAAATCGAACAAATCAAAGACGGAGCAACTGTCGTCAGCTTTATTTGGCCCGCACAAAACCCTGAGCTGGTTGCGAAGTTAGCTAAACGCAAAATCAACGTGATGGCGATGGACATGGTGCCACGTATCTCCCGTGCCCAGTCACTCGATGCCCTCTCCTCTATGGCCAACATTGGCGGCTATCGTGCCGTGGTTGAAGCCGCGCATCAATTTGGCCGTTTCTTTACCGGTCAAATTACCGCTGCCGGTAAAGTGCCGCCCGCTAAAGTGCTAGTGATTGGTGCTGGTGTGGCAGGTCTTGCTGCCATTGGTACTGCAGGTTCGCTTGGCGCCATAGTGCGCGCCTTCGATACCCGCTTAGAAGTGGCCGAGCAAATTGAGTCTATGGGCGGCCAATTCCTTAAACTGGATTTTGGTAACGAAGAAGGTGGCTCATCGGACGGTTATGCTAAAACCATGTCGGATGAATTTATTGCCGCCGAAATGGCGCTGTTTGCCGAGCAAGCCAAAGAAGTCGATATCATCATCACCACAGCGCTGATCCCGGGTCGTCCTGCGCCTAAGCTCATCACCAAAGCTATGGTCGATAGCATGAAGAGCGGCTCAGTGATTGTTGATTTAGCCGCTGCAACGGGTGGTAACTGCGAATACACCCAATCGGGTGAGCTGTTTGTTACTCCTAACGGCGTAAAAGTGATTGGTTATACCGACCTTCCCGGTCGCTTGCCTGCACAATCGTCACAGCTTTACGGTACTAACTTAGTCAACCTGATGAAGTTAATGTGTAAAGAAAAAGACGGCACTGCCAGCATCAATTTCGATGATGTGGTCATGCGCAACATGACTGTGATCAAAGAAGGTGAAGTGACCTTCCCGCCACCACCGATTTCGGTTTCTGCGGCGCCGGCAAAACCTGCCGCGAAAATCGCGCCTAAAGACACCACTCCGAAAGCGCCATCTAAGCTCAAGTACGTGCTCGCCGCCTTAGGCGCTGCTGGATTTGCAGCCGTGGCATCGGTTGCACCACCTGAGTTCCTGTCGCATTTCACGGTATTCTTGCTGTCCTGCGTCGTCGGCTATTACGTGGTGTGGAACGTGTCCCACTCACTGCATACGCCTTTGATGTCAGTCACAAACGCGATTTCAGGCATTATCGTGGTCGGCGCCCTGTTGCAAATCGGTCAGGGTTCAACTTTGGTCACTGTACTGGCGTTTATCGCCGTGCTGATCGCCAGTATTAACATCTTCGGTGGCTTCACCGTCACTCAGCGCATGCTGAAGATGTTCCGTAAGGATTAAGGGGGTTTAACGTGTCTCAAGGACTGGTAACAGCAGCTTACATTATTGCCGCCATTCTCTTCATCTTCAGTCTCGCGGGACTGTCGAAGCAAGAGACGGCAAAACACGGCAATTTATTCGGAATCGCTGGTATGGCAATCGCCCTACTGGCTACCATTTTCAACCCTGATACTAACGGTATTGCGTGGATCTTAATCGCCATGGTGATTGGCGGCGCGATTGGTATCCGTTTAGCATTAAAAGTCGAAATGACTGAAATGCCTGAACTGGTTGCCATCTTGCACAGCTTTGTCGGTATGGCCGCTGTATTGGTGGGCTTTAACAGCTTTATCGACTTGCACCCACAGGAAGTATCGCAAGTCGTCGTGGCTGTCGGTGGCGATATCAATACGACGCTCGCCGCAGTGCACGATGCCCTAAGTGAAGCAGCAAAAGCTGCCAGCAAAGAGCATCTCACTGGCGCCATGCTTAACATTCACTTAGTCGAAGTCTTCCTCGGGATCTTCATCGGTGCGGTCACCTTCACAGGTTCTATCGTGGCCTTTTGTAAGTTACGTGGGCTGATTTCATCAAAACCTTTGATGCTGCCACATCGTCACAAATTGAACTTAGTGGCAGTACTCGTGGCCTTCGCCCTACTGGTTTACTTCGTCCAAACGGGCGGCACTATGCCAGCTCTGCTGTTGATGACGCTGATCGCCTTCGCCTTTGGCTGGCATTTAGTGGCATCCATTGGCGGCGCGGATATGCCAGTGGTGGTGTCTATGCTGAACTCTTACTCAGGTTGGGCAGCGGCGGCAGCGGGCTTTATGTTGTCGAACGACCTCTTGATTGTGGTCGGCGCATTAGTGGGTTCATCGGGTGCAATTCTGTCTTACATTATGTGTAAGGCGATGAATCGCTCGTTTATTTCGGTTATCGCAGGTGGCTTTGGCACTGATGGTGTAGCCTCGACAGCCGATGAAGAAATGGGCGAATACCGTGAAACCAACGCTGAAGATGTGGCGGATATGCTGAAAAATGCCACCTCTGTCATTATCACCCCAGGTTACGGCATGGCAGTGGCACAGGCGCAATATCCAGTGGCTGAAATCACTCAAAAGCTACGCGATCGCGGCGTAAAAGTCCGTTTTGGTATCCACCCAGTTGCAGGCCGTCTACCCGGCCATATGAACGTACTGCTGGCGGAAGCGAAAGTCCCCTACGATATCGTGCTGGAAATGGACGAAATCAACGAAGACTTTAACGACACCGACGTAGTACTCGTCATTGGTGCCAACGACACGGTTAACCCTGCAGCAATGGAAGATCCAGGTAGCCCAATCGCAGGCATGCCTGTGCTCGAAGTATGGAAAGCACAAAACGTTATCGGCTTTAAGCGCTCGATGAACACAGGTTATGCCGGCGTGCAAAACCCACTGTTCTTCAAAGAAAATACCCAAATGCTGTTTGGGGATGCAAAAGCCAGTGTCGAAGCGATTTTAAAAGCACTTTGAGTCTGATGTAACTTCAGCAGAGTGGCAATCGCTTAGGCGAAACACCCAGTTTCAATGATAAAAGGGAGCTTAGGCTCCCTTTTCATTTCACATTTCTTTAAGCCTTTTAAGCTAGTCTCCGCGCCCATAGGATGTGAGGCTTTACATGCCCACAATCCCCATCGTTTTCGCAGGTCAAAATGCGAAGTAGAATCTAACGCTATTTAAAGGAAAGAGCGAATGTTGCTTGGACTGTTTATCCTGTCTGGCGTATTAATCAAAGCCTCATTACTCGGGCTTGGCTGGATATCGATTGCCATCGGCCTCAGTGGGTATCTATTTTGTCGCTGGTTTCATTTCAATTTGGATATCAAACTGATTGGTAAATTTAGACGCCTTTTCATCACAGCTGCGGCTCTGCATCTTCTGGTCTATATCGGCTTAATCACTAAGCTTTTACTTATCGACAGCTTAGAAGACTTGCCCACATTTCTGATAAGTCACTTAGTGTTTCACCACATCATCAGCGCCACAATTGCTGCCGTATTAACTTTTATGGCTATTGGTATTTATCTACAGCAACAAAAAATAAAAACGCCTTACCCGCAGCAACTTAGAAAAGGCGCTAAATGACCTAAATGCCATTTAGACCATAGTTAACCCGTTCACTCTGTTCTATTTTACTTACAATTTATGCTGCCTGTGCACGCAGACTTATCTTTTCTATTTACGCTGGATCAGTTAAAACCATTCAAGGGAATAGATAATTTTCCTGCAAGTCTCTAAACATCCCCTAACCATAACGTAGAAGATTCTCGATAGGCACCTCAGAATCACAAGGATCACCTCAATGGACTGCAAACTGAGATTATATTTAGCCCTTAGACACCAGATTAATCGCATCGCCTTGTTAGCGTGCATTTTCCTTATCTCACCAGTTCAGGCTGAGAATAGTCCGACTCACACAATGCCAGTATCCGAGAGAAGCAACTTAGTTTACGGTCAAAGTTTTACCCATAACTCCAATCTATATAACGCCGAACGTCGCTATATGGTGGCGCTGCCTGAACGCTATCACGCGACCCAACGTCAGTATCCGGTGCTCTATATCATCGATGGAGATTTTCAATTTCGCCACGTATCAGCAGCGGTCAACAATCTCGCCCGCGTCGGTAAAATCCCACCAATGATAGTGGTCGGAATCGCATTGCAAGGCCAAGCAGATTATATAAAAAGCACCACGTGGGCGGCAGAGGATAATCCAGAATATGGTGGTGCAGCTTTGTTGCAGAGTTATTTAGCTCAGGAGCTCATTCCTTTAATCAATCAGCAATTTCGCACTTCAGGTAACAATGCCTTGGCAGGATATTCTCTTGGGGGCTTATTCACCTTGTATAGCATGATGCAGCAGAATACGCCCTTTAACGCCTATCTTGCCATGAGCCCAAGCGTTTGGTTCGACAACTACAGCAGCAACGCCCTATTCACTCAATATCTCAAACAAAAACAGCAGGACAAATCTAAGCTGCCGCCCTTGTTTTTATCTGTAGCCAACGAACAAGGTATGGGCGTGGTGGAGATGGTCGATGCGATTAACCCCATAGCAAGCGAGTTAGTTGCAAATCAACAGTGGCGTTGGCAGTTCCAACAGTTTCCGGATGAAAACCACTACACTACAGCGATGCCTGCACTATTGGATGCTCTGGCTTTTCTTTCACCCCAGTATTTTATCGACCTTGATGAGCTAGTGAAATTGCCAAAGTACGCCGATGTATTCGATTTATTTGCCGCTAAACAACAAACTTGGGCAGGATTTCAACTCGAATGGTTACAGGCTTATACCTTCGCTAAATATGTGTTTATTTCAAAACAAGAAGGGCAAATTGATCAACTCCTAAAAGATGCCAAACAGCAATTACCAGCATCTTATACCGAATTATGTATTGGGCTCGCGAAAGTCTTTATTTATAAACAACAGGCTGATAAAGCGCAGCAAATATTACTCAGTGCAAAAACAGAAGGTGAGCTAAGCGCCGATTGGCAGCAACAGATGAGCCTAAGCTATGCCGCACTCGGTAATAAAGATGCTGCTCTAAAAGCGCATCAACGCGCACTCTTCCTCGCGAAATCACAAGGTTTAGAAAGTTGGGAATGGTGGGAACTGGCACCTTAGCGCATGCAAATACTTCAAGCACAGTTAAAGGGCAAACGTGCCCTTTAACTGTGCTTAGCTAAGGCCAACATCGACTTTATAAATGGATTAATCTACAGCAATGTCGTTATCGTTAAGCTCTTTTGACAGGGTTTCATAATTCGTTTTAAGCTTCGGCAAGGTATCTTCTTGGATCTTACTCAGTAAATTTTGTAGCAGGCCCTTGCCGTAGGAAACACTGTAGTGGCGGGTTTCAATATTACTGATGATCTGCTCAGACTCTAAATAAAAACGACGAATATCGGACAAGATATGACTCGGCGTCTCTAGGGCATTGGCTGAATAGCGCATATTATCCCAAACAAACAGTCCCATTTGCGGGCGCATTTTCACTAAGCTATTACCGCTCACCGTTTCAACCATGTCGACATAACGGCTCAAAGTGGCCACGTTATCACTCACTTCATCATAGAGCGCATGGCGCAGATGATAGTTGTTTTGCATATTACTTAAGTTATCGAACTTAATCGCCTGCGATAAACCTTCTTGCGCGGCTAAATACACCCCGACAACCGTCGCAATGATCATAAAGACCTGACTCACCCAAAAACTGGTTTTGATGAGCTCTGTATTATCGAGCTTGATGTTACGTTTGGGAGCATCGGCGGCATTAGGGCTAGGGTTCATGTCCATATGTGTATCCTGTCAAATCAAGAGTAAAAAGCGGTATAACGCAATAAAGGGCCTATCTTACATGACAAAAGAATGAGTTTCCTCAGTAAAAATCACGATTTTCCCCCATAAAAAAGGAGCCATCGGGCTCCATTTTTATATTTGTTGGTCAGTCTTTTATGCTGCTTTTGCCACATCAAAATTGGACAACAACATCATAGCAGTACGGCCTATTAGATGGTTGATCGTGCGATCACCCGCTAAGCCTAACTCAGCAATCGCTTGTTGACGTGCTGTGCTCACCGCTCTAAAGAGAGTGATTTCATTGTTGGCACCACCGCAAAGACTAAAGAACAGTCTCAATACTGCGCGGTAATGCTCTTCCTGCATAGCCTGCATCCATGATGTTTCTAATGCCTCTTGGCTAGAAAAATCCAGAGCCGCAACAAATAGATTACCAATACGGCTATCTAAACGAACGAGAAAATCGCTCTTGCGTGGAAAATGGTGGCTAATACCTGTGCGGCTAATCCCCGTTGCTTCAGATAACGTGGTATAAGACATAGTCTCAAAGCCGATAGTCAAAATTTGTCTTAACGCTTCATCCATAATCTGATTTATGGTTTGCTCAGTTTGTACTCGCGAGCGCTTAGCCATAGTAAAGTCTCCCCTCTTATTTTTAGGGGGAAAGCTTACCAAAGCCGCTCAGGGATTACTGCTGTTCACTCGGCTGCAACCAGCGTATTTCGCTTTT
The DNA here is from genome assembly GCF_019655335.1 of Shewanella hafniensis. Lineage (GTDB taxonomy): Bacteria > Pseudomonadota > Gammaproteobacteria > Enterobacterales > Shewanellaceae > Shewanella > Shewanella hafniensis. Next base: position 11,479 of record NZ_BPFD01000004.1, read on the forward strand.
GTTCAGCTAGGGTTCAGTTTAAAACAGGCTTAAACATAGAATTCATTAACACCTTCATAACATTGAATTTTGTACCAACCAGTTATGCGCTTTTTCCTCGCCCATGAGTAAAACGAAGGTGGGTTGTAGATAATGTCCAAGTTCGGCTTTTCGCCAAAATAGATATTCAGGAAGGGGTTGCAACACACTCGCGCCAAAAGTGCGTTGCATTAAGCTCGAATACTCGCCTAATAACCTCGGCGCTAATTGCTCGGCTTTAGGATAAAAATCCGCCAAAAAATCCCGATAATCGGCAAAACTCGCCACGTGAGCCACCTTATAGTGGCGCAACACTTGTATCAGCATAGGCGAACTCCAGTGCGACAAGTATTGCGGACTTGTTAACGCATCGAGATTGCGTCTATGGTATTGCTGCCATGCCAAGGTAAAATCACCTCGCTCCCGCGCGATACGCCAAACCAGATAAATATCGGCTAGCCATTCATGCTGATATGCGCTCAATTGAGTCGGTAATACTGTGCCTTGTAGGGCGAGGTTCTCCAAATGACCGAGCTCATGCCATAGGGTTAATTGCGGCTGTTCGAGCAAAGGTAATTGATAGGTCACCAGATCGACACTGGCTAACTGCACTTGCGGCGACTGCAACTCGTTGACTAAGACTAGGCCCGCAATCTTATTGTCATCGACGGGCATGACCATGGCGCCTCGCTGGCCTAAATCGCGCCTAAATTGATCTAACGTAGCGGGCAGCTGCGCCAACACTTGCTTAGGCAATAATGCCAAGCAAGCGCCCAGCTCTGATAAAGGGCAAATCAAAGCCTGCTTATCGGCGATGGGCGTCCAAGACAGGCTAGATGCGAATACTAGAGCAACTAAGCTCACTGATTCGCCATGATATTTTGAATAATCGCCGTGGTCGAAATGCCATCCTCAAATCCCAGCACTTGCACTTGACCGCCAGCGGCAATCACTTCAGCGCCGCCTGCGATATCTTCCAGCTTATAGTCGCCGCCTTTAACCAGTAGATTTGGCAGCAATCGAGTAATGATGCGCTGCGGCGTATCTTCACTAAAAGGCACCACCCAATCGACAGAGGCTAAGCCCGCTAACACGGCCATACGACGATCCACCTGATTGACCGGACGACCCTCACCCTTTAGGCGTTTAACCGAGGCATCATCGTTTACTGCCACAATCAAACGATCGCCTAAGGCTTTGGCTTGTTTGAGATAACTCACGTGGCCCGCATGCAAAATATCAAAGCAACCATTGGTCATCACCACACGCTCACCGCGCAGTTTGGCTTGCTCTAAGGCATAGGCGAGTTGATCTTCACTTACCACTCCAAAACCCGATTCTCCATGGTGCAAAGCTAACGCTTCAATAAGCTCAATGCGGCTCACGGTAGAAGTGCCAAGTTTACCGACCACCACGCCAGCGGCTGTGTTCGCAATTGCACAAGCTTGGGGTAAATCGGCGCCCGCGGCTAATGAGGTTGCTAAGGCCGAAATCACAGTATCGCCAGCGCCGGTCACGTCATAGACTTCACGGGCAACGGTAGGAATGTGCAGCTCGGGCGCATTAGCGGTCACTAAGGTCATGCCCTTTTCAGAGCGGGTGACTAAGATGGCATCAAAATGATGTTGCTTAAGTAAGCCACGGGCTTTTTCCAGCAGATCCGCTTCTGAGGTCACAGTGCCCACAACCGCCTCAAACTCGCTCATATTCGGGGTGATCAACGACGCCCCCTGATAACGACCAAAGTCACTGCCCTTAGGATCGACTAACACCGTCACACCTTTTGAACGCGCTAAAGCAATAAAATCTCGCGGCTGATCGATAGCGCCCTTGGCATAATCTGACAACACCACCACATCGACGGAATCGAGTAAGGCCTCAGATTGCTTGAGCAAACGCACGCTGTCGGCCTTGTCGAAGGCTTCTTCAAAGTCGAGTCGAATAAGCTGCTGATTACGCGATAAAACCCGCAACTTAGTGATGGTTGGCTTGTCTGCAATGGTTAACCATTGGGGTTCAACCCCTAAGGTTTGCACGCCGAGCGTTAGGGCGTTGGCGGTATCGTCTTGACCGACGAGCCCTGCAAGTTGGACTTGACCACCTAAGGTCGCGATATTGAGCGCCACGTTGGCCGCGCCGCCGGGTCTGTCTTCGACTTGATTAATCTTCACCACAGGTACGGGGGCCTCGGGGGAGATACGTCCCGTAGGGCCAACCCAATAGCGGTCTAACATCACATCGCCGACGACTAACACTCTGGCTTTTTCAAATGCTGGCAGAGAAACCTTCATAGTGCTCTTATCTTTATGCAGAAATTAAACCGTGATTGTACCTAATTTTCAGTAAAAATTGAGTTAGAATAAGCAGTAATTTTCAAAAGTAGTGAGTATTTTTGTGGTCGAGAAAGCCGAGTTTTCATCTTCTTTATATCATCCTAAGCATTGGCCCATGTGGTTTGGCGTATTCTTGATGCGCTTAACTCAGCTTCTACCGCTCTCATGGCAGATGAAACTGGGTAAAGGTTTAGGTCGCTTAGTGATGAAATTTGCAGGCAGTCGCACTCATACGGCGCGCCGTAACTTGGCCCTTTGCTTCCCTGAAATGTCAGAAGCACAGCGAGAAACCCTGCTCAAGCGTAACTTTGAAGAAACGGGCAAAGCCATTTTCGACACCATCAATGCATGGTGGTGGTCCGATGAAAAAGTGCAGCAGCACATGAGCATCACAGGCAAAGAACACGTGCAAAACACTCTCGATGCAGGCCACGGCGTCATCCTCTTTGCCGTGCATTGTTTACCGCTGGAAATGGGCGCACGTATCTTCGGCCAATTCCAACCCGGCGTGGGAGTGTATCGCCCACACAACAATCCTGTGATGGAATACCTCCAAGTTAAAGGCCGTTTACGCTCGAATAAAGGGCTGGTTTCTAAACGCGACTTGCGCCAAATGGTGCGCTGCCTGCGTAATCCCGATGTCATTTGGTACACGGCCGATCAAGACTTTGGCCGCTCAAGCGCGGTATTTATTCCGTTTTATGCCATGCCAGATGCGGCAACCATTACGGGTGCCACCACGTTAGCCAAACTCGGCAAAGCCAAAGTCTTGCCCTTTTTTGTGGAACGTACCGAAGGCGATGAGGGCTATCGGATTGAAGTGATGCCACCGCTGGATAATTTCCCCGGTGAAGATGAATTAGCCGATGCTATTCGCGGTAACAAAATCATTGAGAGCATCATAGATAAGAACCGCGCCCAATATATGTGGTTACATCGCCGCTTTAAGACCCGTCCCGATCCAACGGACAAATCTTTATATCAGTAACTCATTCAGTTTTTAAATACAAAAATGCCAGCAAATAAGCTGGCATTTTTATGGTGACTTTCGATGGTAAGGACCATCTAGCACATAGAATTAGAGCGCATTCTCAGTCGGTAAACGAATACCCACGTTAGTGACTTTGCCTTCATACAGCCCCGCCACCACCCAATGCAACGACTGCCATTGGAACTGATCGCCCAGCACAGGGTTTGCACCAAGCTGTGACACCACCAGATCGGCAACTGTCATATCGTCAGCGAGATTATCTAAGCTCAAGCCATAAATTGGTGCGAGATCCGCAAGTTTAACGTCTGTTTCAATAAAGAAATCACCGAAGAAACGTTGTACTTCTTTATTTTCTGGCGCTTGGCTAAAGAGGTTACTCAAGGCTTCTAAACTGCGCTCCTGACCCAGCACGCAGAGTATATCGCCCGCTTCGAGGCGAGTGCTACCCGATGGATGCAGTAAAGTGTCATCCCTAAATACCGCCGCAATTCGTGTTCCATCTGGCATAGCTAAACGTTTTAACGGTTCACCAATACACCACTTACTTTCACTCAAACGATAAACAAACACTTCCCATTCGCTGCTCGGGTAAATTTCAACTCCCGAACGCGAAACGGGCAACGGCTTTGGGGGCAGTTCCACCTTAGCTAAACGCGCCGCAGTGGTCAAAGACGCACCTTGAACCAGTAACGAGACTAGTACAACGAAGAAGGCTAAGTTGAAGTACAACTGAGCGCCCGGTAAGCCCGCCATCATAGGGAACACCGCCAAGATGATAGGCACAGCGCCGCGTAATCCTACCCACGAAATAAACCAGCGGTCGCGACTGCTGAAGCTCTTAAAGGGCAATAGGCTGATCCACACAGCGACAGGACGAGCAAATAAAATCATCCCAAATGCCAGCGCAAAACCTGGGATCAAGATATCGACTAAATCGGAAGGGGTAAGCAATAAGCCTAATACCAAGAACATGCCGATTTGGCTGACCCATGTCATACCATCCAACACGTTCAAAATCGCATGGCGGCCACGGGTCGGCTTATTGCCGAGGAAAAGCCCGACTAAGTAAATCGATAAAATACCACTGCCGCCAAGTTTGTTGGACGCCGCATAAATGATCAGCCCACCGCTTAAGACTAAAATAGAGTACAGACCGTCGGCTAATTTGCTCAAATTAACCAGCTTCCACAGCATCCAGCCGCCGCCTAAACCTAAGCAAATCCCCAGACCAAATTGCTTAATAAAGCTGATAAACATAAAGCTGAAGGACAGCTCAGTGTCCACATTGGCAAGAATCGCAATCAGCGTCACAGTTAAAAATACCGCCATAGGGTCGTTACTGCCGGACTCAATTTCTAAGGTTGCCCCAACCCGCTCGTTGAGACTGCGCCCTTTCAATAAAGAGAATACCGCAGCGGCATCAGTCGAGCCCACAATCGCGCCCACCAGCAAACCTTGCAACCAATGCAAGTCAAATAGCCATGCGGCCATCATGCCTGTGATACTTGTGGTAATAGCAACACCAAAGGTCGCTAGGGATAATGCAGGCCACAGCGCCACCCTAAAACTGGCGACACGGGTGCGCATACCGCCATCGAGTAAGATGATAGCTAGCGCTAAGTTACTGACTAAATAAGCAGTGGAATAATCATCAAACAGTATGCCGCCAGGGCCATCTTCACCAGCCAAAATACCCACGGCAAGGAAGATCAAAAGAATCGGGATACCCAAACGGGAAGACATGGGACTGAGTAAAACACTCACAGCAGTAAGCAAGGCGCCAATCAGAAAAAAACTATTGATGGAATTTGCATCCACAAACGCCTCCTTATACAGGTTGTTTAGTTAAACGATAGACAAATCACCGAGGTTAAAAATGACTCAACTTACAATTTTATGATTTTATATTAGCACAAAAATAGCGAATTATTGGAGCGTTAAATATTAAATTTCAATCATCTACATAGAAAATGCCATAAATGTCACTTTGCATTAACCTTGAGATAAAGGCTAACGTAAAACCTAAATAACAGCAGAACATTTCCACACGACTTATAAAAATTAAAATAAATGAATATCAGATAGTTAAAAACAACGAACTCAACATAAACTTAAATCATTAAAGCCAAACCAGGCTGATAAACCTGTATAAACTAAGGGTATCATAGTGAATTCTGCACCAGATAAAACAATGTCGAGTGAAACGGCGAATATTCGAACATCACTCTCAAGCTAATTGTTTTCACACTATTTATCTAACAATCAATTCAACTCGGCGGACTTTGTCAGATTGAGCATCACCTAGTTCAAAAAGTATCTTAAGCAAGTGCACGCACGCTATTTTCTTAAAACCAATCCATTCAGCCATCATTTTTGGCTGAGCGACCATCATAGAAGCACTACAGCACAGTAGCCTAAAACAGGGGATTGCAGCGCATAGGGCGATAAAGTAGGCAGAGGGTTTAACGGTAAGTCTAAATACTGACAACCTCAGTCATCGAAGAAAACCGTTAAAACAAAAATTAAGCGATAAATACGCTGTACGGATCATATTTCAGTTGAAATAATGTCCAAAATAAGGAAGGATGCGAGCTTCGCGCGCCAGTGCATTTTGCTCGTCAAATTGCCGCTCTCGTTTTAACAGAGAAAGCTGCGTTAAACACGCTTTTTTATTAACAGGAATCGTAGTATCCGCTTATGAGTATGCTTCGCACCACAGCTTTATTATTGACTTTGGTTTTCCCTAGTCTGTCCGCTTTAGCAACGGAATATCCTTTACCAGCCGCCCAAAGCAGGCTAATTGGCGAGAACCAGTATTATACGGTTCCAGAGGGTAAACACACTCTCGAAGATATTGCTGCCAAATACCAGCTCGGTCTTAGTAACTTACTCGAAGCTAACCCAGGTGTAGATCCATTTCTGCCAAAGCCAGGTAGCCAACTGTTAATTCCATTACAACTGATCCTGCCTAACGCTCCCCGTGAAGGCATAGTGATCAACGTGGCCGAAATGCGTTTGTATTACTATCCAAAAGGCAAAAAAACAGTTGAAGTCCTGCCTATTGGTATTGGCCAAATTGGTAAAGACACACCAGAAAACTGGGTGACCTCAGTACAACGTAAGCGTGCCAATCCAACTTGGACCCCGACACCGCGCATTCGTAAAGAATATGCTGCTAAGGGTGAAATCCTGCCAGCAGTATGGCCAGCGGGTCCAGACAACCCTATGGGACTGTATGCGCTGTATATCGGCAACTTGTATGCGATTCACGGTACTAACGCGAGTTTCGGTATCGGTTTACGTGTCAGCCAAGGTTGTGTGCGTTTGCGCCACGATGATATCGAGCACTTGTTCAAGAACGTACCTGTGGGCACCCGTGTACAATTCGTGAACCAGCCGATTAAAGCAACCGAAGAGCCAGACGGTAAGCGCTACTTAGCCGTGCATCAACCTCTGTCTCGTACTGTGGCTGAGTTTGAATCCAATGAGCCAGTCGCGATTTCATTACCTAGAGATATCGCCAAGTTTATCGCTAAAGCTGACACAAATTCTTCTGTGATCAAAAAGCTGCTCGATGAGCGTACCGGTGTGCCAATGCGAATTAATCAATAATTCACCGGCAAATATCACCTAAAAAAATACCCGCTATCTGCGGGTATTTTTTTGTCATTTATCAGGCGATTAAACACCTAATAGAATAACAAGATCAATCACATAATGGCGCACATAGGGCTAAGAAGTGAGTCATAGCAGCACTGTTTGCCAATACGCGTTGATCGAAGTTTTGCAGCGCAGGGGTTTCAGTACAAGCACCGACACGGGCACCGCTTCGCACTAAACACGCTTCAAACGACGTATCAAAGTGATTGAAGATCAAGCCATCCTTCACTGGACACGCATCAATCTCGCCATCCACAGCAATCGGGAAATAACCGCCTAAGGTATCGCGCAAATCGAGGCTAAAGCGTCCTGGCACTTGGCTTGGCTCAAAAGAATACACATAGGCTTCACGGCTCAAGACATCTTCGTGGCAAGTTAAAATACCGTCTCGACTCGCAGCAAGCAGTAACTGTGCATGGTCTAACAACAACTTACCTTCCACCGACGTATGTTCGTTGGCTTTAGGTTTACCATTCTCAAATACAAAACCGCGATTCGGGTTTTCGCCGTATTTGTTAAATCTATGGCCGCGGCTAAATCCGGTTGGATTAACGAGGGGCAATAAACTCAAGTTCACCCGTTCAAATAAGTCTGCTGAAGCTTCACTCAAAAAATGCAGCAAACCCCAAGGGCCTGCAGATTCTTCGCCATGAAATCCTGCGCTGATTAATAAAGAAGGTAAGCCTGACTTAGCGGCGGGAGACTGATACAAGCTAACCTTGTATTTACCGACTTCACCCAAATTCTTCTCAACCATGCCCAAACGGGTCATTTCCTGCTCAAGCAGCAGATAAAAATTATCAATATCAGTGCTTTCACAGTTAAAAATATCGCTTTTCCACTGAAAGGATTCGAACGGAGATCTGCTTACCATATCTTGTACTTATGCCAGAAAAAGAACTGTGCCATCATAGCAGTTCTTTTTAAAAACTGAATGCTATTCAACTGATTTCGATGAAATCCGAGCAGTCGCTAACCATATCGCAATAGGTATCGATACCTGTTGTAGGGTTAATCATCACTGAGTTACGGCATTCAGCTTCGATGAATCTTTTAACGAATTCAACCAATATGCTCGGCAGGATGCACTTATGAGAACTCACATCGCCTATTTTATTGCCCTTGCGACCAGTGTTTTTAGCAATACGCTGCAGGCGCAATGCCGCGCCGAGCAAGATGCACGCGCCTTATACACACTCGAAGCGAACCTAAAAACCTACACTCTCGAAAATGGCCTAACGGTGCGCTTACTGCCCATGGCTGATAAACAGACAGTCACCATCGCCAGCCAATTTAATTTAGGCGCCCGCAACGAAGCTGAGGGCCAGAGCGGTTATGCCCATCTGTTTGAGCACATGTTATTTAAGGGCAGTGAGAATGCCCCCGGCGATACCTATGCCCAGCAGCTCAGTGCATTAGGGGCACGTTTTAATGCCAGCACCCATTTTGACTACACCAATTACTATGTGACGCTGCCAAGCCTAGCATTAGAACTGGGCTTGTATCTTGAGGCCGACCGCTTTATCCGCCCTAGCCTTAATGCCACTACCGTTAAAAATCAGCAAGAAACCGTACTGCAGGAAATGGCGCAAACCATAGATAATCAACCCTATGTCCGCAGTGCGATGGCGTTCTTACTCGAGCAAGTGCAAGGCACACCCTACGGCCACGGTATTATTGGTAGTCGTGAAGATATCTTGCAAGCCACACCTGAAAGTCTCACTGCCTTTCACCGTGCTTATTATCGTCCCGACGCCATGCAGCTTTCCCTTGTCGGCAAGTTAAGTCCACAAACCCAGCAATGGATTGAGCAAAATTTTGCGACTTGGCCTAAACCAACGACGACTGAGCCTAGATTCACTGAATTGAACATCCAGCCTAAACAAGTACATGCTGAGTTGGTCGATGAGCGCGGGCCTTGGCCTGGATTATTGCTCGCTTGGCATACCGTAGGTAAAGATCATCCCGATGCGGCGGCGATTCAACTGCTCGAAGGCTATTTATTTCAAAATAGCGCCAGTGCAATTGCTAAAATGAGCCAACATAATCCTGCGCAAATGCTCAGTTATTCCCTGCCCTTTGAGTTAGAAAATCATGGGATTGCCAATATTGTCTTGGTTCCTCGCGCTCGCACTTCACTGGATACCTTAGTGGAAAAAGTACTCGGACTTGTCGCACAAACACAGCAAGAGACTCTGGATGAAACTCGCCTGTGCACACTTAAACAAGTGTGGTTAAACAATCGATTACAACAACTCAGTGACACCCAAGCATTAGCCACACAGCTTTCGGCGACTTCAGTTCAAGATAAAGACCATCCCTTTAGCGCGCAGTGGCTGCGGATTAATGCGGTCACGGCAGGCGATATCCGAAGAGTCGCAAAACAGTATTTTACTCAAGACTATGTACGGGTCGACCTACTGCCACCTTGGTATATTCGCTGGGGAAAAACACTGCTGGAATGGCTGCCTGGTGATGTAAGCGACAGCCTAGAGGATGCGGTATTATGATGAATCTCACCGCTGTATCTCTTGGACCTAAGCAACTACACAGCTTAATGTGCTGCGCAGCGGCGTTATTACTGAGCGCCTGCCAGCAAACGCAAATCGTCTTTACGCCGACCGAACCGCCGAGCTTAGCGAGCTTTGACACACCTAACTCTTTGAGCACTCATTTACCCGAAAGCGGCGTCATCATCCCCGTAACGGATCCAATGTTTAGCGATGAAGTGCATACCGAGTTGGATTTACCCTATCAGTTACATAGACTTGCCTTAGTCCAAAGCAATAGCAGTGCGATAAACAGGATCAGTTTAGCGGCGATAAGTCCACAGACTTCCTTCAATAATCCCGATATTTTACAGCTTGCCTTGCAAGAGAAAGCCCGCGCACTGGCCATTCATCTCGCAGACCCCTGCCTTGAGACCTTCAGTATTCGCGTCAGCTTGCATAGCATAAATCTAAGCCTCACCTGCCCCGACGATGTTAATCATATCTATGGCTTACTAGTGCAATTTTGGCAGTCAGATGCCTTTGTTGATGCGGCAACCGCCCCCGTCGATATTGACAATATTCGCCGCCAACTCAAGCTCAATAAGCACTTGAATGCCTTTAGTGGCGCCGAGATAGATAAAGTGTGGCGCGAGAAATTGCTCGGGCCTGAACATCCCTACAATAAAGTGCTCAATAATGATGAGCTGTTCGATTCACTCAGCCTAAAGCAACTGCAACAGATCCAGCAGCAGGCGGTATCGCAAGCACAGTGGCATCTTTTTTTACCCAACTCGCAGGCTAAAAACGTCGAGTTTGATCTTCAAGCCAGCATCAAACAGTGGCCTATGTTGACGACATCCTTGCCTAAATCCTTGTCTAAATCGTCACCGCACGCAGATAAGCTAGAAACAACCACACCTAAGCAAACCAAGAAGATTTACCTTATCGATGCGCCGGGCAGCGTGCAGACCCAAGTCCGCCTAGGCTATCGCATAGACTATCGCATAGGCTATCGCATAGACCATTCCATAAATCATGCCATAGGTCATACCGTAGATAGTGAATTAGGCGATACGTCCGAGACGAGTCAACTCAGTTCACAGGAAGTCGCCTTAGGCTGTCGCAGTTTATCCGCGCTGATGGGGCGCAGTTTTTCGGGCAGACTCTATTATGATTTACGGGAAAAGCGCGGTCTCACCTATGGCATTTACGGCCAGTGCGCCAATGCACCGCTGTCCAGCAGCATCAAGTTTTACGGCAGTACAGCCATAGAACATACAGGCGCGTTTGTGGCGGGCATACTCGATCACCTCGCGCTCGTTAAAACCCAAAGTGCCAGCCAAGGCGAAATCAATGCACTTAAAACCTATTTGATGGGGGAGGATGTGCTCAGCCAAGACAACAGCATTCAGCGTGAAAACCAATATCTCCAACAAATTGCGACAGGATTAACTCAAGTTGATGTGCAAAAGCTGAATGCAGAGTTGCAGGCGCTAACGCCAAAAAGGCTGCAGCAGTTAGCCAACGGGGCGTTTAGCGGTGAGCCATTGATTATCTTGCGGGGCGATATCGATAAAATAATCCCAGACTTAACCTCTAAGCTACCAGAGTGGCAGCTTGAAAGGGTAAAAGTGGATTAAATTCTGAATGCAAAAAAGTAAAAGCTGAACAAATAGACTAGCGCACTCTGTGGTAGCAACGTTCGGGACGGCCGATGGAACCATAACTCTGATCCGCCGCCAGCTCATTGCATTCCAACAAAAATTCTAAATAACGCCGCGCGGTAGAACGGCTAACACCTAACTTTTCACCCACCATCTGCGCCGTGAGTTTATCCTGCGGCTTAGCATCAAACACTTCGCGGATTTTCTGTAGGGTCAATTGATCGACCCCCTTTGGCAAACGGGTTGCGGCCTTAGTCGCTCCTGTCGGCACTTCCATAAAGGCATCGACCACGGATTGAGTCAGCTCTTCGGTGGCAGAAAGTTTGAGCTGGCGACTCTCGAATCGACTCAAAGCTTGGTCTAATCGGCTCAAGAGTACAGGTTTTACCAGAAAATCGAACACGCCGAGCTGCATGGCCTTTTCTAAAATCTGCACTTCCTTGGCCGCAGTGAGCAATACCACTTCGCTACTGATCCCTTGGCTGCGTAATTCTGCCAGCAAATTCAAACCATTACCGTCGGGTAAATACACGTCTAACAGTAAGAGGTCCGGCGTGATTGCGCCTAATAAAGACCGCGCAGTATTGATATCGCTGGCCATGCCAATCACTTTGTAACGATTAGTCGAGAACAAATATTGCGCGACCAAATGGGCAACTTCGACTTCATCCTCAACGATGATCACTGTATGCATTAAACGGTACCGACTTCAGGTAAAGGTTTAGTGGGAATATACACAGAAAAACGCGCGCCACCTAAATCTGAGTCGGCGAACTCTAAACTGCCATGGCAGGCACACAGATAAGTATTGACGATATACATGCCCACTCCGTGCTGCGCCCCCTGCTTAGAGCTGTAATCTGGATCGAATATCGTGCTGTACTCGGTTTTAGAAATCCCATCGCCGCTGTCTTCCACATCAAAAATCAGGTTAGAGGCGGTTTCATCTAAGGTCACGACCACGCGGCGGGGCTTATGATTGTTCGCCCTGTGCACGGCCTCAATGGCATTATCGATAAGGTTGCCCATAATCGACACCATCCGCTCTAGCATAATGGCGTCTTGCACATCACTGAGTTGACTATCTGGGCTGATTTGAAACTCAATATTGAGCTCTTTCGCCTTGTGATACTTACCCAAGAGTAATCCGGCTATCGTCGGCTCATGGATTTGCGACAGTAATAAATGGATTTGAGCCTGCCAACCTTGGCTTTCTTGGCCGATAAATTCGACCGCTTTGTCGTAGGCTTTGAGCTGTAATAATGCGCCTAGGGTATGGAGTTTATTCGAGTAATCATGGGTTTGAACTCTGAGCATTTCGGCAAACTCTTGCACTTTGGCGAGTTGCTGGCTCAAGCGCTCAATTTCATCGGCGGGGCGCATCGTCAGCAGCAAGCCATCATTTTGATCCCGCACCTGAAACGGCACCCGCGACATCACCAGCCATTGCTCATTGGCAAATAACTCGAATCCCCTGATGGTTTTATTTTGATTCGTCAGTAGAAAATCGGCGTGCTGCGGCAATAAATCACTCAGCATCAAAGTATTAGGTTGGCAGGTCGGAGATAAAGCTAAAATCTCCCGCGCCCTTTGATTCAACTTGCGGATACGGCCATCGGCATCCAATGCCACCACGCCCATTCGCACTGTGTTAAGAATCGCGTCCTGCTCGACGAATAAACGCCCAATTTCAGCAGGTTGCAAGCCGAACAACATTTCCCGTACTTGCCGCCCCATCCAAAAAGCCACCAGCACGCCCATCAATAACACCCCTAGGACTGTCATGATGATTTCAGGAATACGCTTATCGATTAACGCGCCCACGGACTGGCTCAAAAAGCCCACAGAAACCAAGCCGATAATTTCGCCTTGCTCGTCAAGCACTGGCACTTTACCGCGAATAGAACGACCTAAACTGCCCTGCGCCTCGGAGATATAAGACTCCCCTTCTAATGCCGCTTGGCTATCACCGCCCTCCATCTTCTTGCCAATTTTATCTGAATCTGGGTGCACGATACGGTATTTATGGGTATCGCCCACCACGATAAAATCGGCCTTAGACGCTAGACGTATTCCTTCTATCGCGGCCAGTAATTGGGGACTCGAATGCCCAGTCTGCAAAGCCGTAATCACATCGGTCCGTGTCGCGACCGCATGGGCCAGCCCTAATGCCTTAGCGCCCGATTGCTCAGTAATACTGCGACTCAAAATTTGATAGCTGATGCCGCCAAATAAGGCGCACAGCAACAAACTCAGGCAAGTCACCCCACTGATTAACCACGTTTCTAAGCGCTTAGGGCGTCTCATTAGCGTACCTTTACATTAAGAGGCTTTCGCCAATTTATCACTACGATGACTACGAATAAAACCGATCAATGGCACAGCCAGCATCGCAATTGCCACAATCAAGATAGTCAGTGTCAGCGGGCGTTCCCACAGGAAGCTCAAAGAACCATCGGAGGCGATCATAGCACGGCGGAAGTTACGCTCAATCATATCACCGAGGATGAAGCCCAGTAGCAGCGGCGCCATCGGAAATGCCAGCAAACGTAGCACCACAGCGACAATCGCAAAACCTATCATCAAGAACAGATCAAAGGTGTTAAACGAGACTAAATACACCCCAATCAAACTGAAGAACAAAATCATCACAGTCAGAATCGACTTAGGTAAAGCCAGCACTTTGGCAAAATAAGGGATTAGCGGTAAATTCAGCACCAGCAGAATAATATTGCCAAAATACATAGAGATAATCACAGACCAAAACACGTCTGGACGCTCTTGCATCAACATAGGGCCAGGTTGAATACCATAAGCGATCAATGCACCGAGCATGATGGCCGTGGTACCCGACCCCGGAATACCTAAGGTCAATAACGGGACAAATGAGCCAGTACAGGCCGCATTGTTAGCCGACTCAGGCGCCGCAACACCGCGAATCGAGCCCTTACCAAACTCATCGCGTTTCGCGCCGCGGGATAAATTACGCTCAGTGCCGTAGGCCATAAAGCTGGCAATCGTTGCGCCTGCGCCCGGTAATACCCCAATCAAAAAACCGAAAATCGACGAGCGACCAATCACAGGCGCTATCTCTTTCACTTCCTCTTTGGTTAAGCGAGTGCTGCCAATCGGCTGCGCCGAAAAGTTGATGTTTTCGGTCGACTTAGGCGGCTTAATCACATTCATTAAGGCTTCCGAGAGGGCAAAAGTCGCCATGGCGATTAACAGAAAACTGATGCCATCGAGTAAATCAGGCTGACCGAAGGTGAAGCGTTCCATCCCCGAGAAAGGATCGATCCCCACTGACGAGAGTAACAAACCTAAGTGAGTCATCATCATGGCCTTGAGGAAGTCGCCACGATTCGAAAACGCCGCAATGGCCGTCAAACCGAGGAACATCAAGACCACATAATCGCCCGATTGAAAGCTCAGTGATACTTGCGCTAATAATGGCGCCGCGACCATCAACATAATGGCGCCGATAGTGCCGCCGGTAAACGAAGCATAGGCCGCAATCGCTAATGCCTTACCTGCCATGCCTTTTTGCGCCATCGGATAACCATCGAATGACGTCGCAACCGTTCCTGCCACGCCCGGGGCGTTGATCAGAATTGATGAAGTCGACCCACCAAAAATAGCGCCGTAGTACACGCCCGCCATTAAGATCATGCCTGAGCTGGGGCCAATGCTGTAAGTCACAGGGATCATCAAGGCGATCGCTGTGATCGGCCCTAATCCCGGCAGCATACCGATCACTGTGCCGACCAAGCAGCCTAAGACCACATACATGAGGTTTTGCAATTCAAACGCGGTCGATAGACCAATAAACATTGCATCGAACATAGTTAACTCCAAAGAGAACCTGAGGCCAAGTAAATACCTAAGACTTGCGTCATCAACACCCAGAACACCAACACCACGGGCACAGAGGCGAGCAGCAAAATCTTAAAGCGGCGCTCTCCCATCAACCAAAATCCAGCGACCAAAAACAATAAGGTAGCGACAACAAACCCCAACGGTTCGAGTCCGGCGGCATACAAGACCATCAGCACAATCAGCGCCGCGGTTTGTTGTAAGGCGGCTTTTGTCAGCAGCGCCCCCGCTGTTGAACCGTGTTTCCTTTCAGCAAGACGGCAACCAGAGAAAACAGACTAAACATCAATCCCATGGCAGCATAAATCTTCGGCATAGTGGAAGATGTCACGACTTCAAATTCTTCAAACGGCAATAAGGGAATTTGCCATGCCAGCACGCCATATCCGGTAAACACGGCGACAAATAGCAAGGAACCAATCAGATCACGATTCAACATCTGTCACTCCTTACTTAATAAAGCCCAGTTGCAACATAGTGGCTTTAAGCTGTTGCTCCTGTGCTTCCAATGACTTAATGAATTCGGCTTGGGGTTCAAACAAATTGATCCAACCATTACGGGCACGCACTTGTTCCCATTCTGGCGTCTTAATCAGCGCCGCAAACTTGGCCACATACTCATCAACTTTGGCTTTAGGCGTATCGGGTGCCGCAAAAAAGCCGCGCCAGTTAGTAAACGTCATGTCATAACCGAGAGATTTAATCGTCGGAACCTCTGGATGCTCGGCAACGATTTCAGGTGCCGTCATAGCAAGGATCCGCCCTTGACCACTGCCTGCAATTTCTAACGCTTCACTGAATCCCGTCGACAATAAATCGACTTCGCCCGAGAGTAAGCCAGCCTTAGCTTGACCACCCGCATCGTAGGGAACATAACGTAAACGACCGCCATCTAAGCCCGCCGCCACAATCGCTTGCGCCGCAACTAAGTGATCCATACTGCCGCGCGCCGAGCCGCCAGCGATATTGAATCTTTGTGGATCCGCCTTAAAGGCCGCCAACACATCGTCCCAGGTTTTCAACGGTGAATCGTTACGTACCACAAAGGCACCGTAATCGGCGACTATGCCTGCAACCGGCGTTAAATCACGATAACTAAACGGGATTTGTCCTGAAAGTGCACGGAGCACAATCGGAGTCGAGTTAACCAGTAAAATATCGCCCTGTTTGTTTTTCGATTTGATCATAGAGGCAATCGCACGACCGCCACCGCCACCCGAGAGGTTCTCAAAAGAGGCATTACCATCGATTTTCGACTTCACTAAAGCTTCACCGACGCCGCGCGCTGTGGTATCCCAACCACCGCCTGGACCGCCAGGAATGATAAAGTGGATATCAGCACTCGCCATGCCAGAGGCACCGAGTAACAGCGCACTCATGACTAAAGATTTCATTTTCAACATGATTCATTGCTCCTAAAACACGTATTGCAAACGGGCAGCAAAGGCATCGCCCACATCTTCATTGCCGACTAAGGCAATCGTGCCTGCGCCATCGACAGTAGAATGGATGTAGTTAGCCATCACTTTGATTTTTGGATTGAAGTAGTAAGACACGCCTAAGGTATAGGTCTGAGCTTTAGTACCTTGGAAGTCGGAGCTCGCATCCACGCTAGAAAAACGTGCCGCCAATTCCCATGCATCGGTTACGCCCTTAGGCTGAGAAAACACCGCGCTGCCCTTGGAATAGCTGCGCTGTTCGCCCGTTAAGAAATAACTCGCCTGCAGGTAATACGCCTGATAACGCTCACCATCGAGCACTGACTGAGGATCTTGGGTGTTTAAACTGCGCTGGGCGTATTCGCCCTGCAACAACAAGGCATTATGTTGAAATGCCAGCTCTAAACCCGCTTGATTTAGATGATCAATCGCTGCGGTTTCACCACCGGCGACATAGTTAATCAGGCGAGTATTAGTCTCGCGCAGTTCGCCGCGAGCAAAGCTGGCTGACAAGTCATCGCCGCCCATTTGACGCGCTGAGTACCACAAGCCAGCATGCAGCACTTGGCCCGGTTCTTTGACCTGTGACCAAGTCACTCGCGAGCTCAGGGCATAGTTCAAATCATCGGTTTCATCTTTACCATCACTACCAAAGGCATCGTTTTTATAAACACCCAAGGCGTAACGTAAACCTGTGCTGGGGAAATATTGATAGGCAGAAACACCCCAGCGGAAGTACGGCGACATAGTATCGGCAAGGCTAGAACGTTCAATCAGCGCAATGTGATTACTGCTGGTGAGCGCATCGAGACTGATATCCTCACGCAACTTACCAAATTGCAGTTTAGGGCCATTCTCAAAACCCGAGTAACGCATCCGAGCCATGACGATTTCAGCGGTATTTTCAGCAAATTCAAGCAGTAGCTTGTAATCCCAATCCTGTAATTCGCCTTCAACAAAGGTACGGACTCGGCGGGGGAAAATATCCTGCGCGCCACTGCCGTTATGTTCGGCGTTATAGGCACCATTGAAGAGGTTGTAATCGAGTTGAATGCGACCCCCTATCTCAAAAGCTGGCGCGCTAGGCTTAGATGAAGTCGCAGTGGCATTCGCTGCCTGCTGTTGTTTTAGCTGGTTAACTTCTTGAGTCAATTGGGTGAGTTGTGCTTGAAGCTCTTGTGGCGTTAAGTCTTGCGCATACGCAAAACCAGTAAAAGCCACAGCGGTTGCCGCGGCAAGTAAGGTCAATCTAGGCATCAATGCCTCCTGTATTGCAGTCTGCCATTCCCTTTGGGAATGCCTGTGTTATTAGAATTGTGTCAGGTCTGTGACGGACTACTTCCTCGCCCAGAGGATGAAATGTATCGTTAACATTTCGTTAAAGATATTTAACGCACTTAATCTTCATTAAGGGACTTAAGGTGACTAAAAATCATAAAGTTCATGAACAAAATGAACTTAACTCAAGGGAAACGGCTTGAAGTGCACAAAACGGGTAAGAATGAGAGATAACTCAATGAAAATATGACAGGAATATTAGCTGGCGCTGAATGTTAACAGATGAGTGAAATAGCATAAAAATAGGACGGATTTACCCTTAGAACGTTAAATTAAGCATAGAAGCCATCCATAAAAGCAAAGCGCCGTTAAGCGCTTCATAAGGAACTTGGACCAATACTTGAAGAGATATTGAGTAGGATTGAGCTGGATTTCGGTGATAAGCATTAGCAACGATGAGCAAATAAGAATAGTCGAACAAAAAACACCAAATGCTCGACCCAAGGATGCGAGTACTTATTTATTCGAGCCAATTGATTCAAGCTAATAGATTCGAGCTTTCGCTTAGCAATCAGAGCTTATTGCCTGCATTCTCGCTGGCGGGCGCGGTGCCATTATCACCCTGCGCCATCTGTGCATGGCCTTGTTCCATCTGCTGTAAATCTTCCATCGCCGAATCCTGCGATAAAGCCAGCGGATCGGGATCTGCGGATAACGCCGCCGTATTGTCGGCATTCGCGGTATCTGGTGCAGTCGTTTGTTCAGTCAGTAATGGATTGGCAGCCTTTTCAGCATCTAGCCCCTGTGCCACGGGAGACACTTCAGTATTGAGCGGACTATCACTCACATTCGGTAACCACTCACGCAATGGCTCGGGTCCAAAACTAAAGCCCAAGGCGATGACGACAGTTGCAGCAGCAACATACAACCAAGGGCGAATCGCCCGATTATCGCCTCTTAATGAACCGCTCTCACTGGCATATAGGTGCGCATCCGAGCGTTGAGCCGCTGGGGCGATCGCTTTTAGCATGTCAGGCAAGGCATCAAGCTCAGGGCCTTTAATGCGCTGACCAATAAACTGGCCGCCTTCGTAAATCTCCATCTGATGGCTAGCAACTTCACCGTCAACCACTCCAGAACTGGTAATAATCAACTTATTACAACAGACTCGACCACTAAATACGCCGCACACCCGCAACTCATCACAGCTGACTTCACCGGAGATCTCGCCGCCAAGTTCGATCTTAATTTGTCCCGCTGAGCCAATCTTGCCCTGCAATTTACCCGCAATTAATGCCGTGCTCTCTAACTGGATGTCACCCTCAATCGAGGTTTGTGCACTGATAAAAGTAATGCCATTGCCTTTGCTAGCCATAGGATTCATTCCATATCATTATTTTTGTGATAAAGATGTTAAGGTAAAAGTCCCCGAGAATAAAGCACTGGTTTCGTTTAGTATTTGACCTAAGCCTCAGAGCGGGATTTAAGTCACGCCAGCGACTATGCTACCCTGAGCATCTTGCAATATGGCTCCCGAGTACCTAAGCATGAGTAGCATGAAGCCTCAAAAGGCGAGTACTGATATCGCACTTAATCAAAGCTAAAGCACACACTGACTGCAATAAACACCTAAAACAACCGCCAACGAGACCCCGACATGGCTCATTCAAACTCCGCTAGCTCGCAATCGATAACGCCAATGATGACGCCACTGGAAGTGTATCGCGCCAAAGTGAGCGAAAATCTAGTTGACGATCCGGCGCAGCAACAGGCGGTGTTGGCGCTCGATATGTTATTTAAACAGTTGATGCCACAAGCCTATTCAGCTCGCCTGTCCCATTCACAATCCATCAAAGGCTTGTATCTGTGGGGTGATGTCGGTCGGGGTAAAACCTTTCTGATGGATTTGTTTTTCGATTGTTTGCCAAGTGATGGCAAGTTAAGACTGCATTTCCACCGCTTTATGGCACGGATACACAATGCACTGCGTGAGCATTCGGGTAAACGCGATCCACTAACCCTGATTGCTAAAAATCTCGCGAAAGAGTGCAAGGTGCTGTGTTTCGATGAGTTTTTTGTCTCAGACATTGGCGATGCCATGATACTCGCAGGGCTATTTGAGTGCCTATTCGAACAAGGTGTGGTGCTGGTCGCGACCTCTAATATTCCTATTGAGCGCTTATATGAAAACGGCTTAGCCAGACACAGATTTTTACCTTGTATCCAACTGCTGCAAGCGCACACGCAAATGCTGCATCTCGATGGCAACCAAGACCACAGGATGCACGCCATCAATGCTGTATTAAACAACGAGATTGGCATTGATAGCGCTGAAGTTAACGCATCGATTTCCCGCAATATCGGCATTACCGGAACACTCGATTTTGAGCAGATTTTTGACAAGCTAGTGAATGGGTTAACGCCAAATGCGCTCAGTATGAGTGCTATTGGCATTAGCGGTTCTCACATTAGTGATAGCAAAATGAGCAATGCTAGCCTCACCATCTGTAACCGTGAAATCCCAGTGATCCGCGCAGCTTTAGAGCCCACAGACAACGCTGTTGCTTGGTTCGACTTTTATGCCCTGTGTGACGGCCCGAGATCCCAACTCGATTACATCGAAATCGCCAGTCGATTTAAGATCTTAATGGTGAGCGGCGTTCCCAAATTAGGCGGCGAAGTGAAAGGCTGGATCCGTGCCCGCGGCACGGAGGACGGCACAGGAGAAAACCAAGCCGCAACTACGGGCGAGCGCAAACTCTCCTACGCCGCCAACGATGACCCCGCGCGACGTTTTATCAGCTTAATTGATGAGTTGTACGATCAAAATGTCAGCCTTTATCTCAGCTGCGACGTGCCACTGAGCGAACTCTACCAAGGTGGCGCACTTAGTTTTGAATTCCGCCGCACCTACAGCCGATTAATAGAAATGAGCCGACATGAATTAGCGTAAAAAAATTGATTGTTTATCGCTTTGCAGAGACAAGGAAAGAGACAAGAAATAAGTACCAAAATTTTGCTCAAACTATTATTGAACAATCATTAGCAAAAAAATAAAAACGTCCAAAGGAACAGTGGATTACGAAGTCACTTATACAATAAGAATAGTAAAAGCTTGAATAACACCTTTAAAACAACTGACATGACACATGAGTCTAAAGACCTAGATTGCAAATCTAAAACCTTATCAAATCAGCACAAAACTTCACTTTAACCATTTAGAATCAAAAAACTAATCACAGCTCACTCCTTTATTTAGACTACTAACCTTAATAAAACCAGAGGCATTACTCCACTCAATTCAGCAATACGGTTTGCTAACCTCGATATTTAAGGTACGGTATAACTTAGTTTCAATTATGCTAATTTACGCCCTATAGGTTTTAATCAATTAAATTTACACTCTACGACAAGAAATTTTAAAAATATAATCTATAGTGTATTAAACCAAAGACTCATAGTTCCGACTCTGCGCAATAACGCTTAGTTTTAAAGTTAGGAAGCATAAGTTCGACTTTATTTACTCGAACTTTATGGCTCGACAGCAGTAGTTCGAAAGCATTAGTTTAAAAGCATTAGTTTAAAAGCAGTAAGAACGACCTTAGACGGAACTCATTTAAATACAGGGACGATTCATTTATGTGGCTACGACAAATTAAGATTGGCTCACGACTCATTATTGCGTTTGGCTTACTCGGTCTAGTCTTGTTACTTCAGGGGCTCATGTCGCTGCAAACTATGTCATCCATGCGCGCCTCCTCTGAAGAAATTGAAAAAAATACCCTACCTACACTCGTCACCCTTTCTAGCATCAATCTTAACGTGATGCGCGCTAGGGTATTTACATTTCGTCTGTTACTCGCCGATTCAGCTGCTGAGCGTGACAAAGGGCTCGAAACCTTAAGGCAAATTCGCGAGAACATTGAAACGGATCAAAAGGCCTACGAGCCTTTAATTAGTTTGCCTGGTGAGCAAGCCCTCTATCAGGATTTTAGTCATAATTTAGAGCTGTATTTACAGAATCAAGATCAAATGATCAGTAAGCTGCAGGCCAATGACACGACCGAAGCTAAACGGATCATGGATGAAGTGATGACGTTACAAGCTGATAAAATAACTAAAACGCTTATCAGCATTGGCGACTTAAATACCGAATATGCAGGCAAACAAGGCGAACTCACCGCACAAGCTTACGAAGAAAGTAAGCTACTCAACAGCGTAGTGATAATAGCCTCCTTGATTGCCGCATTTGTCGTGGCCACATTATTAACCCGTAGCATTGTGCAGCCAATGAAAGAAGCGGTAGACATTTCAGTGACAGTCGCAAGCGGTGATTTAACACAGAAAATTAGTGCCGATGGCGAAGATGAAACCAGTCAACTGATGCAAGCACTAGCAAAAATGCAACAGAACCTGCGCGATACCCTATCCCACATCGCAAACTCCTCTAACCAGCTCGCCTCCGCCGCCGAAGAACTCAATTCAGTAACTGAAGATGCATCCCGCGGTATACAGCAACAAAATGATGAAATACAACAGGCTGCAACCGCAATTACCGAGATGAGTTCGGCGGTGGATGAAGTCGCTAATACCGCAGTCCTCGCTTCAGAGGCCTCAGAAGAAACCGCCCGCAATACCGAATTAGGCAAAAAACAGGTAGATCAAACCGTCGCAGCCATTATCGACATGAATCAGGATGTGACGCAAAGTTCACAAATTGTCCAAACCTTAGCCATGCAAGCTATCGATATTGGTAAAGTTTTAGATGTGATCCGCGCGATTGCAGAACAAACGAATTTACTGGCCCTCAACGCAGCTATTGAAGCGGCGCGAGCAGGCGATACTGGCCGTGGTTTTGCGGTCGTTGCCGATGAAGTGCGCGCGCTAGCCCACCGCACTCAGTCGTCGACCCGCGAGATTGAAGACATGATCAACAAGATCCAGCACGGCACTGAAACCGCTGTGCTATCGATGCAGCACAGTGGTCAAAAGGCAGAGCAAGCACTCGCTGTCGCAAGGCTCGCTGGGGACGCACTGAACACGATCAACACTCAAATCAGTACGATGAACAACAGCAATATGGTCATCGCAAGCGCCGCAGAAGAACAAGCGAAAGTCGCCCGTGAAGTCGATAAAAACATAGTGAACATTAGCGATCTCGCCAGCCAAAGCGCCGCGGGAGCGCAGCAGACCAGTGCCTCGGCGCATGAACTATCCAGGTTAGCGGTTGAACTGAACAACCTACTGACGCGCTTTAAGGTGTAAAGTCGCCTGGTAAAGTCGTCTCGATTTAAGGCAAAAAGCCTCGCTTTTCGATTTGAAGCCAAATCTCGTTTTAGAATGGAACCAGAGGGTAACGCACAAGATGTGCTAAAAGACGTTACCCTCAATGTATAACCACATCTCTAACTTAATAAAATTATTCAGTATCAAAAATATGCACTCAGTTAAGACCGAGTTTGCGGCGCCTGATTAAAGTGCATAGCCAGTTCACTGATATCGGCAGCAACCCATTCTGGCTCGATACACTCGGCCAAATGCGCCGCCATAAAGTCCACCAGCTGCATGGCAGCATAGGGCAAGCGGCGATCTTTGCGGCCAACTAGATACCAGTTACTTTCAAGCGGAAAACCCGTTACCGGCAAAATAGCCGGTTTTTCACGGCCCTCTTGCAGCGTATGCGCCGAAATCACCGACAAGCCTAAGCCAGACGCGACGCTTAGGCGTATCGCCTCATTGCTCTCGATTTGCATAGTGTCACCGAGCGTGATGCCTTGACCGCTGCACCAAGACTCGAACATCAAGCGGGTGGCTGAACCTGGCTCGCGCACGATAAAACGCTCATTTTTGAGATCGTTAAAACTTACTTGTTCACGGCCCACCGCCCAATGATCCTTTGGCGCAATCAACTGCAACGGGTTTTTAATGATCCGCGCAGATAGCACATTATCGCCACTAGGTGGATGACTAAACAGATATAAATCATCTTCTTGGCGCTCAAATCGACCTAATACATGGGCACGGTTACCTATATTTAAGGTCACTTTAACCTGCGGAAACTGCCGATAAAAGGCCCCTAGAATTCGTGGGAGTACGTACTTAGCGGTAGTGACGATACCGATATTAATATGCCCAACGCTGCCACCTTTGGCCTGCTGCATAAAGGCATCGAAATCCTCAAAACGACTCAAGGTATCGCAGGCGGCGCGGTAGAGTTCATTGCCAATCAAGGTCGGTAACATACGGCCATCACGACTCTCGAGTAACGGCTCACCCAACACATCGGCCAGCTTTTTAAGCTGTAATGACACTGTGGGTTGGGTTAAATGCAAGGCCCTCGCCGCTGCGGAAATATTGCCTAACCGCACCACTTGTACATACACCTGCAGTAACCGAAAACTCAAGTGCCGCAATTTAAGTTGAGTCGATGACGTACGCTTATCCATAGACAATTATCTATACCTAAGTGTTAAACAATTTATTTTTCAATATAACCAATTAGGTCCAAAATCACCAGCCATCAGGACCACCCGACATTTAAGCCTGCTCTGCATAGCTTAAAAATCAAACTTAATGAGATACTTATGCCCGATATTGTCATTGCCTTTTTCGCCTTAGGCTTGTTAGCCGGCCTAGTGAAGTCAGATCTTAAAGTCCCCCCTGCTATCTACGAAACCCTATCCATACTGTTAATGCTCACTTTGGGCCTAAAGGGCGGAATGGCGCTCCACGGTCACACCCAAAACTTAGTGATCACTGAGCTGTTAGCGGTTGTTGCTTTAGGCTTTATTATCCCCTTAGCCTTATACCCAGTGTTAACTCGGCTGGTTCGCATTGGTCACACAGATGCTATTAGCATTGCCGCCCATTACGGCTCAGTTAGCGCGGGAACCTTTGCGGTGGTGATGGCTATGGTGGAAAAATCAGGGTTGATATTAAGACCCGAAACCACCCTCTATCTCGTGCTGCTGGAGCTGCCTGCGATCGTCGTAATGCTCTGGCTACACAGGTACTTAAGCGCCAAAAAAGCAATTGAATCATCACCCAAAAATGAAACACAATCGAGCGTATTGCACGAAGCGTTAACCAGCCGCGGCGTTGTACTACTCGTTGGTGGTGTGGTGATAGGTTGGCTTTACGGTCCAACGGGGCTTGCGCCGCTCACTCCTGTGTTACTCGGTGGGTTCAAAACTTTACTGGCATTATTTTTACTGGAAATGGGCTTAGTGACGGCTAAAGTGTGTTTGCCGCTACCACTGCAACAATGGCGCTTATTGGTGTTCGCCGCCGTTACGCCCTTTGTATTGGCTTGGTGTGGTATTGCGGTAGGATTATGGCTCGACTTACCTTCTGGCAGCATTTTAGTGCTAGCAGCATTAAGTGCCAGTGCATCTTATATCGCAGCGCCTGCAGCTATTCGAGCCGCAATACCCGAGGCCAATATTGGACTGGCTATGCTGGCCTCACTCGGCATTACGTTTCCAGTTAATGTGTTAATTGGCTTACCTTTATATCAACACTGGGTGATGCTCATTACGGCTTAATGGCGTAGCTTAGTACTTCTTGGTTGAATAAAAATCAATGAAAAGGGAGACATAATTGTCTCCCTTTTCATCTTGCTTAAGCACACATCAATTAAGGCGCATCACTGTGGTGGGCGGCTTTATCCTGATACATGGCCTTATCGGCGGAATCTAATAGATCCTCTAAACTCATCTCAGAATCTGGCGTCCAATGGGCGATACCAATACTGGTCGCTAAGCTATGTTGCTTAGGATGCTGTTGATTATATTGTTCAAGTAACAGCTTAAAACGCTCGATGACACGATTGACTGTATCGCTATGTACAAAACTTAATAGCACCACAAACTCATCACCGCCAAGCCTTGCAATCACATCCGACTCCCTAAAAGCGGTCATCAAGATATGAGCAAAATCGTATAACACTTGGTCGCCCTTGAGGTGACCAAAGTTGTCATTCACTTCCTTAAAAAAATCGAGATCGAAGAAGAGTAATGCCGCCTCAGATTCGGTACGCCGACAACTCGCCAGCGCCTGATGGGCCAGTAACTCAAATCCACGCCGATTCGAAATCGTCGTCAAAGGATCTAAAGTATTTTGCGCGATAGAGAGTAATTCCGCCTCCACCATTTGTCCTAAATCCGTCAAGGTTTCAATATCTTCAGCCGTAAACTCCCGCGGTTCAGTGCCGATTACACACAAGGTTCCTACCCGATATTGCCCGTGAATGGTTAAAGGATAGCCAGCGTAAAAGCGAATATGCGGCTGCTCCGTCACCAGTGGGTTGTCACTAAAACGCGGATCTTTGAGGGCGTCGTTTACGATTAAAATACTGTGTTGATTAATCGCATGGCCGCAAAATGAAATTTCCCGCGGTGTTTCAGTCACCTCCAATCCTTGGCGAGACTTAAACCACTGCCGTTCGGCATCCACTAAGGTCACAACACAAACTGGCAAAGAGAAAATTCTGCGCGTCAGCCGAGTAATACGATCGAAACGTTCCTCGGCATCGGTGTCGAGCACATTGAGTGCGCGTAACGTGGCCAAACGTTGCAGCTCGTTTTCAGGGATAGTAGGTAATTGCATTATGCTCTCTGCTAACTGCTTTCATTAAACTCTAGCCTAAATTGCGTATTCTTGCGGAGTTAAGGCTGATATTCGTTCCAGCCTTACCCTCTTTAAATGACTGTATAGATGACTATACTACTCAAGCACAGCGCGATAAATGTTTAACACTCGCTCGACATGTTCCTCTACGTCTAACACAGGTAACTGCCCCGCCTTTTGTTGCAAAGTCAGACGATGATTCTCATCCCTCAGTAAGCAATAGGTTTGAGTTAAATGCTGGGCACTCATTATAGGTAAAAGTTCAAGTTCAGCTAACACACCGAAAATCCGCACATTGTCAGACCAAATCGTTAGCTCTGGATACTCATTGGCATTAGCCAGCACTAAGTACTGGGCAATAAACTCAATATCTGCAATCCCGCCTGGGCTCTGTTTTAAATCAAACATGCCATCGCCGACTTTAAGCAAGTGATCGCGCATCTTCTGACGCATCTCACGCACCGCTTTTTGCAGCTCAGCTTTATCCCGCGGCTTTTCCAATACAGAAGCGCGAATACGGCTAAATTTGACCGCTAAACTATTGTCGCCAAAAACAAAACGCGAGCGCACTAAGGCTTGATGCTCCCAAGTCCACGCCTCATTAGCTTGGTATTCGCCAAAACGCTCAATCTCACTGACCATCAAACCCGAGGCGCCAGAAGGACGCAGCCGCATATCCACTTCATACAACTCCCCCGAAGTGGTGCGAGTCGAGAATAAATGCAGAATGCGCTGGGCAAGTTTGAGGTAAAAATGACCAACTTCAATCGGCCGATCACCATTGGTCAGGCCGTTCTCTGTTTTATTTTCACACAAGAAAACTAAATCGAGATCGGAGCCGTAACCCAATTCAATCCCGCCGAGCTTGCCATAACCGACAACGGCAAAGCCTGTGTCACTGCCCTCAAGGTGAGCGGGCACCCCATGGCGCACTGAAACCTGTTGCCACGCCTGCATCACCACTTGTTCGATAATAGCTTCGGCTAAAAAAGTTAAGTGATCGCTCACTTGCATCACGGGTAAAACACCCGTGACATCGGCGGCGGCGATTTTAAGTTGTTGTGAAAGCTTAAATTGTCGCAGCGCTTCCATCTGCTGCTCCATATCGTCCTCTGGCACGCGCAACATGTACTGGCGCAGCTCGCTCGGATAATCATCGATGGAGGTTGTGTCATAAAGCTGCGACGGATCGATAAGCTCATCGAGCAGCATGGGAAACTTAGCCAACTGCGCCGCAATCCAAGGGCTGGCACAGCACAGGCTCACTAACTGTTGCCGCGCGCCAGGGTTTTCACACAAAAGCTCAAGGTAAGTGGTGCGAGTTAAAATCTGCTCCAGCACCTTAGACACGGGTTCAAAGGCCGACGATGGACTCTGCTGATTAATCAACTCTTCCAATAATCTTGGCATTAATTTATCTAAGGTTTCCCGCCCGCGTGGACCAATCGAACGCTTAGTCACTGTTTCGCGCCAGCTGCTGAGCATAGGACTGAGCTTATCATCGTCGATTTGCTGTTCGGCCAATAACGCGACGGCATCATCAACATCTTGCATATGCCACAGCTGCGCTGTCCAGTGTTCGGCCTTTTCTTCGCCTTCTTCACCGCCCACAGTCGCTTTAAAATGACGATGGATTTTGCTCATTGCTGCTTCAATATGGGTACGTAAATCGACCTCATTGGCCATATCGAGCACATGACACAATCGCGCCCAATCCAGCGAATTATTCGGCAAGGTTTGGGTTTGTTTATCATCTATGGCTTGGAGTAAATTCTCCACTCTGCGCAGCAGTAAATAGCTGTGTTTAAGCTCATCCACAGCCAAATACTCAAACTGCCCTAAGCTATAGAGCGTATCGATAGCACCGAATAAACTCTGCTGGCGCAGCGCAGGCTCGCGGCCGCCACGAATTAATTGGAAACTCTGCACCACGAACTCGACCTCACGAATACCGCCCGCGCCGAGTTTAATATTGTCGGTCAAATGACGGCGACGCACTTCTTGCGCAATGAGCTGCTTCATTTTTCGCAGGGATTCAATCGCTGAAAAGTCGATATAGCGGCGATACACAAAAGGTCTAAGCAGGCTGTGTAATTCATCGGAGAAATGGCTCCAAGGTCCGAGCGCACGCGCCTTGACCATGGCATAGCGCTCCCAATCTCGACCCTGTTCTTGGTAATAATCCTCAAGGCCACTAAAACTCACCACCAGCGGGCCACTTTCACCATAGGGGCGCAAACGCATATCCACGCGGAACACGAATCCATCGACGGTAACTTGGTCGAGCAAGTTCACAAGTCTTTGTCCCATGCGGATAAAAAATTGTTGATTATCTAAACTGCGACGCCCACCAACGGTTTCACCATGCTCAGGGAAAGTGAAAATCAAATCGATATCGGAGGAGAAATTGAGCTCGCGGCCGCCTAATTTGCCCATGCCTAAAATCAGCAATGGCTGTGCATTGCCTTCTTTGTCCATCGGCGTGCCGTATTGGGCGCACATATCTTTATAGAGCCAATCGCGGGCGCAAATGACTAACGCTTCGGCAAGCGCCGACAGATCGAGCAGAGATTCTTCTAAACTGGCGTAGCCTAAAAAGTCACGCCAAGCTAAGCGCACCATTTGATAATTACGAAACCGCCGCAAGCTGGCTTTTGCCATATCTTCAGTTGTGGCGCGGCTTAGGACTTCGTGTAACTCAAGATCGAAGTTTTTACGCTCAATCAGGCTTAACTCGCCAGCAAGCAGAACATTAATCCATTCAGGATGTCGGCATAGCTGGGCCGCCACGTAATCACTGAGTCCAAGAATCGTTTTAAGCTCTTGCTGCTGGGCAGGTGTTAATTGTGCGAGTCCTTCGGACCATACTTCCTCTAACCGCAGCCAATTGTGCTCAGCGGTTTGATTAACGAGAATAGACAATGACTTATTACTGTCTTTTTGCATGGTCATAATAATCCCTAACAAATTTAGCTATCGACATATTATGTCGTAAATGATATAGATTGACGCCACATCATGTTATGTTCGACGAGACTTGCAGCTACCTGATGTAGCACACAAATAAAGGTATCCCCTTTTATCTGTGGCATTTAAGGGTACTATAACCTGCGCGGCAGGCATATTGGGCAAGCAGATTATTATTGCCTGCAAGTATTTGAGTTTTATTTCATTACCATTTGGAGAAAACATGGCAGGAATGCTAACCCGTGTTCTCACATCGATACTGTTTTTAACCGTTACGCTATCGCTGACGGGTTGTGGCGATGACAGACCGGATAAAATCGCGAAGTATCAACAACTCACGCAGCAACGCCTCGCTACGCTCACGACGATGATCGATGACGGCCAGTTGCGTAACGCTAACCTCTTAAAACAATACACCACACTGTTAAAGCAGCAGAAACCCGATTTAGCCCCCTTACTCGATGAATTAGCAAAGGATTCTGGTACCCAAGGCCCCATGTATACCTCGCTGAAACGTCGTTTAGATGAATCGAAAGTGGCGAGTAACTTTGCCGATCTCGATCAACAGCTAGCCGAAGCGGAAAATCTTTATCAAGCTGCTGATCCCAGTCTGTTTAACGATATGTTGTCAGATCCTGTCAACGTGGTCGCCGATATGTCCGACGGCAAACTGGCCCGCGTGAATGCGATTAGCCGTGAGGCCGCAACATTAGCCAATGGCGGTGAAGATTTTGGTCCAGGTAGTCAACTGGTTGGTAATCCATCTTATGGTAGCTGGCAAACCGATTCGAGCGGCACCTCGTTTTGGGCTTGGTATGGCATGTATTCGATGTTTTCGAATGTGTTCAATCGCCCGATTTCCTACGATCGTTGGTCGGGTAACCGAGGTTACAGCTATTACAATGACGTAGGCCGTTATCGCTATACCTCACCTAAACAAGCGGATGCGCAAAATAAGACCTTCGAACAAACAAAAAAACGTTTCGACTCCCAAGGCAAGCGCTTCGACAGCCCTTATGCCAAACCGCGTACCGGTGGCACGGCGTTATCCCGTGAAAGTACCAGCGCCCCTAAGGCTAGCAACACCACAAGCGCAAGCAAGAGTTCGAATAGTAAGTTCCGCTCTAACTATGCAAAAGACAGCAGTTTCCGTAATTCCAGTAATCGCACGACCCGCAGTGTGCGCCGGGGCAAGTAACTAAGGATTTCCAATGACACTATTTCAGGATTTCGGTATCACACCAGAGCTAGCCATCATTCTGGCTATCGATCTCACCATAGCCGTAATTTTGCTAACGCTGATGCGTTATTTGCAAGGTTGGAGCGTTAAAGTTAACAGCAGTAAGGAACTGGCGGAGCGTGATAACTTTGCCTTCGGCATCAGTACCGCGGGCGCAGTTGCGGCACTGGGTATAGTGCTCACGGGCGCTATCACAGGCGCTGCAGCGCACTCTTATCTTACCGAAGCGATTGGTATGAGCTGCTATGGTTTATTCGGCTTAGTGCTAATAAAACTGGGCCGCTTCCTCCACGATAAGATTGCGTTAAATGAGTTTGATAAGAACGAGCAAATCATCAAAGGTAATGTGTCTGTCGCGATTGTCGATGCCAGTGCTGCCATCGCCACTGCGATTATCATCCGCGCCGTGTTGTTATGGGCAGAAGACTTAACCCTAGATACTTTTATCGCTATCTTCAGTGCTTTTGCAATTTCGCAGTTGATGTTAGTGCTAGTGACACGCTGGCGCGAAAACCGTTTTGCAAGCCGCAATCAAGACTCGTCAATGCAGCAAGCCTTAGTACAAGGTCATACGGCATTAGCACTGCGTCATGCCGGTTATATGATAGCCATGGCGCTGAGCTTTAACGCTGCCAGCCACTTTATTATATTCAATCCAACGGCTTATGTGACTAACGTGATCGGTTGGTTAGTGTTCTCAGTCATCATGCTGATCGCACTCTCCTTACTGCTGTTCG
This sequence comes from Shewanella hafniensis, assembly GCF_019655335.1. Classification (GTDB taxonomy): domain Bacteria; phylum Pseudomonadota; class Gammaproteobacteria; order Enterobacterales; family Shewanellaceae; genus Shewanella; species Shewanella hafniensis. Next base: position 42,799 of record NZ_BPFD01000004.1, read on the forward strand.
TCGTGAAGAAACTGGTATTAGCCCGTATCGATTTAGCCGATGAAGTGGAAAGACAACACAATATCGGTATCGCCGCCGTTGAAATGGCGATCAGTATCGCTATCGCACTTATCCTCACGGCACTGATGGCCTAATCGAATGCAAGAAACCAGCTTAACCCCCTCGGCGGCTAAACCTAGCCGCCTAGGTTGGTTCGACGATGTCCTCTTATTGGGCATCATGGCCGTATTAGCAGGCTGCGGCCTGATTTACGAATATCTTTTATCCCACTATGCCGGGCGCATTTTAGGCGCATTAGAAGCCGCCATTTACACCATGATAGGCTTAATGATTGTCTCCATGGGGCTAGGTGCCTTCGCCGCCCGTAAGATCCGTGATGCCTTTACCGGTTTTGTGATTTTAGAACTCACAGTCGCACTCTGTGGCTCACTCGCCATTTTAATCACAGCGGCAGTGATTGGTTTCGGCCAACAACTGCCCTTGATGATTGCCAACACCTTAGGTTTACCACCAGATCAACTGCCCGAAGGCGGCATGATAGGCTCGCTGCAAAAACTCAGCGAATACTTACCCTATGTGTGGGGCGTGTTACTGGGCCTGATGATAGGTATGGAGATCCCGCTGATTGCTAGGGTGCGCCAATCACTCTCTGACGAGCATTTGCTGCACAATGCGGGAACAATTTACGGCGCCGATTACATAGGCGCAGGCATAGGTGCCGCCATTTGGGTGGGCTTTATGCTTGCCATTGATATCCAACTCGCCGCCGCCTTAACAGCCAGTTTCAACCTGTTGGCGGGTTTTGTGTTTATCTGGCGCTTCTGGCCTAAAATCCGCCGCCCTAAACTGCTTTTGACTGGGCACTTTATCGTGACTGGCATTTTACTCGTGTTAGCCATCCACGGCCCACGCTGGGAGCAAGAATTCAATAATTTGCTCTATAAAGACAAAGTGGTTTACGCCAAGGCGACACGTTTCCAACAGCTGACCTTCACCGAGCGACTGCGCGGTAACGGTCTGCCGCCCGTTTATGCGTTATACATCAATGGTCGCTTACAGTTTTCGAGCATAGACGAACACATCTACCATGCGTTTCTCGTGCATCCCACACTCGCCGCCAGTGCTCGCCATAACAAGGTGTTGATCATTGGCGGTGGCGATGGACTCGGTCTTAAGCAAGTGCTGCGCTGGGAGCCTGAGCAAGTGACGCTGCTCGATCTCGATGTAGGACTAGTGCAATTATTTAAGTCGCCCGATACGGATATGCCCGATAGTCTCAGTCGCGCTATGTTGGCGCTCAATGGCAACGCACTGAACGATCCCCGTGTCACAGTGATCAACGACGATGCATTTAATGGTATCGATAAACTGATTGCCACAGGCGTGAAATACGATGCGATTATCGTAGACTTGCCCGATCCGAGCCATCCCGATCTTAATAAACTGTATTCGGACTATTTCTACCGTAAATTAAAGGAACTTATGAGCAGTGATGGCGCTCTGACAGTACAGTCAACATCGCCTTACCATGCCCCTAAGGCCTTTATTTCGGTAGCAAAAACCTTGGCATTGGCGGGATTTGACGTCAAACAGTACCATCATAATGTGCCCAGTTTTGGCGAATGGGGTTGGAGTATAGCCACCGCAGGTGGGCTCGATGCACAACACAGATTATCGAAGTTAACTGAGTTGCCCATCAAAGATGACTGGCTCACTTTAGGTTTAGTGGATGGCGCCTTTGAGTTTCCAGCCAATTTTTATCAAGATGCCGCCAACATAAAACCCAATGAATTGGGTTCATTGCAGCTGTATCACTACCATTTGCAAGATTGGTCCGAGAATCAGGGACTGAATCTTTTTTAATAGGACAAGATAGTGCTTGACATATTATGTCTCGGTGCTATCTTTGAACGCAGACATAATATGTCAATAAGGACAAATATGAATATCCATACCCTTGCCAATCACCTCAACAGTCTTGGCAATAATAGCCAAACCGGCTTTCAATTCGATTGTTATCCTATTGATGGCGAAGTCGAAGTACTGCAAGTGAATGTGGTTGGCCGTGAAGAAATACCGGTATTCGTATCGGTGACGGATAACCAGATTCTTTGCATCAGTTACCTGTGGGGCGAGAACGAAGTAAACCAAGAACGTCGCAGCGAAATGTTTGAAACCATGCTAGAACTCAACATTCCGATGCCCTTGTCAGCCTTTGCGAAAATTGATGACAAATACGTAGTTTACGGCGCGCTTTCACTGCAATCTAGCATGCTCGAAATCGAGCAAGAATTAGCAGTTTTATCCGATAACTGTTTAGAAGTTATCGATGAAATGGTCGACTATCTAAAATAAGGAGCCACAAAATGGGCATTCTGAATAAAATTTTAACAGCGTTTCGCGGTGGTGCCACCGAAGTTGGCCAAAGCATCGTTGACGCAAACTCAACGCGTATTTTCGAACAGGAAATTCGCGACGCCGAAAAACATTTAACCAACGCTAAGCGTGAACTGACCGATGTCATGGCGAAAGAAATGCAAGCCAGCCGTGAAATCGACCGCCTGAAACGCTCGATTGCCGAGCACGAAGGGTATGCGACTCAAGCATTGGACAAAGGTAATGAAGCCTTAGCAATTGAAGTCGCTGAAAAAATTGCCCAGCTCGATCAAGAGCTTGCTGAGCAGCAAACTGCCAACGATAGCTTTAGCGCCCATGCAGCACGTTTGAAAGACTTAGTGAAGAAAACCGAGCGTCAACTGTCTGATTATCAACGTCAGCTGAGCATGGTTAAAACCACTGAAAGCGTGCAAAAAGCCACGGCAACCATTACTGACTCGTTCGCGTCTAGCAACTCTAAGCTGCTGAACGCTAAAGATTCACTTGAGCGCATCAAGGCACGTCAGCAACAGTTTGACGACCGCCTGAAAGCGGCAGAAACCTTAGCCGATGAAAACAGTGACAAGTCACTGCAATCTAAGCTAGCCGAAGCCGGTATTGGTGAGCAAAAGTCGAATGCAAATGCTGTGCTAGACCGAATTAAAGCACGTAAAAGCTAAGCAATGATTGACCGAATGCCGAGTCTCAGTGGGATCATCACCCCCTACTGACCTCGGCATTTTTTGTTTCATCCGCATAAAATAATTGACCACTATTGCCCGTTACGATCCGCAGCCAATCGATTTGAAGCCGCACGCGAGCATAGTCAGCAGGAGTCACTATGGGGTTTTTCAATAGTATTTTTGGTAAGAAAGCAGCGCCACAGCGCGAGCTCAATCACCCATCCCAGCTCAATGTGGGCGACATGATCTCAATTGATGACAGCTTTGCCCTGCCGCCACAACTTCGTGGTCAACAATTGAGGGTAGAAGCCGTACATACTTATGAGTCTGAACGTAATCAGCAAGCCGAATGGTTACTTAAAGGCCATGGTAGCGACACTCTCTTTTTAAGCATCGAAGAAGACGACGAAACCTATCTCGCCTTCTCGATTAAAATTTCCCGCGCCCAAGTGGAACAATTATTCGATCTTGAGCAGTTCAGCGCCCTGTTCGATGAACCGGGTCATGCCGAGTTAACCACGAAAGAATTACCAGCCGACTTAGCTGAAAAACTGCAGCAATGGCTTGGAAAGCAATATCACCAAGTGACGTTTGCCGCTTTTGGCTATTTCCATCGTCAGGACTACCGCGGCCAAAGGCCACCACAAGACGCCAATGGCGCCACGGGTGAGCCCTTCGAGTACTATTTACTGCTCGATGACGATGAAAGCCGCGCCGTCGAAGTGGAAGTCTACGAAGGTGGCGATACAGATGTTGTCTTGACCTTATATCGCCCACTGACGGATATTCGGGAATACTGGCCAGCGAAATAAGCCAAAAATAAGATAAAGTGCGCGCTCGCACTTTATCGATAATCCCAATACAATCTCACAGATAAGCGCTAGAAACGGTTGATAGCAATAGGTAATACGCCATGAGTAAGACCAAACACCCTCTCCCCGAGCAATGGTTAAAGAACCAACAAGCCGCGAAAGCAACGCAAGTCGCCTTTGATCTCGATGAAAAATTTCAATACTCAATTCGTAAAGCCGCGTTGGATGCAGGTGTGAGCCCTTCGGATCAAATTCGCACGATTTTGGGCCTAAGCGTGTCGAAACGACCAACGCGTCCACGTCTTACTGTGTCACTCAATGCCGATGACTATGTACAACTGGCAGAAAAATATGGTTTAAGCGCCGATTCGCAGCTAGAAATTAAACGCCGAGTCCTCGACGATTTAGTTCAATTTGTAGATAAGAAATAACTCCCACAAACATTGCACAGGCTATTGAATATATAGCCTGTGCAATTAATTGACGAAATTCGATTTTATTGGCTTAGACAATTTACTCACAGCCTAAAGTCTTTTACTTTAGTTGAGACATTCGCCGCACTTAACAGGGATCATGTTTGGCATGACAGATAAAACCCCATGGTCACTTCGCACCCTTGGCAGCCCTTCTCCATTCGAAATGGCGATGATGTTGCTATCCTTGCTGTCGGTGATCATAGTGCTCGTCATGACCTTCGGCCGCCTCGATAGCGAAACCTACCGCTTACTCTTTTTCGTCGATACCAGCATTTGTATGATTTTCATGATCAACTTCTTCATTGGGTTGTTCAGAGCTCGCGATAAACGCTTTTTCATTAAACACCATTGGATTGATTTTATTGCCAGCATTCCGGCAATTGAAGCCCTGCGGATGGCACGCTTGTTCCAAATCCTGCGGGTAATCCGCCTGATCCGCATGAGTCGTTCACTGCTGCTTCCACTGATCAAACAACGTAAACAAGCCACCTTAGCCAGTTTGCTGGTCGCCATGGTGACGATTCTAACCTTAGCCTCTGTGATCATTTTGATCGTCGAGAGTGGCACCGAAGGCGCTAATATCCAAACCGCAGAACAAGCGATTTGGTGGGCGTTAGTCACTATCTCGACCGTCGGTTACGGCGATTATTATCCGGTGACGACAGCTGGCCATATCATAGGCGGTATTGTGATTGTCAGCGGCGTGAGCTTTTTTGGGGTGATCTCAGGTTATATGGCGTCGGTATTTGTCGCACCCGATGAAACTGAGCGACAGGAGCGCCAAGAGGCCCATAAAGCCGAAATAAAGTCAGAACTCGAATTAGCCTTAGCGAGAATGGAAGAAAACCAGCAAAAGATGGAACAGAACCAAGCGCAAATGCTCGCAAAAATTGCAGAGCTGAAGCAAGTTATCGAAAACAGAAACAACTGATTTAGCGAATAATTGGCTAATAATAAAAAGGACTCAATCCAATATGGATTGAGCCCTTAGCATTATAGGGCCGAGTTAGGAACAGCGCTACGCCAGTCAACGGCTTAGCATCAGTTCAACGTTATAAACATAACCCTACCAATAGGCCTGTTGTTGCATCGCATTACGGCGTGTCGACTCCATGGCAAATAACAAACTTTGCTGTTTATCTTCCAGCCATTCCGTTAAATCAATATCCAACGCTCGGCTCGCATCCTGCACCGCACGGTAACAGGCTAAGGTTTTAATCCCGAGCACCAGATCTTGCCAAGGTGCACGAAATGCATCCCGTGATTTCGCCTCATACAAACTGCCATAGGCATGACCGACTAAGATACTCTCATCAAGCACTGCAGCTACTTGCAGGTAATTTGCACTGGTCATGACACTATTGAGTGGCATGACATCAAGGATTGCCACCCAAGAGGCTTGCTGAGCGCGGTCGGCATGCTGGCGTAAGCTAGGCTGATTACTGATGTCGACTTCACCTGCACTGATCTTAAGCAATAGTTCAACTATCGCCAGCTGTAATTGACCATATTCAGTTTGTTGCCACAGGGAGAGTAAACGTCCCTTCAGATTCATCTCTGTCAGTTGCACCATAAGCCGCGCGTTAACTTGGGCATGTTGGCCAAGTTTTGCGAACAAGCCCCTTTGGCTTCCAAGCAAGGCGGTTAGCGCCTGTGCTTGCTCGATAAAATCGAGCTGTTTTTCAATCGACATGAATTGACTAGAGAGTTTCACATTCAATAACTTGAACTGACTTAAGGTCATACGCAGCAAACGAATACAGGCACGCATTCGCCACCACAGTGCCACACAGGCTTCGGGTTCGCTTTCCTCTGCAATCATGCTTTCTAATAATTGCCAACGCTCAAGCGCGGTTTCAAGCAGGATTTGGCAGTTTGCACTTAACTCCTGTGAAGAAGAATCATGTGACTCAGTCAGTGGCAAAAATTCCAATGCGTTTAAATCGAGCGGCTTAGCTTTACCCGCTAATCGATAGCCGCGCTGTGCTTTACTGGCTTTACCTAACCGCACAGGCACCACGCTCGCCACTTGCATCGCCAGCTTAAGTAGTGCCTCAGTATCGCCACTGAGGAGTTCAAACTCGAGTTCACACAGCGCTTCTTGCTGACCATTGGCGGTGATTTCACCTATGTCTAACGCCACTTCAACCACGCTATTATCAATCTGAACATGCCAAGCGCGGCGATAAAAATCGGTGTGAAATATACAAGTCAACTGGGCTTGAGTGGCCGCTAAATCGGCATCGGCGGGCCAAATACTGGCTGGGAATAGACTTAAATCTGGGCTATCGGCTTGGATAGTCACATTATATTCGGGCCGCGAATGAATGCCGCCCACGACTTGTCCTGCGGTTTTTATGGTCTGCTCCCTGTGCGCATCGTAACCGCGCACCCGCAAACCCATGTCCCACTGACGCAGTTGTAAGTCAGGGGTGTCGAAATAACCATTCGTCAAACGACGTTGACCTTGAGGTACGGCATTATCGAGACTATCTAACTTATTTATCAGGGATTCTTGATATATCGGCAGGAAAAACAGTTTTAATTCAATCTCAGCATTCATTGCGTAACCGCTCATTTTGTCATCAAATATTCATCGATGCGTCATCTTTAGTTCATAATGTCACAAATTTGTCATAAAAATCCCGTAGGATTTGGTTTTGCAGTTGGTATATAACCCGTTAGAATAAACCTGTCGTTTTTTCTGAAAAAACACAGTTTCAATACGCGGACGCATAGGTTAACATGCGCCCGCTTTTTCCAATAATGGAACAATCTAAATAGGTAAACGGCAATGCCAGTAAACTCTATTTTGGGCGTGTTTGCAAAATCGCCAATTAAGCCTCTTCAAGAGCACATGGACAAAGTACACGATTGCGCATCGTTACTCGTCCCCTTTTTCGAAGCCACTATCACAGGTAACTGGGACAGTGCAGTTCAATTACGTAAGCAAATTAGTTTAGCCGAGAAGCAAGCAGATTCACTGAAGCGTGAAATCCGCCTGACTCTGCCAAGCGGTTTGTTTATGCCAGTAGAACGTACAGATTTATTGGAACTTTTAACTCAACAAGACAAGATTGCCAACAAAGCAAAAGATATTTCTGGTCGTGTTATCGGCCGTCAGCTGTTAATCCCTCAGGTCATGCAAGTCCCTTTTATTGCTTATCTACAACGCTGTATCGATGCGGTAGCACTAGCAAAACAAGTCATTAATGAACTCGAAGATCTGTTAGAAACAGGTTTCCGTGGTCGTGAAGTCGACTTAGTGGCAAAAATGATCAACGAACTCGATATCATCGAAGAAGATACTGACGATCTACAAATTCAGTTACGCCGTCAGTTATTCGCCATGGAATCTGAATTGAATCCTGTCGATGTGATGTTCCTCTACAAAACGATTGAATGGGTCGGTGGTCTTGCAGATCTTGCCGAACGCGTCGGTTCACGTCTTGAGCTTATGCTGGCTCGCGTTTAACAAATAAGGTTATCAAGGTATCAATATGGTTGATGCAGGTATTGAGGTGGCTAACGTCTTAGTCACCAATGGCCCGTGGCTTATTGCCGTTGCGGCTGCATTTGGTTTTCTCATGGCATGGGGTATTGGCGCCAATGACGTTGCCAATGCGATGGGAACCTCTGTAGGTTCAAACGCAATTACGATCAAACAAGCGATTATTATCGCGATGATCTTTGAGTTTGCGGGTGCATATTTAGCCGGTGGCGAAGTCACCAGCACGATCCGTAATGGGATCATTGATTCAAGCTACTTTACAAACACCCCAGAATTGCTGGTTTACGGCATGATAGGTTCGCTTTTAGCGGCAGGTATTTGGCTAGTGGTTGCGTCAGCTTTAGGTTGGCCAGTATCAACAACTCACTCTATCGTCGGTGCCATCATAGGTTTCGCGGCAATCGGTGTCGGTACTGAATCGGTCGAATGGGGTAAAGTAGGCGGTATCGTAGGTTCTTGGGTGATTACCCCTGCAATCTCAGGCTTTATGGCTTTTATCATATTCCAAAGCGTACAAAAGCTTATTTTCAACACTGACGACCCATTGAGCAATGCTAAGCGTTATGTGCCTTTCTATATGGCATTCGCTGGCTTTATCATGTCGTTAGTGACCATTCTTAAGGGCTTATCCCATGTGGGTATTCACTTAAGTGGCGCAGAAGCTTACCTGTTAGCGGGCGCTATCGCAGTTGTGGTGGGTTTATTTGGTAAAGTGGCCATTTCACGTTTACAAATGAGCGATAAAAACGACCGTCAAACCCAGTTCAAAAACGTTGAAAAAGTGTTTGCGATCTTAATGGTACTGACGGCCTGTTGTATGGCTTTCGCCCATGGCTCAAACGACGTTGCCAACGCGATTGGTCCTTTAGCAGCGGTGGTTTCTGTCGTTAACAGCGGCGGTGAAATTGCATCAAAATCACCATTAGTCTGGTGGATTCTACCTTTAGGTGCCGTAGGTATCGTGATGGGTCTGGCTATTTTTGGTCAGCGCGTGATGCAAACCATAGGTAAAAACATCACTCACCTGACGCCAAGTCGTGGTTTTGCAGCTGAATTAGCAGCGGCTTCGACAGTGGTTATCGCATCGGGCACAGGCTTACCTATCTCTACCACTCAAACCTTAGTCGGTGCGGTATTAGGTGTGGGCATGGCCCGTGGTATCGCAGCGATTAACATTGGTGTGGTGCGTAATATCGTCGTATCTTGGGTTGTGACCCTACCTGCAGGCGCAGGCCTATCAATCATCTTCTTCTTTATGATTAAAGGTATCTTTAATTAAGAGGTTTCGCTAAATAAGTTACTGAAGTTAAGTAATATTAGCGCCTAGGACTAGAAGGTCTTAGGAAAGATAGAGTGAAATGGGAATGGTCATAGCATGGATGCAGTAAAGTTGAGGGAAGTCTATGACTTCCCTCTTGCATTACAGGCCTCAAATCCCTAGCATGTGCAGACTATTTCGTTGATGAGAATACAAAAGTGTTTAGACTCCTGACTCTGGTAGGAATGATGTTACTGTCTTCCAACCTGCTGGCCGAAGGCCAATCCCGTTACATCTCGGATAACGTGTTCCTTTATCTTTTAGGTGGCCCAGGTACTGAGTTCCGAATTCTTGGATCAATTGAAGCCGGTCAACCTGTGACACTGCTCAACGAAACCCAAGGCGATTACTCTAAGATCATCGACCATAAAGGCCGCGAAGGTTGGGTGCAAACTAACCTAATCAGCTCGACTCAAAGTTTCCGTGAACAAGTGCCAGCATTAACCACTGAGCTTGCACAAGCTAAAGCTAAACTAGCGGAAGTATTAAGTTCGACTGATAACCACGCCGACGAAGTGACCGAACTGAAGGCTAAACTAAGCGAGTTAGAAACAAACCTAGCCAAAACCACTCAAGAACGTGATGAACTTAAAGTCGCGGTTGATCGCTCAGCCCAAGATGAGCGTTTTGAACTATGGCGCCAAGGCGGATTAATTGCAGGTATGGGGTTAATCCTAGGCATTATTTTAGTATATTTACCCAGACCACAACGTCGCAGTAAAAAACGTTGGATGTAAGTCTGACCTGCAAAAAAGTCTTAATTTATCTTCCAAAAGCCAGTGTTTTCAAACACTGGCTTTTTTGTCAATCAAGCGTTACATCGACTTATTAACAAGCCAATCAAACAAGCTTCACAATCTTTCACGCTACAGTGTTGTCCGTCACATTTTGGTTGTATAATCGGCGCGCGCAAACCTTCATATTGTATACAAAATATCAAATGCGTTTAGCGCCTCCCAATTTGTTTCAACAATAGCGCCCCAATAACGGCCAAGATGGAAGCGATAACTATGTTCAAAGCGAGTGAAGTGCTGGCAGGCCGCTACGATTCTGCCAATCTCGACGAACTGTTCAAAGCGATCAGCGACAACTACATTGTCGATGAAGAACAATACTTGTCAGAGTTGATCCAACTAGTTCCCTCCAGTGATGAAGCCATAGAGCGCGTCACTCGTCGTGCCCACGAACTGGTTAACAAGGTTCGTCAATTCGATAAAAAAGGGTTGATGGTCGGCATTGATGCCTTCTTGCAACAGTACAGCTTAGAAACACAGGAAGGCATTATCCTGATGTGTTTAGCCGAAGCGCTGCTGCGTATTCCCGATGCGGCCACTGCCGATGCACTGATTGAAGATAAGCTTTCAGGCGCTAAGTGGGATGAGCACATGAGTAAGAGTGACTCTGTACTCGTTAACGCATCGACCTGGGGCTTAATGCTCACAGGTAAGATTGTTAAACTCGATAAAAAAATCGATGGCACCCCAAGCAACTTACTGAGCCGCTTAGTTAATCGTCTCGGCGAGCCCGTGATCCGCCAAGCCATGATGGCCGCGATGAAGATCATGGGTAAGCAGTTCGTGCTGGGCCGCAACATGAAAGAAGCCCTGAAGAACAGCGAAGACAAGCGTAAGTTAGGCTATACCCATTCCTACGACATGCTGGGTGAAGCGGCGTTAACGCGCAAAGATGCCGAAAAATACTATACCGATTACGCCAATGCGATAACCGAGCTCGGTGCTCAAAGCTATAACGAAAATGAATCACCGCGCCCAACGATTTCAATCAAGCTATCGGCATTGCACCCACGTTACGAAGTGGCCAATGAAGACCGCGTTTTAACTGAACTGTACGACACAGTTATCCGCCTGATAAAACTGGCTCGCGGCTTAAATATCGGTATTTCTATTGATGCTGAAGAAGTCGATCGCCTCGAGTTGTCACTTAAACTGTTCCAAAAACTGTTTAATTCAGATGCAGCAAAAGGCTGGGGATTACTCGGCATAGTCGTGCAGGCTTACTCTAAGCGTGCCCTGCCCGTACTGGTTTGGTTAACGCGTCTTGCCAAAGAGCAAGGCGATGAAATCCCCTTACGTCTGGTAAAAGGCGCCTATTGGGATAGCGAACTGAAATGGGCGCAACAAGCGGGCGAAGCCGCTTACCCACTTTACACTCGCAAAGCAGGTACTGACGTGTCTTACCTCGCCTGCGCCCGCTACTTGCTATCGGATGCAACTCGCGGCGCTATCTACCCACAATTTGCTAGCCACAATGCGCAAACTGTAGCGGCGATTTCCGATATGGCGGGCGATCGTCACCATGAATTCCAACGCTTACACGGCATGGGACAAGAGCTGTACGACACTATTCTGTCGGAAGCTGGCGCCAAATCGGTACGTATTTATGCGCCTATCGGTGCCCATAAGGATCTGCTGCCCTACTTAGTCCGTCGTCTGCTGGAAAACGGCGCTAACACGTCGTTCGTCCATAAGCTTGTCGATCCTAAAACCCCCATCGAGTCATTAGTGGTGCATCCGCTAAAAACGCTGACGGGCTATAAAACCCTGGCTAACAACAAAATCGTATTACCTGCCGATATTTTCGGTAGCGAACGCAAAAATTCCAAGGGACTCAATATGAACATCATTTCCGAATCTGAGCCGTTTTTCGCAGCTTTAGAACAATTTAAAAATACCCAATGGCAAGCGGGTCCTCTGGTTAACGGTAAAACTTTAACTGGCGAACACAAAACAGTTGTTAGCCCATTCGATACCACTCAAACTGTGGGTCAAGTGGCCTTTGCCGATGACGCAGCCATAGAACAAGCACTAGCATCCGCCGAAGCGGCATTTACCTCTTGGGCACGTACGCCAGTAGAAACCCGTGCCTCTGCACTACAAAAGTTAGCCGATTTATTAGAAGAAAACCGCGAAGAATTGATCGCCCTGTGCACCCGTGAAGCGGGCAAGAGCATTCAAGACGGTATCGACGAAGTACGTGAAGCCGTTGATTTCTGTCGTTACTACGCAGTACAAGCCAAGAAGATGATGGCGAAGCCTGAACTGCTTCCTGGCCCAACGGGAGAGCTGAACGAACTGTTCCTCCAAGGCCGCGGTGTGTTCGTGTGTATCAGCCCATGGAACTTCCCATTGGCCATCTTCCTCGGTCAAGTCTCTGCGGCATTAGCGGCGGGTAATACAGTCATCGCAAAACCCGCGGAGCAAACCTCGATTATTGGTTACCGTGCGGTGCAACTCGCTCACCAAGCGGGTATTCCTGTCGAAGTGCTGCAATTCCTACCGGGTACTGGTGCGACTGTGGGTAGCGCAATTACGGCCGATGAACGTATCGGTGGCGTGTGCTTTACCGGTTCAACTGGCACAGCAAAACTGATTAACCGCACACTCGCCAACCGCGAAGGCGCGATTATTCCATTAATCGCCGAAACGGGCGGCCAAAATGCCATGGTGGTGGACTCAACCTCACAACCTGAGCAAGTGGTTAATGATGTGGTTTCATCGTCATTCACCAGCGCGGGCCAACGCTGCTCCGCACTGCGCGTGCTCTTCCTCCAAGAAGACATCGCCGATCGCGTGATCGAAGTGCTGCAAGGCGCAATGGATGAGTTAGTGATTGGCAACCCAAGCTCAGTGAAAACTGACGTAGGCCCAGTGATTGATGCTACCGCCAAAGCCAACTTAGATGCGCACATCGACCACATCAAGCAAGTCGGTAAGCTTATTAAGCAAATGCCGCTTCCTACTGGCACTGAGAACGGTCACTTTGTGTCGCCAACGGCGGTTGAAATCGATTCGATTAAAGTGCTTGAGAAAGAACACTTTGGCCCAATCCTGCACATTATCCGCTACAAGGCATCTGAACTTGCCCAAGTGATCAATGAAATCAACAGCACAGGCTTTGGTTTAACCTTAGGTATCCACAGCCGTAACGAAGGCCATGCCCTTGAAGTGGCAGATAAAGTGAACGTGGGTAACGTCTACATCAACCGTAACCAAATCGGCGCAGTGGTTGGCGTTCAGCCTTTCGGCGGTCAAGGTCTATCTGGCACTGGTCCTAAAGCCGGCGGCCCACACTACTTAACCCGTTTTGTGACTGAAAAGACTCGCACCAACAACATCACCGCTATCGGTGGTAATGCGACCCTGCTGTCACTGGGTGATAGCGAAGAATAATATCGCTCACCAGTGAGAGTTGAACAAAAGCCAGACTGAGTCTGGCTTTTTTTATTCGGCTTTGTCTCGTCTGAAAATCAAATATGAGGCTGTGAAGTCATAGCCTCATCTTAATAAACCAAATAGGCCATTTTTTGAAATAACAATATAACTCTACAATTACACACACTAAAAGCCAGACCGAGTCTGGCTTTTATATTACATATCCGTCATTAAGACAGGTTGACCAAAACCTTTGAGTTCAGCATGGGAGGACTCAAAATACTGCTGCCAAAACTGTTTTAATGGCAACATCACTTGGCCGCCTCTAAATCCTTTTGACGTTGCAGGTACCCAACCCGCACCTAATACATAAATATCTGCCTGCTTAAAGTCACTCAGCATATTTGCGTTTTGGATTTTCAGCATTTCTTGCTCAGGCTCGATGACTTTTAAGGTATTTTTACTGTAAAAACTAGTCACGTCTGAATTCTCAACCATATCAGACACCAGTAACAATACCCGACGTCCTTCGGTATCAGCAGCCACTTGCGGCGCAATAACCTGCGATAAATTGCTGAGGATTTCAGTTTTAGGCAAATCCACATCATTAGGTTTAAAGGCATGTTTTATATGGGCATCAATCTTACTTCTAACGAACTGGGCCTGTTTATTCATGCAGCTATCAAAGGTCATTAGGTTTTTCTTCGATACATCATCTCTGTCAGCAATATCAGTATCCAATCTACCGCTAAACAAGACATCGGTATAAAAATCTTTCACATAAGCACTAAAGCTGATGATAGTGATCTTATCCCCAGGTTGAAGAAAGAGATGCACCTTCTCATGAACTAGCTTCTTAATATTAATATCTGGTGAGAAAGTTCCATCAATCGCCACAAACAAGTGTCGACTAGATACATTCGTCGCTGTCAGTGGGTCAATTTTTGCAAATTCGTAGCAACTTTTAATGTCATTTCTCTCGGCAGCTACGGTACGCAGACACATAGACATAGCCAGTATGCCAAACATTCCTGTAAGCACTAACTTAGCGAGCTTTGTCATTTCAGGCATTAACTTAACTCTCCAAGCATCTCTTTGCGTAAACGATCGCGCATCTGCTCTTCAGTTTCGACAGGCTTTTTCTGCTGAGCGATTTCAGCAAGCAATTCTTGTCGAATACGCTGTTCAGCTTGTTCTGGCGTTTCGGTTTCAGCGGCCTTTTTAGCGTTCGCTTCTGCCACAAGCTCTGCTTTCAATCTTGCTTCCATCGCTTCTACTGCTTCAGGAGCCTCTACTGCCTCAACAGCATTCGTCGTTGCGACTACAGGTGTACTCTTCATCGCCTGATGACTAGCTAACGTTTGATGCTCGCGTAAACGTACAGATTGATCATATCGGCTTTCTGCATTACCTAAATCTTCCATATACGTCAGGAATGAACGATCACCACATGCCTCCAATACCTCTAAAACCTTAGGATCTTGGCAATTAGTTTCGGCTTTTTGATTCATTCTTTGCTGCAAGTTAGTTAAGCGTTTCTGGGCCACGCGCGCGACTTGTTGCTTTAAACGAGAATAGTGTGTCTTAAACTCGCGCTCACTTTTAAAGTTACCAATTTCTTTACGGGCATCTTTAGAATGTTTGCCAGCAAATCCCGTTTTAAAACCGATTAAAATACCGAAAATTTGCAATAAAATGAACAGGAAGGCAAGAAATATAAAAGTCCCCCAACCGCCTTTCTGCTCACGCTCCCATATGTCAGTATCGGTTTTAGCATCGGCACTTTTAGACTCTTCCACTAAGAATGCAGGCGGAGCTTCGGCATAAGGGTCTTGCTCTTGATAAAGCCCACTATTTTGCTGGATATTAACTTCGTCAATATGCATCTTTTCAAGTACTTGACCACGTACATAGGTTGCCAATACAGCAATCACTAAAATCGCAATAGCAGTAATTGTTGTAATGAAATAGCGAGGCTTAACTTCAGCATTAGTAGAAATCCGATTAATGACTTGCTTATATTGCGGTTCATCATCATCTTCAAAGGTTTTATCTAAATTAATACGAGTATTAGGCGCTAACTCTGGTGTAGTCTTATCGCGGTTTTTAGCATTTTTCCACCATACTTTGGCCTTTTTAATAAGCGAGTTCGCATGCAGCTCGTGCCCAGTAAAGTGAGTCAAACCAACCAGTAAAACCGAAATGATAAAGGCAATACCCACGGCACCTTGTTGCTGGAGTTTTTCCGATGCACCAGGGATGGTAAAGCCAGAAAGTACATAACTGAATCCCATAGCCTCTACAAAAACTAAAGCTGCAATCAATATCCAACCAAAAATATGTAAGTTGTTACGGCCGTTTTCAGTCACTTTGCCTAAATAATCTTGGCTTTTACTGAAAAGCTCTTCATCCTTATTCACTTTCTCATAATGAGCAGCAAAATCTGTACAAAGTGCGACTTCTGTATTTAACCAGTCCTTGTCGTAGATCTTAACTTGTGTTTCATAATCTTTCGCTAAGCGACTTTCCTTGCCGATTAATGGAAAGGCATACCAGGTATTAAGCCACCAAAAACTGACTTTATCCCACCAAACCATAATCACGACCACAAGAACCATCAACGAAAGTAACAGCGACACTAGCGCGCGATACTCATTAAACAACATAGACACAAAATCCATTTCCCACTCCTAGGCGTATTACTTATAACAATTTAGGTTCAAAATCGGCTTCATAAACCGTTTTATTCTTTTCATAATACAACTTGCCAGCAATCGCGGTCGCAGAACGATCAATTGGCATTACAACATCCATACAGCGCACTGGAGAGTCTTTTTCTGTTGTAAAAACACGATATAACAAGCCTTTATCACCATAATAAGTTTCTACATGGCTAGTGAGCTGATAGTTAGGCGCATCTTTACTTGAACCTTTGTAGTTCTTCCAAATATTCACTTTAGGCGCAGAAACAGCCGTACCAGTGTCTTTAATGACAGCCACAGGGGTTAAGCCAATATAGTGACCATTCACTTTATTTACCCAAACGGTACCGTTCATGCCCGGTAAGTAATCAGCAGTGTTGTAGTCATTACGGTTGTAACTCTCACCCGTAGCTAAACTCTTCACATCACCAGTAACCCGAGGTCCTTCAACTGCGCAGTTTAAGCTCGAAACTTCAGATGCATAGGCCTTGCTGAACAATGCAAAACCGCTCTCTTTCTTAACACCCACTAACTGGGTGAAATTCGTCGATGGGTCGAGCATTTTTTTACCGCCAAAATCGACTAAGGCTTTTTGCAGCTTAACTGGCTCAAGCAATTTTACGATTTCCGACTGAGTCATTTGTATTTGAACGGGGTCGGAGGTAGATATACTCGGTTTGCTTGACTGAGTTGTAGGCTGCTTTACCACTTGAGTGGGTTTGACTGTGGCAACTTTATCCTGTGAGCGGCGAGACAAATAACTTATGTTAGTTTTCTGCTTATAAGAATAAGCCAGTAATTGATCAGGTTTACCATCGATCTCAATAATTTCTACTCGACGATTTTTTGCCTTGCCAGCATCATCGCTGTTAGCGGCAACAGGTTGTGATTCACCCGCACCTTGGAAGAATAATCGCTCTGTAGGAATACCTGCTTGATTAAATAGGGTAGCCACATAACGAGCTCTTGCCTCGCTGAGCTCTTGATTTAAGGCCTCTCCACCACTGGCATCGGTATGCCCTGTAATCAGGATATTCTGTTTTGAGTCTTTATAAATGGCGGCGAGTTTTTGAAACTTTTGCTTAGCTTTTGGCGTAGCCTCTGAAGATCCTGAAGTAAACATCACTTCACTATTGCTCGAAACAGTTGCAGCCATCCCTACAACTTGGTAATTAGCGTATTTATCTGAATCTTCCTTCGACATCGTTTGTTCGGTTGAGCTGATCAGTAAACTACTTTGCTGCTCATTGGATGCTTTCGAAGCGCTGATTGAAGTAAATTGAATATCAAGATTTTCTGTTTTCGCTAACTGTTCTAATGCTTCACGCTTTTGTTGGAAATCATAACCAACGGTACAACCAATCGCGGCACCAGCGGCACCGCCATACACCATTCCTTCTTTTCCACCTAAGTAGTTACCAATAAGCACACCCAAACCCGTGCCAATTGCACAGCCAATAACGGTTTCTTTATTGTCTTCGACAGATTGAGTAATAGCGCAACTACTAAGAGATAATACACCAGCAACGGCAAGCGATATGGATTTCAAATTTGACTTCATAGTCATCCCTAACCTTTTAAAAATTCAAAATTGAATTTTAGATGCAATAAATTAAGTAAGAATTAGAAGGAATTAACCCTAAAAAGTCAATCTAAAGTTGATACTGGTGTAAACGAAATATTAATTAAGACTGAAATTTATGAGCAACTTTATATCGAAGATATTTAAATTACTCAATTTAACACAATTTAACGCCATATATGGACGCTCCCAATGAGCCAAGACAATACTCTGCTCACCGAAGGCTTTTTGGCCTTAGTTTTCTGTTTAACTGCTTTACTCCTACCATTGTTATTGATGTGACTCATTACCGCTAAAAGCGGTTGTACTGCCATATATACGGACTTAACAGTCTGGCTGCGCCCCTAATGAAATCCGTACCACTGCGCCTGTTAATGTGAAACACCCATGCGGATTAAGTTACCCTATCCTTGGCATGTTCGGCTTACACTGGTTGGACTGAGCCATTTATTCATCGTTTACAACAACCTTGGTGAGTATTCAATGTGCCCCAACACACTCTTATCACTCACTTACCTTACAAGAATTTTCCTCAAAACTGAGTATCACTCAGCGAGAGGCTTCAAACCAATGTGAGCGGCTTCAAATTGTTAATAGGATGGATTTCAAAGTGATACCAGGGGATTGCGCCTAAGAGATAAAAACCTTCATAATCGCACTCAATCAACCGATTTTTTACTTTCTCAAAGTCACTTTCTCAAGGCAACTATGACATTTTCGCTATTAGATATTTCTGCATTGGTGTGGTTTATCGTTTCTTGGGCTGGCTATACCGCCTTTGCTCGTCGTAAGGCGAAAGATACCGACTGTATTGCCCGTGGTCTGCATAAGCATAGAATTTACTGGATGCTTGAGGTGATGACCCGCGGCGTGCGGGTGGGTGATGCGGCGCTGCTGGCCAACCTTGAGCGCAATATAGCCTTTTTTGCCTCGACTACGCTGTTTGTACTCGCGGGTGTGCTGACCTTATTTGCACAAGTTGAGCGACTAGAAAGTGTTATTGCCACCATTCCCTTCGCCACGCCACCGAATCATGCGTTGGTGCAAGTCAAACTCGCGCTGTTAGTCGGCATTTTTGTGATGGCTTTCTTCCAGTTTACTTGGTCGATGCGCCAATACGGTTTTGTGAACGTGATGATAGGCGCGGGTCCTTTAGACAGCGATGGCTCGAACGACAATCTCAAAGCCTACGCAAGACAGATGGCGACGGTACAAGATCAAGCGGCGCACTCCTATAACTATGGCTTACGCGCCTATTACTTTTCGATGGCGGTATTGTGCTGGTTTGTGCACCCGATACTGTTTATTTCGGCCAGCTTATTTGTGGTCGCGACCTTATATCGCCGCGAATTTAAGTCCCGCGCGGTTCAAGCTATTACTGCGGCAAAAGGCCATCTGCAAATAGAGAATCAAGTCCGGGAAGCGGCTCGTAACCACAAAATAGAGTCATAACCTTAGCGGTTTAGGTTGCAGGCGTCATCTGGGTTGAAATTATTGTTCTATACTCTTTGGGTTATGTTTCTATTGAAATACTGGGAGAGTGCTATGAGCGATAACTTATTAACCTTAGATGAAGTGTGCAAAATGTTAGATAAAACACCTGCGACCATCAAACGCTTCGCTCGGGAGAATTTACTCTCGAGTGTTCAAGAAGGTGACGAATTAAAATTCCCTGAAGCGGAAGTGAAACGCTATCTCGCCTTTTCACAACGCTTAGGCTAAAACGCATTAGGCAAGTCATGGCAAGTAAAGCGGGGTAACCGCTGCTTAAATCGTTTGATTTTAATTTTGAGTCTAAGTTTTTGAAAGTAGCTTGAATTTTAAAGGTGATGCTTAAGTTTAATGACAAGGCTTAAGTTTAAGCCGTCGATAACGAATGAAAACAACCTATGAATACAACATGGACAGTAAAACTCAAAGGGATTTGAACTAAGCCATTCCGGTTTGTTGCAAGGGATTGGTTAGCCGAATTTAGCGGTGCAAGCCATTAAACTTAAGCGATGAAACTTTAAGCTATTAAGCCTCAAGCTGTTAATCCAAAAGATTGAACCATTACTTATTATTTAAAGCCTGCTGCAACTGCCGATAGGATAACCACTCCCGCTGCGTTTCACTTAAGCCCAAATCGGCAGCGAGTTGTTGCAATTGAACTTCATACTTAGGCAACAGGGTTTCATCATTGGTCATAATCGCGAGTTCAGCAAAATCCCCTAAACCTTCGATATGATCGATTGTTAAATGAAATTCACCCAGAAAATAGATGCTGCGGCGCTTTTTAATTTCCAATACGCACTCATAACCTAAGGTATGCAACATACTTTTTGCCTTGGTCGCTTCGGTGATATTCACAGCTTCACAGCGGTCTTTCTCTGGCCCCTTTACTATCCACAGCATAATCCCCGATGGCTGCATCTCACGGATACACAAGCTCTTGTGCTCACCTTTAAGTGACTGTGATGGCAGATCAAAGTAACAGTCATGCTCAAGGTTATCTTCGAGCATGACCTCAGGATTTCTCATCTGCAAGGCAGCGAAAAAAGCGTGGCGATCCCATAAGCGGTATTTAAGCTCGACCTCAAATTGACCATTAAAATGAGCATTAATTTGTGGGGCTAACGCTTCAGGCATCGCAGAGTTCATCGATTTATATCCGCTTTTAATGGGTAAAATATATCGCTATTCATCATATTGAGCGTCAAAGGTTTGAGCATTAACGCCTTGAATACAGCAGGCTTAAGCGAGTCTTTGGTATAAGGCCTGATACTCTGCACTGTTTTCAATTAAGCCCTGGTGAGTGCCAGACGCAATAATCTTACCCTGACCGAGTAGATGAATCTGATCCATCTTCGCCATAGCAGTTAAACGATGGCTAATCATCAGTAAGGTTTTATCCTGCGCAAATTCAAACAGTAAACTTAAAATCTCTCGCTCGGTGCGTTTATCTAGCCCTTCGGTTGGCTCATCGAGCAATAGCAGCGGCGCATCACGCAGCAGTGCCCTAGCAACACCAATACGGCGCTGCTCGCCACCCGAAAGCTGACGTCCACCTTCACCTATCCACCTGTCCAGCGGCTTATCACCCGTGAGTAAAGCGCCAAGCCCAACCCGCTGTAACACATCAATCAAACGTGCGTCGTGGGCCGTGCGTTTCTCGCCTTCGATAACTGGTAAGGCTATTACTAAATTTTCCCGTAAAGTGCCCGCAAACAAATAGATGCGTTGGCTAATCACAGTCATCGCATCCCTAAGCCCGCGCTCGCTGTACTCTGCAAGTGCATGGCCATCGAGCTTTATGTGCCCTTGCTGCGCTTGCCACTCGCGGGTAATCAGCGCCAGTAAACTCGACTTACCGCAACCCGTTGGCCCAAGTAGCGCGACTTTTTGCCCCGCTTTTATCTCAAGGGACAAACCTTGCAGCACGTGTTGATCGTCTCGATAACCAAAGTGGATATCTTCAATCTGCAATGCGCCGGATTTTGCCTTAAGGCCAGTATCGGTAACAAATTGAATATCTGCCTCTTGTTCGGTGATTTCGTTAATCCGTGTCGCCGCCAATACACAGCCAGACAAATGCTGAAACGCGCCCGCGATCGGCATCATCATCTCAACGCAGGCCATAGTGGCAAACACCATAAGCGCAAACATAGGGCCCGGCGGCACAGCATCACCCACGCCTTGAGCGGCTAAATAAAGCATCATGATCAAGGCTGAGCCAGTGGAGAGGATCAACATGGCTTGGCTGAGCGCTGTGATATTGGCCATCGCACTTTGGCTTTTAAACAGATTTGCCTCAGCCTCGTTTAGTTTTTGCCTGAATCTGTCATTGGCGCCAAATAGGCTGAGTTCGGCTTGGCCTTGCAGCATATCAAGCAACAGCACCCGATAATGGCGCTTAGTTTCGAGCATAGTGCGGCTCGGCATGTGCCCAAGGCGATAAAATAGCAGTGGCATCACCAGCCAAACGGCGACTAAAAATAGGCAGAGACTCAGGGCCAACTTGGCATCGAACCAAGCAAGAAACAGATACAAGAGCCCAGTCATCAGCAGTGATGCCGCCATAGGCGTGAGCAGTCGCAGATATAGATGATCTAGGGTATCGATATCGGCCACTAAGCGATTGAGCATGTCGCCACGGCGTAGCCCCTGCAGATTTTTAGCACTTAGCGGTAAGAGTTTTTGCCACGCCCAAACGCGAAGCTCAGTCAGCAACTTAAAGGTTGCCTCATGGGTCGCTAAACGCTCACCATAACGACTAGCAGTACGGGCAATGGATAAGAAACGTACCCCGCCAGCAGGAGTGAAAAAGTTAAAGGACTGCGCCGTGACTATCGTCAAACCTGCGACCGCTGTAGCGGAAAGAAACCAGCCCGAAAGTGACAGTAAACCTATGCCAGCCATCAAGGTAATAATGGTCAGCAGCAAGCCCACGGACATCATTAGCCACTGGCGCGAGAACAATCGAATAAAGGGGATTAGCACTTTCATTGGGCCTCTCCTTTAGTGGGCTCGGCGGCAATGTCAAGTGGAGCGTCACTATCAAGCTGCGTCTCACTGGCGCTGGCCGATAACGGTACAAGTTCAATATCCGCCACGGACTCAATATTTTCACGCAGTAAAGTTTGGAATAAGCCGTTTGTGTCAGACAAAGTGGTGTAATCGCCCCGCTGCACTATCAAGCCTTTATCGAGCACAAGAATAGTATCCATTTGATCTAACTGATCTAATCTGTGGGTCACCATAATGCACATCTTACCCGCCATGGCGCGATTCAGCGCAGAACTCACCGCCTGCTCACTCTGGCTATCTAAACTGGCTGTGGGTTCATCAAGGACAAACAAACTCGCCTGCTGCCCAAGCGCCCTTGCTAAGGCAATACGTTGAGCTTGGCCAACGGATAAACCGGAGGATTGTTCACCGACTGGGGCATCTAAACCCAATGGCTGCGCCTTAACGAAGTCGCTGATATTGGCCTCTGCCAGCAAGTGCCACAGTCTATCATCGGGCAGAGTGGGGTCGGCTAAAGCAACGTTATCCCGCACAGTACCGTGGAATAACTGCGGTTCTTGGCCCAGCCAAGCTAAATGCTGGCGCCAATGGGCTAAGTCTAATGCGGATAACTCATGGCCATTGATCAGCAAATGTCCCTTATAGGGTAGAAATCCCAATAAGGCATTGAGTAAACTGGTTTTCCCCGCGCCGCTTGGGCCAACTAAGGCTAAGCGTTCACCCTCATTTAACTCAAAACTCAACGGGCCAAGTAAACGTGTGCCATCGACACTGAACACTTCAAGATTGTCGGCACTCAGGGTTTCTATGCTATCGATGCGCACTTGGCCGACAAACTCAGGTTCGGGATGTTCGAGCAAAGTAATCAAGGCTTCCGCCGCGCCGACGGCCTGCGCCTTAGCGTGGTAATGGGTGCCCATGTCCCGCAGCGGTTGATAAAACTCAGGGGCTAAAATCAGAATAAACAGCCCAGTAAACAGGCTAAAAGGAATACCGACTATTTGAGGATCTGTACTCGAGCTGATATTGGCATGGGCGCCATAGTAGCCAAAATCTAAGTGACCTAAATAACTGAAACCAAAATAAACCGCCAGCACAGCAATCGAAACCGCCGCAAAAAACTCTAATACCGCCGAGCTTAAAAAAGCCATGCGCAGTACCGACATAGTGCGGCTACGGAACTCTTCCGAAGCAGTGGCGATCACCTTTAGCTCAGCATCACCACGGAGGAAGAGTTTCAAGGTGCTTAAGCCTTTTAATCTATCCATAAAGTGGCCGCTTAATCTTGCAAGCGCACTGAAATTTTTGCGATTTGCATCGGCAGCGCCCATGCCAACTAAAATCATAAACATAGGGATTAACGGCGCAGTGAGTAACAGGATTAAGCCTGCCGCCCAGTTAATCGGGAATACCGCTGCTAAAATGAGGATGGGAATAAAACCAGCAAGGCTGATTTGCGGAAGGTATCTGGCATAAAAGTCTTGTAAATCTTCGACTTGCTCTAACACTATGCTAGCCCAACTGCCTGCGGGTTTACCTTTAATAAACGCCGGACCTAGCTTAGTCAACTTGTCCATTACTGCCGCGCGAATATGACCACGCAGACGCTTACCCGCCTCAAAACTGGCGCGTTCACGTCCATAAGCCAGCAAGGCACGCAGTAACATCAATGCGATTAACGCAATAAAATGAGGTGTATAGGTATCAATACTCACGCTGGAACTGACCATCTGGACATTGTCAGTGAGCGGCATGACTTGCTGCCCCATGATCACGCCATCGAGAATCGTCGCGATAATATAAGCCTGCGCCACCATAGCGACGGCGCTTATCATCCCAAGCCATAACGACAATTTAAGGAACAAGCCACAGGCTTTTTTCTGGGCTTTAAGCCAAACAAGAAGGGATTTTTCTAACGACTTATCCATGGTGCTCCAACAAGAAAACAATTAAGCGACTCGTAGCGAGGATCGGCTATCGATAACGACTCAGTTTACGGGGCTTGCAACGGCTAAAAAGTTCCGATAGGGGCGCAGTATCGCAGGCATCTACAACAGATGAAACCCTATCACAGACTTTTGCTAGCGGACTCACAAAAACGAGCTAAAGATAAACAAATCCCTGAGTTAACGGAACTTTCCCTAGCACTAGCCTGTTTGGGGAAACTTAAAGTATTTAACCCTGCTCAGTAAATCGCAGCAGTCAGTATTCAAAAAGCCACAAGCAAACCTTAAGTTAGCTTGTAGTTTGCATTCAGAACTTAACCCTCACTGCACTGCGCCGTATTTCACTAACACATGCCAAAGTAACTTAAGTTCGTGGGCGACTTGGGCACGGTTACCGCGGTCGCGCCAATGCTGGGGTGAATGATATAAATCCCGCGCGGCCACACCTATGGCATGGGCATCGACTCTGTCTTCTATGGCGATACGATTAGCCAGCGATGGCATAGTTGGCCCGCGAAAATCGCTCGGGATCTGCGCCGTATGTAGGCTAAAACCATCATGATATTGCAGCTCGATATCATATCTGTCGCAAATTTTACTTAAGCTGGCGCCAATATCAGTGCCTTTAAAACTTGGATCGGCCACCAGCATGGCGATATCTTCATCGAGGGAAACATCACCGTGGATCTGCGCCTCGATATAATGATCGAGATTATTCGATAACGGCCGCTCGAATCGTGACAGCAAGGAAGTATTGAGCTGATGTCCCAAATAATGAATCACATTTAGCGGCTTAAAGTCAGATTTGCCTAAGGCATAGTGACGCTCAAAACTCTCGGTCAGTAGCGCCGCTAAAATATCATCGAAGCATGATAGCGTGCCCTTCTCTTTCGGATTGCGGTACGAGTCGAGATAACAAAAGGTCGAACGTGCCAACACGCTGGCGTGGGTCAGCAAATAGCAGCTACCAAAACGCGGCGCGGGGCCGTCCTGCCACATGCCTAGATCGAGTGCGCCATATTTAGGCCGAGATTTAGTGCCCTTATACACATCACCAAACAGCTGATTTTCCCAGTGATCCCTTGGGCCACCTAACTCAGGGGATAACTGACCGTTGGAAATATGGGTCTCAAACTGACTGCGGTATTGACCATCGCGCAGCAAACCTTCGGCTACTGTCATACCACGGCTGTCGATTCTATCAGGGTGAAAATGCAGCGCAATTCGGCCACAGTTGAGCAATTGTTTGAGGGCGAGTTGCATCTCATGCATGGGGATGTTCGACATCTGTTGCACATTTTTAATCACAGCGACGGCCTGTTCACTGCGTCCTCGAGCAAGGCGTTCAATATGCTGTATCGCTGTCATAATCCACCTATAAATGAGAGGCGTTTAACCGTTTCCCGCGTTGGCTCATCCTAAAATAAACACGAGACTCATCGCAAGCATGCAGAAAATAGATATTGATGAATTCTACTCCTATCGCCTTGAGTTTATACCACTCAAATTAATCTAGCGTGATCTAGCGCTAACTCACTCTAACTTTTAGATAAAAAGAGTCGACGAGTTAACTTTAAACCGGCCTGTTTAGCTGATTGAATCAGCCTGATAGCCATACTGTACATTTGGTGAGTCCATTAGGCTCAACCGCACCCCAAAATAACAGTAAAAGTCCGACCCCAAAGCCTCTGCCAGTACAATACAGCACTTAACCGAATGCAGATTCGCCCTCAATAAGCTCAAACTCGACTGAGGAAACTTGCGCCTAAAAGATATGCGAGACCGAGTGAAAGCCGCTGACAAGCGATTTATGTGCCAATATGAATGAAACCCGCTGTAAAAGTCTTTATTCGATGGCACTTAGGGCCCCGATCCTGTAAGCTGCACGCCCGCCAGCAGACCTGGCTATTGACCATAAATGCAGCAAAGCGTTGCCACAAGAGACCAATCTATGAGTTTTACCTCCCTGGGCTTATCGGCCCCGATACTTAAAGCCGTTGCCGAACAAGGCTACGACACACCTTCGCCAATCCAAGCTCAAGCCATTCCAGCTGTGCTTCAAGGCAAAGATGTGATGGCGGCCGCCCAAACAGGAACAGGTAAAACAGCAGGTTTCACCCTACCTATGCTCGAACTCCTGAGTAAAGGTAACCGTGCCCAAGCAGGCCAAGTGCGCGCATTAGTGTTAACTCCAACACGCGAATTGGCGGCTCAGGTTGCAGAAAGTGTTGAAACCTATGGTAAAAATTTACCACTGCGCTCAGCGGTGATATTTGGTGGCGTGCCTATCAATCCACAAATCGCGAAATTGCGCCACGGTGTCGACGTATTAGTCGCCACACCAGGTCGATTGATGGATCTGTACAATCAAAAAGCGGTGAAATTCAGCCAGCTTGAAATCTTAGTATTAGATGAAGCCGATCGCATGCTCGACATGGGCTTTATCCGCGACATCCGTAAGATCCTGGCCATTTTACCTAAGCAACGCCAAAACCTGATGCTCTCAGCCACCTTCTCCGATGAAATTCGTGAGCTGGCAAAAGGCTTAGTGAATAATCCGGTCGAAATTTCGGTCACGCCACGTAACGCGGCGGCGACCACAGTAAAACAATGGGTTTGCCCCGTCGATAAGAGCCAGAAATCGGCACTCTTGATCCAACTCATCAAGCAAAACGATTGGCAACAAGTGCTGGTATTCTCGCGCACTAAACATGGCGCTAACCGTCTGGCAAAAAGCCTTGAAGATGCGGGCATTAAAGCCGCCGCTATCCACGGTAACAAGAGCCAAACTGCGCGAACTAAAGCCTTGGCCGACTTTAAAAATGGCCAAGCTCGCGTACTGGTTGCGACCGATATCGCCGCCCGTGGTTTGGACATTGACCAATTGCCACAAGTGGTTAACTTCGACTTACCGAACGTGCCAGAAGATTATGTGCACCGCATCGGCCGTACTGGCCGCGCTGGCGCATCGGGTCAAGCCGTGTCACTGGTGAGCAACGAAGAAATCAAACTGCTGAACGATATCGAGCGTTTGATCAATCGCGTATTAGACCGAGAAATGGTTGAAGGCTTTAACCATGTATTGCCTGAGTCACGTTTAGGTGGCGGCGGAAAAAGCAGCGGTAAATCAGTACCAAGCCGTAGAAATACCCGCAGCTCAAACCAACCTAGCTCACGCGATGGCACCCCAAGAAGCGCAGAGCATAAAGATGGTCAACGCAGCGGTGACGTCGCGCGCGGCCACAAGCCAAACGACAAGAACCCAAGACACAGCGGTGAAGCCAGTAGCGCACCTCGTGCTGATTCAGCCAAACCACGTCCACCACGTTCAAACGATGGCCGTGCGAATAGCGCAGGCGCTAGTCGTCCAAGTGAAAGCCGTTCAGGTTCTGGCGAAAATCGTGGCCAAGCGGGTGAGAACCCTTACGCCAATGGCCCAAAGAAAAATACCCGTCGCCCAAATAACGGTGCGAGTCGTCCAAGACATTCACAGGATTAATGCACCCGCTGAGCGAACTCGCTTGGCGATTTAGCCGCATTAAGCCCTAAAAAAACGCCCAACTCCGTCAGGAATTGGGCGTTTTTTTTGTCTTTATTTATTGATGCTTAGCGCATTATCCACACATTGATCAATAACTCGCTTGAACAATCGTCGCTTTAAACAACAACCTAAAAAAAACGTTAAACAGCAACCTAAGTTAATTCGCCTTAATATCGGGCAACTGCTGCAGGACTTCATCCGTAAAATAGGGTTCATCTTCAACCCAAAAAATATAGTCTAGCCCTAGGTAGTTTTGTGCAAAATCCAGCAAGTCAGGCACAGTATTCTTTTTACCTGTTTTGGGATTAATCTGCCGCAAATTACCGTCTTGCACCGCCATGCCTTTCACCAATGCCGCTGGATATTCTTTAATAAAGGCGTAACTCTGTCCCATATGGCCTTTACGATATGGCATTAAATCTGGGCCACCTACGCCCATATTGAGCGCTTTGGCTTGCGCAAACAAACCTCGCATATGGCCTTTGTCATTCCATGGCAGCCATTCGTCTGGTAAAAAGTTCAAATACACCATAGCGGTTGAATGCTGAAATGACTCAGCTAATACTTGCATGTTTTCGCCAATCGCATCGATATAGGCTTTAGGATTAAAATCACTGGGGAACGTCGTTGTTCCATCGGCGTTTTCAGTCCCCACATCAATTGAGCTTTCACTAAAGTTAATGCCCGCAATTTTCCCATCAAACTCTTGGCCTAGCTGGCGTACCAATTGCTGATAACGCGCACGTACTGCAGGCTCCCACATTTTGGCAGACCAGCCATACTCATCATCCGTCACAGGTTTATTAGGATCACGCTCTGGCGCGCTCAGCATGCTTTGCTTCAACACACCGCCTTGATAAATCGGATCATCAAGTAAATACTGAGGCACATTGACTCTGGGCGTAAAGGATTTCTCTTGCAGCTGGATCCACAATTTTTTGCCTATCGAAACATAAATACTCCAAACCGATGCAGGCCTTATCACCTGACAAAGTCGTTAATCTGCTCATTTATTTTTTACTCAGAATCACTTCTACCACAGGCAAGCTGAGGGGCATATCAATTCAGCAGACAAATACAAAGTGTTACTTAACCCCCGCCAGAATTAACATTTACAAAACAAACAGACTCAGTCACTGCATTAATCACCCAATAAAAAAGGGAATAAACTTGAGTTTATTCCCTTTAAAAATAGAGCGAATTAAATCGAGGTACGATTCAACTCAAGCTAAGCCAAGCTTACTTCATTGGCCAAGCGCGGTAAGATTTCCCTTTAATGCGGCCGCCAGTAATTTTGTTCAGCGCTTTCTTGGCAACCTTACGATTAACGGCCACATAGGCGCGGTAATCGGTCACTTGGATTTTACCCACCTGCGAGCCTTCGATACCGTTTTCGCCCGTCAGCGCGCCTAAGATATCCCCTGGACGCAGTTTTTCTTTCTTACCGCCATCGATCTGCAAAGTGATCATGGTTGGCGCTGCAGGCGTGTTGCCGAGCAGGCTTTCAGATGGCAGTGATTCGCTGGTAATTTCGCGCTCTAAATACTCTTCTAACAAGGCAATCTTGTAACCGTCTTGGTCGTTATAGAAGGTATAAGCGGCGCCTTTACTGCCCGCACGGCCAGTACGACCGATACGGTGAATGTGCACTTCGGTGTCGTAGGCGACGTGATAGTTAAACACGGCATCCAGCGCATCGATATCTAAACCACGGGCAGCAACGTCGGTCGCCACCAATACGCAGGCACTCTTGTTAGCAAATTGTAGCAGGGTTTCGTCCCTGTCTCTTTGCTCTAAATCACCGTGCAGGGCCAATACGCTAAAGCCTAAACCTTCAAGCTCATCGGCCACTTTTTGGGTTTCGCGTTTCGTGTTACAAAACACTACTGCGCTTTCAGGCTTATGTTCTAACAACAATAATTGCAGCGCTTGCATACGCGCCTTGTCATCGTCTAAGCGATAAAAATGCTGGGCTATGCTTAAACTGTCGTGATTACCTTCCACTTTAACCATGCTTGGGTCATACATGATTTGCTTAGCAATCGATTGAATTTGCTCTGGGAACGTCGCGCTGAATAGCAACGTCTGACGCTCACGTGGCGCTTGTTCGATAATCGCATCGAGGGCGGGTTGGAAACCCATTTCTAACATGCGATCGGCTTCATCGAGCACTAACATGTTGAGATTGCTTAAATCTAAGCGATTGCGATCTAAGTGATCGACGATACGACCCGGCGTACCCACAATAATGTGCGCGCCGTGTTCCAGCGAGCCGACTTGTGGCCCCATAGGCACACCGCCGCAAAGTGTCAGTACTTTAACGTTATGAATACCACGGGCAAGGGTACGAATTTCCTGCGCCACTTGGTCGGCCAACTCGCGGGTTGGGCATAACACTAAGGTTTGAATGCGAAAGCGTTTAACGTCTAACTTGTTCAGTAATCCTAAGCCGAAGGCGGCCGTTTTACCCGAGCCAGTTTTACCCTGACCTATCACATCCTGCCCCGCTAAAATGGGTGGCAAACTTTGCGCCTGAATTGGCGTCATCTCGTTGTAGCCCATAGAAGAAAGGTTCTCAAGCAGTTCGGGTTTTAGCTTAAGAGTCGAAAAAGCCATTGATGGATTAGGCTTAGTATCAGAGTTGCTCAAGGTGAATATCCTGTGGTGGGTAACGAAGCGGCTGCTAGGTTACTGAAATTGCGTTACTTATCGATTTAACTGGTCTATCAAGATTCAGGCTAGCTTGAGTTAAGAATAAAGCGCTATGCTCGCTCAACCCAAAAGCACGGCTATTGTAGCAACAAAGCGCAGCTTTTACCTCAAGTCCTTAAGCAATAGACATAGCTGGAGTGAACAGCAACAAAAAGCCCTGTAGGAATACAGGGCTTAGGGCTAATTTAGGTTTGGGTTTAGAATTCGCTCAGCGCGGCTGATTTAACAAATTACGCGATTTGGCCGAAACGCCCTTCTTGATAATCGCGAATCGCCTGCTGAATTTCCGCTTGGGTGTTCATCACAAAGGGACCCATCTGGACGATTTTTTCACGGATAGGTTTACCCGCAAACAGTAACATCCCTGCGCCGCGCTCATCGGCTTTAAGCTTAAGCACACTTTGGCTATCGAGCACTAAAAATTCGCCCTGATGATATGACCACTGTGAATCTTCACCCTTGCTTAAGTCACCTTGGTACAAGTACAAGGCGACAAACTCGTGTTTGGATAAATCGAGCTGCGCTTCACCATTCGCGTTTATCATCAAGTCGGCAATCGCCGCCTCACCAGCCAATCCTTGGATAGCCGCACTAATCAGTGGTTGATCTTTAAAGCCCCAATCACCCGCTAAGGCCTTTAAGCTAGCGCCCGTGTCATTGGCCGCTTCAACGCTCACGCTACCCGCAGTATCTTGATACTTAGCGGGGCGCAGCTTGTCTTTCGCGGGCATGTTGACCCAAATTTGAAATCCATGCAGACCATCAACCGCATCGGCCAGCGGCATTTCAGAGTGCACTACCCCGAACCCAGTACTCATCCACTGCACATCGCCGGCACGAATCGCCTTCACATTGCCCATTTGGTCACGGTGCTCGAAGCCACCCTTGCGAATATAAGTGAAGGTCTCCATCCCGCGGTGGGGATGTGCGGGGAAGCCGCCAATAAAATCTTGTTCATCATCGGATTTAATTTCGTCGATCATCAAGAAAGGATCAAATTTAGTCGTCACAAAATCGGCGACACGGCGAATATTGACCCCATCGCCATCCATCGCGGCTTTGGCGGAAAACTGACTTAATACTTTCATTGCTGCTCTCCTATCGGTTGAGCAAAGCGGTGCGTGAAACGCCAAAATCATACTGCTAACACAAGACGCAAACGCTTTGCTGATGGAGGCAGAATAACAAGGAAGTTTACAAAAGAATAACGCGAAATCACGGCCTAAATATTCGAAAAAATAGAACGGTAGACAGTTGATACCCACTCACACAGGTTTGCCATGGCATTGACTCGTCAACTCACAGACAGTCCGTCCATGGGGCGGACGGTCGTCTCACTAATCACCCTAGCTCACCGTTTTGGCTTTAGCGTAACCTGTAGATTTAAAAGCCTTAGGCTGCACACTTTGAGACATCTCCGAGTTAGATTTCTAGCTCGAATTAGTGAGTTTCGGATTAAGATTTCTATGTATTAACGCTCCAAACAGCGGAGATCGTAGCAAATCCGACTGATTTGGTTTGTTAGCACTAGCCTAAATCCTCTATGAACTGAATCAAATCTTTAGCAGAATGAGCCAATCCTAGCTCGATGATTCTATAAATACTCTCTTTAAATTGTTCACCATTATCTTCTACATCCATAAAAGAGTGGACTTCTATAGATGACTCATGATTACTGAATAACATACCAACTAGCGCGCCGTTTTCTTCGCTTACCAAAGGGCTACCGCTAAACCCTTTAAGAGAAGGAAACGAAAGCTCATTCGTGGTTCTTGCTTGAGGGTGTTCTGATTCGTCCGCATGACTGACAATATACCCCTTTAGCATACGAGCGCTTACTCTAACATTACTGCCTTCTCGACCGATATTAGTAAAACCGAAAGCTCTTACATCATGTCCGGGATTGTACTCTCTATCCAATAGTGGGAAGGTTTTGTATGAATGATGCTTTATAAAACTAGCTGTAGCAAAGTCGTATAATGGATGTGCTTTAATATTGTAGATAACATCTACTTCACCAGAAATAAGATTTTTGCCAAGTAAAGCCTCTCCCTCTTGAACCATTTCAACAATATGTTTGCAAGTGACAATCTTACCTTGTTCACCGTCAATGAAAAATGCCACACCAGCATAGCGATCTACGTCGAAATGTAGTGTGTTACCTTCGTTGCGCATTTTTGCTATCAATAGAGGAATTTGATACTCACCGTAATTCATATGCATCCTTGAGTGCTAACGTCTTAGTATTTATGCGCTGCGCTGTTTGCAGGGCATAAATCGCTTGTTGGACTTAGCAGCTGCCATATCCGTGTAAATTGGTGTGAATGATGCTATAGGAATTTGCTTTTTTGCGGTAGCTGTTTTTTATACAACTTTATGGGTAATCACTTGATATTGCTTTAGCTTTATCATTCTTTTAGGCTCACGTTTAAATGACTAACTCACGTAGTTCACTGTATTCCAGCCAAGATTCAAGCTAACACTCCCTCATCGACTTACGCCCATAAGACAAGCTTCTACATTTGCTGCAACGCCCTTCGCGCCGTGGCTATTCTGACATGCGTACGGTCTGATATTGGTTGTTAATCATCACTAACCACTGCGCCTTATCAGCCCAATTAAAATGGCAAATGACCTTACTAACATTTAATACAAGGCACGAGCGCTCCTCCTTGGCGAAAGGTCTATCCAATTTGGCCTGCGGTTTACGTAATGACTGATAGATTAGAGCTAACTTTTTATGGCGGCAGCCATTAATTAAAAACCAAGGAGCCTGATACACATTAATCCTTTTGGGAGCTAGTTTAAGGATTGGTGTACTCAGGGATAAGTTGAATTAAGCACTCGTATGAAGGTGACCGTTGGCGGCATGGATGCCGCCGTCGAGCCTATAGGGATATATTTACGGCGAGTCACTGGAATGCGGGTGATTAATGATTTGCACAACTTGACTCACAAAGGTATAAGCAGAAAATAATATAGAGGACAGGCGTCCTCTATCAAAGCAACCTAATTAAAACTCTAACCTAATCTGGTTTAAACACGCCGATTACAGCGCCGGTGGCTTTTTCTGTGACCTTCTCATCGGTTTGCTGTTCACGGTAATCACACTCTGTGCATTCAACAGTTTCGATGCCGTTTTCTTTGTAGAGTAAAATGCTGTCTTTGGCGCTGCATTTTGGGCACTTAGCACCGGCTACGAAACGCTTTTTGATTTTAGTGTTTGTCATAATAGATAAAGGACCAGATAGCAGGGCCAAGGGACTCGGCCGAAGAAATTGCCGCTATTTTGCCACACTGATGATTGAATACCAGTGTTACCTGAAAGTATGAGGCCTTAGGTCGATGTGATGCGATTCGCTTAAGATCGTCCTGAAAAGTCGAATAATTGTCCGAGTTATCGGGGAAGTCTGTGGTTTGATACGGGGTTGTACGCTATTATCTGTGCCCTGACGAATTCACGTTCTAACCAAGTTGTAGTCAATGATCAGCATCAACCAAGCGCAATTAATCCGTGGCAGCAAAACCCTGCTAGATGAGACCTCTCTGACGATTTATCCCGGCCATAAGGTCGGTTTAGTCGGTGCTAACGGCACAGGCAAATCTTCACTGCTCGCATTAATTTTAGGTCACTTAAGCCTAGATAAAGGTGAATTTAGTCTGCCTTCTGGCTGGCAAATTGCCACTGTGGCCCAAGAAACCCCTGCGCTCGACGTCTCGGCACTGGAATATGTGATCGATGGCGATAGCGAATATCGCCAATTAGAAGCCCTATTACACCAGGCCCAAGAAGAGAACGACGGCAATGCCATCGCACTCTTACACGGCAAAATCGACGCTATCGGTGGTTATGCAATTCATTCGCGCGCGGGTTCATTGTTAGCGGGTCTGGGCTTTAGTGAAGCCGAGCAAAGCAATCCAGTGAAAAGCTTTTCGGGTGGTTGGCGTATGCGCCTCAACTTAGCCCAAGCGCTACTGTGCCGCTCTGACTTATTGCTCCTCGACGAGCCGACCAACCACTTAGACTTAGATACCATGTACTGGCTCGAAGGTTGGATTAAGTCCTATCAAGGCACGCTGATTTTAATCAGCCATGATAGGGACTTTATCGATGAAATCGTTGATGAAATCGTCCACGTTGAAAATCAAAAACTCAATTTCTACAAAGGCAATTACAGTGCCTTCGAACGTATTCGCGCCGAACGTATGTCGCAGCAACAGGTTGCCTTTGAACGCCAACAAAAAGAACGTGCACATATGCAGTCCTTCGTTGACCGTTTCCGTTACAAGGCAAGTAAAGCCAAACAAGCGCAGAGCCGCTTAAAGGCATTAGAGCGCATGACTGAGTTGTTGCCGTCTCAAGCCGATAGCCCCTTTTATATGGAGTTTCGTGCTCCTGAAGCCCTACCCAATCCGCTGATTAAGATGGAGCAAGTCGCAATAGGCTATGGCGACAAGCCAATCCTGAGCAAAGTGCATTTAAACTTAGTACCAGGTGCGCGTATTGGTTTGCTTGGCCGTAACGGCGCAGGTAAATCGACATTAATCAAACTGTTATCGGGCCAATTATCGCCAATGACAGGTTTGTATGAACCTAATCCTGGCGTCAATATCGGTTACTTTGCCCAGCATCAAATCGAATTTTTACGCCTCGACGATACGCCTATGCAGCATTTAGTGCGTCTTGCGCCCAATGCCCGCGAACAAGAGTTGCGTAACTTCTTAGGCGGTTTTGGTTTTAATGGCGATATGGCGCTCTCACCTGTACGCCCCTTTTCTGGCGGCGAGAAAGCCCGTTTAGTGTTAGCGCTATTAGTTTGGCAACGCCCTAACCTATTGCTGCTCGATGAACCCACTAACCATTTAGACTTAGAGATGCGCCACGCCCTAACCATGGCATTGCAAACCTTTGAAGGTGCGATGGTTGTTGTCTCGCATGATAGGCATTTACTGCGTTTAACCTGTAGCGATTATTATCTGGTGGATCAAGGTGAAGTGCGTGCTTTTGATGGCGACTTAGACGATTATCACCAATGGTTGCTCGATGCGGCGAAAGCCAACGCGAATCAAAACAGCACCAGCGACGAGATCAAACCTGCCGCCGATAAAAAGCAGCAAAAACGCCTCGAGGCCGAAATCCGCCAAAAGGTATCGCCGCTCAAGCGCAAACAAACTAAGTTAGAAACCGAACAGCAAAAGCTGAGCGAACGCCTCGCCGAGCTAGAACACTTGCTGGCCGATAGCGAATTGTATGATCAAGATAACAAAGCCAAGCTAACCTCGGTACTAACCGAACGAACGAGCTTGACGCAAACCTTAGAAGACAGTGAAATGCAATGGCTCGAGTTGCAAGAAGAGATAGATGCAATGGAGCAAGAGGTCATGGAGCAACAATAACTCCAGCGTTCTTTTACATAAAAGTCAGTAGCAGCAATACAAGGAAATAGTATGGCGGTTTTAACTCAGTTCGACAGTCAACTCTGGCAATGGTGTGATATGAGCTATGCGCAAAACAAAGCGCTCTGTCTCGAATTGCAAAATAGCTGTCAAGTGAACGTCAATCTACTGCTACTGGCACAATATTTAGATATCACTATGGATGTGTCTGGGCCGCAGCAATACAGCACGGACCAATGGCAATCGCTGATGAGCGCTGTGGGTGAATGGGATGAAAGATTTCTCATGCCCTACCGCAAATTACGTAAACTCGCTAAGTCCAGCCTAAATGAGCAAGAGTATCAGCAGATGCTCGCCGTTGAGCTAATGATGGAACGTAAAGCGCAGCGAACCATCTTGAATAAACTCAATGAACTCAGCCCAAGCGGCCAAGCGACAAATCTCGTGAGCTACTTAAGCCTGTTTGGACTCAGTGACATTGACGCCAACGAAATCGGCTTAATCGCCCCCTGATCTAATCCAAACAAATCACGTTAAATCAAGCACCGCAAAGTTAGCTCGATCAAATCAACCCAGTGATCATCAAATCGCTAACGGCTGCGGCCTTGTGGATAGCGTTGACAGTTATCCTCAATCACCAACCAGTTCAGCTGGCTCTCAGTGTAAATATGGTACTTAGGCTGAACTTGGTTAGCATCGTCCAGACTCGCTATGCTCAAGGTCGAGTAATCGGGATAGGCATACACACTCCCATTTCCGACCAGCCGCAGACTTTATCGAGTAGTGCTCCATCAAGTAGCACTTCATCTCGATAAAATAAACCGCTGCGATTTACCTTGTCGAAATTAAGCCACTACAAAAGAAAGTTAACTAAGCATCGATTTCTTGCTGTAACTTTTCCAGCTCATCCAAAATATGTAGAAATTTTTGGCCAAACTCAGTCACTTGATACTCGACACGCGGCGGCAGCTCGTTATAAATGACCTTATCTAAGATGCCAAATTCAATGTTCTTTTTTAAACATTGATTCAATACCTTAGTTGAAAGTCCCTCAACGCAGCGCACCATTTCCCCCGGTCTTTGTACCCCACTGGCCAACAGCTGATAAACCGTTAATGACCACTTACAGCCATAAATCGTCTCGACCATACGCGCAGAACGCTCAGGGGGCGATTTGCGTGAAATAATTTTTTCATTGCTATTCATAAAGATGTACCAAAAAGTACCTGCCTTACCTATTTGTACTTACTGTTCAGACAGTTATTGAGTTCTTAAGATTACCACCTTGATAATACTTAGGAGTAGAAAATGCAATTTAATACCTCAAATCTCGCCATTATTGTCGGTGGTAGCAGCGGCATAGGTTTCGAAACGGCGAAACAATTAGCCGAACAAGGCGTATCAGTGCTCATCGTCGGCAATCAGCAAGATAAACTCACCGCAGCCGTCGCTGCAATCAAACATGCCCATCCAGCAGCCGAGTTACGCGTCGACGGTTTTCAAGCCAACCTTTACCAAGCTGCGGATGTTAATCGATTGACCGCACACATCAGCCAGCTTGAGCAAAAAGTCGGCTACCTCGTCAATGCAGCGGGTTATTTTAATCCCAAATCTTTTATCGACCACTCAGAGGCTGATTACGATCTCTACATGGCGTTAAATAAAGCCCTGTTCAGGATCACCCAAGCCGTGACCCACAAGATGATCGATGCGGGCGGCGGTAGTATAGTGAACATAGGTTCTATGTGGGCAAAACAAGCGGTTAAAGCCACGCCGTCATCGGCCTATTCCATGGCCAAAGCCGGATTACACGCATTAACCCAGCATTTAGCGATGGAACTGGCGGATAAGCATATTCGCGTCAACGCGGTTTCACCCGCCGTGGTCAATAC
The DNA here is from genome assembly GCF_019655335.1 of Shewanella hafniensis. Classification (GTDB taxonomy): domain Bacteria; phylum Pseudomonadota; class Gammaproteobacteria; order Enterobacterales; family Shewanellaceae; genus Shewanella; species Shewanella hafniensis. Next base: position 80,425 of record NZ_BPFD01000004.1, read on the forward strand.
GCCCATCTATAACGCTTTTATCCCAGAGGCAGAGCTAGACCAAGTGATTGAAAGCTTCAACACTTTTCACCCAATCGGTCGAGTCGGTACGCCGACAGATGTGGCAAACAGCATTTGTTTTCTTTTATCTGACGACGCCAGCTGGGTGACCGGCGCGATTTGGGATGTTGATGGCGGCGTGATGGCTGGACGCAACTAATATTGCAGACAAAGCGAGTATGCTAATACACAGCTAACATCGCAGAGCGCAGTAAGACGCAACGAACACAGTAAACAATCATAATTCTAAGTTAAGGTTAAATAATGTCTAACACTATGCTCAATATGAACTTTAGCGAACGTGTCGTTATTGATACACAGCAGCAACCCTGGCTGCCAAGCCCTGCTCAAGGCGTTTGGCGCAAACCACTCGAGCGGGAGGCTAAAGAGTCTGGACACACCAGCAGCATAGTGAAATACGACGCGGGGTCGCAGTTTGCGACTCACAAGCATCCGCTAGGCGAGGAAATTTTTGTACTCGAAGGGGTATTTTCCGATGAAAACGGCGATTACCCAGCAGGCAGTTATCTTCGCCATCCACCAGGGAGCCAACACGCGCCGTTTAGCCACGAAGGCTGCGTTATTTTAGTCAAACTCAATCAATTCGATCCGCGAGATCTTGATGTGGTCAAGATGAACACTCTGCAGACAGAGTGGTTACAAGGCATAGGCGGCTTACAAGTGATGCCGCTACACGAATTCGAGCATGAACATACTGCGCTAGTGAAATGGCCTAAGGGTGAAACCTTTCAACCCCATCGGCATTTTGGCGGCGAAGAAATATTAGTGTTATCGGGCAAGTTTCAAGATGAGCAAGGGGAATATCCGCGCCACACTTGGATACGCAGTCCGCACATGAGCGGCCATTATCCTTTTGTCGAAGAGGAAACCATTATCTTAGTGAAAACAGGTCATTTGCCTGTTAGCGCGATTCAGCCCTAAGCCACAGCGAGCATAGTCTTAGGCAACGTAGGTTTCTACAAGCATAAATTACGTCTGCATAAGTTGCTGCGGCATACGTTTCAGCAACTTAATCTGCTGCTGAGTTCTCTGCAACTCAGCATCAGAATCATTGGCTAAGGTAACATCACCCTTTGCCGTCGGTGAGTTTTTGCGCGAGTGCGGTGGCATTACGTGCCGTGATGCCATAAATCGACAGCTGCGGGTTAGCGCCAAGGCTGGTCGGAAAGATAGAACCGTCCATTACAGACAAGTTTTCTAAATAGTGCGACTGACCATAACTGTTTACCATAGAAAGCTTTTCATCTTCGCCGAAGGGACAACCGCCCATCACATGCGCCGATGCAACGATAGTGCGCAGTGGCGCGAGTGACATCTGCGCAATGCTTTCTTTGGCGTCTTTCCACGAAGATAAGTAAGGCATACCATCACTGATCGGTAAGACTTTTAAGGCGCCCGCCGAGAATTGTAACTCCGCCATACTGGCAAAAGCGCGTCTCGCGGCCCGCCAAAAAGCATCGGTCAAGGGATAATCTAAGGTAAATCCCTTAGGCGTTAAGTGGACTTCACCGCCCTGACTGTCGGGATGATAACCATCGCGGATTAAGGCAATAGTCACTTGCAACTGATTGAACTGCGCCATCAACTCGGCATGACTCGCGCCATATCCTAAAGTTTTAGAGGCGATTAAAATCGGGTGCACTGGCGGCACTTCGAGTTTATAGCCCAGCTCACCATCGGCGTCATTCTTCCACACAAATTCATCGGAATAGATAGATTGCGGCGCGCCGCTATGGCCATTTATCGAATCGGCAAACACGCCACCGGATAACAAAGTCGGATGTAAAAAAGTGCGTTTACCCAAAAGCTTGTGGGGATCTGGCACCTGCGAGCGTATCAAAATCGTCGGCGTATGGATAGCGCCCGCACTCAAAATATAATGTTTGGCCTTAAATAACAGCTCAACGTCAGTGGGTCGTAAATTCACATCTAGCGCCTGCGCCTTTAACGCAAAGACTTGACCATTATGGTGCTCAATTTTAGTCACTTTAGCGCGACTGATCAGCTGCGCGCCTTTCTCAAGTGCCGAGGGAATGGTGGTGACTAACATAGATTGCTTCGCATTGACCGGACAACCCATGCCGCAATAGCCAGTATTCCAACAGCCCGCCACATTGCGTTTAATCACTGTGTATTCCCAGCCAAGATTGATACAACCTTGCTTCAGGGCGGCATTATTACGGTTAGGCTCATAGTTCCATTCATGAATGTTGAGCCGCTGCTCCATCTGCTCGAACCAAGGGTCTAAGCTCTCGCGATTAAGCCCAGCAACCGACTTATGTTGCGCCCAAAAAGCTAGCGCCTCGGTCGGTGTGCGAATAGAAGTGGTCCAGTTAACTGTGGTTGAGCCACCGACTGCGCGGCCTTGAAAAATCCCAATCGCCTTGTCGGCGGTTTTCATCGCCGCAGCTTGTTGATACAAGTTGGGGTAAGCGACTCGCTCTTCCATATTAAAATCGCTGGAGGATTTTAGCGGTCCCGCCTCAATCATGATCACGCTTAGCCCAGCTTGAGTAAGGATTTCGGCCGCCACACCGCCGCCAGCACCTGTACCGACAATAATCACATCGGCTTCAAACTGCTGGTTTGCTTGCAATTGGCTCGCATCAGTGTGCAACCAACCAGAGTTTAAACCATTCACTATAGGATCTATGATTGCCAACTTGAGTGCTCCACTGTCGCGGGTAAGATGCTTATTATTGGGCGTTTGATTCGGTTACAAACGGGCGAGCTAGTTGAACAGTTCAGGTTTGGCATAATGCAGGCGACTCCAGTGTTCAGGGCAAGCGTAGTAACTGGCCATCACTAATTCCCGCAACCCGAGATAAGCCGTTTGTAATAGCGCAAAATAACTGTGGCGCCAGGTTTCTAGCATGTCGGTTAACTCGGCGGGAGAGCGCATCAATAACGGTGTCATACTTGAGGTCAGTACGAGTAAGCCGAGGCGATTTTCGAGCATATCGAGCAGTTCAAATAACTCGGTCTGCTGCTCATCGGGCAACACAGTAATTGACTGTTTGATCGCATCTAAAGTGCGATTTTGCGCCGCGAGCTTGTGGGTTGCCACATCGGGTAAGGCCCCGTCGAGCATCACTGGTAAAAGCACGCTAAACAACAAGCGATAATCTTTGCCTTCGCTGTCCTCGGGCAAACTAAACTCAGGAGAATAAAGATTGACCCCTAAGGCTAACGCCGCCGTACCGGCAAACGCGCCCATCAAAAAGGTTCGTCGCTTCATCTCTATCTCCTAAATATCAATCTAAATATCAATCTAAATGTCGGCCTAAATATCAGCATAAAAAACAATTGTGCTACACTGCCCACGAGTTTATATCCAAGCGACCTCAAAATAAGAATTTCAGCATTTTGAAGTCGCTTGGATATAAATTAAACACACGTTTTAATTTTCAGCAATAGCCGATACCAAGATAAACACCCATGCCAAATTCCTTTATGCCGCCTTGGTGGGCCAAGAGTCCCCATGTACAAACGATTTTACCCGTATTCACTAAAGTGGCCAAACCAGCATTACAGCGGCAGCGCTTAGAGTTGCCCGATGGCGATTTTGTCGATTTAGATTGGCAGGATTTTCCGCAGTCTGGCAAACCGATCGTGGTGATCATCCACGGCTTAGAAGGAAGTGCTCAGTCCCATTATGCGCGGCGGATACTGCAAGCCTGTAAAGAACAGCAACTCGCAGCCGTCGTGCACCATCACAGAAGTTGCTCGGGTGAGGCCAATCGCCTCGCGCGCAGTTATCACAGTGGTGACACGGACGATTTACAGTTTAGTCTATCGACACTGAAAAGCGCGTATCCGCAATCGCCCTTATTAGCCGTAGGTTACAGCTTAGGCGGCAATGTGCTGACTAAGTATCAGGGCGAATATCAGGATGACAGTTTATTAGCTCGCGCAGTGGTTGTCTCGGCGCCGCTGCAATTGTCCGCCTGCGCAAAACGTTTAGAAAATGGTTTTTCGAAAGTATATCAAAGCTATTTAATCAAACAGTTGCAACAGAAAATCAGCCATAAGCTGAACGATCCCGACTTAGCCATCTCTATGCCGCTGAGCCAGTTGCAGGTCGACCGTTTAAATACCTTCTATGATTTTGACGATAAAGTCACAGCGCCATTGCACGGCTTTGACGGCGTCGACGATTACTATACGCGTGCCAGTGGTTTACCCTTTGTCAGCCGCATTACTAAACCGACGCTTATCATCCATGCCAAGGACGATCCCTTTATGACCGATGAAGTGATCCCCCAGCAAAACCAATTATCGGGTTATGTAGAATACGAACTGCATCCCTATGGCGGTCATGTTGGCTTTATCGAGGGCGGTACACCTTGGAAACCGCGCTTCTATCTTGAGCGACGGATTTTACACTTTTTACTCGGCGATCAAAGTGTTGACCCACTTAGCGTAGACCCTATCAACGGCGACAATATTCCCCAAGGAAGCACCGATGCTCATTCCCTATGAAACCCTGTTACAACTCCCGCAGGAAACGCTGGCCAATTTGATCCGCGAATATCTCTTCGGTCAAGTGGAGGATGGCAGCTTTGCCAGTCTCGATGAGCAGGAACTGGCGCAGGCGATAGTCCAATGTCAACAAGCACTTAAACAAGGTAAGCTGAAATTAGAGTACAGTGAAGACGATGAGTCCTTCGCGATACGCTCGACAGATCAAATAGCACAGCAGCAAGATTGACCAGTCCTACCTCTGTACCGTATAAATAGTACTCGCGTTTTTATCGCTTCCCCATAAGCGGCTCTTTTGGTTCCTAGCTAGGTAGAAAAAATGTCAGCAAAACATCCCATTATTGCAGTTACAGGCTCATCAGGCGCGGGAACGACCACGACTACCACCGCCTTTAGCCATATTTTTCGCCAATTAGGGATCAATGCTGCCTTTGTCGAAGGCGACAGCTTTCATCATTTTACCCGCGCCGAAATGGAAGTGATGATCCGCAAATCTCAAGCTGAAAACCGCAACCTCAGCTATTTTGGCCCAGAGGCCAATAACTTTGCCCGCTTGGAACAATGCTTTCGAGATTACAGCGCCACAGGCCAAGGCGAAACCCGCAGCTATTTACACACCTTCGATGAGGCAGTGCCTTTTAACCAGATGCCCGGCACTTTTACCCAATGGCGCCCGCTACCTGAAAATACCGACATACTCTACTACGAAGGCCTGCATGGCGGCGTGGTTACCGGGGATGCCAATGTCGCCCAGCATGTGGACTTGCTGATCGGCATGGTACCGATAGTCAACTTAGAATGGATCCAAAAAATTATCCGTGACACATCGGAGCGCGGCCACAGCCGTGAAAAAGTCATGGGCTCGATTGTGCGCAGTATGGATGACTATATTAAGCACATGACGCCACAGTTCTCCCGCACTCACATTAACTTTCAGCGAGTGCCAACGGTCGATACTTCTAACCCCTTTAGCGCCAAAGATATTCCGAGCTTAGACGAGAGCTTTGTAGTGATCCGCTTTCGCGGCATCAATAACGTCGACTTCCCCTATTACCTCAATATGATCCAAGGTTCATTTATGTCACGGGTCAACACCTTAGTCGTGCCCGGCGGTAAAATGTCGCTGGCGATGGAGCTTATCCTCACGCCTTTGATTAAAGATTTGATGGAAAAACGCCAGCAACTCAATACTCCAGAAGCGAACTAAACCCTAGCGGATTGGGGCGGGTTTGACTAAAGGCTAAGGAAATAAAGTCTTTTTTTTGCAATAGATTAAGTTTGATTTAAGCCATTAGCGCTAATCTTGTCGACATCGGGATTTCAGGCGAAAGAACGATAGTTGGCATACTCTTGGGAGTTAATTCCCCCATCTTGATCTGTTGATTCCCTCGAGTATGTCAGCAACCTCTTATGAACAGTTAATTCCACATCCATGCTTGACCTGTTGATTACCTTAAGTATGTCAGCAAACTTCTCTTAAACTCTAAATCTTCAGAGTTAATTCCACATCCATGCTTGATCTGTTGATTACCTTAAGTATGTCAGCAACCTTATCTTAAACTCTAAAGCTTCAGAGTTAATTCCGCATCCATGCTTGATCTGTTGATTCCCTCGGGTATGTCAGCAACCTCTTAATAAACAGTTAACTCCATACCTGTATTTGAGTCAGCCTGTATTTTAAACTGATTTTCTGCGTACGAGATTCTTGTACATCACCCTGCACTCTAAGGCTATGCCTCTAGGCGAGCAGTAGATCGATTCCTCTTCTAAACCTTCACCACCAAAACCACAGTGGCGATAGAAATCCACCGCATTCAAAGTCGATTCCAACCTCAGCTGAGCAATGCCCTGATTAAAAGCCATGGTTTCAATAAATTGCAGTAGCGCTTTACCGACCCCAAGCCCCATAGCATCGGGGGAAACAAACAGCGCCTCTATCTGGGCATAGGGTTCATCCAACATAGCAGTGCCAACCACAGTCTTAAGCGCCAACTCGTCAGAGGACAACTCTGCCACATAAAAATGTGCATCGACGATACGACTAAATTGCTCGGTCAGTTCGCCTTCGGTCCAAATAATCAGATCGCCCACATCATAAAATCCGGCGCAGCCTTTATTGATGGCTGCATTGCGGATATCCCAGCAGGCCTGAGCATCCGCTTTCGTTGCTTTTCGTATAGTTATCATCATGTTTACCGATTAAAAACGCTCAGCCATAACATGCCATGAAGCCGCTGAAACGCCAAGTAAACTATTGGCCTAATCTTTCAACCAATAAAAAACCGCCCGTAGGCGATTTTAATCCAGTCTGCAGAACCTTAATGGATCTTAGCTAACTTATCTGATTTAGTCTTAGCGCTAGGCTTAGCCTTTAATCAATTCACTAATAGTCAATACGCCGTGGGTCGTTGCACCCGCGCCCCACATAGCAGAAGCAGAATCTTCAAAGGCGCCCGCTAAATCAACGTGTAACCATTTAGCTTCGGGTGACACGAAACGCCATAAGAAACCGGCAGCATTAGAAGCCCCACCGGCACCGCCGCCTTTCATTGCGCGGCTGTTGGCTGTGTCAGCATAGGCTGATGGACACATTTCTTTGTGCCAAGGATCCAGCGGCAGCGGCCATACACGCTCGGCAACACTCGTGGCTTTTTGCTGGGCCAGTTGCAACACATCAGTCTGTGGCGAGAAAATCGCGTTGTAGTTAGAACCCACTGCCATCACTGCGGCGCCTGTAAGGGTCGCTGCATCGATAATAAAAGGTGCGCCTGTCGCAGAAGCAGCTTGCAGACCATCGGCCAACACTAAGCGCCCTTCCGCATCTGTGTTAACCACTTCAACTGTTACACCATTTTTGTAGGTCAGAATATCACCTAACTTATAAGCACGGCCACTGATCAAGTTTTCAGCACAACATAAGAAGAGCTTAACGCGTTTGTTTAGGCCAGATTTGATTGCTAAACCGAGCGCGGCAGTCACAGTCGCCGCGCCGCCCATGTCGCATTTCATACCTAACATACCTTCAGAGGCTTTGATGCTGTAACCGCCAGAATCAAAAGTTATCCCTTTACCCACAAGCGCCACAGACACAGGTGCATCGGCGGCTAATGGGTTGAAGTCTAACTCTAACATTGCTGGTGGACGCTCACTGCCGCGGCCCACTGCATGGATACCAATCCACTGTTCTTCCAGCAGCGCTTCGCCTTCGATAATCCGATAGCTCACTTTGTCACCGCCAACGTCAGCCAACCATTTCGCCGCTTGTTGGGCAAGCTTCACTGGTGATAGGTTTTCAGGCGTATCGTTGATCAGTTGACGGGCAAAAGTTGCCACATCGAGTCTGCGCTGCAATTCAGCTTGTACAGCTTCCTCACCACACCAATGGATTTGATAACCAGGTTTTGCCGTCGCGAAACCTTGGGCAAACCCCCACTGGCTATTGAGATCCCAAAACTGCCCAGCTAATTCCACACTGCTAATGCCTTGGCTGCGCAGTTTACGGGCCGCCATTTGAATTTGGCGTAGCTCATCGCCACCTGCTAAATGAATTTGCGCACCGTCGGCAGTATAAGTCACATCAGCCTTGCCCCAGTGGGCGGCTGGTGCTTCTTTGGTTAATTGCACTTTCATTAATTCTGTTACTTTTAGTTCACTCATTAGGGATCCTTATTTTTCGATTCGTTTTAGAACAATCAGAACAAACTTTATGGCGGCAGTTTACTGCTAGCAGGCGATGACGCAAAGCGATTGGCTGAAGTTACTCAGGTAAAATCTGTAAACATTTGCGAAATTTGCTAGGCTTTGCGGCCTAGAACAGCCGATATAGGTCTACCGATGGAATTTACACCGCCACTACAACAGGGCATTTTATTGCGCCGCTATAAGCGTTTTCTGGCCGATGTGCAGCTAAGCGATGGCAGTGAGATCACCCTACATTGCCCCAATACCGGCTCTATGCGTAATTGCCTGTATCCCGGTGAAACCGTATGGTTTTCTACCTCTGATAACCCTAAACGTAAATATGCCCATACCTGGGAACTGATGACCACGCCCAATGCTGGCTTAATCGGTATCCACTCGGGTCAGGCCAACACCTTAGCCGAAGAAGCCATCAATAAAGGTATCATTACTGAACTAACGGGTTATGACAGCCTAAGCCGTGAAGTCAAATACGGTGATGAAAATAGTCGCATCGATATCCTGCTACAGGGTGCTCAAAAACCCGCCTGTTATATAGAAGTCAAAAGTTGTACTTTGCTCGAAGATGGCCAAGGTTATTTTCCTGATGCTGTGAGCCTACGCGGTCAAAAACATCTACGTGAATTGATGCACATGGTGAGTCAAGGCCACAGAGCTGTATTGCTGTTTGTGGTGCAGCACAGTGACATATTCAGTGTTGCACCCGCAGCACATATCGACCCTGAATATGCTAAGTTACTGAAAATAGCTGTGTTAGCTGGAGTGGAAGTGCTTGCCTATCGCTGCGAAATGTCCCCGACTGATATTCACCTAGCCCAAGCCTGCGATGTACGAGTATGATGTTAAGGCTGAGTTAAATTTGATTTCATTTGAATTAGCGAACATAGTCAAAAAATTCAATCAAAGCAGAATGAAAAGTTTGCCTCGATGTGAAGATTCTGCTATAGATAGCGGCCGTTCTTAAGGACGCCCTACAAACGCAAATGATTACAGGAGATGCGTTATGCCTGAAGGCACCAAAAAACTTGGCGTACTCGCTATCGCAGGTGTAAATCCTTACCAGGAAAAGCCGGGTGAGGAGTATATGAACGCTAAGCAACTGGGTCACTTCAAGACAATTCTTGAAGCTTGGCGCAATCAGTTGCGTGAAGAGGTCGACCGTACTCTTAGCCACATGCAGGACGAAGCCGCAAACTTTCCCGATCCTGTTGACCGTGCAGCACAAGAAGAAGAGTTCAGCCTCGAACTTCGTGCTCGCGATAGAGAACGTAAGCTGATCAAAAAAATCGAAAAAACACTGCAAAAAATTGAAGAGGACGATTTCGGCTTCTGTGATTCTTGCGGTATCGAAATCGGCATTCGCCGTCTCGAAGCGCGTCCAACAGCCGATCAATGTATCGACTGTAAAACGCTTGCAGAGATCAAAGAGAAACAAATGGCTGGTTAATCAAGCATACTGGGCGGGGATTTCCCCGCCTATTTGTTTCTAACAACTCCTAAGCTCACTCCAATTTACCCCGATTCGCTTTTATCCTTGTATCCCTCTAAAATACGCCCACTTTGACTGACACTAGCTGCTTACTCAGTACTATGGCGACTTTATCTTCTCTAACTTCAACTTCTCGCCCCTATGTCGGCCGTTTTGCACCTTCGCCTTCGGGTGCCTTGCACTTTGGCTCGCTTATCGCCGCCCTTGGCAGCTATCTGCGTGCGCGGTCGCAACAGGGTAAATGGTTGATTCGCATTGAAGACATCGATCCTCCGCGGGAAGTCAAAGGCGCTGCCGATGATATCTTACGCACCTTAGAAGCCTATGGATTTGAGTGGGATGATGTGCCGCTTTATCAGAGCCAGCGCACCGCGGCCTATCAAGCACAAATAGATTCGCTGCTCGCCCAAGATAAAGCCTATTTCTGCCAATGTAGTCGCAAGCAAATTCAAGCCATGGGCGGCGTCTACGATGGCCGCTGTCACAGCTTGCCACAAACACAAGCTAGAAATGTGGTTAAGTCTGGGGCGGTGCGGATAGTCAATACCGCGCAAGTGCAGCAATTTGACGATAACCTCATGGGGCATATTTGCGTCGATAGCCATTTTGCCGCCGAGGATTTCATTATCAAACGCAGCGATGGCCTGTACGCCTATCAATTAGCCGTGGTGCTCGACGATGCTTATCAAGGCATCACTGAAGTGGTTCGAGGTTGTGATTTAATCGAAGCCAGTTGTCGCCAACTGAGTTTGTATCAACATTTTGGCTTAGCGGCACCGCAATGGTTGCACTTGCCACTCGCCTGTTTAAGTAAAGGTTTTAAGCTCTCAAAACAAAATCATGCACAGGCAATTGATACGCTTAATCCGCAGTCGAGTCTCAATGCGGCGCTGGCATTTTTAGGCCAACAACCCGTTGAGACCCAAGGTTCTGTGGCACAAATGCTCGCTCAAGCCGTGGGGCAATTTCAATTATCCACTATACCGCAACAATCTGAGATACTGATCGAGCCCTGATATACTCATTAGGCCACATTTGGTATATGATAGCCGCCAGATTTTTAATCAAATAACAGATCATATTTCGAGGTGTCCCATTTTTCGCCGTATCAGCCAATTCTGCAAACAGCTATTTGAAGACGCGCCTAAAACGACCGCTCCGACTCCAGCTCAGATTGAACCAACAACGCCTGAACAAAGTTCTGGAGCGTTAAGCTTAGAGTTAGTGCCAAGAGATGCCCATACCATCTCGCGCAAACAAATCAGCGAAAATGCCCTTAAGGTGTTATACAGACTGAATAAATCAGGTTTTAAAGCCTATTTAGTCGGCGGTGGTGTACGCGATTTACTCTTAGGGATTGAACCGAAAGATTTCGACGTAGTGACCAATGCGACACCGGAAGAAATCAAAAAACTGTTCCGCAACTGCCGAGTCGTTGGCCGTCGTTTCCGTCTGGCCCATATTGTTTTCGGCCGCGATGTTATCGAAGTGGCGACCTTTCGTGGTCACCATGGCGAAAGCAATGAGAAAGTATCTAAAGCCAATGCCGAAGGGCGTTTGCTACGTGATAACGTTTATGGCGAAATCGACGAAGATGCCGAGCGCCGCGACTTTACCGTCAATGCCCTCTATTACGATATCAGCGATTACTCGATCCGCAGCTACGGCGGCGGTATGGCCGATCTCAAAGCGGGTACGTTGAGATTAATTGGCGATCCAGAAACCCGTTACCGTGAAGATCCGGTGCGTATGTTAAGGGCGGTGCGTTTCGCCACTAAACTCAACATGGGTATCGAAACAGTAACAGCTGCGCCGATTAAACAATTAGCGCCACTGCTAAAAGATATTCCCGCAGCGCGTATGTACGAAGAAGTGCTGAAACTCTTCTTTGCAGGCAAAGCCTTAGCCAACTTCGAACTGATGCAAGAATACAAGCTATTCGCGCCGCTGTTTCCGCAAGTGGCCGCTCTGCTAAAAGATGATCCTAAAGGCACGACCATGAAAATGGTGCAAGCCATTATGAAGAGCACAGATCAAAGAGTTAACGAAGATAAGCCGGTGACGCCTTCATTCTTCTATGCTGCGCTTCTCTGGTATCCACTGCGTCAACGCGCCGAAGATATTGCCGTTGAAAGTGGCCTGACCTTATACGATGCCTTCTTTGCCGCTATGGGCGATGTGATGGAGCAGCAATGCCAAACCATTAGCATTCCACGCCGCTTTAGTACGCCAGCAAAAGACATTTGGCAGTTACAGTTACGCTTTGATCGTAGCCAAGGCACTCGCGCCTTTAAACTGATGGAACATCCTAAGTTTAGAGCCGCATACGATTTACTCTTACTCAGGGGCGAAGTCGAAGCGGGTAATGTCGCTAAAAGTGCCGCTTGGTGGCAACAATTTGTCGAAGCCGATGAAACAGAACGTTTAGCTATAGCGCGTAGCGGCAGTAAATCGCCAAACCGCAACCGTAATGCCACCCAACGTCGTCGCCGTCCTCGTGCACCGAATGCCGATGGTTCAGCGCCGACGAGCGCACCTAAAGCGAGTGGCACACCTAAAGCGAGTGGCACACCTAAAGTTAAAACGGCTGAATAATGCCCCGCGTCTACGTCGCATTAGGCGCGAATCTTGAAGATCCCAAGGCGCAATTGGACAATGCCGTCACGGCATTGTCCGCATTAGCCTTAGGCAATAGTCTACTGGTTTCCCCTTATTATCATTCGACGCCTATGGGCGATGTCGTGCAACCCGATTATGTTAATGCGGTGGTCAGTTTCGATACTGATCTTGAGCCATTAGCCTTACTCGATGCATTGCAGCATATCGAAAACACCCAAGGTCGAGTGCGTCTTGAGCGTTGGGGGCCCAGAACCTTAGATCTCGATTTACTCTTGTACGGCAATGAGAATATTGACATTCCCAGACTCAAAGTGCCCCACTACGGTATGAAAGAGCGCAGCTTTGTGCTCGTGCCTTTAGCTGCAATCGCACCAAATCTTATTCTGCCGTGCAACACTGCAATCGGCAGTCTTATCGATACAAAAATGTTGGCCGAGTTACAACAACTGGGCATTGATCATTGAAGTCCGTCCCCAGTTAGCTTATAACACCACTTCTATTTGGTTTGAAGATCATCCATATGTCTAAAATTACTAGCTCAACCCTGTTGAAATACAAACAGGAAGGTAGAAAATTCACGGCACTGACAGCCTATGATGCCAGTTTTGCCAGCGCGTTCGATAGCGAAGGTGTAGATGTGCTGCTCGTCGGCGATTCTCTAGGAATGGTTCTCCAAGGCCATGACGATACCCTGCCCGTCTCTACAGCAGATATCGCTTACCATACTCGCTGTGTCCGTCGCGGTATCGAACGTGCCCTGCTGATCGCCGATATGCCCTTTATGAGTTACGCCACACCAGAACAAGCTATGGTTAACGCCACTGAGTTGATGCAGGCTGGCGCGAACATGGTCAAAGTCGAAGGTGGCCACTGGTTGCTTGAAACTGTCACTAAGCTCACGGAACGCGGTATTCCCGTGTGTGCTCACTTAGGCTTAACACCTCAGTCAGTCCATGTATTTGGTGGTTTTAAAGTGCAGGGCCGCGACGCCGAAAATGCCCAGCGCATTCTCGACGAAGCAAAAGCATTAGAAGCGGCCGGTGCTCAACTATTGGTTGTAGAATGTATTCCTGCGCCACTCGCAACGGCGATCACTCAAGCCTTAACGATTCCGGTTATTGGGATTGGCGCAGGCGCATCAACCGATGGACAAATTTTGGTCATGCATGATGTGTTAGGTATTTCAAGTGGTTATATTCCGCGTTTCTCGAAAAACTACCTAAAACAAACTGGTGAAATTCGCTCGGCCGTGCGCGCCTATATCGACGAAGTTGCCCAAGGAACATTCCCTGGCGACGAACACACTTTTAATTAATAACCGATTTATGCAAGGTAAGGCTCAATGATCACTAGCGCCCATATTGATGATATTCGCACCCAAGTGCGTGCATGGCGTGCCAAGGGCGAAACCGTCGCCTTTGTGCCCACCATGGGCAATCTCCATCAGGGACACATTACTTTAGTCAAAGAAGCCGCGAGCAAGTGTGACCATGTGGTGGTCTCAATTTTCGTTAATCCAATGCAATTTGGTCAGAACGAAGATTTAGATGCTTACCCACGCACACTGGCCGCCGACAGTGAAGCCCTCACCGCCGCTGGCGCTGAACTGTTATTCACCCCGACGCCAGCCGTGATGTATCCCAAGGGTCTAGAGCAGCAAACCTATGTCGAAGTCCCAGGGATTTCCGACGTGCTTTGTGGTGCGAGCCGTCCGGGACATTTTCGTGGTGTTGCGACTATCGTTTGTAAACTGTTTAACATTGTACAGCCCGATGTGGCGCTATTCGGTAATAAGGACTATCAACAGCTGTTAGTGATCAAAACTATGGTTGAAGACTTGTCATTACCGATTGAAATTATCGGTATTGATACCATACGTGAAGACTCAGGCTTAGCCATGAGTTCGCGCAATGGTTACCTCACTGCCGCAGAAAAAGCCGCAGCGCCTGCACTAAAACAAGCCATAGATGCCATGGCCACTGGGATCAAGCAAGGTGAAAGTTTTGAACAAGTGACCGAGCTAGCAAAAGCCAAGTTAATCGCGGCCGGTTTTACGCCGGATTATCTCGAAATTCGCCACGCTCACACGCTAGAACAGGCCCAACATCAGGATCAAGCCTTAGTGATTTTAGCCGCCGCCTATATAGGTAAAGCACGGCTTATCGATAACTTAAGGTTCGATCGCTGATACTTAGCGTCAATCAAAAAAGGGAGCTCTCGCTCCCTTTTTTATGCTTTGAATCTGCCGCGCACCATTAAATTTATCGTTTAGAATCAACCTTAGCGCCAAAAAATTGAATCGTCAAAAAACTGGTTTTATCCCTAAACTTACGCCATAGTATGATGCAGATGTTAGCGATAAGTAAAATCTTGGCCACTACAATAAACACAGTAAATTTGCCCCTTTACTGATATATAGCTAATACTTTAATACCTTAGGTTTAATGGCCCAAAAAACCAACGTCCCATGGGACGAGGCATAAATCACTGATTGAATAGACTTAATGGTGCAAGCATTAAGCTTACTATTTATCGATTGTAATCAAAGAACTAAATCATAATCGCTATGCAAGTGTACAAAGGATTTGTGGCCTAATGGTAAGACTGATACTCACCCTAATCTGTGTTATTTTGCCAAGTGCAGTACAGGCAAATACCATTTATAAATGCCGTAAAGATGACAAAATTGTCTTTAGCCAAACCGCTTGCCCGCAGGAATTTAGCCAACATAAAATCGAATATCAGTTGGGGATCACCACAGAAGTCGACTCAGATAAAAGGGACATTCCAGTCGATCCCCTGCAAGCACTACTGAATCGCCAAACCATTTCTAAAGAAAAATTGCTGCAATTACTCGATGGCGAGATCTATCGACTTAAACAGGAGAACTGCTATTTTGAAATTCTGCGCGCCAGTGAATTACAAAAACTAGAGCGTAAACGTTATTGGCAAAATAAAGAAAAAAGCGATCCTGAATACATCAACGAAATGGACGATATCAATACTCGCTTCAATGCGCTGACTGTGAACAATAACAGCGCAATGCAGCAACTGAAGGATAGAAAAAGCCAGATCAGTGCAGAGGTCTCCCCTGAAGAATCGAAGGAGCCAGAGAAACACTGATCTCATATAAAAGGTTAGTGCTCAGCTTGTCACTCATTCACCAAGGAATTCGACCACTATGGTTGAATTTTTTAACTCATTAAACCGCTCATGGACTCTTCATCACTCTTTAAGGACAGCCGAAGTTCAAACCTTCTAGTTCACCTTTTAACACGCTGTAATACCGCTAAATAGCTCTTGAATTGAGTCAATCCCACAACACTATTCCCACAATATTTCCTATAATTTTTTTCCCCGAAAAATATCACGCGACAGTCGATGCATTGCTTAATTTTGTTGCACCCTTGTTTAAAAATGATGAGATTGCTTAGTAACGAATACGACTTAACTACTAGACCAACTAGACTACCCTACCTAAACAAACACCATCTAGAAAACAGATAAAAACATATTAATCAATTAAATAGCAATACATTCATCATTTATCCGCTGTGAATCCTTTGCGTAATAAATACCCTTTTGGCCAATTGCGACATGTTAACGGGACTCGTATCTTCAGGGCTGAATTTGGAGTGTCTGTTGTTTTAGACAGCCCAAGATATTTGATGCAAGGAGTCACCCGTGCCAAATACCTCTATACGCTTTTTGGTACCGCTGCTCCTGCTCTGTAGTTGTATGACCTCAGCACAAGAGCTGAATGTCAATGAGTTACCTATAACCCTGCAGGCATTACTGGAACGTTCCGGTCGCGATAACCTTATCGAACTGGTGCAACAAGGCAATGCTAACCAAGGATTACTGTTCCAATCAGGCAACGATAACAAAGCCGATGTGACACAAGTCGGCAATGAAAACGATGCGCTAATCTCACAGATTGGTTCAAACAATGAAGTGCAACTACTGCAAGTGGGCAGTCAAAATACGGCTTCAGTAACACAAATTGGCAATGACAATCTCGTGCAACTGAACCAGCTAGGAAGCGGCAATTTTTCGATTCAACAGATTGCAGACGGTGCTGCAATCTCAATAACTCAATATTAAACAGGGAGCGTCACATGAAATCACAAGCTAAAAAATCACTTATTGCTTTGGCCATTGCAACAGGTTTAAGCGGTCAAGCCTTTGCTGCCAGTACAGTGAGCGAAATTAGCGTAGTACAGTCAGGCCAAGCCCAAGACACCTTAGTCTCACAAACGGGTGGCCTTAACGCTGCAGCGGTTGTGCAAACAGGTAACGATCAAACCGCAACCGTTATCCAAGACGGTGTGTGGCATGAAGCCGTTATCAATTCAACGGGTGTTGAAAACAAAGTCCAGATAACGCAACAAGCTGATTGGCATGTGGCAAGTGCAAATGTTGTCGGTGACAACAACTTTGTAAATGTGTCGCAAGACGGTTTCTTTAACCAAAGCAGTAATGATGCTACTGGCAACGATAATACAGTAGTCGTTAACCAATTAGGCGAAGTCAACGAAAGCCAAGTTGAAATCACTGGCGCTGAAAACACCGTGTTTGTTGAGCAAGAAGGCGATGCTAACTTTGCAGTATTCCGCGTTGAAGGCAACAACAACGACGGAAAAATTACCCAAGTAGGTGACAACAACCAAGCGGGTCTAATCGCCCTTGATTTAACCGCTAACGTGGGTAACAACAACGACATTTCTGTTAATCAAGCGGGTAACAATAACTTTGGCGCGGCTAAAGGTATTGCAGGCGACAACAACACAGTAGACATGGTCCAAAAAGGTGATAACCATGTTGGCTTCGTTTACGCTCTTGCTGGCAGCGACAACGATATTTCAATGGATCAAAAAGGTAACGGCAACACAGCTTATCTTGCTATGACTACGGGTGATGACAACACTGTCGATATTACCCAAAATGGCAGCGGCAACACAATCGGCGATACTTTAGTGGCTGATATCCAAGGTGATGATAATGATATTACTATCACTCAAAAAGGCGATGTCAACGGTGCAGAGTTCCAAGTATGGGGCGATAGCAACGACGTTGACTTGAAACAAAAAGGCGATGCTAACTTCGCAACCTTTGGCGCCTACGGCACAGATAACGACTTCGATTTATCTTCTAAAGGCAATAACAACGAAATCGTTGCCTTTGCTGATGGTCAAGATAACAGTATTGAAGTTAGCCAAGAAGGTGATACTAACTTTGCCTATGTCGATGCAGTAGGTAGCGATAACGAAGTGGATGTTGAGCAAGATGGCGCTCAAAACGAAGCCGTCATTTCCATTGCTGGCAACAATAATGCCGATGTCACTGCACTGCAAAATGGCGATCTTAACCTTATCGATTTGATTATCGAAGGTGATGAAAACACTGCACAAATTGCTCAATCAGGTAACGGTAACTGGATTGGTGGTGACGCAAGTAGTTCATTTGAAGTAAGCGGTGATAATAACAGCCTGTTGATCACTCAAACAGGTAACGATAACTTAGTACTAGGTTCTCAAGCTGGTAATAACAACAGCATCAGCGTTAATCAATCAGGTAATATGAACGTTGCTACTGTAGTGCAATACTAGTCAATCCTGTTAAAACCACCACAGCTACACTCTTTGGTGGTTTATCAAAAGGGTGTTGAACAAAAAGCGGGAATGTTTAAATAAACATTCCCGCTTTTCTATTCTGATTAACCAGTAATTATTAACATTAACCACTCAAAGCGAAAAGCTAACGATCAATATCTTTAACTACCTAGCTGCACAGCTCAAAGTGAGTCTGATAGGTTTGTGCCCAACGCAACAACTCAACACGATTACGGGACTGGGTTTTACGGAAGATAGAGGAAATATGAGCCTTCACCGTATGTTCGCTGATGCACAATCGGTGGGCGATTTCTTTATTCCTCGCGCCACTCGACACAAATTGAATGATAGTGCGCTCACGGGAAGTTAGCATCTGCAGCATAGCCACAGTATCGGAGGGCATCTCATTGTTGCCATCAAGCTTTTGTACTACACGACGGAACATCTTACTCAGTAGTGTTCTGTCGTACCATAGCTCCTCTGCCACCATTTTACGTAAACCTGTTAACATCAAATCCATACGTTGATCGGCAAATAAAATGCCTCGAATGCCAAGTAACATAGCGGACTCTTGATCTAAAGAGTCTCGCTCGACTTGATACAGCGCCACGGGAAAATGTGACACTAAGCGCGAAGCCAGTAAAGGGATCCCCTTGTTATCGAGTGCAGCGCCTTTTTGGGTGATCAGATAAAAACTTCGACGACTCTTATCTAAATCTAATTCCGCCGCATGCTTAACGATACGAGTTTTCAAGCCTATGGATTCAGCGAGTAACGCTAAATGACATGGTGCCGCCATTTGATGTAAAAAAACTAATTCATTAATTGTGCTCAATGACTCTCCTCCCTGAAAAGTATTTTCTATTAGCAAAATGGTATGTTTGACCAGCCTCTTTAGTTAGATTTTTAAACATTCCATTAACCTAGTTGATTCTGACTAGTTAAAGACTGAAAAACATCACCCAAATGTACTATTCCCTCTTTAATCCTAGTAAGTTCGACTAACTGACGGAAGATAATTGGAATAACAGCATAAAACTCCATTAGGTTTAACCGACTCACGAAATCTAGTACTTTCAAACTATGAAGACACCCATCGAAAGTTGCAACACAAAAATAACACCCAGGCAATAAGAAAGTGTGACAGCTAAATGCCATCACACTCATGTTAGAAGCTTTATGGAAGGATGAACTTATGACTCAAGCTG
The DNA here is from genome assembly GCF_019655335.1 of Shewanella hafniensis. GTDB lineage: Bacteria > Pseudomonadota > Gammaproteobacteria > Enterobacterales > Shewanellaceae > Shewanella > Shewanella hafniensis. Next base: position 99,594 of record NZ_BPFD01000004.1, read on the forward strand.
AAACAATCAGCAACTCACGGCCACTAGCGTCTGAGTTTAAGTGCTGCTATTTGCTTATCTTGAAAACGAGACAATAAAACGAGTGCGACAATTGCGCCAATTAATGCCATTAACATATCTGATTGAGTGTCCCACACATAGCCTTGGGTACCCAAAAAGGCTTCAGCGCCTTCACCTGTTGCCACTGCAACCCACCATTCAATGAGTTCATAAAACGCCGAAAACGCGAGCACAAAACATGTGACCAAAAACGCACACCAAGCACTGGGTTTGACCGCTTGATTACGCAGCATAATTTCACGCGCTAGCATGGCAGGGATAAAACCTTGCGCAAAGTGACCTAACTTGTCGTAATTATTACGTTCTGAACCCATCCAATGGGCAATCGTGTCGAATAATGGCACTTCAGCATAGGTGTAATGCGCGCCGACAAACAGCACACAGCAATGGGCTAACACTAAAACATACACCAGCGGCGTCAACGGGAAGCGTTTGCGGGTAAAAAATAGCAGTGGTACAGCCACTAATGCGGGAGCCGCTTCGAGCCACCAAGTGAAAGGATCTGCGGGATTTATCGCCGACCAAACGAGCACTAAGAGGTAAATAGCACACCACGCGATTTTGTTATTCAATGTTTCTTCCTCTTATGCGATATTGTTCTTAATTTAGAATATTAACTTTAGCCATCTAGCCCTCCACACTGAGTAAAAAAAGTGCTATTTTGGTGGGTGAAGGTTGTCAGCATATCATAAGAAACATTTCTATTAATTAGAGGGTACCCATATCATGGCGAAACATTCGCTGGACAAGGATAAGATCAAGATCCTGCTGTTGGAAGGCGTCCACCAATCTGCGGTCGATGTACTTGAGCGTGCGGGATACACCAACATCGAATACCATAAAGCCTCATTAGGCGATGAAGCATTAATTGAATCCATCAAAGATGCACATTTTGTGGGACTTCGTTCACGTACCCAATTAACTGCAGAGGTGCTGAAACGTGCCGAGAAGTTGATCGCGATCGGTTGCTTCTGTATCGGAACCAACCAAGTTGATCTTGCCACCGCCGAATCCCTTGGTATCCCAGTATTTAACGCACCATTCTCCAACACGCGAAGTGTTGCCGAACTCGTGATTGGCGAAATCATTATGCTGATGCGCGGTATCCCTGAGCGTAACGCCATCGCCCACCGTGGTGGCTGGATGAAAACCGCCGCTGGCAGCTACGAAGTGCGCGGTAAAACCTTAGGCGTAATAGGTTACGGCCATATCGGTACTCAGCTTGGAATTCTGGCTGAAACGCTGGGCATGCGCGTGGTGTTCTTCGATATCGAAGACAAGCTGCCGCTAGGCAATGCACAACAAATTCATTCAATGGAACAGTTACTGGCGCAGGCTGACGTAGTGAGTTTACACGTACCTGAAACCCCACAAACCAAAGACATGATAGGCGCAGCTGAATTTGCGGCGATGAAAAAGGGCAGCATCTTTATCAACGCCTCACGCGGCACTGTAGTCGATATCGAGGCCTTAACGGTCGCACTCAAAGAGCGCCACCTTGCGGGCGCGGCAATTGATGTGTTCCCAGTTGAGCCGCAATCTAATGACGATGAATTTATCAGCCCACTTCGAGGTCTTGATAACGTATTGCTGACACCGCATGTGGGCGGCAGTACCGCTGAAGCCCAAGAAAACATTGGTATCGAAGTCGCTGGCAAGCTCGCTAAATACTCAGACAATGGCTCGACCGTATCTGCAGTTAACTTCCCTGAAGTATCGCTGCCTATGCATAAAGGCACCTCACGCTTACTGCATATTCACCAAAACCGTCCAGGCGTGCTGATCAAGATCAACCAAGCCTTCTCGGAAAAAGGCATCAACATTGCCGCACAATATCTGCAAACCACCGCTGAGATTGGTTATGTGGTCATGGAAGTCGACACTCACCAAGCCGAAGAAGCCTTAGTTGAGTTAAAGGCCATTGAAGGCACACTGCGTACCCGCGTGCTGTTTTAACTGCGTACCCGCGTGCTGTTTAATAGTTAAGCCCAACCGCATTAAGCGTTTTGGCTAAAGAACAAAGACTGAGGCGCACATATCATTCATAGATATGTGCGCCTTATGCTTTTGAGCCAACAGGAATTCCGTTACAATCTAGCCTCTCACATCGCCTTCATTTTCAGGATCTCGCTATGACTATTTCAGTTTCTACGCCCCATTGGGATCTGGACGCTTCTTTGCCTCCACTCATGCTTGCCAACTTATCTCATATGGGCCTTATCAAAGTGGTTGGAGAACAAGGCCGCAGTTTCATCCATGGCCAAGTGACCACTGACATCAGCTCATTAGCCGATAATCAATGGCGCTGGGGCGCACATTGCGATCCAAAAGGTAAAATGCTGGCCAGTTTCAGAACCTTTGCCATCCAAGATGCGCTCTTTATGCTGATGCCAAAGGATACCATCGAAGTCGATTTACCCCAGTTACAAAAATATGCCGTGTTTAGCAAAGCCACCTTAAGCAATGCATCCGCTGAATGGACTCTACTAGGGGTCGCCGGTGAACAAGCAAGCCTGTTTGTACACGAACATTTTGGCGACATTCATCAAGAATTCACGCCCATTGAACATGGCGCGATTTTAAAAGACGCTGACCGTTTCATTTTAATGTTAACCCCAGAGGCTGCCGCAGCTTTAGTGGCCAAATCAAAGCTAAGCGTATTTGATGCCAGTGCTTGGCAAGCGTTAGAAATCACCGCGGGTTATCCCAACCTTGCCGCCAGCCATGCCAGCCAATACGTACCGCAGATGTGCAATCTACAAGCGGTTAACGGCATTAGCTTCAATAAAGGCTGTTACATGGGGCAAGAAACCATAGCGCGGATGAAGTATCGCGGTGGTAATAAACGCGCCCTGTATATTCTGCGCGGCCATACTGATCAGCAAATCAGCCTTGAGTCTGGCCTTGAAATCGCGATGGAAGATGGCTTTCGCCGTGGCGGCCATATTATTGAGTTTGTACAGCGCAGCAACCAAGTGTTGTTAACCGCAGTACTTGCCAACGATACCGAAAGCGATGCTAAACTGCGTTTTGCCGATGATGAGCAATCAAGCTTAACCATTCAAGCTCTTCCCTACTCATTAGACGAAGCGTAAGGCTTTGATTTAATAAAATACTATTAGAGATTGAAACAGAATAAAGGCGCCAATGGCGCCTTTAACTTATCTTGTACTCAAGCATTCGAGTATCAGTTTTCCAAATAAGTATCTCGAATAGCGATCGCCTCAGGCAGGATTTCTTTAAACATTTCCACCAGCTTAGGATCGAAATGTTTTCCTGCTTGATTGTCAAATAACTCCATCGTCGCTTCGATCGTCCAAGCCTGTTTATAGGGCCTTTGCGAAGTCAAGGCATCGAACACATCGGCAATCGCAGTGATACGCCCTTCAAGGGGAATATCCTCTCCCACCAAGCCATTAGGGTAACCTGAACCATCCCACTTCTCATGGTGAGTTAAGGCGATACGACGGGCCATCTGCAATAACGGACACTATGTTCCCCGATAATTTCGGCGCCGATAGCGGCATGTTGCTGCATGATGCGCCACTCCTCGGCATCAAGCTTACCCGGCTTTTTCAGCACAGCATCGGGGGTGCCGATTTTACCGATATCGTGCATCGGCGCCGCATTAAAAATTAAGTCGCAGAAAGTACTAGGTAACCCAAGCTTTATCGCCAATATTCGGGCGTAGTGGCTCATGCGTACCACATGTAAACCTGTCTCGTTGTCCTTATATTCGGCGGCGCGACCGAGACGGCGGATGATCTCAAAACGGGTTTCTTCTAACTCGTGGGTACGGATTTTAACTTGTTGTTCGAGTAGGCGTTTTTGATCATAGAGCGCAAGATGGGTTTTCACTCGCGCCTTAACCACAGGCGCACTCACGGGCTTAGTGATGTAATCCACTGCACCCAAAGCAAACCCTTGGGCTTCGTCGGAGGATTCAGATAAAGCAGTCACAAAAATGATTGGAATATGGCTGGTCAGCGGATCTTGCTTTAGCAGTTTGCAGACCTCATAGCCATTCATTCCCGGCATCATCACATCAAGCAGAATTAAGTCTGGCCGCGACTTTGCCACTAAGGCTAACGCCCTTGGCCCGTCGATCGCCACTTTGACTTTATAGTCATCACCCAAAATACCGATCAAAATATCGATATTCTCCGGTGTGTCATCGACGACTAATATTGTTGCCTTTTCCATTAACAACTCCACTTCATGCGTTTGAATTCAGTGTGCTACTTTTTTATCCTAACTGAGCAATGACATCATCAATCAAGTCGATCGCCTCATCAAACTGGTACTGATTAATCATAGACAAGGCAGGGCTTAACGCTTGCCACATTGCACTACTCACCTGTGGCTTTAAGGCATCAATCTTTGCCACTGCACTGGCATCGGCATCATCTAAGTTCTGCCGCAAGGCCTGTAATGCCGCCCTTAAATCTTCAGCAGATAATAAATCAACGGCTTGGGGTTCGGCTTGATTTACCGCTGCGGGTTTGGCGTATTCAATCGCATCGCAAATAGAAGCCACTAGCGGTTGAATTTGAACTAACTCATCTTCAAAGGGCGCATTCTCAGTTAAATGCAACTCAAGTAAACGCGCTAACTCCACCAATTTAGCCGAGCTTAAATTGCCCGCTAAGCCTTTAAGGGTATGGGCAATACGCACCGCATCTTCGACTTGATTCGCCGCGATGGCTTTGCGAACCTGTTCCACCACATTACGCTGACTGCTCACAAAACGATCAAATATACGTTGATAAAGCCGCGTCGAGTGTTGCACCAGTTGCAAACCTCTATCGATATCCAGCTCTGGATGCTCTGGCCACTTAAGCAATACGGTTTGTTCTGCACTATTGCCTGCCTCACCCTTAGTGTTACTCAATATCGATTGAGTAAAGGTATCTACTGCAGCCGTTTCTGATGCGGGTGCGAGGTATTTCAACAGGGTTTGATAGAGAACATTCACTTCTATCGGTTTGGCTATATGGTCGTTCATGCCCGCCCTGATGCACATGTCCCTATCACCCGCCATCGCATTGGCTGTCATGGCGACGACAGGTAAATTTGCCAACTCAGGCCTTTTTCTTATCGCCTGAGTGGCTTGATAGCCATCCATCACCGGCATTTGGCAGTCCATTAATACTAGATCGAAATGCTGCTGCGACAGTTTGTCTAAGGCGATTTGACCATTGGTCGCTATGGATAAAATAATCCCCACTTGCTCTAAAAACTCGCTGGCGACTTCGAGATTCATCTCGTTATCTTCCACTAATAGGATACGTTTTCCTTGCAGTGGCACTAACAACTGCGGAGCCAACTCTTCGGTGCGGCGCCTCACGGGCAATATGCCTTCGCGGCCAATCGCATTCATTATGCCATCGAGTAAGCGTGAGGCACTGATGGGTTTACTGATGTATCCCGCTAAAGCCAGTTGCTCAATTTGAGTGAGGAACTCATGATCCGCATGGGCAGAGACCATTAAAATTTTGGGCTGAGACTGAGGTTGTGTTTGAGATTGCGACTGAGTCTGAGTCTGAATCTGAGTCTGAGCCTGCAATTGGATTTGACGCGCGGTTTCCAGCCCATCCATGTTAGGCATTTTCCAATCGATTAACGCCACTTCATAGGCTTGCAATAAACAGCGGTTTATCGCTTCTTCACCCGAGCGCACTGTATCGACCCTAAAGCCCATACTTTCGAGTGTAGTGCGCATAATATCTCTGGCGGTCGCGTTATCATCGACCACCAGCACAGACATGCCTTCAAGCTCTTGTTCGAGGACTAATTTCTGACCATCGGAAATGTGCAACTTAACTGTGAAATAAAAAGTGCTGCCATGACCGAACTGACTTTCAACCCCTATCTTCCCGCCCATCAGTTCGACGAGCTGCTTACAAATAGCCAAACCTAAACCTGTGCCACCGTATTTACGGGTGGTTGAAGTATCCGCCTGGGTAAAAGATTTAAATAATTTTGCTTGCTGCTGCTCAGTTAAGCCTATGCCACTGTCACGCACACTAAAACGCAGCACGACATCATCATCTTGCTGCTCAACTAAACTGAGCGACAGCAAGACCTCACCGCGTTCGGTGAACTTAATGGCGTTATTCATCAGGTTAATCAACACTTGGCCTAATCGCAGCGAATCCCCTAACAGATAACGAGGCACGTTGGGCGCAACGGCGAACAATAATTCAATCTGCTTATGGGCGGCTTTCTCAGAGAACATATCGCTGAGATCTTCCAACATAGTATCGAGCTGAAATGGGACTGAATCTATGTCTAACTTACCCGCCTCAATCTTTGAGAAATCCAGAATATCATTGATAATTGACAGCAAAGATTGCGATGCCCGCTCAATCTTCTCCACATAATTCTTCTGTTTTTTATCTAACTCGGTCTGTAAGCACAGCTGGGACATGCCAATAATGGCATTCATTGGGGTGCGGATTTCGTGGGACATATTCGCCAAGAAGTCGCCCTTGGCTTTACTGGCCGCATCGGCTTGCTCTTTGGCGAGTAGTAGTTCATCTGAGAGCAATTTAAGTTCTGTCATATCGACCATACTGATCACGGCCGATTCAAATTGCCCTTGGGCATCAAGCAATGCCGACACATTGACTGTCATCCACAAAGGTGCACCGGAAGGACGAATAAAACTGCGCTCACCGCGATAATGATCAATTTTACCTTCAACCAACTCCTGAAATTGCGCCTTGGCTATGGGTTGATCTTGCTCACTGAGAACCTCAAAAATAGCAGTATTACGTAAATGGTTACGTGACAGCGCCATATCTGCACAGAATTGGTCATTACAATCTAAAATAACGCCTTTAATATCCACATTGACTATGCCAATGGTCGCCCCATCGAACAGCGCCTTAAAGTGCGCCTCACTGAGGGCTAACTCTTGCTCTATGGTTTTACGTTGGGTAATGTCCATCACATAACCATTCCACGTGATGGCACCCTCTTCACCCAAATGACCGCTCGCGCCCGCTTCCATCCAACGTATGCTGCCATTGGGGTGGCGATAACGAAACTCGCGTATCCATTGCAGTCTGTCTTCACTCTGACCCGACAATGCCCGCACAACATCTGGCCTTTCTTCGTCAAAAATCCGCTCGGCTATGATGTCAAAATTACTCATCAGATCATCGCGATGCAGCCCTAGCATCTTCATTGCCGCACCAGAGAGGAAGGTAAATCTTCGGTCTGTGGGCGATTGCCACTGCAATTGATACACAGTGCAAGGAATAGACTCAGTAATATTGGTCATCTGTTGACGCGATTGCTCTAACTGTACCAGCGCGAGTTTACTCTCGGTAATATCGTCGATACTGCCGTCAAACCAGAGTGGAATGCCCTCTTCGGTATAACTCGCCTTACCTTTCTCATGTACCCAGCGAATACTGCCATCGCGGTGGCGAATACGATATTCCACTTCAAAGGTTTCTTGCTGCGCGAGTGCTCTATCAATATGCAAATGACAGGTAGGCCTATCCTCCTCTAAAATCAGCGAAGCAAAGGTACGTTGGCGATTTTCAATAAACTGACTCGCTGCATAACCCGTAATCTCGGCAATATTGTCACTGATATATTCCATGAACCATACATCCCCGATGCGAGTCCGATAAACAGCGCCGGGAATATTCGTCACTAGCCCACGAAAACGCTGTTCGCTATCACGGATCTTCTGCTCAACGGCCAGTTTTTGTGTCATATCGCGTATTGAAGCCGCCACTTGCCTTTGTCCATCAAAGGCGGTGGGAAGAATACTCAGCGCTATTTCCGCAATAAATTCATTACCATCGGCTTTTAACGCCCGCACATGACGGGCATTTGCCATACTTCTATCACGGCCTTCACGCAGGAATGTTTGCCGTTCAAGTACATGCCTTTCTCCCAATTCTTGCGGCAATAACGCCTCAACCTGCAACCCCAGCATAGCGCCCGTTTCGTATCCAAATAGCTGCAGACAGCGACTGTTAGTGAACACGATTTGCCCTAGCTCATCGACAATCAACATGGCCTCGGGCGCGGCTTCCAGTACCGCATTTGACCAGACCGCCGCCGAGAACTGCTCTGTGACATCGGTAAATAACATCTCCACCGACATTAACTCATTGGTGTCAGACATTAATGGTTGCATAAACACATCGAGCCTTCTTAAATGCCCTTGATCATCCAGCATTTCCACTTGATGCGAAGGAACATTTTGGCCTTTTAAAGCCAAATCAGTGTATTGCCAGTTTTTCTCATTGAGGGGATTGGCCGAAAACAGTCTTTGATATTTGCGCTTGAGCAGATCAGGGGAGATCCCCAGCACCTTAGTCACGCCCTCACTCACCTGTGCCAGCTGGCCGTCAGGACCGAGGGAACAATAGAAAGACTTATCGCTCATACCATCAATCAAACGAGCAAAGCGGTTGCCACGGGAATCAAGAATGGCTTGCTCACGTTCGGCGAGTAATTCCGCCATTTGATTGAAGGTATTGCTCAGTGTCACAATCTCACTTACAGCACCTTTAGGTACAATGAGCTGCTGGGTTTTACCCTGTCCAAAGGACAAGATACCCGACTCGAGTAGCTCTAAGGGCCGAGTCAGCCGCTTAGCGGCCAGATAGCAAGTCAACAATAATAAAAGGGTTAGCAAACTCAAATTGAGTATTATGGATGCCATATCATCGAGCAGGGAACTGAATAATTCTTGCTCTGGCGCTAGCACTATGACGCGCCATTTTAGCTGCGGAACGGTTGCAATACTCGCGAGGTAAACCACATCCTTATCGTCAACAAACCTTGCCTGACCATCAAGTCCTTTCGCTTGTAAGGCCCAAAAGTCAGCATTCCTGTATTTATTTTTATCGAGCCACTGTGTTGAAGTCGTGGCCAACACTTTTTCCCTATCGACATGATAAATCAGTCGCCCTTGATCGTCTAAAACCACCAGCCGATTAGGCGCAATTCCTAATTGCTTTGGCAAGCCATCTAAGGCTAAGTCAACCGTCGCGACACCAAAATAATGCTCGGCCTCACCAAAGGGAGCCGAATAAGTCACCATCAGAATATTGCCCGCCCCCTCATCAAAGTATGCCTTTGACCAGTAGCCCGCCGCTTGATTGATGGCATTGTTCCACCAATCCCAAGTGCCATCGGTATAATCGTAACCCTCGGCACCAATATCGAGATAATGGAGATCGTCGCTACCACTGGTGTCGCGGTAAACATAGGGAGAAAAGAGTTTGCGATTGGGGAAGGTGTTGGGTTTAAACGCGACTGCGGAGCCAAAGAAATCAGGATTACGTTTGAGTCGATTCATCAAGACACTTTTAACGCTCTCAGTGTCATTCATATCTTCTTTGCTTGACAAAAAACCAATAAAATCAGCAAGGCCTTGGGTATTAGCTTGTGCGTGCTCGAGTAACAATTGCAGACGCGAAGCCGAGTGACTCGCCTCCTGCGTAAGGCTATGGTAAAGCCGATTCTCTGTGGAGAGATAACTAAACCAAGCATTGACAGCATAAACGCTCGCCATGATTAAAATGAGAGGCAAGGCTATGTGGGATAAGATTCTGCTGCGAAAAGTACGAAGTTTACTTTTGTCCATGCGTCGCCTTAAAGTCCTCGATTTTATATGCACTATTTTTAAATAGTGCATATAAAGTAAACCAAGAAACCAGTGACGACAATGCGAACGTTAAAATAATGTGAAGTAATTTATTGTTTTAACAACACTAATAAGCCGTCTCTAAGAAGCCGTTTCTAAAGTTTGATTCGGTAAGATACGGGCAAAATAACTTTGGGTTTCGGCGATGATGATATGCCTCAAGCCCACAATGGCAATCAAGTTTGGAATCGCCATCAAGCCATTAACCGTATCGGCCAGCAACCAAATCACATCGAGCTTGATAAAAGCACCACCCGCGATCAACACCAAAAACACCACTTGATACAAGCGTAAACCGCGCTCGCCGACTAAGTAGTACCAACAGCGCTCGCCGTAATAATGCCAGCCTAGAATCGTCGTGAAGGCAAAACACACCAGCGCAATGGTCACCAGATACTGACCCACAACCGCTGAGCCGCCGAGGGCAAACGCCGCGCTCGTCATCGCCGCGCCCGCAGTTTCACCACTCCACACACCTGTGATGATCAGCACTAAGCCCGTCATAGTGCAAATAATGATGGTATCGAAGAAGGTGCCCGTCATACTGACTAAACCTTGCTCAACGGGTTCATTGGTCTTAGCGGCAGCCGCTGCAATCGGCGCGCTACCAAGACCTGATTCATTGGAAAACACGCCGCGAGCAATACCGATTTGAATCGCCTGCGCCACTGTCGCCCCTAAAAAACCTCCCGCTGCCGAGAGTGGCGTAAAGGCCGATTCAATCACTAAACCTAAGGCGGGTAAAATTTGCTCAGAAAATCCCACTAAAATCCACACGCAGGCCAGCACATAACCAATCGACATGGCAGGCACTAGCTTTTGCGCCACATTAGAAATGCGCTTAACCCCACCTAAAGTAACGGCGGCAACGAGCACTGTCAGCACGGTCGCCGTCAACCAAGTCGGTACTTCAAAGGCAATCGTCAGCGCATCGCTGATGGCGTTAACCTGCGCAAAAGTACCAATACCGAAAAAGGCCACACCAACCCCAAATAGAGCGAACAATTTCGCCATCCAAGGCAGACCAAGACCGCGCTCGATATAGTACATAGGGCCACCCGCAATCTGCCCGCGCGCATCGGTCATGCGATATTTTACTGCGAGCATACACTCGGCATATTTAGTCGCCATGCCAAAAAATGCCGCCAGCCACATCCAAAATAACGCCCCAGGACCGCCCATTTTGATGGCCGTCGCCACACCGACAATATTGCCCGTGCCTATGGTGGCGGACAAGGCAGTACAAAGCGCTGCGAAGGACGATAAATCCCCATGACCTTTTGCCGGTTTAAATAACAATCCCAGCGCCATAGGCAGACGAAAAACTTGGATAAGCTTGAGGCGTGCAGTGAGGTAAATCCCCGTGCCCACCAGCAAACAAAGGGTGATTGGGCCCCAGACGATGCCATTAATACTGGCAAGAAAAGCTTGAAAACTCATGATATTCCTCGAATATTAAACAACAAAATTAATAAACGGAGGAGGAAAAGAAATGGCTGTGACGCGCCGCAGTCGGACGCTATTGCAAACTATTTTTACTTAATCTCGACTGAGAATCGCCCCAGCTGAACGCGAAATGCGCAGCAAGCGAGTCCTCTAAACGAGTGCTTTTAATAGATGCAAAAGTGCGCTATCTCAAGCAAAGGGTAAAAATAGCCCACGACGACAAACGACAGGGACTGTGCAGTCATCCTCTCCTCTGTCCTTTTGCCTGAGCGTTTCGCGTCGCGGTTCAATAACACCACGACACTTTCGCCTTCGGCGCCACCTGATTGCACAATGAGTGCAACTGGTAGTCTCTCCAGAGGCTCGTCCAGTAACAGTCCACGCCTATCGGCACCTGAAAGAGTGCTTTGTTTTTATGGGAAGATTCGATTCAATAAAACCGTCGCTTCAAATAAAACCAAAGTTGCCTCGTCGGTGTGGGGTCAATTCCCCACTCTCCTGCTACCTTCATCCGAACGGATTGTTAGATTGAGATTAACTCCCAAGCTAACAGGACGCACAGAATGCAACAAACGCGGCGTCAGCTCAAGCCGTTTGCTCACAGTTCGTCGAGGATTTAATTCAATTGACTATTTTTACGGCAAGTGACGATTTATGTTTTGTGATCCCGTTTATGATCCCGTTTATGATCCCATTACAGGAAAAATCAGTATCTATCTGAATAGAAAATGCTTTATCTTGAACACGGGATTGCAATGCTAAATTGCAGCCAGGATATGTTGCAAACACTGCTTACCACATAAGCCGCCAATGGATATAAAGGAGTTGCTCAATGGCCGACGTCGCTAAACCAAATCCGGTCGCCAAGCTTAACCAAGTCAGCAAGGGCTTTCGCGATGGCGAGCAATATCATCAAGTGCTGCAAGCGGTCAATCTACAGATCCACAGGGGTGAAACCGTCGCACTCACAGGCCCCAGCGGCAGCGGTAAGAGCACCTTACTCAACCTGATCGCCGGTTTTGAAACACCAGACTCGGGCGAAATATTGCTAGAACAAGCGTCCACCTCCACTTGGCAAGATAAAGAGTGGAGCCGTTTCAGGCGCGATTCCTTGGGCGTTGTGTTTCAGCAATTTAACTTACTCACGCCCCTAAACGTGAAAGACAATATCGCCTTCTCCTTAAGTTTAACCGCGCAGCCATGGTCGCCTTGGTGTGACTATCTGGTTGAAAAACTCGGGCTCTTACCATTACTTCATCGCCCAGTTGAAGCCCTGTCCGGCGGTCAACAACAGCGGGTCGCCATCGCCCGCGCCTTAGCCCATAAACCGACCTTGCTGCTAGCCGACGAACCCACAGGTAACTTAGATGATGTATCGGGTAAGCAAGTCATGGCATTACTGTGTGAACTGGCGCGAGAAAGCCAAACCAGTATCTTAATGGTGACCCACAGCGAAGAGTGCGCCGCCTTTATGCAAAAACGTTGGCACTTATCCCAAGGTGCAGTCGCTATCTATGAACAATAAACCGCTCACTAAGGCGACTCCCACAGAGCTTAAGCAGATAGAACTTAAGCAAACTGAACTTAAGCAAACTTGGCTGAGGCTGACGTGGCTCAGCCTAAAGGTGTTTATCGCCCATTATCGCCATGCGCCCATACAAGCAGGAGCCATTCTGCTCGGTATCGCCTTGGCCGTGACGCTACTTATTGGGGTTAAAGCGACCAACGATAATGCCGTGCGCAGCTATAGCGATGCGACTGAGCTTTTGAGTCAACGCGCCGATGTACTACTCACGCCGCCCCTAGCGCAAAACACCTTAGATGAGTCCGTCTATTTCGACTTAAGACGGGCCGGATTAAGTCAGAGTCTCGCCGTGGTTAATGGCAAAATCTCCGGTAAGAATGGTCAGTTTTGGCAACTGGAAGGCAGCGATCTGATTGCCGCATTAACGCTACAAAAATCGAGAAGTTACGCCTCGACTGAAACGCACTCAACCACCTCGCCGCAGATGAATGACTTGCCGCTTGCCGATCTGCTCAACGGCGCCCCCACAGTGATAATGAGCCGCAGCCTAGCCGACAAAGTAGCGCCAGAGGGTAAACTTGTTTTAGAAAATAGCACCTTAGATGTCATTGCAATTGATGATAATTTTGGCCTCGGCAGCGCCATCTTGGCCGATATTTCCCTCGCCCAGCAATTACTGAACATGCAAGGCCGATTAAGCTATATCGCCATGTTCAGCGAGCGAGAAAACTTACCTCAACTAAAATCCCAACTCGACGCTTTAGGCATCACGCCGCAAAAGGCCAGTTTTAGCCAGCAAGATCAAGGCCAAGCGCTGATAGCGCTGACCCGCAGTTTTCATCTTAATCTCAATGCCATGAGCATGTTAGCCTTCGTTGTCGGCCTCTTTATCGCCTACAATGGTGTGCGCTACAGCCTAATGAAACGGCAAAAACTATTAGTGCAGTTATTACAACAGGGAATCGAGCGCCGCGCCTTGATGACGGCGCTAATGTTCGAATTAATTTTGTTGGTGGTCATAGGCTCAAGTTTGGGCTTTATCAGTGGTTTACAACTCAGCCACTGGCTGCAACCTATGGTCGCCATGACCCTAGAGCAAATGTATGGCGCCCATTTACTCCCTGGAATTTGGCAATGGACTTGGCTTTTTGAAGCAATTGCCCTCACCTTAATTGCCGCACTCGGGGCTTGCTTGCCCTTGTATTTAGATCTTACCCGCCAAGCACTGGCACAAGGGGCGAATCGTTATCAGCAAATGCAGGCGCACCGCAAAACCCATAGCATTCAATTTGCCTTAGCCTGCGGCTTACTGACCGTAGCGGCGCTGCTATTTCCTTTCAGTCAAAGCTATAACATCAGCTTAGTGTTGCTCGGCATCGTCGCTATCGCTATTCCCTTATTGTTGCCGCAATTATTGCATTGGGGCGTCAGTGCGTTAATGCCCTTGGCACGTCCCGGATTATGGCAATATCTGCTCGCCGAAACCCGCGAGCTTATCGCACCGCTTTCCCTTGCAATGATGGCGATCTTACTGGCGCTCAGTGCCAATGTGTCAATGAACACCCTAGTGGGAAGCTTCGAGCAAACCCTGCGAACTTGGCTTGAAACTCGCTTGCATGCCGATCTCTATATCCGCCCACCAAGCCAGCGTATCGACACGATTCAAACCCAATTGATGCACGATCCTAGAGTCAGCGGTCTTTATCAGCAGTGGCAGATTGAAGCCCAGCTTTCACTGCCAGTTTCGACGGATAATCCGAGCGAGCAGACGATTCCGGTGAGCCTACTCAGCCGCGATGAATTTTCGACTCGGCACACTAGTGCACTAAAAGAAAGCCTACCGACTCTGTGGCAATCCTACTTTAATGCTCCCGTGATCTTAGTGAGCGAGCCCTTAGCCATTAAATATCAATTGCAGCTTGGCGATAGCGTGTCATTGGATGCACTTAAACAAACCGGTAACAGCCAAGCCATTATCGGCGGCATTTATTATGACCACGGCAATACCCGCAACGAGGTGATTATCAGCCAGCCACTTTGGCAAAAGGCACAGTTACCTTTACTACCAGTAAGTTTGGCAGCGAGTTTTCATGGCAATGAGCAAGGCAGTAGGATAAGCGAAGCACAGCTCGATCAACTACAAGCCCAGCTGGCGACTGAGTTAGGTTTATCCCAAGCTGAAATCTACAGCCAAACTAAGATTAAAACCCAAGCTATCGCCATGTTTAAGCGGACTTTTTCGATTACCTTAGTGCTGAATAGTTTAACGCTGATTGTCGCCGCAATTGGCCTTTTTAGTGCCTGCTTAATGTTAACTCAGGCAAGGCAGGCGCCACTGGCACGGCTGTACTCCTTAGGTGTGAGTCGTAATGCGCTGCGCGCTATGGTATTTATGCAGATGCTGATTGTGGTGCTGATTACTTGTCTACTTGCTATGCCAACGGGCGCGCTGTTAGGTTACCTACTCATCAACAAGATCACCTTGCAAGCCTTTGGCTGGACGATAAAAATGATTTGGGATTGGCAAGCCTATGGCAAAGCAATACTGATTGCCTTAACCACCTGCACCTTAGCCGTACTCTTACCGCTATATTGGCAAACCCGTAAACCTCTGGTCGCCAGTCTGCAACAGGAGACACTGTGATGAAGACATTCAATCTGAACAGTATTATGTGGGCAGTGGTGGGCTTAATGCTTCTCGGCGGCTGTGATAAAACACCATCGCCCCCAAATACTCAGTCCAAATCTATGGCCAATGTGGTGGGGAAAACCTCAACTAATCAAGATGATTTGGCCTTTGCCCCTGTTGTTCCCGGCTATAAATTTAAGTTTCCGCGGGATCACTTAGCGCACAATCACTTTCGCCAAGAATGGTGGTATCTGACCGCCAATTTAACCACAGAAACAGGTGAGCAACTCGGCGCTCAGTGGACGCAGTTTAGAGTTGCCCTTAACCCCACAGATTTGCAAGCAACCTTTCCACACACAACAGATCCACAAACAGCAACTCCGCAAGCAACTGATGCAACACCCAAAAGTGAATCAACTTGGGCGACTCAGCAGCTTTACTTGGCCCACAGCGCATTAACCTCGAGTCAAACCCATCTGGCTCACGAAAAGTGGTCGCGCCGCCATAGCGAATTTGCCGAGGTGAAATTAGATCCCTATCAAATCCGCCTCGATAACTGGCGCTGGCAGAGCGAAACCAATGCACTCTTTCCCGCCACATTAACGGTGGAGAATCCTGATTTTAGCTACCGACTTCAGCTGAATAGCCAAGCACCACTGCAATTCCAAGGCACTAACGGCTATAGCCTTAAAAGTCGCGATGGCCAAGTGGCCTCTTACTATTACAGCCAACCCTTTATCGAAATATCAGGTGAAATCAACCGCAATGGCAAAGTGGAGCGAGTCACAGGCCAAGGCTGGCTCGACAGGGAGTGGAGCTCACAATTTCTCACTAAAACGCAACAGGGCTGGGATTGGTTCGCGCTCAGGCTAAACGATGGCTCGACGCTGATGTTGTTTCAGCTACGGGATCAGTCTCCAGCTGAGTCCGCAAAGAATGCGCCTATTTCGGCATTTTATAGCGCCAGAAGAATGTTTGCCGATGGCACTGGGCGCAACATCAATTCCACTGACAATCCCAATGACATTCAGATGACGCCTCTTAAATGGCAACACACAGTCAATGGCGACTATCCCGTCAGCTGGCAAGTTAAGATCCCCAGCGAGAATATCGATCTCACTATCACCCCGCTCAATCCTAATAGCGCTATGCCATTATCAACGCCCTACTGGGAAGGCCCTGTGCAGCTCTCTGGCAGCCATACTGGTACAGGTTATATGGAACTGACGGGCTATTAACGTCTTATATATACTAAACAATGTGAATATAACTAATTATTCCTAAATATGTTCTATCGCAGGATTTTGCAAGCATGCACGTCAGCGATTGCTCTTACTCAGAAATTTTATAAACACCTGTAATTGGTAAAAAAGTATAGGATTCCTATCTACACACTTGTGGCTTCCGTTAATGTTCACGGGTTCCAGATATGCACAATAGTATTCTCCATAAATGTACTCATCACTATGCCCTAGTGACGACAGTGCTAACCGCTTAAATATCAAACTGAGAGTTAGATCACTCGCAAAACTTTGATCCGGATCGACTATCGCTTTCAATACCTCTTGAGAGGTATACCCACATTTTTTATCAGGTCTAGACTCGCCTGTATCAGCACTCGTTTGCTCTGCTTTTCCAAATCAAGTAACCGAGTTTACGCCACTACAGGTCACCCCAATGAGTCAGGAATACCACGTCACTAGCCTTGTGGTGCATGCCGCTCCTAAAGCCTTAAAACAGGTTGAAGCCAATATTTGCGCATTAATGGGCGCTGATATTCATGCGGTTACGCCAGAAGGGAAATTGGTTGTCACCCTCGAAGGGAGTAGCCAAAGAGCGATTCTTGACAATATTGAAGCCATCAATGCCCTGTCCGGCGTGTTATCCGCCAGTTTGATTTACCACCAAGTCGCACCTTTAGAACAAGAAAATGAGGAAAAATTATGAGCATAAGCCGCCGCGAGTTTCTCAAGGCCAACGCTGCGGTTGCCGCCGCAACAGCCGTTGGCGTCACGCTTCCCATTAAAATGGTTGAAGCCGCCGAGCAGCCAGACAATATCAAATGGGATAAAGCCCCATGCCGCTTCTGCGGTGTGGGTTGTAGCGTATTAGTGGGCACCCAAGCGGGCAAAGTAGTCGCCACTAAGGGCGATCCTGAGAGTCCAGTCAACCGTGGCCTTAACTGTATCAAGGGCTATTTTTTATCGAAAATCATGTACGGCAAAGACAGATTAACTACGCCATTGCTGCGGATGAAAGACGGCAAATACCATAAAGAAGGTGAGTTTACCCCAGTCAGTTGGGATATGGCCTTCGATACAATGGCCGCTAAGTGGAAACACAGCCTCGCCACTAAAGGCCCGACGTCAGTGGGTATGTTCGGCTCAGGCCAATGGACTATTTGGGAAGGTTATGCCGCCTCTAAATTGCATAAAGCCGGTTTCCTCACCAACAATATCGACCCTAACGCGCGCCACTGTATGGCATCGGCCGTGGGTGGCTTTATGCGTACCTTCGGTATCGATGAACCCATGGGTTGTTATGACGATTTAGAAGCCGCCGATCACTTTGTGCTCTGGGGCGCCAACATGGCCGAGATGCACCCAATTCTGTGGGCACGATTATCCGACCGCCGCTTAAGCCACAAAGACTGCCGCGTACATGTGCTGTCGACCTTTGAGAACCGCAGCTTCGATTTAGCCGATAACCCTATGGTGTTCCGCCCACAATCGGACTTAGTGATCCTCAACTATATCGCCAATTACATTATTCAAAATAAAGCCGTTAATACCGACTTTGTTAGCAAACACACTAAGTTTGCCCTTGGGGTAGATGATATCGGCTATGGCCTGCGTCCAGATCATCCATTAGAGAAAAAGGCTAAAAATCCAGGCAATGGTAAATCGACACCGATTAGCTTTGACGAGTATGCCAAGTTTGTCAGCACTTATACGCTGGAATATGCCGCCAAGATGAGTGGTATTGAACCCGAAAAATTAGAAACCTTAGCCAAAGCCTATGCCGATCCTAAGGTTAAAGTCATGAGTCTGTGGACTATGGGCATTAACCAACACGTTCGCGGCGTGTGGGCGAACAACATGCTTTACAACATCCATTTGCTCACGGGCAAAATTGCCACACCGGGTAACAGTCCATTCTCGTTAACCGGTCAACCTTCGGCTTGCGGTACTGCACGTGAAGTCGGCACCTTTGCCCATCGTTTACCCGCCGATATGGAAGTCACTAACGACAAGCACCGCGCCATTACCGAAAAACTATGGCAAGTACCTGCTGGGACGATTCCCGCCAAACCTGGCTACCATGCCGTACTCCAGAGCCGGATGCTCAAAGATGGCAAGCTCAACTGCTACTGGACTATGTGTACCAATAATATGCAGGCAGGCCCCAACATCAACGATGAAATCTATCCAGGTTTCCGTAATCCAGAAAACTTTATCGTGGTTTCAGATCCCTATCCAACCATCACAGCTATGGCGGCAGATTTAATTTTGCCAACGGCAATGTGGGTCGAGAAAGAAGGCGCTTACGGCAACGCCGAGCGCCGTACTCATATGTGGCATCAGCAAGTAAAAGCCCCAGAAGGCGCAACCTCAGATCTGTGGCAACTCGTCGAGTTTTCAAAACGCTTTAAAGTGTCTGAAGTCTGGCCAGTTGAGTTAATCGCTAAGCAACCAGAATATGCGGATAAAACCTTGTATGAAGTACTATTCGCTAACGGTGTGATCGACAAATTCCCAACTTCCGATTGCAAAGCAGCGCTCAACGATGAGAGCGAACACTTTGGTTTCTATATACAAAAAGGCATTTTTGAAGAATACGCCACTTTCGGTCGTGGCCATGGCCATGATCTAGCCGACTTTGACCGTTACCACGAAACCCGCGGCCTACGCTGGCCAGTCGTTAATGGCAAAGAAACCCTTCGCCGTTTCGTTGAGGGGAGCGACCCTTATGTCAAAGCGGGTGAAGGCTTTAAATTCTATGGTAAGCCAGATGGTAAAGCGGTGATCTTCGCCCTACCTTACGAGCCCGCCGCCGAAGAGCCGAATGCAGAATACGATCTGTGGATGTCGACTGGCCGCGTGCTGGAACATTGGCACACAGGCTCGATGACCGCACGCGTACCAGAGCTTTACCGTGCCTACCCCGACGCGCAGATTTTCATGCATCCAGAGGATGCCAAAGCCCGCGGCGTACAACGTGGTGACGAAGTCATAGTGGCCTCACCGCGCGGTGAAGTGAAAACCCGAGTTGAAACTAAAGGCCGTAACAAACCGCCACGCGGCGTGGTATTTATGCCCTTCTTCGATGCGCGCCAGTTAGTCAATAAACTGATTTTGGATGCGACCGATCCCCTATCAAAAGAAACTGACTTTAAAAAGTGCCCAGTCAAAGTCACCAAGGCGGAGAATAACCAATGAAAAAAATACTCACCTTAACTGCATTACTTATCGGCATAGCGGGCTGTTCCGGTCAGCAAGCCGACACTAATGCAGCGCCGGTTAACATTCAATCCCTCGCAGGAAACATGGCGATCACCGACATTCGCCCAGCCGATGCCATGGCGATTTATCCCAGTCGCGGCACCGCCATTGAGCGCAGTTTTAGCGAGCAACCACCGCTCATCCCACATAAGGACGATTACAAGATCACCTTAGATAAAAATGGCTGTTTAAGCTGCCATAGTTGGGACAAGGCAAAACGCATGAAAGCCACGCCTGTCGCTAAGTCCCATGTGATTGATGATAAAGGCACAGTGAACGGACATAACTATTTCTGTACTCAATGCCATGTCGCTCAAGCCGAAAACAAGCAACCACTCGTTGAGAATCAATTCTCCGGCAAGTAAATCTCCATCCCCTGCAGAGCAAAGCCACCCGAGTTTATAGGGTGGCTTTTTTACTATTTAAGCATCCTATCCTAATGAATAGGCTTAGAGTCAGTAATGAGCATTCAAGTAAATATAAGACTAAACGTCTATCGCTGGCTCACCGTCCGTTGCTGAACAGTTCTTTCACCGAGGAAGGATTGAGCAGAAGTTAAAAAGGCAAAGTGAGAATACAGGGAAATAAAGATAAGAGCAGAACCTAAAACGCAGAAAAGTAAAAACCCAGCCTAGGCTGGGTTTACTTGTTGTTTTGCTTTATGCAAATCACCCGCTGGAGCCGTTTTAGTGACTTGCGCCGCTTTAGCGTTTTGCACCTCTTTTGCCACAGGCATAGCCGCCTGCCACAAAGCCCCTACCCACAGACTTGAACTTGATTTCATCGGTATTCCCCTGTTTTGTTAACAAGGTCAAAGTAATATTTAAGCCATCATTAGTAAAATGAATAAATTCCATAATATGGATTCCATTTAAGCATGAACATCCCAATCAAGACCTTACAATGTTTTCTGACCCTAGTGGAAACCGAAAACTTTACCCGCGCCGCACAGAAATGTTTTATCACTCAGCCGACACTGAGCAAAATCATCCAAAGACTCGAAGAAAGCCTAGGGGAAACCTTGCTGATCCGAAATAACCAAAAGGTTGAGCTCACTCAAGCTGGGCAGCTATTTGAGCACAGTGCGCGGGAAATCCTCGGTCAATGGCATAGATTGCAGGAGGACATGAGTAACCTCAGCGGTCTCAAGTCGGGGCGATTACGGCTAGGGGTGTGTCCCATGATGAGTAGCCTAATTATAGGTTTGCTCACTAGCTATCGTAAGCGCTACCCAGGAGTTGAGCTACACATGTATGAGTACGGCGGATTTGGCTGCGAGCAAGCCCTACTCAATAACAGTCTCGATATCGCCTTTACTGCGCTCCCCACGACCCATGAGACCGAACTAGTCAATCACCCCCTGACTAAGTACCCTTTACTCGCATGCCTGCCAGAGGGGCATCCCTTAGCCGAGAAAGACCACTTAAACTGGCAGGACTTCCAACCCTACCCTTTTATCCTCTATAACGAAGACTTCTCCCTCGCTAAACTGATTAATCGCCTCAGTCGAAAAGCAGGTGTTCAGCTCAATATTGCCTTTCGCAGCGGCCAATGGGATTTTCTCGCCGCCATGGTTGAGGCCGATATGGGTGTCGCCATTTTACCTGAGCCTATCTGCAATAGACTAAGCACCAGCAAACTGATCTTTAAACCTATGCAGCCCGCAATGACATGGGATCTGGCGCTTATTTGGCGTCAAAGTTTACCTTTAACACCGGCGGCCAAGGCCTTGCTTGAATTGAGTAAACAAAAAACTGAGCGCTGAAATACTGAGAAGATAAAGCGAGAAATGACATTCTGTAAAACAAAAGGATACGGACTTTAAACAAAGAGATACGAAGCTTCGTCAACCGAAGCAGGTGATGACCGTTGGAACTCACCCATAAAAAAACCGCTGTGAGCCTAGGGGCCGACAGCGGTTTTTATTAGCTAACTAAATATTAGCCAAGATAAGTTAAGAATTACTTCTTAGCTTCAGCAGCTTTACGTTCTTTAACTTGAGCAACAACTTTCTCAGCTACGCTAGCTGGACATTGGCTGTAGTGAGAGAACTCCATAGAGAACTGACCACGACCAGAAGTCATTGTACGTAAAGTACCGATATAGCCAAACATTTCTGATAACGGTACGTCAGCTTTAACGCGAACACCTGTTACACCAGCAACTTGGTCTTTGATCATGCCGCGACGACGGTTTAAGTCACCGATCACGTCACCCACGTTGTCATCTGGGCTGAACACGTCAACTTTCATGATTGGCTCAAGAAGTTGTGGTTTAGCTTTAGCGATAGATTGACGGAAAGCGCCTTTAGCAGCGATTTCGAACGCGATTGCTGATGAGTCAACTGCGTGGAATGCACCGTCAGTTAATTCGAACTCAACGTCTAACACTGGGAAGCCAGCGATAGTACCTGTGTTCATCATGCTCGCGAAACCTTTCTCAACTGCTGGCCAGAATTCCTTCGGAACGCTACCACCAACAACTGAAGATTTAAATACGAAACCAGTGTTTGGCTCACCTGGGCGGATGATATATTCGATCTTACCGAATTGACCAGAACCACCAGATTGTTTCTTGTGAGTGTATTGATCTTCAACCATTTGAGTAATGGTTTCACGGTAAGCAACTTGTGGCTCACCTACGATCAATTCAACGCCATAAGTACGCTTCAGAATGTCTACTTTGATATCTAAGTGAAGTTCGCCCATACCTTTAAGGATGGTTTCACCTGAATCTTCGTCAGTTTCTACGCGGAATGATGGATCTTCAGCGATCATCTTACCGATAGCGATACCCATTTTCTCGCTGCCGCCTTTATCTTTTGGCGCTACTGCGATAGAGATAACTGGCTCTGGGAACACCATAGCTTCTAAGGTCACTGGGTGCTTAACATCACACAGAGTGTGACCCGTTTGAACGTTCTTCATACCCACGATAGCGATAATGTCGCCAGCTTGAGCTGATTCAATTTCGATACGGTCATCTGCTAGCATTTCACACATACGGCCGATACGTTCAGTTTTGCCAGTCGCGCTGTTCAGGATGGTATCACCCTTCTTCAGACGGCCAGAGTAGATACGTACGAAAGTCAGGGCACCGAAACGGTCATCCATGATTTTGAACGCTAAGGCTTTTAATGGCTCATCAGCTGAAACGATAGCGAATTCGCCAGTTTCGTTGCCTTCTTCGTCTGTCAGTGGCTGTGGATCAACTTCGTCTGGTGCTGGTAAATAATCAACAACAGCATCAAGAACCAGTTGCATACCTTTGTTCTTGAACGCAGAACCGCAGTATGTTGGGAAGAAAGCCATAGTACGAGTACCTTTGCGGATACAACGCTTGATGTCTTCCATAGATGGCTCTTCGCCTTCCATGTACGCTTCCATCACTGCATCGTCTTGCTCAACGGCAGTTTCGATCAGCATTTCACGGTATTCTTCAACTAAGTCGACCATATCAGCTGGTACATCTTGGATATTGAAGTTTTCTGGTAAACCAGTCTCATCCCACACGTATGCTTTACGAGTTAACAGGTCAACAACGCCCGTGAATTCATCTTCAACACCGATTGGCAGAACCATAACCAGTGGAGTTGCAGCTAATACATCTTTAGTTTGCTTAACAACACGTAAGAAGTCAGCACCCATACGGTCTAACTTGTTTACGAAGATGATACGCGCAACTTCAGATTCGTTCGCATAGCGCCAGTTAGTTTCTGATTGAGGCTCAACACCGCCTGAACCACAGAATACACCGATACCGCCATCAAGCACTTTCAGAGAACGATAAACTTCAACGGTGAAGTCAACGTGCCCTGGGGTGTCGATAACGTTGAAACGGTGATCTTTCCAGAAGCAACTTACAGCAGCAGACTGAATAGTAATACCGCGCTCAGCTTCCTGTACCATGAAGTCAGTGGTAGATTCACCATCGTGAGTCTCACCCGCTTTATGGATTCTTCCTGTTAACTTAAGGATACGCTCGGTGGTCGTGGTTTTACCCGCGTCAACGTGAGCGAAGATACCAATGTTTCTGTATTTGGATAATTCGGCCATGATTCAACTTTAATGAGTAGTTTAAGAAGTAGACGGAGTATGCGACAAATACCGACACACCGCACATCAGATTATTTTAGGCGCATATTGTAAATTGGAACCCTTCTCGGCGCAAATGGCTAGACTACTTTTTCACGATAAAGTCGCGTAATAATTTAATAAAATGGCCATAAACACGAACTAAAACAACTGAGTAAAACTCTTTAGCTTATCTTTCACTCAATCAATAAAAAACGTTAAAAAAACTACATTCTAATGGGATAAGGTCATTTCTAATGAATTTCTATCATATTGTTAGGTACAAACCACTAACATTAACCCATGAGCATTACGGCTGGTGCAATAATGCTAATCCTTCCTCAAAAATAAAGATGGCTTAGTAAACTCATCTCAGTAGCAACCATTTACTTAAATAACAGTAAATCATACTTGCGCTAATGCTTACCTGTCGGTGCACATTTGATTACGCCCTTGCGCTTTAGCACGATAAAGCGCGCGGTCGGCACGTTCAAAGCACAACATCATAGGTTCGTTATCGGCAAGCTTAGCGACGCCAAAACTGCAAGTTAACTGCACATTGTCAGTAAATTGATAATGTTTGATCCTCTCAGCTATCCGCACACACAAGCTTTCAACTAAGGGTAAAGATGACTGCTGACAGAGGATCACAAACTCTTCGCCCCCCCAACGGGCAACCACATCAGATTCACGCACACAATGCTGTAGCACCTGTGACACTTGTTCAAGGATCCGATCGCCGACGTTATGCCCCAGCGTGTCGTTAATCTCTTTAAAGTAATCGATATCAATCATCACCAGGCACATGCCTGCCTTAGCAGATTTATCATGTTGCTCATTATTAATAAAAAGGCGATTAAAGTAATGTCGGTTATACAACTTGGTCAGGGGATCGTGGGTAGATAAAAATTCAAGTTCCGCATTAGAAGTCTCAAGCTGCTGCCGCAAGGTTTCGAGCTGCTGATTTTTATCGGTGAGTCTACGGTTATATTGACTAATAAAGTAAGTTCTGGCCCCTAATATGAGCAGTAACAAAAATGTCGCGCAGATCACTTGGTAAACAAGTGAATAATTAGTCTCATCTATCACAGTCACATTATTCCACTTCTGGTAAATCGTGATCCGCTCTTGCTCACTCACAGCATTTAAGGCCTTATTTACCATAGGTAACAAGGACTCTTGACCATAAGCGACGCCCATCCGCAGCTCATCTTCTGGACCACCCCAACCGGCTATTTTCAAATGATTAAATCCCGTTTGTTGGATATAAGAGTTAACCGAAAACATCGATCCCACAAACAGATCGGCACGTTTATCTAGCACAGATTGCAATCCTGCGGGTTCACTGGCAACGGTAAGCGTCTCTATCTGAGGATAATAATGCTGAATATATTCGGCCAAACGATAGCCTTTAGGTACGGCCAAAGTACGTGCACCAATATTCTCAAATCCTTGCAAGAAAGGCTGATCTTTAAGTGACACCAATACATTAGGAGAGCGGAAATAGACATCACTAAAGTGCAGATACGTCTCTCGTATCAGGGTTTTATTCAGCATAGGAGTTAAATCACACTGTCCGCTTTGCAAAAAAGATAAGGTCTCGGTCCAAGAGGAAGTCGGCACCAGCTGAAACTTGAGCGAGGAATGCGATTCAATATAATCAATATAGTCTGACGAAATACCCAGATGCTTACCCTCTCGGAT
Source organism: Shewanella hafniensis (assembly GCF_019655335.1). GTDB lineage: Bacteria > Pseudomonadota > Gammaproteobacteria > Enterobacterales > Shewanellaceae > Shewanella > Shewanella hafniensis. Next base: position 125,212 of record NZ_BPFD01000004.1, read on the forward strand.
TCCTTCATAAGGCAACCAGTCAGGGTCGACGCAACATCTTACTGTCTGAGTAACACTAACGTCTTGGCCAGCAGGCTTAACATTCGCCATAGCTAAACGGCCGGCATAAGCCAGTAATGGCATACACATCAATAGCGGCAATAACCTCAATAAGCCACGCAATTCCATTGATAATTTCAACCTAAAAGCAGATGCTCGATGGGGAATGTAAAAAAGTGTATACGTGAAAACCGCATAATACCAATTCCCATCACGATGAGTGCGAAGCAGTTACTTATCTATAGTCGGCTCAAAACGCCAGAATATGTGCCTACGCGACACAATAATGGATGTGTAGACTGGTATAAAAGCCTCTTGAGTGAGGATGGCTAACATTGAAGTAAATAATGATTGAGGCAAAGTATCACTTATTTCTGATACTCAGATTAGAGCTTTCAGATTTAGCGAGCCTAACAGGCCACGATTAATTGGTAATGATATCGACGACTTATCTGTCTATAAAGATAAAGCAGACCCGTAATTATTTTGGCAAAAGTAATATTTTCTAACATGCCAATACGAAAAAAGCCTCTACATTGCTGTAGAGGCTTTCGTCTTTATGTTGGCGGAGCGGACGGGACTCGAACCCGCGACCCCCGGCGTGACAGGCCGGTATTCTAACCAACTGAACTACCGCTCCTTTAACTTAACGTTTGCACATTAAGCTAAATTAGGCGCTTGGCGATGACCTACTCTCACATGGGGAGACCCCACACTACCATCGGCGCGTTTGCGTTTCACTTCTGAGTTCGGGATGGGATCAGGTGGTTCCACAAGGCTATTGTCACCAAGCAAATTCTGTTTATTACCGTGTCCATTTCTGGCTCACGTTAATAATAATTCGGAAAGCTGATTTTCTGTTGAGTCTTTAACTTTATCAAGTGTCGATATTCTGTCTAAGGCTGCTTTGTAAAACCCATCTGGGTTGTATGGTTAAGCCTCTCGAGTCATTAGTACATGTTAGCTCAACGCCTCACAACGCTTACACACCATGCCTATCAACGTCCTAGTCTCGAACGGCTCTTTAGAGGAATTAAA